>NZ_JH976535.1:14839-614839 GCF_000183545.2 Thermaerobacter subterraneus DSM 13965
CGAGCCCGCCTTCGCCGTGCCCCTGCTGGAGGCCGGGCGGGTGGCGGACGCGCCCCTGGTGCGGGCCCTCGCGGCAGGAGGGCCTGGGGAACCCCGGGCGCCGGCTGCGGGGTCCGGCGTCGGTGGGGCTGCGCGCTGCGCCTCCTGCGTATCCCCCGCCGCCCGGCCCACCCCCCCGGACCCGGCCACCCCGGCGCCTTCGGCCGGGGCGGCCGCAGCAGCCGGGGTGGCCGGGTCAACCGGGGCGGGCCGGGCCGCGGGGGATACGCCGGAGGCGCCGCGCGCAGCCCCACCGACGCCGGACCCCGCAGCCGGCGCCCGGGGTTCCCCAGGCCCTCCTGCCGCCAGGGCCCGCACCAGGGGCGCCTCCGCCACCCGCCCGGCCTCCAGCAGGGGCACGGCGAAGGCGGGCTCGCCGCGCCGCGGTACCACGGCCAGGGCCAGCCGGCTGCCCAGCAGGGGAAGGCCCGTGAGATACAACCAGCTGGTCCCCGGGGTCAGGATCAGAAGGTCGATCCCCGCCGACGCCATGCGCTCCTGCAGGGCCCGCAGCCGCCCCATCTGGGGTACGGAAGGCCCTCCTGCCCGGGGTCCACCCCCTGCCGCCGTCCCGGCGGCACCGTCCCGCCGGGCCCCTCCTGCCGGGCCCGTGCCCGCGCCCCTCGTCCCGTCCACGCCCCTCACCCTCCCTGGTCCTCCGTCCCGCACCATGCTGGCGGCCCGTGCCCGTCCCGGTGACCCGGCTGCGCTGCCGCCCGGCACGGGCCGGACCGCTCCCGCCAGGGGGATGCCGCGGCGCCGCGCCCCGGGGCCCAACTCCCGAGCGGGCCACCGGAGCCGGGGCATCCCTCCCCCCGTCTCAGCCCGCTCTCAGGAAGATCGCCCTTTCCGGCCGGCAAACCGCTCCTCGGCCTCCCCCCGCAGCTGGGCGGCCCGTTCCAGCAGCCACTCCCGCCGGTTCCGGGCGGGTTCGTCCAGCACGTCCTCCAGCAGCTGCTGCAGGATCCAGCCGATGGCCGGTCCCGGTCCCAGGCCCGTGGCCGCCATGACGTCGTGGCCGTCCACCGCCAGGTCGTGCAGGCTGAAGGCCGCGTCCTGCTCCAGGATCTTCTCCATGCGGGTGAGCAGCCGGTAGGCGCCCCGGGAGATGGGCGCCCGCTTGGTTCCCGAGGCGGCCCGGTCGGCCACCCGCAGGATGATGAGATCTTCCAGGTAGTCGAAGCCGATGCGCTGGATCAGCCGCCGGATGGCGGCGTCGGTCATCCCGGGGTAGTGGTGCAGCGCCAGGTGGTGGCGGACCAGGTGGACCACGTGCTGGACGGTCTCGTTGTCGAAGCGCAGCCGCCGCAGCATGTCCCGGGCCATCTGGGCCCCCACCACCTCGTGGTGGTAGAAGTGCCGCTCGCCCTGGGCGTCGACGGACACCGTCCGCGGCTTGCCCACGTCGTGCAGGAGGCCCGCCAGGCGCAGCCGCAGGACCGGCGGCGTGTACTCGCAAGCCAGGAGGTTGTGCTCCCAGACGGTGTAGGCATGGTGGACGTTCTGCGGAACGTCCACCCCTTCCAGCAGCTCGGGCCAGATGGGCTCCAGCAGCCCGCTGGTGCGCAGCAGCTCCAGCCCCCAGGCAGGACGCGGGCTGGTGAGCAGGCCGGCCATCTCCTCCCGGATGCGCTCCCAGGAGACGTGGCGGATCAGGGAGGCGCAGCGCGCCAGGGCCGCCCCGGTGCGGGGTTCGACCCGATAACCCAGGCGCGCTGCGAAACGCACCACCCGCAGCAGGCGCAGGGCATCCTCGCGGAAGCGCTCCTCGGGATCGCCCACGGCCCGCACCAGCCCCTGTTCCAGGTCATCCAGGCCGCCCAGGGGATCGTGCAGCCGCCCCTGGTGGTCCAGCGCCATGGCGTTGATGGTCAGATCCCGCCGCTCCAGGTCGGCCCGCAGGTCGCGGGTGAACTCCACCCGGTCGGGGTGACGGTGATCGCTGTAGCCTGCTTCCTGGCGAAAGGTGGTGACCTCCACGCTCATGCCCCGCAGCCGGACGGTCACCGTACCGTGCTCGATGCCCGTGGGGATGGTGCGCGGGAAGAGGCGCCGCACCTCGTCCGGCCGGGCGGCGGTGGCCACGTCCCAGTCCTTGGGCGGCCGGGCCATCAGGAGGTCCCGGACGCACCCGCCGACCAGGAAGGCGCCGTACCCGTGCTGGTCAAGGCGCTGGAGGATCTCCCTCACCGGAGCGGGCACCAGCTGGCCGAACCGGCGCTGCAGCTCGGCAGGCCGCTGCCGCGGCGGCAGCGCCGCCAGGGCACACAGGGCCGCAGCGGCAGGTCCGGCAGCCGGGCCGGCGCCGGCCCCATTCGCAGCCGCAGTCCCGGTGACGAGGGCGCCGTCGGCGCCGGGGGACCTGGCGCCGGCCGCCGTACCGGGGGCAGGAGTGCCCGCGGGATCGCCGGCGACGGCACCCCCCGCATCGGCACGGGCGGCGCCGGAGGCCGGGCCCGCTCCCCGCCCCGGATCGCCGCCGAAACGCGTGTCCTGGGCCCAAAGGGCCGTGAGGGCACGGGCAAACTCCTCCCCGGTGCGGCAGCGGCGGGTGATGGCCAGCAGCCGGCGCAGGGTCTCCCGCGTGGCCTGCAGCTTTTGCCGCTCCCGCTGGCGCCGCTGCAGCTTCTCTTCCCGCTGGCGGGTGGCTTGCCCGTCGCCCATCCTTCACCCTCCCCGGGGCGCGGTGCCCTTGCTTTCCTTCTTCAGGACATTCCCCATTGTGCCGCACCGCCTGCGGCCTGTGAAGGCGACGCTCCCGGTCAGGGATATTCCTGAAGACCCGGCCCGCCGGCGGCAAAGAGCCCGGGGCGGCGTGCCCCGGGCTGCCTTCTCCGCATAGACCCAGCTGGCGGCTTCGCGGGGCCGGTGGCGCGGTCAGGCGGCCCCAGGTCGCAGGCGGCTTCAGGCGTCAGGAGGCCTTCTCGCCGGCCGCCGCCGGTTCGTCCCCCTCCTGCTGCAGCAGGGCGTCCAGCTCCTCGGCCTCGATGGTCTCCTTCTCCAGCAGGCGGCGGGCGATGCGCTCCAGCTTGTCCCGGTGCTCCCGCAGCAGCCGCAGGGCCCTGTCGTAGCAGTCGTTGATCACCTCGCTGATGCCCCGGTCGATGGCCGCCGCCACTTCCTCGCTGTAGTTGCGCTCGCGGATCAGGTCGCGGCCCAGGAAGGGCGCGTCCATCTTGTGGCCGAAGGTCATGGGGCCCAGCTCGTCGCTCATGCCGAACTCGGTGATCATCCGGCGCACCATCTTGGTCGACTTCTCCAGGTCGTCCTGGGCGCCGGTGCTGACCTCGCCGAAGACCAGTTCCTCCGCGGCCCGGCCCGCCAGGGCCATGGTGACCCGGTCCAGGATCTCCTGGCGGGTGATCAGGTAACGGTCCTCGGTGGGCAGCTGCATCACGTAGCCCAGGGCAGCCCCGCGGGGAATGATGGAGATCTTGTGCACCGGGTCCGTGTTGGGCAGCAGCTTGGCCACCAGGGCATGCCCCGCCTCGTGGTAGGCCACCCGCTGCTTCTCCTTCTCGCTCATCACCCGCGTCTTGCGCTCGGGGCCGCCGGCCACGATGCGGTCGATGGCGTCCTCCAGGTCCTGCATGTCGATCTGCTTCTTGCGCCGCCGCGCCGCCAGCAGGGCCGCCTCGTTGACCAGGTTCTCCAGATCGGCCCCGGTGAAGCCCGGCGTGCGCCGCGCCAGCAGCGCCAGGTCCACGTCGGGCGCCAGCGGCTTGGACCGGGTGTGGACCTTGAGGATCGCCTCCCGGGCCACCAGGTCGGGCCGGTCGATCACGATCTGGCGGTCGAACCGGCCCGGCCGGAGCAGGGCCGGGTCCAGCACGTCCGGCCGGTTGGTCGCCGCCATGACGATGATGCCCTCGTTGGTGCCGAAGCCGTCCATCTCCACCAGCAGCTGGTTGAGGGTCTGCTCGCGCTCGTCGTGGCCGCCGCCGTAGCCCGCGCCCCGCTGCCGGCCCACGGCGTCGATCTCGTCAATAAACACGATGGCCGGCGCGTTGCGCTTGGCCTGCTCGAACAGGTCCCGCACCCGGGACGCGCCCACGCCGACGAACATCTCGACGAAATCCGAACCGCTGATGTAATAGAAAGGAACCCCCGCCTCGCCGGCTACCGCCCGGGCCATGTGGGTCTTGCCCGTGCCCGGCGGGCCGTAGAGCAGCACGCCCTTGGGGATGCGCGCGCCCAGCTCGATGTAGCGCCGCGGGTTCTTCAGGTAGTCGACGATCTCCTTCAGCTCTTCCTTGACCTCTTCGTACCCCGCCACGTCGTCGAAGGTGATGCGCCGCTTCTCGTCGGGCTGGTGCAGCCGGGCGCGGCTCTTGGCGAACTGTATCACCCGGCTTCCCGTCCCCTGGGTCTGCTGCATGATGAAGAAAAACGCGGCCACCACCAGGATCACCGGCAGCAGGGCCGTCAAAAGGTTGGTCCACCAGGGTGTCTCCTCGATGGGCCGCGTGTCCACCTGCACACCCTTCTGCTGCCATTCCCGGATGGTCGGCCAGTCCAGGTCGGGGACGTTGGCGCGGAAGTGGGTGCCGTCCTTGAGCTGCCCCGTCACCGCCCGGCGGCTCTCGTCATAGACGACGCGTTCCACCTGACCCTGCTCGATCTTCTCCAGCAGCTCACCGGTGGACAGGGACTGGACTTCGGTGGTCACCGGGTTCAAGCGCTGGACGATGGCGATGGCGAAGAAG
Source organism: Thermaerobacter subterraneus DSM 13965 (assembly GCF_000183545.2). Classification (NCBI taxonomy): domain Bacteria; kingdom Bacillati; phylum Bacillota; class Clostridia; order Eubacteriales; family Clostridiales Family XVII. Incertae Sedis; genus Thermaerobacter; species Thermaerobacter subterraneus. The sequence goes on from NZ_JH976535.1 coordinate 19,585, forward strand.
AGCAGGATAAGGTAGAACAGCAGGTTCTTGAAGACGCGGTTTGGCTTCATCATGGCCCTCCTTGCGGCCGCTCAGGGCGCGGCCCGCGGGCCTGCCCCCGGCCGAGGCGGGTTCAGGCCGGACCTCGACGGCATGGCGCCGCGTTTTTGCGCCTTCTGACGCCGTAAAGGCGCCCCCATTATAACACGGCGCCCATGGTGCGGCTATGTCGCCCCTCACCACCCTCCAGGCCCGCCGCCCGGCCCGAGCCCCGCCTGCACCTCCAGCAAGAGCACCCGCTGGTCTTTCGGACGAACCCGGCACCCTTCCGCCGCCCTTACCCCCACCAGCCAGAGGACATCCCGGCCGGCGGCGACCACCCACGGTCCCAGGCGGGCGCCGGTTCCCGTGGCGGGGTCCACCAGGTCCAGGTCGCCCCGGCGGGCCGCGGTGCGGTAAATCCGTTCCACGGAGCGGTGCCCCTTGCCCCCCAGGGGCTGCATGCTCTCGCCGGGCAGGGGCCGGCGCAGGATCAGGGGTCCCTGCACGGCCCGGGCGGGGCAGATCACCCGGGCCAGGAACCGGGGACCGGGATTCGCCCGGTGCGCCGCCGCCCTCCCTTCCGGGTATGGTGGCAGGTGCGGGCCAGCCGGCCCTGCGGCCAGCAGCCGGGCTACCGCCTGGCGCGCCGCGTCTCCCTCCAGCCAGCGGGCCCGGAGCCACAGGCCGGACTCCAGCGGCCAGGCGCCGGGAACCCGCAGGATCCGCGCCGTTCCAGGGGCCGGCTCGCCCGGCGCCGGCGCCTGCGCGGGTTCCTCCCCGCCGGGCGTCCCGGGAACGGGCGTGGCGGCGCGGAGCCGGCCGCCGGCCTGGGGTTCCAGCCAGAGCCACGACCCCTGGCGCCGGGCCCGCCACCCGCCGGGTAGATCCAGCCCACGGCCCGCCACCGGTGCCTCGAAGCTCCTCCCTGCCTCCGGCCCGGGCTCCGGGGTTGACCCGGGCCACCCCTCCGGCCGGGCCTCCCCTTGCGGTCGTGCCCCGGGCGGCGCTGGCGGCGCCTCTGCCGGCGGTGCCCCGGGCGGCGGTGGCGGCGCCTCGACGGACGGTACCGCCCCCGGTGGCCGTGCCCCCTGTCCCACCGCCGGCCCCGCTGCCGCGTCCGGCCGGACTTCCGGCGCCCATGGCCGGGGCTCGCCCTCTTTCGCCGGCGCCGCCAGGGCCCTTACGGCCTCGCAGTGGGCCAGGGGCAAAGGCCGCCGGGCCAGCCGGTGGTAGGCGGCCTGCAGCAACCGGCGCTGGTCGGCCACGGGGAGCCGGGCCAGATCGTCCACCCGGCACGCCCAGCGGGGTCCCAGCCTGTATCCCAGCCGCCCCTCCAGCCTCCGGGTACGCCGGCGCAGCAGGGCGCCTTCCGCCGCCAGTACCGCGGCCACCCGGCCCAGGGCGGTCACCACCCGCGGGTTGAACTCGGCCTCCAGCAGGGGAAGCAGCCGGTGCCGGATCCGGTTGCGGAGAAAGGTCAGGTCCTGGTTCGAGGGGTCATCGCGCCAGCCCAGGCCCCGGGCGGCCGCATAGGCGGCCAGCAGGGCCGGCTCGGTGGCCAGCAGGGGCCGGACGAAGGGGCCCCGCCGCCAGGGCATCCCCGCCAGCCCCCGCACCCCGGCCCCTGCCAGCAGGCGCATCAGCACCGTTTCCGCCTGGTCGCCGGCATGGTGGGCCAGGGCCACCCGCTGGGCGCCGAACTGGCGGGCCATGGCCGCCAGGGCACGGTAGCGGGCCAGGCGGGCCCCTTCCTCCAGGGAGCGGCGTCCCGGCCGGATGTGCACCCGGCGGCAGAGAAAGGGCAGGCCGCGGGCTGCGGCCTGCTCTTCCACCCAGCGGGCGTCGCCCGCCGAATCCGGCCGCAGGCCGTGGTCCACGTGGGCAACCCCCAGGGCGGCCAGCCCAAGGACCGGCCGGAGCCGGTCCAGCACATCCAGCAGGACCATGGAGTCGCGGCCGCCCGAGACGGCCACCAGGACCCGCTGCCCGGCCTCCAGCAGGCGGCGCCGGCCGGCCGCCAGGAGCACCTGTTCTTCCAGTCGCCGGATGGCCGGGGGGACGGCGGTGCCCCCCGCCTCGCCGGGCCGTTCCACGGCTTCCCGCCCCCCCTATCCCGTCGCCGGGCGAGGGTCGTTTCCTATTTACATTACTAGGCGCGGGGACAAAAAGCAGCGCGGCCGCCGGCCGCCGCGGGCTGGCCCGCAGGCTCCGGAGGACCGCGCAGGGGAAGGCGACGGCCCGCCGCCGGGAACCGCCGCTCAGGGGAGAGAGGGTTTGGGTTGGTGCTACCGCAGGCCACCGGCGCCGGCACCGGCGGCTGGCGCCAGCTGGGCCCGCGGCAAGAGTTTTCCGGTCACCACCGTCATGTCGTCGGGGGCCCGGTCGCCCGAGCGGCGCAGGGCCTCCTTGACGATGCGGGCCGCCACCCGGCGGGGGTCGTCGTCCTCCAGGCCGGCCAGATAGCCGCGGATCCACGCCGTGGCGGCGTCCACGTCACCAAAGGCGGACAGCACGCCGTCGGAGACCAGCACCACCAGGTCGCCCGGCTCCAGGACCCCGCTGCCGGCCTGGACATCGCCTTCCTCCACATAGCCGGCCGGCGGCGCGGGGTGGGCGATCATCTGGACCTCCCGGGCCCGCCGCACGAAGCTGGGCGCGGCGCCGATCTTGACGAACTCCACCCGGCCCCGTTCCAGGTCCACCGCGGCCAGGTCGACCGTGGTATAGGTCTCCCGGTCCCGCAGGGCCAGGGCGGTGTTGAGCAACCGCACCGCCGGGGTGGCGGGCAGGCCGGCCTCCAGCATCCGTTCCAGCAACTGCAGGGCCAGGCGTGACTCGTTGGCGGCACGGCGCCCCGACCCCATGCCGTCGCTGATCACCAGCACCATGCGGCCGCCCTGGTCGAAGGACCGGCACAGGTAACCGTCGCCGGAGATCCAGCGCCCCTCCTTGGGAGTGCGGGCCACGCCCACGCGCATGCCGTAGCGCCATCCCGGGCGGCGGGGAGCCGGGGGCTGCCCCGTCCCCTGGGCCGCCAGGGCCGCCAGCTCGCGCAGCTGCTGGGCCACCAGGCGATGGTGGCGGTCCAGGCGCCGCTGCCAGCGCATCTCGATGCGCAGCACGTCGAGTCCTTCCGCCAGCGACCGGCTGATGGCGGGCAACCGCGGGCAGCGGGCCCGCAGGGCCGGGGCGACGGCCTCCTGCCGGAAGCCGGTACCCCGCTCATGGCCGGCCAGGATATCGAAGAAGGCCTGATAGGTCTGGGTGAACTGGTCCTGCCAGCAGGTGCGGGCCATGGGGCAGCGCAGGCAGTGGCGCCGGGCCACGTCGTTGATGAGCTCCCCTACCTGCTCCCGCGGGTCCCAGGCCCTGGGGTCCGGCTCGATCAACCGGGCCAGGTCGGCCAGCAGGGAGGGCCAGGCCGGCATCCCGGGATGGGAAGGGAACGCGGTACCGCCCGCAGGCGCCGTCGCGGGCCGGCCCGCCGGGCCGGAGCCCGGGGCCGGCGCAGGGACGTCCCATAGCCGCTGGCCGTCGAGGCCACCGGCCAGCCCGGCTGCCGCCGGCGTGCGGCGGGCAGCGGCGCCCCCACCGGCGGCGGGACCCGCGGCAGGCAGGGTCGGGCTTGCCCCGCCGGGGTGCACCCCTTGGAATCCCGCCGCAGCGGCCGCCCGGCCCCGGCCTGCTGATGGGGCAGCGGGCCCGTAGCCGGTCTCCCCACCTGCCTGTCCGGGACCGGGGACGAACCCGGCCGGTCCGGTCGCGCCGCCCACCCGGCCGGCCTCCCCGGACCGCCCGCCGGCCCAGTGGCCCGGCAGGGCGGCCTCCAGGCGCTCCGCCAGCCGCCCGGGCCAGCCCGTGGCGGCGATGCCCAGGTAGATGACCAGCGCCGTGGCGGCGCCGCCCGCCAGTTGTCCGACCCCAGCCGCCGTGGGCAGCGAGCCGCCGACCACCGCGGTGGCCAGAAGGAAGCCGGCCACCGCCGCCGCCCTCCCATACCGTTGCAGGAGCCCGCTGGCTGCGCCCGCCAGGGCGAGCCACGCCAGGCCCCAGAGGGCCCCCTGACCGCCCAGCAGCCCAAGCAGCCCGGCGGCCGTGCCCGCCAGGGCCCCCGCCTGGGCACCTCCCAGGTGAGCCGCCACGAGAACGGCGACACCGCGGACCACCAGGGCCGTGTCGATGCCCAGCAGCTGGACCCCGTCCAGGCCACCCGTGGCCAGGACCACCAGCAGGGCCAGCGCTCTCCGGCCGTGAACCGTCCGGACGACGGGCGGCCCGGCCGCCACCCGGCCGAGGCTGCCCGGCAAGGGCGGCAGGAGGGAGAGGGCCACCGCCACCGCCTGGCGGGCCCAGGGCAGGGCCAGGAGCAAGATCCCGGCCGTGACCGCCAGCCCCACCACCTGATCCAGCGCCCACCCCAGGTCGCTGCGGGGCCACCCCCAGAGGGCCCCGGCCAGGAGGACGATGCCCGCGGCGGAGCCGTCCAGCAGCCGCCAGGAGGGGGCGGCGCCGGCGGCAGGGGTTCCTCCCGCCAACGCTCCACCTTCCCGGAGGGACTCACCCGCCCGCTCCCAGCGGGCCAGGATCCGCTGCTCAAGCCGCAGCAGGGCCGCCGCCGTCACCAGCACCGCTGCCCCGTACAGGGCACCGCGGCTGGCCGCACCGGCAGCGGCGGCCGCCACCAGCAGCCAGCCCAGGCGCGGCGCCATGGCCAGGGTGGCCAGAACCAGGGGCAGAGCCAGGGGTGAGGGCAGGCCCGCCGGCTGGACCCGCCCGGCCAGCCAGGCCAGGGCCAGAGCGGCAGCCCACGGGGGCCCCCAGGCCAGGGCCTGGTGCCACCGTCCTTCCCAGGTGCCCGCGCCTGGCCGGGCACCGGAGCCCGTGTGGCCCCCGGCGGCGCCGCCGGCGCCACCCCCGGCCGCCAGGCTGCCGTGCGCCCGGGCGCCTGGGCCGGGTACCGTGCCTTCCCTCTGGCCGCCCTGGTCCTGGCGGAACCGGCCTCCGCCCCCTGACGCCAGGGATCGCCATGCCACCGGCCCGCGCCGCCCGTTCTTCCCCATGACCGTTCACCTCGCTCCGGCCGGCGGCGGCGCCCCTCCCCGCAGGGTCCACCGGCCGGCCATCCCGTGACGCATGCCGGGAGCTTGTCCCCCGACCGGGGGACAAGCTGTGGCCCGATTGTAACGGGGCCGCCTGCCGGAGTTTTGTCGCAACGGCGAGGTGGCCCGGACAAAAATTGCGACAGGCCCCGGAGCCAGCCGACAGGATGCGAAGGGGACGGGAAGGTCCGTTCCGGCCCGGGGGCGGGGGCAGGGATGGGGCGGCGGCTCACCGCCTGGCCCGCCCGGCAGGGCGAGCGGCGGAAGGGACCGGGGCCGGCACGCCGCGGAGCTGGGAGAGCAAGAGAATAGGCCGCCGGTACCGGCGGCCGCAGGCTGGAGGCGCCAGATTTTGATGGACGGTGACGGCAAGCCGGCCAGGACCGGCCGACAAGCTTCGCCGCCCGGATCCCGGAAGGGCCGGCCCGGGCGGGTAGGCGGGGAGACGGGGAGGCGCGTGAATACGGGAAGGCCGGTCGACACGGGAAGCTCATCAATTGAGACGATCAGCCGGTCCGGGGTGCGGCCCGGGGTGCTCCCGGGCCACCTCGGGCTCGCCCCCATCCCCTGCCGGGGGTGCGTCCGAGGCTTCCCCTGCAGGTGCGCCTGGGCCAACGCCGGTAGCCCCCGCGGCAGCGCCAGGCACCACCCGCCGGGCGCTGATGAGGAAGCCGGTGTGGGCCACCATGCGGTGTTCGGGACGCACGCTGGACGCCGTCACGTGCCAGGGCCGCAGCAGGAGCTCGGTGGTCTCCACCAGGTCCCAGGCAGGGTGGGCCTGAAGGGCGGTGACCAGCTGCTGGACCTGGTTGGTGGTGGGCAGCCAGCAGAGGAGGACGCCGCCCGGGCGCAGGGCCTCCGCCGCCGCGCCCACACAGTGGAAGGGTTCGGGCACATCCAGCACGATGGCGTCCAGATCGCGCTCGGCGATCCCCTGGTAGACATCCCGCAACTCGACCCGCCACCAGGACGGCGCGTAGCCCAGGAAGCGCTCCACGTTCTCCCGGGCCAGCCGGGCGAACTCGGCCCGCCGCTCGTAGGAGATCACCTGGCCTCCCGGGCCCACGGCCTGAAGGAGGGCCAGGGTGGTGGCGCCGGAACCCACCCCCGCCTCCAGCACCCGGTCCCCCGGTCGCAGGTTCGACCGGATGATGATCTGCCCCAGGTCCTTGGGGTAGATCACCTGGGTCCGTCGCGGCATGGCGAGGATGTACTCCTCCAGGGTCGGGCGCAGTACCCGCAGGCGGCCGCCGGTGCTGGTCACCACCGTGCTGCCCTCCGGCAGGCCGGCCACGGCCTCGTGGCGCACGATGCCACCCGCCGGGGCCTGGAAGACCCGGCCCTGGCGCAGCCGCTGCAGCCGCCGGCGCTGCTTGCTGTCGACGAAGACCACCAGGTCCCCCATCGCCAGGGGCCCCCGCCGGCCGGGTGCAGGCCCCGGCCCCGGCGGCACACTGGTCTCCGGCTGGTCTGGCTGAAGTCCGTTCCGGTCCATGATCACGCCCCATGCCTTACGATCCCGCTTCATGTCTCACCCGCCGCCAGTGCACCCGGTCGCAGCCGCCGGGGCACCGGCGGGCGCCCGCCCCTGGGGACCCGCCCTCGACGGGGTGCAGCCGTCACGAGTTCCGCTCCAACCACCATGCCCCGGGGGAGACGGGGCCGGACGCGGCACCGCCCTGCCGGGCCTCGGTGACCCCTCTGCGGGCCGGCCATCACCGGGCCGTGCCCGGCGGCGCTTCGCCGCCGGGTGCGCCCGGGCCGGCCGGTGACGGGCCGTTGCCAGGGGCCGTCCCGCCCTCGCCGCCCTGGCTCCGCCCGTCCATCACCGCAATCATGGGTTCCAGCCGCCGGTACAGCTCGGCCGTAGCCCGGGCATCGGCCAGGCAATAGCGGGCGATGTCGTCGATGCGCCCCTGCCGGTAGGCTTCACCTACCTCCGCCCCGTCCATCGCCTGCTTGGGCGAGGGGATGCCGAACTGGTGGCACCAGAAGAGGAACGAATTGCGCTGGCGCGCACCGTAGAAGGACAGGACCTCCGCCAGGTCGCAGTGGTCCTGAAAGCTGTACCGGTAGGGCACCAGGTTGCGGGTGGGCACGACTCCCAGGATGGCCGAGCGGATCATGAGGAAGGGCCCGTCGAAGGACCGGCCGTTGAAGGTGATCAGGGTCCCTGCGTGCTGGCTGACGTAGCGCCAGAACTCCGTCAGGATATCCCGCTCCGAGCCCCGGTAGATCAGGGCGCCGGCACCGGCCTCGGGGAAGGGGGCCCAGCGGGGGGCCGTGGCGGCCGGGTCTTCCACCAGCACACCGCCTCGGTCTTCATAGGGCCGCCAGAGGGCGATGGCCACCACCCGGCCCGTGCCGGGATGCAGGCCCAGCTGGTCCTTGACCCTCGACCGCTCGTCGTCGTCCCGCGCCCGGCGCATCAGGTAATCTTGCACCTCGGGGTGTAACTCGTCCCAGTCGAAGCCCACGGTTTCGATGTCGACCGCCAGGGGCGTCCGCTGTCCCATGCCGTGCTTCGCCTCCCGGTGCGCCGCCGGGCCGCCGGGGTGCTCTCCGATCGGCCCTCCCCCTTGCGGCGCGGCTGGTGGAACGGGCGGGATCGGGCGACAGGCTGCCATGGCGGGCTGCCCGTCCCCGCGGCGACGGCGGGCGAGGCATCCCGGCGGGCACCTGGAGACGTTTCGCGGGCCCGCCGGGGGTTCCTGCCGCGCCCCACCGCCGGCGCCATACCACCGGAGGCCCGCCCGCGCCCGGCAATGGGACCTGGGCCGGGTGCTTCCCGAAGGCACGAGGCGCGCCCGGAGCCCGGCAGGGCCCGGCCGGCCGGCACTAGCGGCGGCGGCCACCCATACGGCCCGCCAGCGCCTCCAGGCGACGGGGGTCTGCAATCCCCTCTTGTTCGACCTGCCGGGCGAAGGCCCGTGCCTCATCCAGGGAATCGGGCGGGAACGCAAAGATGTGGACCACCGACCCCGTGTCCACGATGACCAGATGCTCGGTGACCTGGTCGTCGCCGCCCGGCTGGGGCGACTGCCCCGGAGCACCCCCTTGCCCTCCCGCGCCGCCCGGGCGGGGCCGGCCTCCCCGCGGCCGGGTCACCACCGCCCGCACCGCCACCCAGGCCCGGCCCGGATTGGGCTTGGAATAGGTCTCCACCCGGAACCACTGGTTGGTCAAGGGGATGATGCGGGCCTCCACGCCCAGCCGCCGGGCTTCGGCGGCAATCACCTCCGCCAGTTGACGGCCGGGTACATCCACCCACCCGAACTCCGCCAGGTCGCGCAGCGCCGCAGAAATGCCCTCGCCGACCACCCTGACTCTCCCGCCTTTGCCCTCCCGGGGCGAATACTGGTTATCGCCGCTGGCGATTTCTTTTCGCCGATAGTGAAATCTACCATGGGGAACTCAAGACGGAAACACGCTTCTAGCGAACAGAGGATGGCAGCAGGGTCGCTGGTGGGGCAGGTGCACCGCAGAATGCCACGCCCGCGCGGGATTTGTTGCCAGTCCCGGGCGGTGCCCAGCAGTACCCTAACATCCTCAAGCCTCCATTGTTACCGCAACCTGTTAAGGCAGGCCCCAGCACGCCCTTCGCCGCACCCGCCGGCACCGGGGGCTGCGGCTGGTTCCGTCAAGTTCGCCTCCGGCGAACCGCGGCCGCTTCATCGCCTCTGCAAGCGGTGCTAATGTTCATGACGTCATGCAATCCGATCCCGTTGCCGTTGGCCAGCGCATCCGCCTCGCCCGCCAGGCCGCCGGTCTGTCCGTCAAGGACCTGGCCCGGCGGGCTCACATCTCCCCGTCCCACCTGAGCGACATCGAACGGGGCGTCAAGCACCCGTCCCTGGCCGTGGCCGTCACCCTGGCGGCGGCCCTGGACCGCAGCCTGGACTGGCTTGTCACCGGGCGTGATCCGCTGCCCGGCCCCCTGGACCTCCGCAGCCTGCTGCGGGATCCCACCCGGCCCCTGCGGTATCAGGGGCTGCCCCTGGACGATGCCGCCCGCGAGCACCTGGTGGACCTTCTGGATGCCGCCCTGGGCCTGGCCCGGCTCGCCGGCAGCATGGTGGTCCAGGCCCTCGGCGCCGCTTCCGGCGCTGCTTCGGGACCGGGCCCGGCACCTTTCGCCGCCGGCTACCCCGGCGCCATCACCGGCAGGCGCGGAGGCGCGGGCACCCCCGGACCAGCTGCCGGGACGACGCCTTCCGGCGTGATCCAGACCCCAGGACCCGGTCCCGCCGGCAGGCCCTCCCCCGCCTCCTATCTGGACGAACCGGAGGCCCGGGAGTGGCTTCGCCAGGTGGTGGCCGATGCCCTACAGCGGGCCTGGGGCCAGCCCCGGGTCCCGTCCACCCCGCCCTTTCCGGGAGTCGCCGCCACCGGCTTCCCTCCTCCCGCCGCCGCAGGCGGTACGGGAGTGGCCGGCTCGCCCCCAGCGGCGGGGCCGTCAGCTCCCCGGCAGTCCCCGGCCCCGGGACGCTTCCTGTCCTCTGAGACCGGTCAGCCCCCGGCCCCTGGCCGGGACAGCGGCGGCCCTGCGGGCGCCAGGCACCCGGGATCATCGTAGCGGGGTGAGTTGACGCGGGGCGAGACCGGGTAGGCCTCCATCGCCTCCGCCGGGAAGGGCTCCCAGACCGGTGCCAGCTCCTCGGGCGGCACCCGCGGGTCGAGCCAGGCCTCTTCCCACTGGCGGCGCAGGATGACCGGCATCCGGTCGTGCACCTGACCCACCAGTTCATTGGGCCGGGTGGTCAGGATGCAGCAGGTCCAGCGGGGCCCGCCGGGCCCGTCCCAGCGCTCGTAGAGGCCGGCCAGGGCGAAGGGCTCTCCCTCCCGCAGGCGAAAGAACACCGGCAGCCGGGCCTTCTCCCGCCGCAACCACTCATAGAACCCATCGGCGGGGATCAGGCACCGGCGCCGCCGCAGGGCCTGCCGGAACATGGGCCGCACCGCTGCCGTCTCTGCCCGGGCGTTGATGGGACCCGGCCGGGGGTCCTGGGCCCAGGGCGGGATCAGCCCCCACACCAGCCGCGCGGGCCGCCGCTCCCCTGCCGGGGCCACCACCGCCAGGACCTCCTGCCCGGGGGCCACGTTGTAGCGGGGCACATGCCGGCCCTGCAGGTCAACGAGAAATCGGCGTTCCAGTTCCACCGCCGGCGTGGTCAAGGTGAAACGGCCGCACATGACCGTCACCCCCGCATGGTGCCCGCTCCCCGACATGGAGCCCTCATCCCCGCATGGGGGCTGGTGCCCCGTGTGGGGACCGGTGCCCCGTATGGCCCCGTGCCGCCACAATTATACCAGCCCTGTCCAGCTGGAGGATCATTCCTGCCGGAGCGCCAGCGCCCGCCAGCCGTGCAACAGCCTGCCCACGGCCAGGACGTGGGAGACCAGGGCGACCGCCGCCAGGCCGGCCAAGGGTGCGGCCGCCAGGCCCGCCAGGCAGATCAGGAAGTACCGGCCGTCCCGGTTGCCCGGTATCCAGCGCAGCCACGGCGGGTCATCACGCATGGGGTCGAATCGGCGGGTCCCAGGCGAGCCGTCCTCCGGCTGCCCGGTCCTAGGGCCGCCGGCAGCCTCCGCGGCACCGGCCCCCTGGCCGGTCGCCGGCCGCAGCAGCTGCAGGCGGTCCTTCATCAGGGCCGACAGCGGCATGCCGGCCATGGCAGCCAGGGCCAGGGTCAGGGTCACCCCCCCGCCCGCTCCCGCTGCCAGGGCGCCCGCTGCCAGGCCTGCCACCACTGCCGCGTCCGCATAACGATCCAACACGGTATCGAGGAATGCACCCCGGGGCTGGGCCTCCAGCCGCAGGCGGGCCACCTCCCCGTCACAGCCGTCGAGGACGGATCCCGCCTGGCACAGCAGGCCCCCCAGCCAGGGTTGCCCGGCGGCAAAGGCCAGCGCCCCGGCCAGGGTGGTGGCAAAGGCCAGCAAGGTGGCTCCGTTGGGCCCTACCCCTGCGGAGGCCAGCCAGGCGGAGAGGGGCCGGGAAAGCCTGCGGTTGAGCCAGCGGGCCACCGGCCCGTCGCCCCCTGAGGCCGCGGCGTGATCCAGCAGCAGCCGGCGGGCATGGGCCAGGGCGGCCCCATCGTCCACGTCGATCCACCAGCCCCGGGTCACCGGCACCGCTCCCAGCCGGCCCCGCCGGGCCAGCCGGCCCGCCGCAGCCGTCAAGGTGATGGTTTCGGTCCCGGCGGGTGGTGACGGATTTTCGGGGCGGTCCTGGGAACCGGCGGGCGGGCCGGCGCCGGGGACCACCGGCGCCGCGGCCTCGCTGCCGGCGGCCAGCCGGGCCAGTTCGTCCAGCAGGGCGGGCGAGGCCACGAAGATCCCCGTGTCCACGGCATCAAAGGTCGCCAGGTCCTTGCCGATAGCTTCGATCCGGCAACCCCCGCCCCCCGTTCGCACCTTGGTCGCCTCCGGGAGGTCGAAGACCTGGTCCAGGCGCGGGTCCACCAGCAGCAGGACCCCGCCGTCCACCAGCTCGTCCCAGCGCGCCCGGGCCGCGGCCAGGGCCTGGCGCACCAGGCCGGGGTCGACCAGGTGGTCCGCCATCAACAGGAGGAAGGGACCGTCCACCCGGCCCCGGACGGCAAGCAGCGAGGCACCGTTGCCCCGCTCCCACCCCTCGGCCCGGACCACTTCGACCCAGGGCCGCCCGGCCTGCAGGACCGCCCGTTCCACCGCCTCCGCCTGGTAGCCGGTGACCACCAGGACCCGCCGGCAACCGGCCTGGCGGGCGGCCCGCAGGGCCCGCTCCACCAGGCTCACGCCGAAGAGCCGGTGGAGAGGCTTGGGACAGGAAGCGGCCGTGCGCCGGAAGCGGGTTCCGGCGCCGGCCGCCAGCACCACCGCGTCCATGGGTTCAGTCCCCTGCCTGGGTGCGAGCCGCCAGGGACTCGCCGCGGATGAAGGCCTCCACCAGGCGCCGCGCCTCGTCGTCGGTGTACTGGACCGGCGGCGACTTCATGAAGTAGGCGGAAACGGGCTCGATGGGCCCCGCCAGGCCGCGGTCCAGCGCCAGCTTGGTGCACCGGATGGCGTCGATCATCACCCCCGCGCTGTTGGGCGAGTCCTGCACCGACAGGCGCAGTTCCAGCTCGATGGGCTGGTCGCCGAAGCCCGTGCCCTCCATGCGGATCATGCAGATCTTGTTGTCGTTGAGCCAGGGCACGTAGTCGCTGGGACCGATGTGGATGTCCTCCCCCGGCAGCGGCTCGCCCAGCTGGGACTGGACCGCCTGGGTCTTGGACTGCTTCTTGCTCTTCAAGCGGCTGTGGTTCAGCATGTTGAGGAAGTCGGTGTTGCCGCCGAAGTTGAGCTGGTAGGTACGCCGCAGGCGCACGCCCCGGTCTTCGAACAGCCGGGTCAGCACCCGGTGCACGATGGTAGCGCCGACCTGGCTCTTGATATCGTCGCCGACCACGGGCAGGCCCTTGCGGCGGAAGCGCTCCGCCCAGCGAGGCGACGAGGCGATGAAGACGGGGATGGCGTTGATGAAGGCACAACCCGCCTCCAGAGCGGCTTCCGCATAGTAGCGGGTGGCCTGCTCCGACCCCACCGGCAGGTAGTTGACCAGGATGTCCGCCCGGGTCTCGCGCAGCACCCTGGCCACGTCCACCGGCGGCTCGTCGGCCAGGACGAAGGTGCGGTCTTCGGGATAGTCCGCCATGTGCTCGCTGACGCCGTCCAGTACGGGCCCCATCTGGACGGTCACGGGGATGTCCGGCAGGTCCGGGCAGAACACCGGCGTGCAGTTGGGCTTGGCGAAGAGCGCCTCCCGGAGCGGCTTGCCCACCTTCCTCCGGTCGACGTCGAAGGCAGCGACGATTTCGATGTCCGCCGGGTAGTAGCCGCCCACTTCCGGGTGCATCAGCCCGGTGCCGTCCTTGAGCCGCTGGGTGTCGCGATAGTAGTAGATCCCCTGCACCAGCGAGCTGGCGCAGTTGCCTACCCCCGCGATGGCCACGCGGATCTTGCGCATCGCAGCTGCCCTCCCCTCCAGAGCCCTGGCGCCGCCCGCGGGCAAGGCTCGCCCAGGCCGGGCCCGCGGGCGCCGGCGCCCCGTGAGATGCGGATGGCTTCCCTGTGAACGTGGTGTCCGCTGGGGATCGACAGGCCACGGCGTCCCCACGACCGCCACCAGGCCACCGGGCGGCAAGGAACGTTCCTTCCCCCGCGGAGGGCGTGGCCCCTGCGGCCATCCGCCGGATCCTTGCCGGAGCCGGCGGGACGAACGGGGCAGGAGCCGTCCCCTTCATGGGCAAAGATGGTCTCGACCACCGGCACGGTGCGGGCGGCCAGCCGGGTTCCATCGCGCCGCTGACACCGGCCGGAGGCTTCTCCTGGTGATGGGTTGTGCGTCGTGTAGTGCCGGCCAGGCCGGCAGGGAAAAGGGTAGAGACTCGGCAGCCAGTAAACGACGGTTGGTGTGAGGACGCGGTGGCCTGGTGGATCTATCCTGAATTGTTTATTAGCACTCTTGTTAGGCGGCTGTCAACAGCCCGCGGGGGTGCTCCGCCCGAAGCGTGCTGCAGCCGGCGGAGGCTCCGCCGGCAACCGCCCCCGGTGCGCAGCCAGCCGCCCCCGCGGAAAGGACGGCGATGGTCCCGATGGATTGGCGAACCCTGGCCCTGGCGGGTTGCACCCTGCTGTTCTGGTCGTCGGCCTTCGCGGTGATCCGGGCCGGGCTCCGGTACTGGGGTCCCGGCGAGCTGGCGCTGGCCCGTTTCATCGTCGCCTCCCTTGCCCTGGCGCTGGGGCTGGGCTTGCGCCGGCTGGCCCGCAGGCAGGAGCAGCCGGCACCGGCGACGGGCCCGGCAACGACCGGCGCAGCAACCGGGCCGGGTGCCGCCGGTACCGGTCGCCGCCGGGCCCACCGGCTGGCCCAGGCCGCCGGTGGGGAGCGTCCTGCGCTGCCGGCCGCGCCGGCGGCGTCAGGCGTGGAGAGCGGGTGGTGGCGGGATGCGGGCCGCTTCGTCCTGCTGGGGGCCACGGGGATCTTCCTGTATCACACGGGTTTGAACTGGGGCGAGACCAGGGTTTCCGCCGCCACCGCCAGCCTGCTGGTGGCCACTGCCCCGGCGCTGACGGCCCTGATGTCCCGTTTCTGGCTCGGGGAGCGGCTGGCACCGCGGGGCTGGCTGGGTCTCGCGCTCAGCTTTGCGGGGGTGGCGCTGATCAGCTGGGCCGCCGCCCAGCCGGCGGCGCCGGAGCCCGCGGCGGCGGTCACGGCCGCGGGTGGCGGCGCCGTCCCGTCCCTGCCCGCTTGGGCCGGCCCTGCGGCCGTGGGCGTGGCCGCCCTGGGCACCTCGGCCTTCTTTGTCCTGCAGCGGCCCCTCAGCGGGCGCTACGATGCCCTCACCCTGACCGCCTTCTACACCTGGGCCGGCACCCTTCTGCTGGGGGCCGCCTTTGGCCCAGGGCTGGCCCGCCAGGTGGCGGCCGGCCAGCTGGCGCCGGGGGCGTGGCTGGCCGCGGTGTACCTGGGGGTCTTTCCGTCGGCCCTGGCCTACTGGTGCTGGTCGGCGGCCCTGGCCCGGGCACCTGCCGCCCGGGTGGCCAGCCTGCTCAACCTGAATCCCCTGCTGGCCGTGGCCACCGCCTGGGTCATGCTGGGCGAGCGCCCGACCTGGGCGGAGTGGCTGGGAGGAGCCGTAGCCGTAGCGGGCGTCCTGCTGGTGCAAGGCAGGGCTCGTCCTCGGGCCGCGGCCGCGCAGGGCCGGGGCCTGCCCGTTGCGGAGGGCTGAGGGGCGCCTGGCCCGGGGGGCTGGCAGCCGGTTCGCCCTGGAGGACGGTGGACCGCATCGCGGCCTCCCCCTCTACGTTGCCGGCCCCGGGATCGTAACCCGGCGGTTCAGGATCGCGGTGGATGTGCTGGAACCGCTTCGCCAGCTCCTGCGCCAGCCGGCGATCGTCCCAGGTGCGCGGCGCAAGGCCCGCGGCGCCGGCCACCGCCGGGAGGCAGAAGGGACCGGCCCCGCAGAGGGGGCAGTAGAGGAGCCACTCGGTCTCGTAGAGGCCGGGGCCCAGGGGATACTGCAGGCCGAGCACCGGGCGCACCTCGGGGAAGTGGCGGCCGGCCCACTGGCGCAGGGCGGCGCGGAAGGCGTCCTCGTCCCAGGAGGGGCGCAGGCGGGCCCGGGGCTCGAGGATGGCCGCTACGGTGTCATGCCGGCCCAGGATGAAGACGGCACACTGTTGCGTCGTGTCGCCGAACCGGCCGAGAAGTACCCACCGCACGGAATGCCCCCCTTCAGGATCCTCCCCTGGACTGGCGCCGGCGACGGGGCGGGAACGCACCGCCGGGCTTGCAGCCGGGGATCGGTGATCTGGCGACGAAGTGCGGGTCAGCCCGGCCCCCGCCCGCCGGATCCGCGCTGGGCGCAGGTAACTCCCTGCGAGCGGGGACCGGGTTGCTACCCGCAGGGCTGCGACGAATCACCCACATCCGGTGGACGCCCGAAGGTGCTACCGTAGCCATGACGGCCCCGCCCGCGGGAGCCGGGGCCGCCGGCCATTCCGGACCCGTACCGGGAGGCCGGCCTGGGTACCTACCCGGTCTGGTGGAAGCAAACTGGCCGCGCGCCAGGGCGCGGCAGAGACAAGGAACATCCAGCGGTCGTGCAGGGTCGAATGTTCCCCTTGCGTGGTAGGTGGCGGTAAGCCGGCAGCGGTCACAACGGCGTTCATCCCGTCGGCGAATTGGGCACAACCCGGAAAGGCGGGTTTTTCCGATAATATTTGGCTTTCATTGCCCGTTCCCTGCGCTGGCGGAAAGGGGTTCCTTTCGCCGAACTCGGCGGACGAACGCGGCAAGCTCGCTCCGGGCGATGGGCCGTCGGCACCGCAAGCCGCCCGCGGCCGCCATCAGGTCTCGACACGGTTCATCGGTATGCGGCGTCGTAGCGTCGTAGGACCGATGCCTGCGGCAGCTGGGCCGGCAGGGTGCGCAGTGCCGGTCGCCGTCCGGGCCCAGGCCAGGGGCCGGCAGCGACTCGGCGGAACCGACCGGGAAGGCAGCAGGGGCGTGACAGCGGGGTCCAGGCCATGGCTTGCACGCCGCAGCAGCCGTCCCTATAATAGGCCTTGCGAGCGCGCGAGCGCCCCGGCAGCCGGCGGGACCGTCTTGCGGGTGGCGGCTGCCGGGCCCGCGGCGGCCGTTGCAGGCCATCGTGGGAGATACGTGGGGCGGCGTAGCTCAGTTGGTTAGAGCATGCGGTTCATACCCGCAGGGTCGGTGGTTCGAATCCACCCGCCGCTACCGTCGGATGCCGCGGCCTGTGCGCCGCGGTGCTCCGCGTACAGCTGCCGGATACCGGTCGCGGCGCCCGGGTACCGGCTCCTGCCGCTTCACCAGGCCGTGGGCGCCATGGTATAATGGGATCCGGCACGCAGGCCCTTAGCTCAACTGGCAGAGCACCTGACTCTTAATCAGGGTGTTGTGGGTTCGAGTCCCACAGGGCCTACAAGAAACCCGCGCACGGCGCGGGTTTCTTGCTTTTCGGCCCCGCGCAAAAGCGCCGCTGGACCGGACTGTGACAGGAACGGGAGCCGGGCGCCACGGAAGCCTGTCCTGACCGTGGGCCGCGCACGTTGGGCACTGGTCCCCCTCCCCGTCACGCCGGATCCACCGCTGTGCGCGCCGGGGATCGTGGCGCGGGACGCGGCGCAGGGAGCGGGGCGGGTCCTGCATGGGCTCCTGTCCCACGGTCACTGGGGCTGCCACGGGACATCGGGCACGCCCGCCCGGTGATTGACCCAGCGCGCCAGCACGAACAGCAGGTCCGACAAGCGGTTCAGGTACTGGAGGACCACGGGGTTGACTTCCTCCTGGGCGGCCAGGGCGGCGACCCTGCGCTCGGCCCGCCGCGCCACCGTGCGCGCCAGGTGCAGGGCCGCGGCCGCCGGCGCGCCGCCGGGCAGGATGAATTGCCGCAGCGGCGGCAACTGGGCGTCATACCGGTCGATCAGGCCCTCCAGCGCCTGCACCTGCTGGGCCGTCACCCGGGGCAGGCCCGTCGCCGCCTCCCGGGCGGGACCCGGCGGCGCCGCCAGATCCGCCCCCAGCGCAAAGCACTCCTGCTGCAGCTGGTGGATCACCGGCGCCGGGTCGGCGCCGTCCAGCAGCGCCGCCGCCCAGCCCAGGGCGGCGTTCAACTCGTCCACGGCGCCATAGGCTTCGACCCTGGGATGGGCCTTGGGAACCCGGCCGCCGCCCAGCATGCCCGTCTCGCCGGCATCGCCCGTCCGGGTGTAGATCTTCATTCCGTTCCCTCCCGTCGTCCACCGGTCCCGAGGGGTTCCGCTCACCGGGGCCCGCGCGGAGCGCGCCGGCGGGTGCGCCTCTGGCCCGGACATGGAAAGGATCTGGGATGCCTCCGCTGGCCCTTCGCCCGTGAACCGTATCCCCTGCGACCGGCTGTCGGGGTCACCGTCGCATGACGCGGCGCGGCCGTGACGCCCGGTCTAGGCCCGCCCCCGGCGCGCATAGGGTGCAGGGGGTGCACAAGCCATGAAGCAGGCGCGTTTGCCGCACATCCTCTGGAGTCTCCGCAGCAGCCGGCCGGCCCGCCTCCGTTCCCGGACGAACCCGCCGGTTCCCGCGGGCCCGCCGGAGGCTGCCATCGCCAGGCCACCCGGTTCGCGGCCCCCTTCGGGGAATCCCTTGCTCCGCCGGCTGCTCTCTTCCTCCCCAGCGGCGTCCCTGTCCTTCAGCAGCGGCCCCACGCCGGGACCGGGAAGCGAAGCGGCTGCCGCCGGCCGGGGCGGGCAAGATCCCTCCGCCGCCGGTCTCCGGGTCCCCGGCTCGAACCCGCGCCGGGCGGGCGCTTCGTACTCCAGCCTGCCCGCAGGTCCCTGGGCCCTCCTGCTCCTCCTGGCCCTGCTGGCGGGCCTGCCCTGGATGCTGGCCACCCCGCGGGTCGGCTGGCTGCCGGGGGTTCCCGCCGCCGTGCCCGCCCAGGCCGGCCTCAGCATCGCCCTGGAGGGGGACACCACGCCCGCCGCATACGAAGAGGGCGGCCCGCCCATCGCCGTGGGCTCGGCCGCCGATGCCCGCGTGTTTTTGCGCCAGTTCGCGCCGGAGCTGGCCGCCGCGGGCAGCGAGATCCTGGGCCAGGCGGCGGCCCGCCAGGGCTGGCGCGCCCGCCAGGTCACCCTCGCCCAGCTGGTGCTCCTGCGGGACGGGCAGGTGGTCGCCCGCTACGACGTCTCCGACGGCGGCACCACGCGGCCCGCCTGGATCCGGTTCGCTCGGCTGGCGGGCCGGTGGCAGGCCGTCCACCTGGTGGTGGGCGAACCCGGCCAGGCGACCTTGCCAGCCCCGTAGGCGGGGCACGCCCGGCCCTGCGGTGGGCCGCCACTTCCCCCTCCCGGCTCCCGCGGGAGGCGAGGCCCCGCCGGGTCCCCGGCGGCCCGGGCCTCACGCCTCACCCCTCGCCCTTCCGGCCGGGGTGCGGGCGCTGACGGTTCCCTCCCGGGCAGGCCGGGTTCGTCCCCCACGGCCCCGATGCCGTTCGACGCCGTTCGCGCAACGGCTCAGCGCTGCCCCAGCAGGATGGCGCGCTTGACCTCCTGGATGGCGCGGGTCACCTCGATACCCCGCGGGCAGGCCTCGGTGCAGTTGAAGATGGTGCGGCAGCGCCAGACCCCGTCGCGGGAGTTCAGGATGCGCAGCCGCTCGTCGGCCGCCTGGTCCCGGCTGTCAAAGATGAAGCGGTGGGCGTTGACGATGGCGGCCGGGCCCACGTAGTCGGGATTGGCCCAGAAGGACGGGCACGACGTGGTGCAGCAACCGCAGAGGATGCACTTGGTCGTGTCGTCGAAGCGCTCCCGGTCGTGGGGGGATTGCAGCCGCTCCCGCTCGGGCTCCGGGTCGTGGTTGATCAGGTAAGGCTTGATGGACCGGTATGCGGCGAAGAAACCGGTGAAGTCCACGATCAGGTCCTTCTTGACCCGGAAGCCCCGCATGGGTTCCACGGTGATGGGCTGGGACAGCTCCTTGACCAGGGTCTTGCACGCCAGCCGGGCCTTGCCGTTGATGATCATGGCGTCGGAGCCGCAGACCCCGTGGGCGCAGGACCGCCGGTAGGCCAGGGTGCCGTCGACCTCCCACTTGACCCGGTTCAAAAGGTCCAGGACCCGATCGGTGGGGTCCGCCTCAAGCCGGTATTCCTCCCAGTGGGGCTCCCGATCCTGCTCCGGATTGTAGCGCCGGATGCGCAGCGTCACCTGCAAGGTTCTCACTCCCCGTGACCGTTGCCGTGGGTGCCGGCCTCCCCCGGATTCAGTACTTGCGCTCCTGGGGCTGGAAGCGCGTGATGACCACCGGCTTGTAATCGATCCGGACCGACCCGTCGGGCTCCCGGTAGAGCAGCGTGTGCTTGAGCCAGTTGGCGTCATCGCGCTTGGGGTAGTCCTCGCGGGCGTGCCCGCCCCGGCTTTCCTTCCGGTTCCGGGCGGCCACCACCGTCGCCCGCGCGCACTCCAGCAGGTTGCCCAGTTCCAGGGCCTCCAGCAGGTCCGTGTTGTACATGCGGCCGCGGTCGTCGATGGCGGCCTCCTGGTACTGGGCCTCCAGCTCCTTCAGGATGCCCTCCATCTCCGTCAGGCCTTCTTCCGTACGGAAGACCCCGGCCTTGTCCATCATCTCTTCCTGCAACCGTGCCCGGATGGCACCGATCTTCTCGCCCTTCTGGCGGGTGAGGAACCGCTCCACCTGCTCCCGGGCCCAGTCCGTCGCGTCCCCGGGCAGGGCCGGCCAGTCCGACTCGCGGGCATACCGGGCCATGTGGCGGCCTGCCCGCCGCCCGAACACCACCAGGTCCAGGAGGGAGTTGGTGCCCAGGCGGTTGGCCCCGTGCACCGAGACGCACGCGCATTCGCCTGCGGCGTAGAAGCCTTCCACGGGGGTGTTCTGCGCGTCCCAGATCACCCGCCCGTCCACGTCGGTCGGGATGCCACCCATCTCGTAGTGGGCGGTGGGCTGGATGGGGATGGGTTCCTCCACCGGGTCGATGCCCAGGTAGGTGCGGACGAAGTCGGTGATGTCGGGCAGGCGCGTCTCGATGATGTCGCGGCTCAGGTGGGTGAGGTCCAGGTGGACGTAGTCCTTGCCGTCGATGCCGCGCCCCTCGCGGATCTCCAGGTAGATGGCCCGCGAGACCACGTCGCGCGGCGCCAGGTCCTTGATGGTGGGCGCGTACCGCTCCATGAAACGCTCGCCGTGCCGGTTGCGCAGGATGCCGCCCTCGCCCCGGGCCCCTTCGGTGATCAGGATCCCCAGGCGGTAGATGCCCGTGGGGTGGAACTGGAAGAACTCCATGTCCTCAAGGGGGATGCCGTGGCGGAAGGCGATGGCCAAGCCGTCGCCCGTCAAGGCCAGCGCGTTGCTGGTGACCTTGAACATGCGGCCGGCGCCGCCGGTGGCGAACAGCGTGGCCTTGGCATGGAAGACGTGCAGGTCGCCCGTGGCCAGCTCGATGGCCACCACTCCGGCTACCCGCCGCCCGTCCATGATCAGGTCGACCACGTGGAACTCGTCGAAGAAGCGCACGCCGTGCTTGATGGACTGCTGGTAGAGGGTCTGCAGGATCATGTGGCCGGTGCGGTCGGCAGCAAAGCAGGAGCGGTGGACGGGTGCCTTGCCGAACTCCTTGGTGTGCCCGCCGAAGCGCCGCTGGTTGATCCGACCGTCCTCGGTGCGGCTGAAGGGCAAGCCCATGTGCTCCAGCTCGTACACGGCTTCGGGCGCTTCCTTGCACATGACCTCGATGGCGTCCTGGTCACCCAGGTAGTCGCTGCCCTTCACCGTGTCGAACATGTGCCACTCCCAGTGGTCCTCTTCGATGTTGCCCAGGGCCGCGCCGATGCCGCCCTGGGCCGCGCCGGTGTGGGAGCGGGAGGGGTACAGCTTGCTGACCACGGCCACCTTGAGGTCGGGATACTTGGCCAGTTCCACCGCCGCCCGCAAGCCGGCGCCGCCGGCGCCGACGATGACGGCGTCAAACTGATGCCGGTGGATACGAATCGCAGACACCCCCGATCAGGCCGGGAACGGGAAGGTCACCAGGACCACGGTGCCCAGGACCAGCAGGATGAACGTCACCACGTAGAGCAGCGTCAGCCAGAAGGTACGCCATCCCGGCCGGTGGGCGTAGTCGTCGATGATGACCCGGATCCCGTTGGCCCCATGGAAGAGCGCCAGGGCCAGCATCACCCAGTCGTAGGTGCGCCATCCGATGTTGGCCAAGCGCCGGGCGACGAAGTTGTAGTCGATGATTTCCACGCTGTTGAGGATATGCATGATGTAGAGGTGCCCCAGGACGAGAAAGACCAGCAGCAGACCGGAGATCCGCATGAAGAACCAGGACCACAGCTCGAACCCGCTGGCCGGGCGCGGGCTTCCTTCTCCGTACGACACCCCGCCACCCCCCTAGCCGAAGAGGCGGCCCAGCATGATGACCGCCGCCGGGATGAAGAGCACCAGGAAGACGATGACTTCCGCCACGATCAGCGACTTGTGCCACCGCAACGCGTTGGGCCAGAAGTCGATGATGATCACCCGCAGGCCGTTGACCGCGTGGTACACCACGCCGCCGACCAGCACCACCTCCAGCACCATGAACAGCGGTGCCCGGTAGATCGCCATCACGTGGTCGTACACCTGCGGTCCGAACCCGGCCAGGAAGGTGTCGACGATGTGCATCATCAAAAAGAGCATGATGCCCACGCCGCTCAGCCGGTGGAGCATCCACGCCCACTGGCCCTGGCTGCCGCGGTAGCCGCGGTAGAGGCCCATCCCGACCCTCCTCTCAAGCAAGCTGGCGACCGGTCTGGAAACCCCGCCCTCTGGAAACCCCGCCACCGGCAACCCGCCGCGGACAACCCGCCTACGAGACAACCCGCCTACGAAAAGAAAAGACCGGCGCTGCCGCCCTTGCAGGGGTTTTCCTGCCTTCCCAACTCAAAGTAAGAACAGCGGCGGGGCGAAGTCAACTTCGCCCCGCCGGTCCTCAGCCGGCCTTCAGCCGGCCGGCAAGCGGGCCGGTGACGGGCCCGCCTCCCGCCCTGGCGGGAGGCTCGCCGCATCCGGGCTGCTAACCCTGGCGCAGCGCCGCCACCGTCGCCTCATCCAGCCGTTTGACCAGGGCCACCAGAAGCCGCACCGTGTGCTCCACGTCCGCCAGGTGCACGATGGCGCCGTGGCTGTGGACGTACCGGGCCGGCGGCCCCACCACCACCGAAGGGACGCCGCGCCCGTGCACGTGGAAGAACCCGGCGTCGGTGGCTCCGCCCGGCATCATGTCGAACTGGTAGGGAATGCCCTCGGCCTCCGCCGTCTCGGCCACCAGGTCCCTGAGCCGCCGGTGGGGCACCATGCTGCTGTCGTAAAGCAGCACCGTGGGCCCGCGGCCCAGGCGGCTCTGGGCTTCATCGGGCTCAACACCGGGCATGTCGCCGGCGATGCCCACGTCCACGGCGATGGCCACGTCGGGGTCCACGGCAAAGGCCGAGGTCCGGGCACCACCGCCGGTGCGGGCCACCTCTTCATGCACCGTGGCCACCCCGTAGACCGTGTTGGGATGGCCGCCCGCGGCCAGTTCTTCCATCACCCGGACGATGATGGCACAGCCCGCCCGGTCATCCAGGGCCTTGGCCAGGACCAGCTCGGGATTGCGGAGGCGGGTGAAGGGCCCGTAGGGCACCACCGGATCGCCCGGGCGGATGCCCCACTCCTCGGCTTCCTGGCGGCTGCGGGCGCCGATGTCGATGAACATCGCCTTGAGCTCCACGGGCTTCTTGCGCTCGTCGGCCGGCAGGAGGTGGGGCGGCTTGGAACCGATCACCCCGAGGATCGGGCCCTTGCGGGTGTGGATCACCACCCGCTGGGCCAGGAGGACCTGCCCCCACCAGCCGCCCAGGGGCTGGAACTTGATGAAACCCTCGTCGGTGATGCGCCGGACCATGAAGCCCACTTCGTCCATGTGGGCCGCCAGCAACACCCGGGGCCGCAGGGCGCTGCCCTGCCGCCGGGCGATGAGGCTGCCCAGGTGGTCCTGCTCCAGCTTCGCCACCGGCGCCAGGTACCGGCGCAGTACCTGCCGGACCGCATCCTCCTCGCCGGGTACACCCGGCGCCTCGGCCAGTTCCTCTAAAAGCCGGGCGGTATGCTGCCAGTCGGCCATCGGCACCCATCCTTTCGCGATCACCATGGCCTTGCCATGGCCCCGGGGCCGGCCCCCGCCGGCGCCTTCCCGCTGGGGTGGGCGGCGGCCCCGTCGGGGGGCCTGCGCTTCCACCCTTCCCCCGGCTGAGCCCGGCCGTGTTTGCCAGCCCCGGCATTTAAAAGTATTATAAATTGAGAACTGGCCATCAAAAGTCCCGGCCGCCGCCGCCTCCGCGCGGCGGCGATGCGTGCCGGCTGACGGAGGAGGTCACGCCGATGGCGTCGACGCTGGAGATCCGCGAGCTGCGCTGCAACGTTGAAGACAAGGAAATCCTCAAGGGCGTGAACCTGACGGTCCGGCAGGGCGAGGTCCACGCCATCATGGGCCCCAACGGGTCCGGCAAGAGCACGCTGGCGTACACCCTGATGGGCCACCCCCGCTACGAGGTGACCGGCGGCGAGGTCCTTCTGGACGGCGAGAACCTGCTGGAGCTGCCGCCGGACGAGCGGGCGCGCAAGGGCCTGTTCCTCGCCTTCCAGTATCCTCAGGAAGTGCCCGGCGTGACCGTGGCCAACTTCCTGCGCACCGCCGTGAACTCCGTGCGGGGCGAAGCGCCGTCGGGCCCCGCCGGGTCGGGGAAGAACCTGGCCGCCCTGGCTGCCCTGCAAAAGGAGATCGAGGGCGCCCTGGAGCAGCTGCGCTGGGATCCCTCCTTCACCCGCCGCTACCTGAACGAAGGCTTCTCCGGCGGCGAGAAGAAGAAGGGCGAGATGCTCCAGATGGCGGTGCTGAAGCCCAAGTTCGCCATCATGGACGAGACGGACTCCGGCCTGGACATCGACGCCCTCAAGGACGTGGCCCGGGTCTTCAACGGCCTGCGGGGGCCGGAGCTGGGCGCCATCATCATCACCCACTACCAGCGCATCCTGAAGTACATCGAGCCCGACTTCGTCCACATCATGGTCGACGGGCGCATCGTCCGTTCCGGCGGCCGTGAGCTGGCCGAAGAGGTGGAAGCCAAGGGTTACGACTGGATCAAGGCGCAGGTCGGCTGAGGCCGCCGAGGCAGGAGGGGAAGGACGATGGCCAAGTCCGTGGACAACCTGGAAACCCTGGCGCAGGCGCAGGGGTTCACGGCCGAGCTGGTGGACCGCATCGCTCGCGCCCACGACGAGCCCGACTGGCTGGTGGAGCGCCGGCGGGAAGCCTTCCGCATCTTTTCCGAGCTGCCCCTGCCGTCCTGGCGGCATACCCGGGTGGATGACCTGAAGCTGGAACGGCTCCGGCCCGTGGCGCCGGCCTCGGCGCTGCCGGCCTGGGCCGAGGCCTCCCTGCCGCCCGCGGCAGAGGCCGCCGCCATCGCCGTCCAGGTGGACGGCCGGGTGGAGGTGACCCACCTGGACCCGGCCCTGGCCGAACGGGGTCTCGTGGTCTCCGACCTGCACACCGCCGCCCGGACCCACGGGGAACTGGTGCAGAAGTACTTCATGCAGAGCGGCCTGGACGCCGGTGCCGACCGTTTCGCCGCCCTGCACGCGGCCTTCTGGACCGGAGGCTTCTTCGTCTACGTGCCGCGGGGCCTGGTGGTGGAAAAGCCGATCTACCTGGTCAACCTGATCACCGGCCGGGCGGCGGGGGCCAGCGTCTCCGGTCACGGCCTGGTGGTGGTGGACGAGCAGGCCGAGGCGACCCTGTTCGACGAGAGCGACGCCCATGACCTGGCGGAAGCGGCCCTCTACACCGGCCAGCTGGAGATTCACGTGCAGCCGGCCGCCCGCTTGAATTACGTCAGCTTTCAGAACTGGCGCGGCCCGGTGCGGGAGTTCTCCCAGAAGGCCGGCGTGGTCCGGCGGGATGCGACCCTGCGGGTCACCACGGGCTTCTTCGGCGGGAACCAGACCCGCCACCAGTTCTTCCTGGATATGGTCGAACCCGGCGCCAGCATGGAGCACATCCTGGCCTACGCCGCGGCGGGCCAGCAGCACTTCGACCTCTTTACCCGCAGCCGGCACGGCGCCCCCAGCACCTTCGGCAACATGACGGCCCGGGGCATCCTGACGGGTGCCTCCCGGCTGGTCTACCAGGGGCTGATCCGCATCGATCGGGGCGCCCACAAGAGCGAGGACTACCTGAGCAGCAACACCCTGATCCTCTCGCCCGAGGCGAAGGTGCTGGATGACATCCCGAGCCTCGAGATCGAGGCCGACGATGTCAAGGCCAGCCACGGTGCCACCGTGGGCCAGATCGACCAGGAGCAGCTGTTCTACCTGCGCAGCCGCGGCCTGGACGAAAAGCAGGCCCGGCGCCTGCTGGTCAGCGGGTTCTTTGAGCCGCTCCTGGGCAAGATCCCCAACGAGGCGGCCCAGGAACGCATCAGCGAGCTGGTCCTGGAAAAGGTGGTCTGAAAAGGAGTCGCGCAGGCGCCGAGCGCGGGCCGGGACGGCCCGCGCTCGCGCCCTCGACCCCCGCGATGCAAGGAGGCCTGGGGCCATGGCCACCTCCGTTCAGCCGCCGGCCGGTGATGCGGTTCCACCGGCCGGCGCCAAGGGCGCACCCGCCTTCGACCCGGCGGTCCTGCGCCGCGACTTTCCCATCCTGCAGCGCACGGTGCACGGGCGCCCGCTGGCCTACCTGGACAGCGCCGCCACCTCCCAGAAGCCCGCCGCGGTCATCGACGCCCTGGCCGCGTTCTACCGCGAGAGCAACGCCAACGTCCACCGGGGCATCCACACCCTGGCCGAGGAGGCGACGGCGGCCTACGAGGGGGCGCGGGCCCGCACCGCCGCCTTCCTCGGTGCCTGCGAGGACGAAATCGTCTTCACCCGCGGCACCACGGAAGCCCTCAACATGGTCGCCTGGGGCTGGGCCTTCCATCACCTGCAGCCCGGGGATACCATCCTGGTCACCCTGATGGAGCACCACAGCAACCTGGTGCCCTGGCAGCAGGTGGCGGCCCGGGGAGGATTCCAGCTGCGGGCCGTGCCGCTGACGCCCGACGGGCGGCTGGACACGGAGGCCTTCACCCGCCTCCTGGAGGCCCACCGCCCCCGGGTGGTGGCCCTGGCCCACATGTCCAACGTCCTGGGCACCATCAATCCCGTTCCGGAGCTGGCCCGGCAAGCCCGCGCCGCCGGCGCGGTGGTCGTGGTGGATGGGGCTCAGAGCGTCCCCCACCTGCCCGTGGACGTGGGTTCCCTGGGAGCCGACTTCCTGGCCTTTTCCGCCCACAAGATGCTGGGTCCCACCGGCCTGGGCGTGCTCTACGGCCGCCGGGAGCGGCTGGCCGAGATGGAACCCCTGCTGGGCGGGGGCGGGATGATCCGGCGGGTGGAGGTGGACCGGTCCACCTGGGCCGATCCGCCCCAGCGCTTCGAGGCGGGGACGCCCCCCATCGCCGAGGCGGCGGCCTTCACCGCGGCCCTGGACTACCTGCAGCGGCTGGGTCTGGAGGCGGTGGCCGCCCACGAGCGCGAGCTGGTGCGCTACGCCTGGGAGCGGCTGCAACAGGTGCCGGGGCTGGTCCTTTACGGCCCGGGCCCCGAACACCGGGGCGGTGTGCTCAGCTTCACCCTGGAGGGAGTCCACCCCCACGACCTGGCCCAGGTGCTGGACGGCGAGGGCGTGGCCATCCGAGCCGGCCACCACTGCACCCAACCCCTGCACCGCCACCTGGGCGTGGTCGCCACCGCCCGGGCCAGCTTCTACATCTATAATGATCGGGACGACGTGGACCGGCTGGTCGACGGGATCGAAAAGGCCCGGCGCCTGCTGGCCGGTTCCTGAACGCCCGAAGGAGGCGCCCGGGCACCGCCACCCCCGGCCAGGGGTCCGGGACGGCGGCCCGGCGAAGGGCGGGGACGGCCTGTTGGGGAGGCATCACCCGTGGGCAGCGATTTCTACCGGGAAAACATCCTGGACCACTACCGCAACCCGCGCAACCGCGGCCACCTGGAGGACGCCCAGATCCGGAACGAGGATCTGAACCCTCTCTGTGGCGATCAGATACGCTTCGAAGTACGGCTGGATCCCCAAGGCAGGGTGGAAGCAGCCGCCTTTGACGGCCGCGGCTGCGCCATCAGCCAGGCGTCGGCTTCCATGCTGACCGAAGCGGTCCAGGGCAAGACCCTGGAGGAGATCAAGGCCATGGACAAGGACGACGTCCTGGCCCTCCTGGGGATTCCCTTGAGCCCGGTGCGGCTCAAGTGCGCCCTGCTGGCTCTGAAGGTCCTGCAGGCCGGCATCTACCGCTATGAGGCGGAACAGGCCGGGGGCCCGGCTTGACCTCAGGCTTAGCCCCCCTTCTGGTCTCCGGGGGGACCCGCGCCCCGCCCTTCGGAGGGACGAGCGCCCTGGCCTTCGGCCGGCGCGCCGGCAACCCGCGCGGCCGTCTCGACAAAGATGGTCTCGCCCATGGTCAGGGCGTACACATAGGCCAGCTGGGCCAGCAGCTGGTCGGCCGTAAAGCCGCACAGCTCCACCAGCCGCCGGACGTCGTCCCACGTGTACGGGGCATCGGCGGGGGGAAGGCGCCCCGCCGCCATGGCCTCCTGGACCCGCTGGTAAAGGGCCTCCGAGCGGGGCGGGTCCCGCCGCACGGCCTCCGGGACCCACCAGCCCGCCTCCAGGTACTGCCGGGGCTGGGAGAGCCCCAGCGCCGTAAGCAGCTCGACCAGCCGCTCGAAGGTCCAGCCTTGCCGCGCCGCCTCCGGAAGGCGGTTCAGCAGCTCCTCCGCCCGCCGGCTCTTGGTCCAGGCCAGGAAGGAATCCCGCCCGGTCCAGTCGCCGGGCCCCGGAACCGCCGGCGCCCGGCCGCGCTCGTCCACCTGCAGCTCCCCCTTTTGCCATGCCAGCGATCCCGCGGTGGCCACCCGTGCACGGGCCCGCGCCGGCCGGCGATCCCGCCCGGCAAGGTGCGGCCGCCGGGACGCGGCCTGGAGCGCGCCGGGGGCGCGGCGGGCCGGGGGCCGGCCACCGCCACGCGCCGGGCCGGCCGCTGCCCCAGGAGTCCCTACCGGGCCGTGGGCGCCGGCTGTCCCGCCAGCCGGGCGTAGCGGCCGGCGAAGAACAGCAGCGGGTCGCCACCCTGGACTTCGGCGTGGTCCACCTCGGCCAGGAAGATGGTGTGGTCGCCACCGGGCAGGCTCTCCACGATGCGGCAGTCCAGGTAGGCCAGGGCGCCTTCCAGGCGGGGAGCCCGGGGCGGCTCTTTCAGGAAGCGATAGGGCGGCTCCTGGTCGGTCTGGCGCGCAAAATACCGGGCCAGGGG
Organism: Thermaerobacter subterraneus DSM 13965; assembly: GCF_000183545.2. Lineage (NCBI taxonomy): Bacteria > Bacillati > Bacillota > Clostridia > Eubacteriales > Clostridiales Family XVII. Incertae Sedis > Thermaerobacter > Thermaerobacter subterraneus. Next base: position 48,150 of record NZ_JH976535.1, read on the forward strand.
CTCCTGTTCGGCGGACAGGACGTTGATCCCGTACCGTCCCGCCTGCTCCAGCACACCGTGCATGACCCGGTCCCGTCCCACGCACACCAGGACCAGGGGCGGCTCCAGGGACACCGACGTCACCGCATTGGCCGTCATGGCGTGGACGGCCCCCTGCACCTCGGCGGTGATCAAGGTGACCCCCGTGGCAAACTGCCCCATGGCCTGGCGCAGCAACTGGGGAACGATCGGCATCGGGCGCCCTCCTTCCGCGGGGCAACCCGCGGCGGGCGGCCGTCTCCGGTCGCAGGGCGCGCCCCCGGGGCACCGCGCCGGCAGGCGCCGCCCGGACTGCCGCCAGGGGCGGGTCCTGCGCCCGCCGCCGGCACGCCGGCGGGCTGCAGCCCGCTCTTCATCATATCCGAAGGGCGGGGCCCGCGGCAAAAACCGGTGGCTGCCGGGAGGTGGCGGCTCGAGCCCCGGCGCCGCCGGGCAGGCCCCGCGCCCTCGTGGCCGCGCCCAGGCCTGGGGGGCGATCCTCCGGGCCTGCCGCGAGCTTTTGCCCGGCGGCAGCATCGGCCGGGGCAAGCGCCTGGCTGCAGCGGACGGCCCGCTGCCGGGACCTCCGGCCGCCCGGCGCCGCCGGAGCGCCGCGGGCGGGGACCAGCAGGCGCCGCGAGCGGGGGCCAGCGGGCGCCGCGGGCCAGGGCTACCGGGTGCTGCCAGGCATCTTGATATAAAATGTGGGCGAAGGTAGGTGAGGAAATATGTCCTCCCAGCGTGTGGTCATCGTCGGCTCCGGCCCCGCCGGCCTGACGGCGGCGATCTATGCCGCGCGGGCCAACCTGGATACCACCGTCGTGGCGGGGTGGGAAGCCGGCGGCCAGCTGATGCTCACCACCGAGGTGGAGAACTTCCCAGGCTTTCCCGAGGGGATCCTGGGGCCGGACCTGATGGCCCGCATGCGCCAGCAGGCCGAGCGGGCCGGGGCCCGGTTCGTCGACGGTGACGTGACCGGTGTGGATTTCAGCCGCCGGCCCTTCCGCCTTCAGGTCGGCTCCACGGAGCTGGAGGCCGACGCCGTGATCCTGGCCACGGGCGCTTCGGCCAAGTGGCTGGGCCTGCCCGGCGAGAAGCGGCTCATGGGTCGCGGCGTCTCCAGCTGCGCCACCTGCGACGGAGCCTTCTTCCGGGATCAGGACGTGGTGGTGGTGGGTGGCGGCGACACCGCCATGGAAGAGGCCCTCTACCTGGCCCGCATCTGCCGCTCGGTGACGGTGGTCCACCGCCGCGACCGGCTGCGCGCCAGCAAGATCATGCAGGAGCGGGCCATGGCGAACGACAAGATCCGGTTCGTCTGGGATACGGTGGTCGAGGACATCCTGGGCGAGGAGAAGGTCGAAGGCGTGCGCGTTCGCAACGTGAAGACCGGCCAGACCAGCGAGATCCCGTGCGCCGCAGTCTTCGTGGCCATCGGCCACAAGCCCAACACCGACTTCCTGCGGGGCCATCTGGACCTGGACGAACGCGGCTACGTCGTCGCCGACGGCCCGCGCACCAGCATCCCGGGCGTCTTCGTGGCGGGAGATGTGCGCGACCACCGCTACCGCCAGGCGGTGACGGCGGCGGCGGAGGGGTGCAAGGCCGCCATGGAGGCCGCCTGGTTCCTGGAAGGGACCAGCGACGTGGTGCCGCCCGCCGGCGCGGTGCCGGCCGCCCAGGGCCAGGATGTGGCGTCCAACGGAGGCGGCCGCTAGGCGGGTGGCTCCGGGTCTCCCGCCCGGGCCCGTCGCCGGCACCGGGCGACCGTACCGGCCGGTTCGCTGCCGCGCCATGAGGGCGCAGGCCCTCAGGCGCGGGACCCAAGCCCGGTGGCCGGAAGCCGGTGGCCGGCACTAGGCATTCCCAGGGGAGCGGGCCGCCTGCGCCGCACACGCTAGCGACGGGGGTGGTCCCATGCGCCTGAGCATGCGCACCCGGGCCAAGACCCGAATCCCCAACTGGGTGATCTCGGCGGTGGGTGCCGCGGCGGCCATGCTGGTCGCCCGCCTGATCCGCCGCTAGCGCGCTCGCGCGCCTCGAGTAACAGGAGCCGTCTTCCGGGGCCGGTCGCCGTGCGGCGGCCGGCCCCGGGCTTCGTTGTGGCCCGTGGCGCTGGCGGTTGGGGGGCACGGGGGATTCCCCAGCCAGGCCCCCTTGCTGCCCTTCTTCTGCACATCGGGACGGGACCCGGCGCCGGTCACCCGGCCGGGCCGGCCCCCGTGCCATTTAGAGGCCCTGTGCCCGTGGGCCGCCTACCGCTCCGGCGCGCGTCATAAACCTGGACCAGGAGCCTGCGCCGGAGAAGGTGAAACCGTTGGGCGCACCCCTTTGGATCGACGTCATGATCCACCTGGGCGGCCTGGCGGCGGGCCTGGCCCTGATGACCTGGAGCCTGCGGCAGGCCGCCGGCCACCGGCTGGACGACGCGGTGCGGCGCCTGCAGGATGCCGGCCCCTGGCAGGGGCTGGTGGCCGGCCTGGCCGTGACCGCCCTGTTGCAGTCGTCCAGTAGCTTCAGCCTGCTCTTGCTGGCGGCCGCCGCCGCGGGCTGGGTGCGCCGCCCGGCAGGTCGCGCCGCCCTGGTGGGCGCCAATCTGGGAACCACCCTCACCGCCCATCTCACGGCCACGCCCCACCTGGGCCTGGCCATCCTGCTGGCCGGCGGCGGCCTGGTGGCGGCAGTGCTGGGGTGGCGCCGGGCAACGGTGCGGGCCGCAGGCCTGGCTGCCCTGGGCCTGGGTGCCGCGCTGGCTGCACTGGACGGCCTGGGCCGCGCCCTGGTGACCCTGGCCGGTCCAGCCGGCGCCACCCCGGGTCCGGCCGGCCCCGCGGGGAGCCCGGAACCCGACTGGCTGGCCTGGGTCCAGCAGCCCTGGGCCGGATTCGCCGCCGGCCTCGTCCTGTCCGCCGGGGCGCTGTCCAGCAGCGCGGTACTGGCCGTGCTGCAGCGCGCCGTCTCGGCCGGGTTCCTCCGGATGGAACAGGCCCTGCCGGTGGTCTACGGCGCCAACGTGGGGACGACCAGCGACGTGTTGCTGGCGGGCCTGCTTCTGCGGGGCGTGGCCCTGGACCTGGCCCTGTTCCACCTGGGGATGAACCTGCTGAATGCGCTGGCGGCGGTTCCCCTGGGGCCCCTGCTGGCCGCCGTGGCGCGCGGGCTGTCTTCCGACCCTGCTCGCCAGGTGGCATGGGCCCACACCCTCTTCAACGTGCTGGGTGCCGTCCTGGTCTGGCCCTGGGTAGGGGACGAAAAAAGGCGGGCACCAAGCGGCGGCCCGCCTCCAGCGTGACGGCGTGGCAAGTTCACGGTCCCGATGGCGCTGCGGCACCGGCACCGCCCGCGAGGCCCGGCACCGCCCGCCCGGCGCCCGGGACACCGCATGGTCGAATCCCGCACCACCCCGCAGGCGATGGGGCATCAACCGGGGCGCCTGCCCGCCCTCGCGCACGAAGGCACGGTGCCCCGGCGGGGACTGCGGACGCTGCCGGCACCGCGGGCTTAAGGCTCAGGAACCGCCCATGGCGGCCATGATCTTGGTGACCAGATCGGGCTCACCGAAGATGGTGACCAGGGCCAGGCCCACGACGAAGACCACCGTGGCCACGACCCGGTTGGGCACCCGCAGGCTCGAAAGGCTGCCCTGAATCAAACCGGCAAGGCCGACGATGGTGAGGCCGCCGCCCACCAGGGCGAGAACCAGCTTGAGAAGCAGGGTTCCAAGCTCTCCTCCCATGCCAACTCCACCTCCCACCCTTCCGATGGTAACAGGCGCAGCGACCCGCGACCAGCCAGGCGATGGCACCGCAGCCGGAGGATTGGAACGGGACTCGAAAGGGACTCGAACGGGATTAGATAAGGGATTAGAAAGCGGCCCGCGGGGACGGTTTGCAGCGCGGCCTCGCCGCAAGGGTACCGCTGCGCCGGGCGGGAGACCGCGTTGGCCAGGCTGCTTTATGGCCTGTGCCGGGGGTGGGCCTCGAACCCACACGGGCTTGCGCCCAGCGGATTTTAAGTCCGCCTCGTCTGCCGATTCCGACACCCCGGCCGGAGGCGCAGCGCCCGAGGCGCCGCGCCCATAATTCTAGTGCGCCGCCGCAGGCTCGTCCACCAGCTGGATGACCGTCTCGCCCGGCTGCACCAGCCCCAGGCGTTCCCGGGCCGTCTCGTCCACGTAGGCCGGATCCTGGATCCGCCGGCGGGCCGCCTCCAGCTCGGCCGCCCGGTCCTGCAGGACCTGGACCTGCCGGTCCAGCGCGCGCAGTTCCTGGCGCGCCTGCCAGAGGGCCCACTGCTGAAGGACGAGCCCCGAGAGCAGGTAGGCGGCCACCACCACTGCCGCCAGCCGCCCCAGGCGCAGCCGGAGACGCCGCCGTACGGGACGGCGCCCCGGCCCGGGCACCGGCGCCCCCCGCCCACCGGCCCCGGGCGGCCAACCGGGACCGGCTGCCTGCCCAGGACCGCGGTGGAACCCGGCAACGGCGCGCCCCGCACGGGCACCGCCGCCTCCCGTTACCGGCCGCAGGGGCGTGACGGAAGCCGCCGCGGCCCGGTGTGCCGCCGCCCGGCCCTGCGGGGTGCCCCGGCCGGCGATCCGCGCCCGGCTCGAAGGGTTGGGCGAAGGGCGCCCGGCGCCCGCCAGGACGCTACCGTCCGGACCGGTGCCGGGGCCGCGCCCGCCGCGCTCCGCCCGTAACGCATCCCCGGCGCCGGGAGCCCGGCCGTCACCTTCCCGTCCCGTCCACCCCGGCTCCCCCTGGCGCATCCAGCGAGTTCCCACCGGACGAACCGGCATCCCTGCCCAACCTCCCTGCGTCACCGCGGCCTGTGGCCCTGGCACCGTACCCTCCATCCCCACCCCGCGGACGGCTCGGGGCGGCCCGCCAGGCCACGGCCCCTGGGCGTCTCTGGCTGGCCCTTGCAACCCCTCGGTGCGCCGGCGGTGCCGGCAAGCCGCCATCAGGCGTCCTTTAGCGGATCTCTTCGCCGCCGCCTTCACCGTCCAGCGCTTCCTCGTCGCCTTCGCCGAACAACCGCAGCGGGTCGCCGTCGACGACGATGACCACCTCGTAGCCCTTGCTGCGCGCCCGGTTGTAGAGGGTGGCCACGGTGCCGGGCGCCAGCCCCAGGCGGCGGGCGATGGCCTCGGTGCTGTAGCCCGTCTCCTTCAGGACGACCACCTGGCGCTCGCGAAAGCTCAGGCGCTCGGCCCCGCGAATCTCGATGCGCATGGCCGGCTGGCGACCCCCGATGTCCGCCCTCGAGCGAGGTTATCCACAAATTACACACATACTGTGGACAAACTTTATACAGCAGGTACCGGGTACGGTTCGCCGGGGGAAGGGGGATTCCTGCCGGTCCCCCACCTGGGATCCGCCGCCGGCCGTCACCCCGCCGGGGGCGGGGGTGGCGCGCCCTGGTGGGGCCCGATCAAGGCGGCCAGGACGGCCCGCAGCCGGTTCCACTGCCCGGACAGCCGGCGGCCGGCCGCCGCCCGGTACCGGCGCCAGGGATCGAGAAGGTGGCGTCGCAGGGCGGCCCGGCAGGGGTCGATGAAGTGCCTTTGCACCGGAATGGAGACGGGTGCCAGCAGCCAGCCCAGGGGGATGGTCACCGGCTTGAGCAGCCACCGCACCAGCAGCGCCAGGCTGCGTACCACCCACCGGCAGCCCCGCCCCAGGGCGCCGGCGGCACGCCGGTTCCACCGGATGAACCGGAGGGTGCCCTGGCTGGTGGCCCGGTAGGTCGCTGCCAGGGCGGGATAGAGGAAGGGTGAGCCCAGCCCGGCGTAAACCCCCAGGCCCAGGGCCAGGCCCAGGAAGGTGAAGGTGCGCACCTGGCCCCAGTTGCCCCATCCCCAGGCCAGAAGCACCAGAGGCAGGGCCAGCGCCCAGAAGGCCCCGTCCAGCAGGGCGTCCAGCCAGGGGCGGCGGGGCGGCCGGCCGCCGCCCAGGACGGCACGCAGGGCGCGGCAGGCATCAAAGAGAAAGCCCAGGGTGAGGCCCAGGGCCACGTTGACGGCAAGCATGTACAACTGCACGGTCAGGGGGAACATCGGCCGCCCGCCTCCGGTTCCTGCCGGTGTGGGCCTGCGGGCCCCTTCACTTCAGCAGACGCTCCAGCAGGTTGCGGCGGTCGCGGCGGCGCTGGGTGGAGTCATCGTAGGCCAGCAGGGAAACCCGGCCCGTCATGCGCAGCCGCCCCTCCTCCAGGTTGAGTTCGTGGATGTGCAGCCCCTCGCCCCGGATGGTCAGGCGGCCCATCACCGTTTCCAGCACCACCGTGTGGTCGTCGAAGTTCTCCACCCGCTGGACGCCGTCCAGCTCCAGCCGTTCCCGCCCGGCCAGCGTCAGGGTGTGGCGACCCCGGTTGCCCGGCGCAGCCTGGCCCTCGGCCACGGCCCGGACCTCCTTCCCTACCGCCCTGGCAGGGGGCCTGCCAGGCCCCCGATCCATGGATGTGGCTGGTGCCCTCGCTCATGGATATGCCCGGGGGAAGGGGCTATGTACCGGGCCGGTGTCCCGGCCGTGGCGGACCTCGATGGCCGGTTGCCGGCGGGGCACCCCGGCCCACGGGCAGCGCCGCGGGGATCCGTTAAGGCAACCCCGCGGCCGCCCGCCGCCGGCCGCCGAAAGCACAAGGACCGGCACCCTGGCGGGGGTGCCCGGGGCGGCCCCCCTCCAGGAGGGCCGGACCTGGAAAGCAAAAGGACCGGCACCCGGCTGTCGCCGGTGCCGGTCCTTCTGTGCCCCGCAGGACCCCGCAGGGTCACCCTTGCCGGAGCGGGGCCGGTCTCACTTCACCATGTCCCGCAGCTGCTTGCCGGGCTTGAAGGCCGGCACCTTGGCCGCGGGGATGGTCAGAGTCTGCCCCGTCCGCGGATTGCGGCCCGTGCGGGCCTGGCGCGTACGCACCTCGAAGGTGCCGAAGCCGACCAGGGAGACCTTGTCGCCCCGGGCCAGCGCCTCGCTGATGGACTCCACGAAGGCGTTGACCGCCCGCTCGCTGTCCTTCTTGTTCAAGCCGGTCTTTTCGGCGATGGCGTTCACCAGCTCAGGCTTGTTCACCCACGTTTCCCTCCCCTCGCCTCGCGTCAAATTCCGCTCTTGTGTTCTGCGGACGAGCCCTGAATCCTCCCGCGTTCCCGGTCTTTGGCCGCTTCCCAGAGATGGTCCAGCTCTTCGGGGGACATGTCCTCCAGGCGGCGGCCCTGGTGGGCGGCCTGTTCTTCCATCAGGCGGACCCGCCGGCGGAACTTGCGGACGGCCCCCAGCAGGGCCGCCTCCGGGTACACGCCCCAGTGGCGGCCTGCGTTGACCAGGATGAACAGGACGTCGCCCAGCTCCTCCTCGATGCGCTGCGGGTCGCCGTGGGCGACGGCTTCGTCCAGTTCGGCCAGCTCCTCGTCCAGCTTGGCCCGCGGCCCCTGGGGATCGGGCCAGTCCAGGCCGGAGCGGGCCGCCCGTTCCTGGATCCGGTAAGCCTGGACCAGGGCACTGGGCGGCCAGTCCTCCGCGTCCACCCCGCCGGCCGTCGCCGCCCGGGCACCGGATTGGGACCGGACATCCGGCGGCAGGCCGGGCGCGCCCTGGTCCGCCGCAGCTTCCCTGACCCGGCCGGCTGCCGGGTTGCCCGCAGCCGGGGCACCCGGGCCGGTCCCATACCGGTCGCCGGCACCCCCATGCTCGCCGCTCGCGCCACCGGTCCCGGCCCGTCCCGCCGCAAGCGGGGGCACCGCCGGCGGGGATGGCGCCGGGGTCTTGCCGTCCCCGGAGGCCGGCTCGTCCGCCGGCGAGGGGAGCCCGGGCCGGCCGCCGGCTTCCGCCGCCTTGATGGCGGACCACAGGCGCTGCACGTCGGCAGCACTACGGGCCTCCATCTGGCCGAAGACATGGGGGTGGCGGCGGACCAGCTTGTCCGCCAGCCGGTGACAGACGTCCGCCACGTCGAAGTGACCCGCTTCGGCGGCAATCTGGGCATGGAGCAGCACCTGGAGGAGAAGGTCGCCCAGTTCTTCGGCCAGGTGCTGGGGATCTCCGCGGTCAATGGCTTCCACCACTTCGTACGCCTCTTCCAGGGCGAAGCGGCGCAGGGAGCGGTGGGTCTGGGCGCGGTCCCAGGGGCAGCCGCCCGGTGCCCTCAGGCGGCGGACCAGTTCCACCAGCCTGGCGAATCCGTAGGGGTCCTGCCTGCTGCGATCCACAAAGGTATCCGTCACGATAAACCCCCCGGGCGGGGGTTGGACATGGGCACCGCCTAGTCCTCCATTTGCTTGCGCAGCACCGCCGCCGCCGTCTCGGCCAGCTTGAGCTCCAGGTCCCCCATCTGGGTGCCGGGCTCCTTGGAGGCCAGAATCACCGCCCCGATGACGTCGCCCGTGGCCAGAATGGGCGCGATCACGTAGGCGGAGAACCGCTCGTCGGTCTCGTCGTCGGCCAGGAGGGTGCCGGCGCCGGGGTTCTGGGCCGGGCGGTTGCGCAGGACGGGCTGCCGCTGGGCCATGGCCTCCTCCACCGCACCCCCGATGCGCTTCTCCATGAACTCCTTCCGGGGAGCACCGGCCACGGCGATGATGGCGTCCCGGTCGGCCACCAGGGCGATGTGGTGGACGGCCTCGTGGAGGGAATCGGCCAGTTCCTTGGCAAAATCACCCAACTCGCCAATCGGCGAGTACTTTTTCAGGATCACTTCGCCGTCGCGATCCACGAAGATCTCCAGCGGGTCGCCCTCGCGGATGCGCAGGGTGCGCCGGATCTCCTTGGGGATCACGACCCGGCCCAGGTCGTCGATGCGGCGCACGATGCCCGTCGCCTTCATCCGTCACCCCTCCTCGCCTGGTTCCTCGCGGTGGTGGCGGTCCGTTTCCGGGTTCCGGCCTGGTGTCCCGTCCCGGCCCGGCGCGCTCGCCGGGGGCGGGCGGGTGATCCTTCCGGAATAGCTTTTCGCACGCAGGGGTCCCTTCTCGAGGGACAGCCACCGCGAAGACAGTGTGCCGCCAAAAATTTTCCGTTATTCTGCCGCCGGCTCGTCCACCGGCAGCTCTCCGGCGGGAAGGGGTGTGTGGCGGGCCAGCTCGCGCAGAAAGCGGCGCAGGGCGGTGAGGACCTCGCGCTCGCCCAGGCCGTCGGTGCGGAAGAACGCCGCCGCCCGGCCCCGCACCGGCTGCAGCCGGCGGCCCAGCTGCGGGCGCAGCGCCTCGCACGCCTGGACCACGGCCCCGGCCTGGGGAGCGACGGCTTCCATGTCGATCCGGGTGCCCTGCTGTTCGATGCGGAAGACGCCGCAGCGGGCCGCCAGCTGCCGCACCTCGGCCAGGGCCAGCAGGTTCCGTACCGGTTCCGGCGGCGGGCCGTAGCGGTCCTGCAGCGCCTCCCGCACCTCGGCCAGGTCGGCCGGCGTCTCCGCCAGGTTGACCTTCTTGTAGAACTCGATCTTCTGGCGGGCGTCGCGGATGTAGTTGTCGGGGATGTGGGCATCGACCACCAGGTCGATCACCGGTTTCAGCCGCGCGGGCCGCTGCCGGCCACGCAGCTCGTTGACAGCCTCTTCCAGCAGCTGGGTGTACAGGTCGAAGCCCACCGACAGCATGAAGCCGTGCTGCTCGGCACCCAGCAGGTTGCCGGCGCCGCGGATCTCCAGGTCCCGCAGGGCCAGCTTGAACCCCGCCCCCAGCTCGGTGAAGTCCTTGATCGCCTGCAGGCGCTTCTGGGCGTCTTCCGTCAGCACCTTGTCGCGGCGGTAGGTGAAGTAGGCATAGGCCACCCGGTCGGATCGCCCCACCCGGCCGCGCAGCTGGTAGAGCTGGGCCAGCCCCATCCGGTCGGCGTCCTCCACGATCAGGGTGTTGACGTTGGGAATGTCCAGGCCCGACTCGATGATGGTGGTGCACACCAGCACATCGGCCTTGCCCTCCATGAAGTCGACCATGACCCGTTCCAGCTCGCCCTCGGCCATCTGGCCATGGGCCACGGCGAAGCGGGCCTCGGGCAGCAGGCGCTCCAGACGCCGCCGGACGGCGTGGATGCTCTGGACGCGGTTGTGCACGTAGAACACCTGGCCACCACGGCGCAGCTCCCGCTGGATGGCGTCCCGCACCAGCGACTCGTGCCACTCCACCACGAAGGTCTGGACCGGGAAGCGGTTCTCCGGTGGCGTGTCGATGCGGCTCAGGTCCCGGATTCCCGCCAGGGCCATGTGCAGGGTGCGGGGGATGGGCGTGGCCGACAGGGTCAGCACGTCCACGTTCTGCTTCAGCTGCTTGAGCCGCTCCTTGTGAGCCACGCCGAAGCGGTGTTCCTCGTCGATGATCAACAGACCCAGGTCCTTGAAGCGCACGTCGGGCTGGACCAGCCGGTGGGTGCCGATGACGATGTCCACCGTGCCCTGGGCCAGGCCCGTCAGGATCTCCGCCTGCTCCGCCGGCGAGGCAAAGCGGCTCAGGGTGCGGATGGTGACGGGAAAGGGCGCGAAGCGCTCCTTGAACGTCCGCTCGTGCTGGTACGCCAGCACGGTGGTGGGCACCAGCACCGCCACCTGCTTGCCGTCCTGGACCGCTTTGAAGGCCGCCCGCATGGCCACCTCGGTCTTGCCGAAGCCCACGTCGCCCACCAGCAACCGGTCCATGGGGACCGGCCGCTCCATGTCGGCCTTGATGGCGGCGATGGCCGCCAGCTGGTCCGGCGTCTCCTGGTAGGGAAAGGCGTCTTCAAACTGGCGCTGCCAGGGGGTGTCGGGGCTGAAGGCGTGACCGCGGACCGACTGGCGGGCGGCGTACAAGGCCAGCAGCTCCCCGGCCATCTCCCGCACCGATTCCTTGACGCGCTGCTTGACCTTGTTCCACTCGCCGGAACCCAGCCGGGCCAGCCGCGGCTGGTGACCCTCGGCGCCCACGTACTTCTGCACCAGCTCGATCTGGTCGGTGGGCACGTAGAGCCGGTCGCCGCCGGCGTACTGCAGGGTCAGGTAGTCGCGGTGCACGCCCTGGATCTCCATGGTGCGCAGGCCGAGGAACCGGCCGATGCCGTGGTGGACGTGGACCACGTAGTCGCCGGGCTTGAGGTCCACCAGCCGTTCCAGGGCCTGGGCTTCTGCCCGGTCGGCGGCCACGGTGGGGCTGCGCCGCCGGGCCACCCGGCGGCCCAATACCTCCCGCTCCGTCAGGACGACCCAGCGCAGGGCGGGCACCTCAAAGCCTTCGCTCAGGGCGGCCGGAGCCACCAGCACTTCCCCGGGGGCGGGCAGGGTCAGGCGCTCCACCTGGCGAGCCGCCACGTCGGCGTCGAGCAGGGCCTGGCGCAACCGGCCGGCCCGGTCGCCGTCGCCGGCCACCAGCAGCACCCGGTATTGCTGGCGCTGCCAGGTGCGCACCTCTTCCTCGAACAGGTCCCACTGCCCGTGGAACATCGGGGCAGGCCGCGCCGTCACGGGATATACCTGCCGCGGCTCCGGCCCCTGGCCCGGCGCCCGGGCCAGCACCGACAGGTACAGCACGGGCCGGGAAGCCAGGGCGCCCCAGAGGGCCGGTTCGTCCAGGTAGAGGGCGGCCTGGGCGGGCAGGATCTCGCCCCGGGAGAGAAGGTCGGCCTGGCGCTCCTGCCACTGGCGCTCCCGATCGGCCACCGCCTCCTCCAGGGACCGGGGCTCCACCCAGACGGCCAGGGCGGGCCCCGGGGCATAGTCCAGCAGGGTGGCCATCTCCGGCTCGAAGAAGGGCAGGTAGTGCTCCGCCAGCTCGATGGAGCGCTCGGCCTCCAGCCGGACCAGGTCCTGCTCCAGCCGGTCCAGCAGCTGGCGGGCGGCGCCCCCCCTGCGGTGGCGCGTCTGGTCCCGCAGGGAGTCCAGCTCGGCGGCCAGGGCGGCGAGTCCCCGCCGCCAGGAAGCCTCGTCCAGCACCAGTTCCCGGGCGGGGGCCAGGCGCACCCGCTCCAGGGTGCCCGTCGACCGCTGGGTACCGGGGTCGAACCGGCGCAGGGAGTCGATCTCGTCGCCAAAGAACTCGATGCGCACGGGCTCACCGGCCGGTGGGTAGACGTCCACGATCCCGCCGCGAACGGCCAGCTCGCCGGGACGGTCAACCTGCTCGGCCCGCTGGTAGCCGGCGGCCACCAGGCGAGTCAGGAGGTCGTCCCGGTCCATGACCTGCCCCGGTTCCAGCTCGATCAGCCCCGCCGCCCAGCGCTCCGGATGGGGCAGCCGGCGGGCAACAGCGGCTACCGGGGCCACCACCAGGCAGGGGCCCTGGCGCAGCCGGGCCAGCGCCTCCAGCCGCAGGGCCATAAGCTCGGGGCTGGCGGCCAGCACCTCGAAGGGCAGGACTTCGATGGCGGGGAAGACCACCACCCGCTCCGCAGGCACCCAGGCGCGCAGGTCGGCAGCCAGGGCGTCGGCCGCCCCCTGCTCTGCGGTAAGGATGAACAAGGTCCGGCCCGTGGCGGCCGCGAGGGCAGCCAGCAGGCTGGCCGCGGCCGGCCCGCCCAGGCCGTACACCGCCTGGGCGGGCAGTTCCCGGCGCACCCCTCCGGCCAGGGAGGGGAACTCCGGCAGCTGCTGCCACAGGCGCAGCAGGTCTTCCGTCAGGTCCTGGGCTGGCAGGGTGGTCATTCTTCCCCTTCGCCTCCACCGCCGGTGCCGGCGCCCTGGGTGCCTGAGGGCCAGGGAGTGGGCCCGTTGTAACGGGACATCGCCCGTTCCAGGCCCGTGGCCAGCACCGCCAGGACGGCCTCCGCGGCCCGCTGGACGGCCGCGGCCATCAGAGGTTGCTCCGCCGGAGCAAAGGGAGCCAGCACGTAGTCCGCGGCGTCCACGCCCGCGGGCGGGCGCCCGATGCCCACCCGCAGGCGCGGGAAATCGTCCCGGCCCAGGCTGGCGATGATGGAAGCGACCCCGCGGTGGCCGCCGGCGCTGCCCCGCGGCCGCAAGCGCAGGTGGCCGGGCGGCAGGTCCAGGTCGTCGTAGATCACCAGGACCTCCCCCGGCGGGACGCGCAGGTTGCGGCAGGCCTGCGCCACGGCCTCGCCGCTGAGATTCATGTAGGTCTGGGGTTTGAGCAACACCACGGGCTGGCCGCGCCACGTCCCCTCCGCCCAGAGGGAGCGGAAGCCCCGACGCCAGCCGGCCGTGCGCAGCCGCCGGGCCAGGGCATCGACCACGGCAAAGCCCACGTTGTGCCGGGTTCCCTCGTACTCGGGACCCGGGTTGCCAAGCCCGACGATGATCCGGGGCACAGGCCCCGCCTCCGTCCTCGCCGGCGGGGGCGAGGGCGCCGGGCCGGTGGGGTGGGCGAGCGGCTCGCCCGGTTCGACCCGGCGGGCCGCCGCCCCCTGCCGCGAGGCCGGCTCCCGGGGTCCGGGTACCGGGCCGCCGCGTCACCGCCCGGCCCTGCCCCCGGCCACCGCCACCGGCGTCACGCCTCGCCCTTCTCGCCCTTCTCGTCCGTGGCTGCACCCGCAGCGGCCTCAGCAGCCGGCTGCGCTTCCTCCTCCGCGCCCACGTCCTTCGGCGGCAGCAGCACCGCCACGATCTCGTCCGGATCGTTCAGCACCCGGACCTGGGCCGGCACCTCCAGATCACGCACCCGCAGCTCCTCGCCCACCGGCAGCCGGGCCACGTCCCCCTCCACGGCCGCCGGCATGTGGCGCGGCAGGCTTTCGATCTCCAGCTCGGCCAGCTGGTGCTGCAGGATGCCCCGCTTCTCGGCCTCTTCCACACCCCGCAGGACGATGGGCACCTCGGCCCGGACGGGTTCGTCCTCCCGCACCTCGAAGAGGTCCACGTGGAGCAGGTCGCCCCGGGCGGGGTGGTACTGCAGTTCCTTCACCATGGCGCTGAGGGAGCGGGTCGACCCGTCCTGCACCAGCTCGACGGTCAGGATACCCCGCGCCCGGCCCGACGCCAGCAAGCGGTGGAACTCCCGGGCATCGAGGCGCACGGGAAAGTTGCCGCTGGGCCCGTACAGAACCGCCGGGAGACCGCCCTCGCGGCGTACCCGCCGCGCGTGGCCCGGCTCCCGCGGCACCGCACGCAAGACGGCCTGCACCAGGACATCCCTCCCGACTCCAGGATCGGTGAGCCTTCACAAGCCGGCGCTAGTTTAGCCCCGAAACGCCGGCGGTGTCAAAGGGCGCCCTGGACGGCCGCAGCCCCGGCCTGCCGAAGCCGTTTCAGTTGAAGAGCCGGCTGACGGACAGGTCCTCGTGGATGCGGACGATGGCCTCCCCCAGCAGGGGCGCCACCGACAGCACCTTGACCCGCGCCTTCTCCGCCCCGGGCGGCAGCGGAATGGTGTCCGTCACCACGATCTCCTCGATGGGCGCCTCCGCCAGCTTTTGCAAGGCGTTGCCCGAAAATACGGCGTGGGTGCAGCAGGCGTACACGGCCCGGGCGCCCAGGGCGATGAGCGCCTCCGCCCCGTGCCGGATGGTACCCCCCGAGTCGATGATGTCGTCGATCATGATGGCCGTGCGGCCCTCCACCTCGCCCACCACCGACATCACTTCGGCCACACCCGGTTCGGGCCGGCGCTTGTCGATGATGGCGATGGGGACCCCGAGCCGGTCGGCCAGCTCCCGGGCCCGGCTCACCCCGCCGTGGTCCGGGGACACCACCACCGGCTTCTCCAGCTTCTTGCCAGCGAAGTACTCCGCCAGGAGGGGCACCGCCGTCAGGTGGTCCACCGGCACGTCGAAGAAGCCCTGGATCTGGCCGGCATGGAGGTCCATGGTGACGACCCGGTCCGCCCCGGCCACCGTCAGCAGGTTGGCCACCAGCTTGGCCGTGATGGGCTCCCGGGGCCGGGTCTTCCGGTCCTGGCGGGCGTATCCGTAGAAGGGCACCACCGCATTGACCCGCCAGGCGGAGGCGCGCTTGAGGGCATCCAGAAGGACCAGCAGCTCCATCAGCGTGTCGTTGGGCGGGTGGCAGGTGGGCTGGATCACGAACACGTCGGCCCCGCGCACGCTCTCGTTGACGGAAACCCGCACCTCGCCGTTGGCGAAGCGGCCCAGTTCCAGGTCCCCCAGGGGAACGCCGATGTGCTGGGCGATGGCTCGTGCCAGCGCCGGATTGGCACTGCCCGCGAAGAGTTTCAGCCGCCCACTATCGTACGCCATCGCCGTTCCTCCCCCGGGCCCGCTGGCGCCAGCGGGCCGCCCATCCTTCCTTGTTGACCTGGCGCTCCCGGGCGATGGCCAGGGCGCCGGGCGGAACGTCCTGATTGACGGTCGAACCGGCGGCCACGTACGCTCCCTGGCCGACCCGCACCGGCGCCACCAGGTTGGCGTTGCAACCGATGAAGGCCTCGTCCTCGATGATGGTGCGGTGCTTGCGGAAACCGTCGTAGTTGACCGTCACGGTGCCGGCGCCGATGTTGACGCCGGCGCCCACCTGGGCATCGCCCAGATAGGAGTGGTGGTTCACCTTGGACCCGGGGCCCACCTCCGCGTTCTTCAGCTCGGCGAAGTTGCCGATGTGGACGCCGGGGGCGAGGCGGCAGCCTGGCCGCAGGTGGCTGAAGGGGCCCACCCGGCAGCCGTCACCCAGCTGGCTGTCTTCCACCACCGAATACCAGACCTGCACCTGGTTGCCCAGGACGCTGCCCGTGATGTGGGCACCGGGGCCCAGGCGGCAGCCCTCCCCGATGCGAGAGCCGGCCGCCACCACCGTGTTGGGGAAGATCACCGTGTCCCGCCCGATCTCCACGTCGTCATCGATCCAGGCGCTGGCCGGGTCGATCAGGGTCACGCCCGCCGCCATCCACCGCCTGCGGATGCGGTCGCGCAGGATGGCTTCCGCCCGGGCCAGCGCCTCCCGGTCGTTGACCCCTTCCACCTGCCGGGGATCGGGGGCGGTGACGGTGTGGACCGCCAGACCCTGCTGGTGAAGCAGCGCCACCACGTCCACCAGGTAGTACTCCCCCTGGGCGTTGGCCGGCGTGAGGCGGCGGAGGGCGTCGAACAGGGGCTCCCGCCGGAAGCAGGCCATGCCGGTATTGACCTCCCGGATGGCCCCCTGGGCCGGGGTCGCATCGGCCTCTTCCACGATGCGCACCACCCGGCCCGCCTCATCCCGGACGATCCGGCCGTAGCCCGTCGGGTCGTCCAGCTGCGCGGTGAGGAGGGTGGCCGCCGCACCCGACCGGCGGTGGGCGTCGATCAACTGGCGCAGCAGATCGGCCTCCAGCAGGGGCGTATCCCCATAGAGGACCAGGACGTCCTGCGCCCCGGCCACGGCCGCTTCCGCCTGCAGCACCGCGTGCCCCGTGCCGAGGGGCTGGTGCTGCCAGGCATACACCACCCGTTCCCCCAGCAGGGCCTGCACCTGCTCGCCCTGGTGGCCCACCACCACCACCACCCGGCCGGCGCCGGCCCCTTCGGCCGCCCGCACCACGTGCTCCACCATGGGCCGCCCGGCCACCGGGTGGAGCACCTTGGCCCGGTTCGACCGCATGCGCTTGCCCAGCCCCGCGGCCAGGATCACGGCGTGGAGCGGATGATCCAACGAGGTAACCTCCCCGTGGGCACAGGCCTGCACCCCGGACCGACGCCGCGCCGCATGGCGCGACCGCCCGGGGTGCCGGGGTGCCCATCCTTTCCCATCCCGGTTTCAGGGCCTCGCCGGACCCCTGCTGGGACCTGCAGGGTCCGGGACGGCACCAGTCGGGGCCGTCCGGCCCCGCGGGGACCCGCAGGCCCCCTTGCCTGCGGCCTCCTCAGCGGCCGGCGCTTTCCGCGCCCACCTGCCACGGCCGCCACCGCACCACGCGGGTCCGGGCCACCGTGTCGTGCCAGGGCGGGCCGGCGGGCCTCTGCCCGATCCCCAGGGCCGGCCACCAGCCCGCGCCGGCCAGGACGGTGCCCGCCATCCGGGCCAGGAAGCGGACCAGCGCCCGCCGCCAGCCGGGGCACTGGCCTCGGGCCTCCACCACCCGCAGGCCCAATGCCAGCTTGCCCAGGGTGGTCCCCCAGTAGCCCTCGCCGGCAGCAAAGTAGGCGGCGGCGGCCGCCAGGACCGCGGTGCCGGCCAGCGCCAGAGCGGCCGTGCCGCCGGTCCAGGCCTCGGCCACCTCCAGGACGGTCAGGCCCAGGAGGTTGCCGGCCGCCGACAGCAGCACCAGGTCGATCAAACCCGCCGCCCAGCGCAACCCCAGGGGTGCCGGTTCGGCCCCAGTCCCGCGCCGCAAGGGGATCAACCCTGCAGCTCGGTCAGGACCTTGCGGATGGCCTCCTGGTCGGGCAGCACCTTGGGGTCGTCGGTGACCCAGCGGTAGCGGATGACCCCGTCCTTATCGATGACGAAGGCCGCCCGCTTGGCCACGCCGCGCAGGTTCATCAGCTCGTCGTAGTACACGTCGTACGCCCGGGACACTTCCTTGTTGAAGTCCGAGAGCAGGGGGAAGTCGAACTTCTGCTGCTCGGCCCATGCCCGCAGGGTGAAGGGGCTGTCCACGCTGATGCCCAGCACCTGGGCATCGAGACCGCTGAACTGCTCGCTGTAGGTGTCCCGCAGGGCACACATCTCCTGGGTGCACACCGAGCTGAAGGCGAAGGGGAAGAAGTACAGCACCACGTTCTTCTTGCCGCGGAACTGCCCCAGGGAGATGGTGTCTTCCGGGCCGGTCGCCGGCAGCCGGAAGTCCGGAGCCTTGTCCCCCACCTGAGCCGCCATGGTCATCCCTCCTGTCGGCTGGCAGGCCGCCACCGCCTTACCGGCCGGCCGCGCCGCGGTCCCGCCCGGCGCGGTCCCACCCGGCGCGGTGGCACCCCACTCCTCCTGTATCAGATTCGGGATGCCCGGGTAAAGGGTCAAGCTGTGGCCCGTCCCGGTCCCACCCCGGCCGCCGGCCCGGGTCGCAGCCGGGGCCGGTCGAGGGCTCGGCAGCCCGCCCGCCGTGCCGCCCCACCGGCCCCGGACAGCCGCCCCGCCTGTCCCGCCCCGGCGCCGCCACCGGTACCTGCGGCGCCGGGCAGGGCTAGCCCGCCTGCTCGGCTGCCATCCCGCCCACCTGCTGGCGGTAGGCCGCCAGCACCGCCTGCTGGATGCGGTCCCTCGCATCGGCGGTGATGGGGTGGGCGATGTCGAAGTACTCGCCGCTGGCCGCCCGCTTGGACGGGAAGGCCACGAACATGCGCCCCTCGGACCCCTCGACCACCTTCAGCTCGTGGACCACGAACTGGCCGCCGAAGACGACGGAGGCAAAGGCCCGCATCCGGCCCGCACCCTTGACCGGCCGGATCCGCACCTCCGAGATGTCCATGGCGTCACCCCCCTTCTGCGGGGAGGATTCGCCGCCATGAACCCATTTCCTTCCATTGTCTGATCCAGATTTTGGACTTGCTTGGGTCCGGATAGCCCTCATCGCCGCCGCAGGCCCGCAGCCCCGCCGGCCCTCGCCGGCTCCACCTCCAGGCCCTGCAGGGTGTAGCCGTGATCCGCCAGGGCCCAGCGGATGGCGTCCACGTGGGCCGTGTCCCGGGTCTCGATGATCAGCTCCACCTCGGCCTCACCCAGCGCGACCTCGTGACGCAACCGGTCATGGTAGACGGCCAGGATGTTGCCGCCCTGGTCGGCGATCACCTTGAGCAGGGCCTGCAGCGATCCCGGCCGGTCGGCCACCAGGGTGCGAATGCGGATCAGGCGCCCGTCTTCCAGCAGCCCGCGCTCGATGATCCGGGCCAGCAGGTTGACGTCGATGTTGCCGCCGCTCACCACCACGGCCACCCGGCCGGCCTGCGGGACCTTGCCGGAGAGCAGGGCGGCCAGGGCCGCCGCGCCCGCCCCCTCGACCACCAGCTTGGCCCGTTCCAGCAGGAGCAGGATGGCGCGGGCGATCTCCTCCTCGGAGACGGTGACCATGCCGTCCACGTAACGGCGGATCAGCCGGAAGGTCATCTCCCGCGGCGTCTTGACCGCCAGGCCGTCGGCGATGGTGCGAGCCCGCTCCACCGGCTCAAGGCGCCCCGTGACGTAGGCACGGGCCAGGGCAGGCGCCTCCTGGGGCTGCACTCCCACCACCCGCACCCCCGGCCGCTGCGCCTTCAGGGCGATGGCGATCCCGGCGATCAGCCCGCCGCCGCCCACCGGCACCACCACCGTGTCCACGTCGGGCAGGTCCTCCAGGATCTCCAGCCCGACCGTGCCCTGCCCGGCCACCACCAGCGGGTCGTCGAAGGCGTGGATGAAGGTGAGGCCGCGTTCTTCGGCCAGGCGGCAAGCTAGGTCGTAGGCGCCGTCATAGCCTTCGCCGTGCAGGATCACCTCGGCCCCGTAACCCCGGGTGGCCACCACCTTGGTGGTGGGAGCCGTCTCGGGCATCACCACGGTGACGGGGATTCCCAGGCGGGAACCTGCCAGGGCCACCCCCTGGGCGTGGTTGCCCGCCGAGGCGCAGATCACCCCCCGGGCTCGGGCCGCCGGATCCAGCCGGGACAGGCGGTTGAAGGCTCCCCGGACCTTGAACGAGCCCGTCTTCTGCAAATTCTCCAGCTTCAGGAAGACGTCGGCCCCCGCCAGCTCGGAAAAGGCCGCCGAACCCAGCAGGGGCGTGCGATGGACGAACCCGGCGATGGTCCGGGCCGCCTCCTGGACGGCCGCAAGATCGACGGCGGAAGCGGTGCCGGCAGGGACGCCGGCGCCGGCCCCCGGGGCGGTCCCCGCCGCAGCCCCCGCGGCCGCCGGACCGCCCGGCCCGGCCGGTCCCCCGCGGCCGACCCCCACGCCGGTCCGGGCCGGGCCGGGTTCCTCCGCCGCCCTCGTACGCCCTTCCGTCATTGCGCTGCGCCTCCCGTTCGTCAGTGCGCCTCGCGCGGCACTTGCGACGCGCCTCATGCGCTGCGCCACGCGGCGGGCGCCGGCGGCCGCGGACCGCCGGCCTGCCACGGCAGTCCCCCCGGGCCGCCCGCCTGCACCGCCAGCCTCCGCGGCGGGCCGCCCGCCGGCCGCCCTGCTGCCGCTGGTCAAGGCCGCTGCCCGCTAGCGCCCGCGTCCTAACGACCCAGGCTGGGCCGGACCCGCACCTGGCGGCGCACGGTATCCACGCCCTCCAGCACGGCCACGGCGAAATAGTCCTCCACCAGCTTACGGGCCGGCTCGGCGGTGGCAATCATCACGCCCAGGCCGGCCACCCGGGCCCCCACCTCGCGCATCAGGTCCATCATGCCGCGGGCGGTGCCGCCGCCTTTCATGAAGTCGTCCACCAGCAGCACCCGCGCCCCCTGGGGCACGGCCCGGCGCGGCACCGACATGGTGGCGATCCGCTGGGACGAACCGGACACGTAGGTGATGCTCACCGACGGCCCCTCGGTGACCCGGCTGTCCCGCCGCAGCAGCACCAGCGGCCGCCCCAGGGCCCGGGCGGTCATCAGGCCCAGGGGGATGCCCTTGGTCTCCACCGTGGCCACCAGGTCGGGCTCCTCCCCGCGGAAGCGGGTCGCGAAGAGCGCCCCCAGCCGCTCGGCCCACGTGGGCGAGAAGAGCAGGTCCGTCATGTAGACGAACCCGCCGGGCAGGATGCGCTGGGGGTCGCGCAGCTGGGCGGCCAGTTCCTCCGCCAGTTGCCAGGCCGCTGCCTCCGTGACCCGCGGCTCGTAGGTGACGCCGCCGGCCACGCCGGGGTAGGTGCGAATGGTGCCCAGTCCCTCCTGGTCCAGCACGGCCTTGACCAGGGACAGGTCGTCGCTGATGGTCGACTTGGCCGTGGCGAACCGCTCGGCGAACTGGCTGAGGGACCACAGATGGCCGGGCCTGTCGGCCAGGAGCTTCACCAGAGCGGCAATCCGCTCGCTGCGCTTGAGCTTAGCCAAGGCGGGGCCCTCCTCCGGGCGGTACCGGGACGGTCGCGCAGCCGGCTCCCGTGCCATCCCCGGCGGCCGTCTCCCGCTCCGGGGACGAACCGGCCGCAGCCTGCAGTCGTGCCTCGGCCTGGCGATAGTCGGCGACCTTGTCCACGTCCATGGCCAGCTCCGGATCGGTCACCTCGACGGCGTGGGCGCGCAGGCCGGCCAGCCGGCCCAGCCGGAGCTCCAGCTCGGCCACCGTGGCCCGGCGGGTCGCCACCCGCACCAGGACCGCCGGGCCGAACATCATGGCCAGCTTGAGGGGCTGCTTCCGCGCAGCGTAAAGCGCCTCGGCCCACCGCAGGGCCTGCGGGGCGGCGGCCAGCCGCAGGTACAGGGCGTTGCCGCCGGTGAACTCGCCGTCGCGCAACCGGACGTAGGTACGGGCCGCACCGGGGAAACGCCGCTCCATGTTCTGGCGCCGGGCGATGGGATAGCCCACGTCGGCCCCGGCCGGGATGGCGGCCAGAAAGCGCTCCAGCACGGCGCCGTCGACCAGCGGCACGTCGCCGGTGACCAGCAGGACCCCGGTGGCCCCCGGCAGGGCCGCCTTGAGGCCCTCGAGCCCCTGCCGGACGCTGCCCAGCAGGTCGTCACCGGGCGGCACCACGCTGAACCGCCCTTCCTGCCGGGCGCGGGCCAGCACCGTCCCGGCGTCGCCGGGGTCGGGACCGGCCAGTACCACGTGCTGCAGGGAAGGCGCCTGGAGGCAGGCCTCCACCACCCAGGCCACCATGGGCCGTCCGGCCAGGGGGACCAGCGCCTCCCACTCCGCGCCGCTCACCTGGCGCAGGGCTCCGGTGTTGCGGCGCCCCGCCAGGATGACGGCTCCCGTCACACCGTCCACGCCAGCTTCCTCCTCGCTTCCTCCCGGCTCCGGCAGGCCCTAAAGGGTGCGGGCCAGCCGGGCGCCGGGGTAGCAGCGCCTCAACCGCCGCCAGGCTTTTTGGGCCGCCTCCCCATGGGGGAAGATCCCCCAAACCACGGGACCGCTGCCGCTCATCCGCGCCACCACGGCTCCTTCGCGCCGCATGCGCTCCAGCGCTTCGGCCACCTCGGGGAAGGCCGCCGCCACCACGGCTTCGAAGTCGTTCCGCACCAGACGAGCGAGGCTGTGCAGGTCCCGCCGCGCCACCGCCCGGGCCACGGCGCCACCGTCGGCGAAGGCCTCCCCGGCCTGCCCTTCTCCGCACCGCCGGTCCCATTCGCCGTATGCCCAGGCCGTGGATACCGGCCGCGGCAGGGGCACCAGGACCAGGGCCAGACCGGGCCAGGAGGGCAGCACCTGGATCCGCTCCCCCTTCCCCCGGACCCGGGCCGCCCGCCCGCCCAGCAGGAAGGGGACGTCCGCCCCCAGCCGGTCCCCCAGGCGCCGCAGGGTGGCACCATCCACAGCCAGCCTCCACAGCCGGCGCAGCCCCCGCAGCACCGCCGCCGCATCGGCACTGCCACCGCCCAGCCCGGCTCCCGCGGCCACCCGCTTGACCAGCCGGATGTCGACGCCGGCCGCCACGTCCAGCGCCTGCTGCAGCAGGCGCGCCGCCCGCCAGGCCAGGTTGTCCGGCCCCGAGGGGACCGGCGGGGCGAGGGGTGCGCCCAGGGCATCGCCTCGGCCCGGCATCGCCCCGGGGAGTGCCTCCCCCCCGGGCATGACCGCAGCTGGACCGGAGGGGACCCACCGGGCCGGCGCCGGTTCCGGCCCCGCCTCCGCGCCGGCTTCCGGCTCCGCCGGGCCGCCGCCCGGTGCGGCCCCGGCCGGTTCGACCGCCAGGCGAACGGCGCCGTCGCCACGCCAGCGCAGTTCCAGGTCGTCGCGCCAGCTGATCCGGTGCAGCACCGAGTCGATCTCGTGATAACCGTCAGGGCGGCGCGGCCCGATGCGCAGGTGCAGGTTGATCTTGGCGTAGGCCCGCACCCGCACCACCGCCGGCGCCGGCCAGCGGTCCTGCAACGCCCGGCTCCCTCCCCCGTCGTTGCCCCGCCGCCAGGGGCTCCCGTGGAGCACCAACCGTCAGGGCATACCTTCGGCACAAACCCATGAGCACTTCGTCCTGAAGGGCGCAGCTCCTGTTCCCCCGCCTACGGGACGCGTTCCTCCCGGCGCCGGCGGGTGCCGGCGGGCGTCGGCGACCGTGCGCTGGAGCGGCCGTGCGCTGCAAACGAAAAAGAGCACCGCGCCTGCGGTGCTCCCGCCCCTGCGCCTTTTCGGCCCCACCGGCCGGCGGAGACGCCGTCAACTGGCCGATGAGGCCGAAAAGTTCAGCTTCTTGCGCTCGTTGCCGTTGTACACGCTGACCTCTACC
Organism: Thermaerobacter subterraneus DSM 13965; assembly: GCF_000183545.2. Taxonomy (NCBI): domain Bacteria; kingdom Bacillati; phylum Bacillota; class Clostridia; order Eubacteriales; family Clostridiales Family XVII. Incertae Sedis; genus Thermaerobacter; species Thermaerobacter subterraneus. Next base: position 71,299 of record NZ_JH976535.1, read on the forward strand.
ATGGCGGTCAGCAGGTCGGCATAGGTATACGACAGCCTGCGGTTCTGGTACTCCTCGTCCAGCTTGATGACGAACAGGTTGGGATAGGTCTTCTCCAGGGTGCCTTCCCGTTCGACGATGCGCCGGCGCCCCTTGTTGGCGCGGATGCGGACCCGCTTGCCCACGTAGTTCTCCAGGTCTCGCCGGATCTCGGCGAGCACGTTCCGCGACTCGCCCACAGGAACACCCCTTTTGCCCCGCAAGCTCAAGCCCCATTATACTGCATTCACCCGGGCGAGTCAAAAGCGGTAGTCTACCAGAGGCCTTTTTCGAGTGTCAAGCGAGAATTGTCGGTGAGCCCAACCGCCGCTCCGCGACCGCCGCCCCACCGCGTGGAGGGGGCTTTCCAGGGACCCGCAGTGCGCGTGCCGCACCCCAGGGGCGCGGCACGCCGGCAGGCCGGTGTCACTTGGTGTAGCGGTCGGCCACCGAGGAGGCCGCGTAGGAGTCGGGCTTGATCTTGGCGTCAAAGCCGCTGCCGACCACCATGCCGACGATCTCCCGGATCAGGTCCCGGGTCTCGCCCTGCATGCCCACGTCCAGGTGGATCTCCACGTTGGGCAGCCGCCCGCCCCTCTGGGCCAGCCGCTCCGCCAGGCGGGTGGCCAGGGACAGGCTCAGGCTCGCCTCGTAGAAGATCTTCTGCCGCAGGCTGGTGATCTTCCGCTGCTTGCGCACCTGGTAGAAGTACCGCGCGCCCTTCCCCAGCCGGTGGATCACTACGGCCGTGACGAACTGGGTCTGCTGCCGGACCTGGGAGTCGGTGCCGATGATCAGCTTGTACTGGGCATCGGGTTCGGCACGGATGTAGTCCAGGATCTCGGCACACAGGCCGTCGAAGGAGAGGGCACCGCGGGTTGGGCTGATGAAGGGTGTCTGCACGGCCATTTCCCCCCGGCCGGAAGCCCACTGCGAGCCGCTGCAAGGATTGCCGCTTGAGTGCTCGTTGTTCTTCAGTGCTCGTTATTCATTATATCCAAGGACGGCCCGCCGCCGGGCAGGGGCGGTCGCCCTGGGGGGAACAACTGATTGGCCAGGCGCGCAAACCCTTCCAGATCGACGTTCTCGGGCCGGGCTCCCGGGTCGATCCCGGCCGCCCGGCACGCCGCCTCGGCCTGCACCCGCTCCACCGCCGGATGGGCCGCCAGGGCGTTGGCCAGGCGCTTGCGGCGTTGGCTGAAGGCCGCCCGCACCAGCGCGAACAGGGCCTCCGGGTCGGCCACCGCCACCGGCGGGCGCAGGTGGGGCCACAGGCGCACCACCGCCGAGTCCACCTCCGGCCGGGGCCAGAAGGCACCCGCCGGCACGGTGCCCAGCCGCTCCACCCGGGCATGGTAGGCGACGAAGACCGTCAGCGCGCCGTAGGCCGCGGAGCCCGGCGCAGCCACCAGCCGGTCGACCACCTCCGCCTGCAAGGTGAGCACGGCCCGCTCCCACCGGATGGGAGCTTCAAGCCAGCGCACCAGGAAAGGCGACGTGATGGCGTAGGGAAGGTTGCTGGCCAGCTTGACCGGCCCCCCCGCCGGGTCTTGGCGCGACGCCAGGCGGTCCAGGTCGACGGCCAGGATGTCCCCCTCCACCAGCTCCAGGTTCGGCAGGTGCCCCAGCCGCTCCCGCAGGGCCGCGGCCAGCCGGCGGTCGACCTCCACCGCCCGCACCCGGCCGGCCCGCTGCGCCAGGCGCTCCGTCAGGGCGCCCAGGCCCGGTCCCACCTCGATCACCAGATCGTCCGGGCCGGGTTCCACCGCGGCGACGATCCGTTCCGCCCAGTTGTCGTCGACCAGGAAGTTCTGTCCCAGCCGCCGGCTGGGCCGCACGCCGTACCGTTCGAGCCACCGGCGCAGCTCGGACCGGTGGGTGGCCCTGTGGGCCCCGGGCCCCCTTTCCTGGCCCTGCATGCCGGACGAACCTGCCACACCCCGTGCCTCCTCGAACAGCCCCGTGGTACCGGCGGGATCCGGGCCGGGACCGGTACCCGGGCCGGGGCCGCCTGGCCCGGTACCGCCGCCCCGACGACCATCCCCACGGCGGCACCGGCTGACCCGCGTGGACCGGCTGACCAGCGTGGTTCCAGGTGGCCGGCCAGCCTGGCGGCCGCGCGGCCCGGCCCCCAGCGTCATCGCCGGCGCGGGCCGCCGGCACCGCCGCTGCCCGGCTCCGCGGATCCTGCCCGCCTGCCGGGTCGCGGTTCCGGCCGGCCCGGCGCCGGGGCCCGCTCCTCCCGTCTAGAGGCCTTCGCCCCCCGCCGGGCGGCCGGCTTCCTCCCCCCGGGGCGGCCCCGACGGGGCCACCGGGGGAAGGGCGAGCCGGAAGAGCCGGGCCGCGTTGGCCGTGGTCTGGGCGGCCAGCCGGTCCAGGGGAAGCCCGCGCTCGGCGGCAATCCGCTCGGCCACCAGCCGCACCCAGGCCGGCTGGTTCCGCCGGCCCCGGTGGGGATGGGGCGCCAGGAAGGGCGCGTCCGTCTCCACCAGCAGCCGTTCCAGGGGCACCGCCCTGGCGGTGGCTCGAGCGTCCTCGCCGTTCTTGAAGGTCACCGGCCCGTCCAGCCCGATGAACCAGCCCGCCGCGGCCCAGCGGGCGGCCCAGTCGGGACCGGCGCTGAAGCAGTGCAGCACGCCTTCCACCTGCGGCCGGCCCGGCGCCGCCAGCAGGTCCCAGAGGTCGTCCACCGCGTCCCGCTGGTGGATGATCACCGGCAACCCCAAATCCGCCGCCAGCTCCAGCTGGGCCAGGAAAGCCTTCTTCTGCTGGGCTTCCCCCGCGCGGCCGCGGTGGTAGTCGAGCCCGATCTCCCCGATGGCCACCACCCGCGGGTGGGCGGCCAGGCGGCGCAGCTCGGCCAGGGCCGCGGCGGTGCACTCCCCGGCGCTGTAGGGATGGATGCCCACCGCGGCGTAGACGTCCTGATACCCCTCGGCCAGGGCCACGGCCCGGCGGGAGCTTTCCAGGTCGATGCCGATGGTGATCATGGCCACCACCCCGGCCGCCCGGGCGGCGGCCACCACCTGGTCCCGGTCCCGGTCGAAGTCGGGGAAGTCCAGGTGGCAGTGGGTATCCACGAGGGCCAGCGGGCCCAGCCCGGTGGCCTGCGCCCCCGCTCCGGGCCTCACCGGATCCGGCTCCCTTCCCCGATGGGACGGTCGGTGGTGAGCAGGGCCAGCCCCTGGCCGTCCTCCGCCGCCAGGACCATGCCCTGGGATTCCACGCCGCGGATCACGGCGGGCTTGAGGTTCGCCACCACCACGATGGTCTTCCCCACCAGTTCCTCCGGCCGGTAATGGGCAGCGATCCCCGCCACGATCTGGCGGCGTTCCCCGCCCAGGTCGACCTCCAGGCGCAGGAGCCGGTCGGCCCGCGGGTGCTTCTCGGCGTGGATCACCCGAGCCGTGCGCAACTCGATCCGCCCGAACTCTTCAATGGTCACCTGGCCGGCCGGGGCGGCGCCGCCGCCGGCACCGGCCGGACCGGCCGCTGCCGCCGTCCCGGCCTGGGGCGTGGGCTTGGTCCCGGCAGCCGCCGCCACCGCAGGGCCCGCCGGCGCTGCCGTCACCCCATCGCCGGCCTCCCGGGCCGCCGGTTCGTCCAGCTCGATGCGCGGGAACAGGGGCTGGTCGCGGACCACCCGCGCCCCCGCCGGCAACTGCCCCCATTCCAGGCCCTGCTGCCAGCCTGCCGGCCGGTAGTCCGGCCCCAGGCCCAGCTGGGTCCAGAGCCGGGCCGGCGTCTCCACCAGGAAGGGCGAGAGCAGCACCCCGACCACCCGCGCCGTCTCGGCCACGTCGTAAAGAACGGCCTCCAGCCGGTCCTGCCGGCCCTCCCGGCGCAGCGCCCAGGGTGCCTGTTCGTCGATGTACTTGTTGGCCCGGCCGATCAGGTCCCAGATGGCCTGCAGGGCCGCCGGCAGGTCGAACCGGTCCAGGGCCTGTTCCACCCGCGCTGCCGTTTCCCGGGCCGCCGCCGCCAGCACGCCGTCGCTGGCCCCGGCGGGCGGCCGCGGGATGCGACCGTCCAGGAAGCGCTGGATCATCCCCGTGGTCCGCCAGGCCAGGTTGCCCAGGTCGTTGGCCAGGTCGGTGTTGAGCCGCCGCACCAGGGCCTCTTCGCTGTAGCTGCCGTCGTCGCCGAAGGGCACCTCCCGCAGGAGGAAGTAGCGCACCGGGTCGACGCCGTATTTCTCGATCAGCTGCACCGGGTCGATCACCTGGCCGCCCGCCCGCGACTTGCCGATCTTGCCGCCGTCGATCAGCAGCCAGCCGTGGCCGTACACGCAGCGGGGCAGGGGCTCGCCCAGGGCCATCAGCAGGGCGGGCCAGATGATGGCATGGAAGCGCAGGATGTCCTTGCCGATCAGGTGGACGTCCGCCGGCCAGAAGCGTCGGTAGAGCTCGCCGTCGGGCCAGCCCAGGGCGGTGATGTAGTTGGCCAGGGCGTCGATCCAGACGTAGATCACGTGGTCCGGGTCGAAGGGCACGGGGATGCCCCAGCGGAAGGAGGTGCGGGACACCGAGAGGTCCTGCAGCCCCTGGCGGATGAAGGCGATCACCTCGTTCCGCCGGCTGGGCGGCTGGATGAACCCGGGGTGCCGCTCGATGTGCTCCAGCAGGGGCTCGGCGTACCGGGAAAGCCGGAAGAAGTAGCTTTCCTCCTGCAGCCGCTCCACCGGCGTCTCGTGGACCGGGCAACGCCCCCCGTCCAGCAGCTCCGCCTCGGTGTAGTAGGCCTCGCAGGCCGTGCAGTAGAGGCCTTCGTAGACCCCCTTGTAGATATCCCCCTTGTCATACAGGCGCTGGAAGATCTGCTGCACCCGCGCCTTGTGCCGCGGCTCGGTGGTGCGAATGAAATCGTCGTAGCTGATGTGCAGCCTCTGCCAGAGCTGCCGGGTCGCCTCCACGATGGGATCGATGTACTCCAGGGGCTCCTTGCCCGCCTGGCGTGCCGCCCGCTCGATCTTCTGGCCGTGCTCGTCGGTTCCGGTGAGCAACCAGGTCTCATCGCCCCGCAGCCGGTGGTAACGGGCCAGGGCATCGGCGGCCACCGTGGTGTAGGTGTGCCCGATGTGCAACCGGTCGTTGGGGTAGTAGATCGGGGTGGTGATGTAGAACCGGCCCCGGCCGCGGCCGGCCTGCGACCCGGCCGGCTCCTGTGCCGGGAACTGCGTTGCCGACGAACCTGCCATCACCGTGCACCTCCTGTCCTCCGCTGGGCTGGAAGATGGGCCCGGGCCGGGCAAAAGAAAAAGCCCCGCGCCCGGCAAGGGCGAGGGACTCTCGCGGTACCACCCTGCTTCACCCGCCCCTTGCGGGGACGGGCCTTGGCACCCCGCCAGCGCCAGGCCTGACGCCGCGTTGCCTGCACCAGCGGGGCTTGCGCGTTCACGGGCGCACCCGGCCGGGCCTACTGGGCTGGCGCCGTTGGGCCGGCGGCTCCGGGGCCATGTTCGCCGGGCGGACGGGCGGGCTTGCACCATCCCCGCCTCGCTGGGGCGTCCGGACCGGTTACTCATCCCCTTCATGGCCTTTGCTATTACTATGGTTCCGGACCGGTGGCCTGCGGGTTTCGGGGGAAGACCCCCTTTTCCCGGGTTCCTCCCGCTTGCGCCGTATTTTGGCTTGGCCGTGCCCCCGCTGTCAAGTTTGCCGGCACCGGGGCCGCTCCCGTGCGCGCAGCCGCCCTGGCCCGCCGCTCCTGGTCCTTGGCCTGGGCCCGTTGCAACGTCGGCGCCGGGGCTGGCGAACCAGCCCGCCCTCGGAGTCACCTCGCCTGCGCTTGCAGCCGGGATCATGGCCGGACCGGCCGGGACAACCGGCTGGGGTGTCTCCCTCGCCTAGGCGTCACCACCGCCTTCCAATACCGCAAGCGGGCGCCCCGACCGCCCTTCGGCGAGCGCTTGCGGATCCGCAGCCGGACCGGGGGTCCGGGACCCGTCCGGGCGTGCCGCGGCCCGGCAGGGTGTTCGACGGTTCGGCCGGGGGTTCCGCCCCAGGCCGGGTTCACCGCCGCCCGGCCTGGCGTTCCCCGGCAACGCCGGTGGCCCCGTTCCGTAAGCTTTTTCCCACCCAGCCATTCCGTTGGCGTTGTCGAGATGTGTCTTGACGTTTTTTGGTACTGGTGCTACGGTCTTGATAGAGGGGCAAAAGAAATCAGCGGTTAAGGGGGCCTCTGGGTAAATGATGAAGTCTACGGGTATTGTCCGCAAGGTGGACGAACTGGGCCGCGTGGTGATCCCCATCGAGCTGCGGAGGACCCTGGACATCCAGGAGAAGGACTCGCTGGAGATCTACGTTGACGGCGACAAGATCATCCTGCGCAAGTACGAGCCCGCCTGCATCTTCTGCGGGAACGCCTACAACGTCGAGAACTTCAAGGGGAAGAACGTCTGCAAGAGCTGCATGGCCATCATGGCCACCCGGGCGAGCTGAGCGAACCGGGCGACCGGCCCGGGCCCGCTCGGACGGCATCCGCAGGGGAGACACCCGCCAGGCTGGTGCGGCTCCACGGGGCAGGCGGCCGCGCCGCCAATCCGGAACCGGTTGGGGGCAGAACCGGGACGGAGCCTGGCATAGGTGGAACCGGTGCGATCGGGGCTTGACCCGTCACCGCAAGGTGCGTGGACCAGACGGACCTTCACCACCATCCGGCAGGGACGGCCGCCGTGGGCAGCAGGCGGTTTGCTGCAGGTGGGGGTGGCTGCCAGGGGCGGTGGCAAGGACCGCCTGGCAGGGGGTCCGGGCCCCGGGGTCGGGCCAGGGATGCCCGGCAGAGCCTGACCGGGGAGCGTTGCCGGCGATGCATACAAACGTGGAAAAGAGTGGGGCCCTGTACAGGGCCCCCTTTCCATGATGTATGGAGCCCGCGCCCTGTCGCCACGGCCTAGTATGGGTGCGCCCTGGCCCGCCCCCCGTGCACGCCTTCCCGTTCAGGTCGTGTCCGATGGGGGACGGCCTGAACCGGCGGCGTCCAGGTAAGCACGGTACACCCGGCTGCGGCTAAGGCCGTACCGGCGTGCCACCTCCCGCGCGGCCGCGCTGGGAGCCAGGCCGGCCGCCACCCGCTGAGCCACCTCCACGGCCAGCCGTCCCGGATCGGGCGGAACGGCCTCCTGCTGCCATGGCTCCTCCGGGCCAGCAAGGGGCACCGGCTCCTCTGGCACGCTCCCTGTTGCGGGCCTATCGTCACCGGCGGGCCTGCCGTCACTGGGGCTGGCCACCCCCGCGCCGGCCGCCTTCCCGGTGCCTTCCCATCCCTCCGGCCCCTCCACCGCCCGGACCGGCCGGTTTCCGGATCGGTTCTCGCGCAGGTGCCCAGGGTCCGTCCATGACAGCGCCGGCCTTGGGTGGAGGCCCGCTTCCTCGTCCGGACCTGGGCCTCCCCCGGCGCCGGCCGTGCCGGCCCCCTCCCCCGGCGCCGGCCGGTCCGGCGGCACCGCAACCCCGGGAGGCGCCAGCACCAGGGTGTACTCCCCCCGCGGGGGTGCGGCTTGAAGGACCGGGGCCAGCCGGGCTACCCGGCCCCGCAGGATCTCCTCGTGCCGCTTGGTCATTTCCCGGGCCACCACCAGGTAGGCATCCGGCAGTAGCTCCTGCAGGTCCTCCAGGACCGCCGCCAGGCGGTGAGGCGCCTCGAAGAACACCACCACGCCGTCCCACCGGTGCCAGGCGGCGATGCGCTGGCGGCGACGCTCCCGCTCCCGGGGGAGAAACCCTTCGATCAGGATGCGCGACGCCGGGATGCCGGCCACGGAAAGGGCGGCCAGGGCCGCGCTGGGTCCCGGCACCGGCACCACAGGCCAGCCGGCCGCAGCCACCCGGCCGACCAGCCGGGCACCCGGATCGGCCAGACCCGGCGTGCCGGCATCGGTGACCAGCGCCACCACCTCGCCCGCGGCCAGCCAGCGCAGCACCTGCCCGGCCCGCTGGGTTTCGTTGTGCTCGTGGCAGGAGATCACCCGGCCGCGGAGTCCGTGGGCGGACAGCAAGCGCCGCGTGCGGCGGGTATCCTCGGCCAGGATGTAACCCGCCTGGCGCAGGACCTCCAGCAGGCGAAGGGTCACGTCACCCAGGTTGCCGATGGGGGACGCGCAAACGTAAAGGGTGCCCGGGCGCACCCAGTCGCCCGTCGCGCCTCCGCTCACCGGAGCGGTCACCTCCCCTGAAGCCATACCCGCCCGGGCACGACACCGGAGGGGTGTCCGGCGCCGGTCAGGGCCAGGTCACCCCGCTCCGCCGCCGAGACGATGTGGGCCGGGGCGGCGGCACGGTCTTCAGGGTAGGCGGCGCTTGCCTGCGCCACCCCCCAGCACCGCCAACAGAAGACCTCAAGGGCCAGCTGGCGGTTGGCGTTGGCTTGCCAGGCCCGGCGGAACGCGGCCAGGGCACGGGTCCAGCCCAGCAACCGGCCGGGCGCTTGCCCCTTCTCGCCCCGCCGCAACCGCCAGACCAGGACCTCCACGGCCCCTTCCGCCCGGTCCCCCCACTCAGCCAATGTCCGGCCCACCGCCAGGGCATCAGCGGGACCGCCCCGCTCCAGGGTGGCCGCTGCTCGCTCCAGCACCTCTGCTTCCGCGGCGCAGCCGGGTTCGTCCAGATACGATCGGGCGGCGTCGGGGCGGTCGCCGCAGGCGCAGAGGGCCCAGTAGGCTGCCAGCAAGGACGACCCGGACCGGTCCGCCAGGTCCTTCGCGCGCTCCTCCCGGGGTTGCGGCCGGAAGGGAACGACCTGGCAGCGGGATCGCAGGGTCGGCAGGACGGCCGGCAGGTGGTCGGTGGTAAAGAGAAAGACGGCGAAGGGCGGCGGCTCCTCCACCGATTTGAGCAGGGCGTTGGCTGCCTGCACCGTCAGGCGGTCGGCGTCCTGCCAGAGGATCACCTTGCGCCCGCCCGCGTGAGGTCGCAGGGACAGCAGGGCCAGGAGGCGCCGCACCGCATCGATGCCGTGGCCGTCGGGCACCAGCAAATCGGGATGGGTACCGGCCGCCACCTGCCGGCAGGCGGCGCAATCTCCACAGGCTTGTCCGCTTCGCGGTGTGAGGCACAGCAGGGCCGCGGCCGCTTCCTGGGCGGCTTCCTGGTGCCCCGCTCCCGGAGGCCCGGCCAGCAGGTACGCATGGGCCACCCGCCGAGACCAGAAGGGGGCATGGTTTCGCACGCCGGCACCACGCAACGACTGGGGTCTCGCTGGTACTTGTTCGGGGGGCTGGCCATCCCGTTCAAACATGCTCGAAGCGCTCCACGTTCAGGACGAAGATGGTGGCGCCGCCCACGATCACCTCGACGGGATAGGGCACATAGGTGTCCACGGCCCCACCGATGGGCCCCAGCGGTGTCACCACCTGTTCCCGGGGCCGGCAGACCCTCTTGATGATGGCCACCACCTCGTCCACCTGGGCATCTTCGGCCCCCACCAGCAGGGTGGTGTTGCCCTCCTTGAGGAAGCCACCGGTGCTGGCCAGCTTGGTGGCCCGGTATCCCCGGTCCACCAGTTCCTCGATCAGGCGGCCGGCATCCTTATCCTGTACCACCGCCACCACCAGCTTCACCGCGGCCACCCGCCTTTCTGGTCGTCCGCCCCTCGCCGCAGGCGCCAGGGCCGCCAGGGCCGCCCTGGCCACGGGGCTGCGCGGCGCAGGACCGCTTCCGGCCCTGTCCTGCGGGCCTGTTTTAATAGCTTAATCGCGGGCACCTGTCCCGGTGTGCGGGCCGCCCGGGGCATGCGCGACCCGGATGAGCCGCCGAATTCGGACCGGTCCCTGCAAGCCCGGGCTACAGCCGGGGGCCAAGCGTGCGCTCCAGCGCCTCGCGAACAGCCTCAGCCACCACCAGGGCAGGGCGCGTGGCATCGATGACCACGATGCGACGCGGCTCGGCCCGCGCCAGGTCGAGGTAGCCCTGGCGCACCCGGTGGTGGAAACCGGTGTCGCGGCTCTCGATGCCGTCGGCCGGGCGCCGGAGGCGGGCCCGCGCCACATCGGGAGGGCAATCAAAGAGCAGCGTCAGGTCCGGTAGCAGCCCGCGCGTGGCCAGGCGGTTGACGCTCCACACCGTGGTGCCGCCAAGACCGAGCCCCGCCCCTTGATAGGCCAGGCTCGAGTCGACATAGCGGTCGCAGACCACCGTCTCACCCGCCAGGAGGGCCGGCAAGATCACCGTCTCCACCAGTTGGGCTCGGGCCGCCGCGAACATCAGCATCTCGGCCATGGGCACGGGCCTGCCGGCGCCGTCCAGCAACAGCTCCCGCAGGCGCTCGCCGAGGGCCGTGCCGCCGGGCTCGCGGACCAGCCGGGACGGGATGCCGCGGGAGCGCAGCCAGTCCATCACCACCGCCGCTTGGGTGCTCTTGCCGCTGCCTTCCCCACCCTCCAGGGTGATGAACCAGCCGCGCCGGGCGGCAGCCCGTAACGGGCCGCGTCCCGCCGGCCCGCTTGCCGCCCGGTCCTGCGCCATGTCAGCCGCCGTGTCCTTCCCCATGTCCTGGTGCCCTACCTTGAGGAAGCCACTCAGCTGGAACGCCTGCACTCAGCCGGCGCGACCTCCGCCATGGTCCTTCTTAGGTTCGCCGGCCGGTACCCTATCTCCTCGACAGGATCTCGCGGAACCGCCGGTCGCGGTTCTGCTTGGGCCCGCTCGGGTTCCATAACGCCGAGAGGCGACGGCTGAATACCGTCGCCTCTCGGCTCTAGGCGTGCTCCAGCGGCAGGATTCGAACCTGCGACCCCCCGGTTAACAGCCGGGTGCTCTACCGCTGAGCTACGCTGGAACGACCATCACAGTCCCCATTATAGCCTCTGCCAGGGCACCCTACAATCCCTGTCAGAACGCCTGCCAGATCCGTACAGCGCCGTGCCCGTCGTGCCAGGTTGAAACCACCCCGGTCATCGGCCCGGAACGGCTGGGAACCGTGATGTAACTTTGAAGCTGAACAAAGTTAAAAAAGTGTTCCGGCGGCGACCTACTCTCCCGGGCGGTGGCCCGCCCAGTACCATTGGCGCTGGAGGGCTTAACGGCCGTGTTCGGGATGGGAACGGGTGGGACCCCTCCGCTATGGCCACCGGAACGGTGGGGGGTTTTGCCCCTTGAGAGCGGCACAGGGGAAGCGGAGCGTGGGTGAGGCGGGAGCGGAGCAACGCTTGGCGATGGGCGGGGGGTGGAGGGATGAAGGGAGAAGGCCTCGACCGATTAGTACCGGGTCGCTGAAGACCTTGCGGTCCTTACACGCCCGGCCTATCGACCTGGTGATCCACCAGGGGTCTTACTCCCTTGACGGGATGGGAGACCTCATCTTGGGGTCGGCTTCGCGCTTAGATGCTTTCAGCGCTTATCCGGTCCCGACATGGCGTTCCAGCCGTGCCCCGGGCGGGACAACTGGGATACCAGCGGTCGGTCCTTCCCGGTCCTCTCGTACTAGGGAAGGCTCCCCTCAAGTCTCCTGCGCCCGCAGTGGATAGGGACCGAACTGTCTCACGACGTTCTGAACCCAGCTCACGTACCGCTTTAATGGGCGAACAGCCCAACCCTTGGGACCTGCTGCGGCCCCAGGATGCGATGAGCCGACATCGAGGTGCCAAACCTCCCCGTCGATGTGGACTCTTGGGGGAGATCAGCCTGTTATCCCCGGGGTAGCTTTTATCCGTTGAGTCACGGCCCTTCCACACAGGACCGTAAGATCACTAAGCCCGGCTTTCGCCCCTGCTCGACCCGTCGGTCTCGCAGTCAAGCACCCTTGTGCCTTTGCACTCCGCGCACGATTTCCAACCGTGCTGAGGGTACCTTTGGGCGCCTCCGTTACCTTTTAGGAGGCGACCGCCCCAGTCAAACTGCCCACCTGCCACGGTCCCGGACCCGGATGACGGGCCGCGGTTAGAACGCCCGCCGTCCAAGGGTGGTATTCCACCGTCGGCTCCCCCGAACCTGGCGGCCCGGGTTCGCAGCCTCCCACCTATCCTATACATGGCCGGCAGACGTTCAATGACAGGTTGCAGTAAAGCTCCACGGGGTCTTTCCGTCCAGCTGCGGGTCGCCCGCGTCTTCACGGGCCGCTCAATTTCACCGGGCCCCTCGCCGAGACAGCGCCCAGGTCGTTACGCCTTTCGTGCGGGTCGGAACTTACCCGACAAGGAATTTCGCTACCTTAGGACCGTTATAGTTACGGCCGCCGTTTACTGGGGCTTCGGTTCGGAGCTTTGGGCTTGCGCCCTAACCCCTCCCCTTAACCTTCCAGCACCGGGCAGGCGTCAGCCCCTATACTGCGCCTTACGGCTTCGCAGGGACCTGTGTTTTTGATAAACAGTCGCCTGGGCCTCTTCGCTGCGACCCCCCGGCGCTCCGGCCGCCAGGGCCTTCACCCCAGGGGGCACCCCTTCTCCCGAAGTTACGGGGTCAGTTTGCCGAGTTCCTTAGCGAGGGTTTTCCCGCGCGCCTTAGGCTTCTCGCCTCGCCCACCTGTGTCGGTTTCGGGTACGGGCACCGGAAGCCTGGCTAGAGGCTTTTCTTGGCAGTGGGGGATCGGCCCCTTCGCCCCCGAGGGGGCTCGGCGTCGCGTCTCAGGACTCCCCGGGGGATTTGCCTCCCGGGGCTCCCTACCCGCTTGCACCGGCCATCTCCAGCGGCCGGCGGTACCTACCCTCCTGCGTCCCCCCATCGCTCGTAACGGCTTCCCGGTGGTACCGGAATATGAACCGGTTCTCCATCGCCTACGCCTTTCGGCCTCGGCTTAGGTCCCGACTAACCCTGAGCGGACGAGCCTTGCTCAGGAACCCTTGGGCTTTCGGCGGGCCGGATTCTCACCGGCCTTTTCGCTACTCATGCCGGCATTCTCACTTGCCTGCGCTCCAGCCGGCCTCACGACCGGCCTTCGCCGCCCAGGCAACGCTCCCCTACCACGGGCTTGCGCCCGTCCACAGCTTCGGCGCCGTGCTTGAGCCCCGCGTCATTTTCGGCGCAGGGTCGCTCGACCAGTGAGCTATTACGCACTCTTTAAATGATGGCTGCTTCTAAGCCAACATCCTGGTTGTCTTAGCGACCCCACATCCTTAGCCACTTAGCACGGACTTGGGGGCCTTAGCTGGTGGTCTGGGTTGTTTCCCTCTCGAGCACGAAGCTTATCCCCCGTGCTCTAACTCCTCCGGTACACCGCGCGGTATTCGGAGTTTGCCTGAGTTCGGTAACCCGCGAAGGCCCCTAGCCCAAGCAGTGCTCTACCCCCGCGCGTCAGCCCGGAAGGCCCACCCTCAAGTGGTTTCGGGGAGAACCAGCTATCTCCGGGTTCGCTTGGCATTTCACCCCTACCCACAGCTCATCCGATGGTTTTTCAACACCAACCTGGTTCGGGCCTCCACGCGGTCTTACCCGCGCTTCACCCTGGCCATGGGTAGATCACCCGGTTTCGGGTCGACCGCCTGCAACTGGCGCCCTGTTCGGACTCGGTTTCCCTGCGGCTCCGGACCTGCGGCCCTTAACCTCGCTGCAGACGGTCACTCGCCGGCTCATTCTTCAATAGGCACGCCGTCAGGGCTTGCGCCCCTCCGACTGACTGTAGGCACACGGTTTCAGGTTCTCTTTCACTCCCCTCCCGGGGTGCTTTTCACCTTTCCCTCACGGTACTGGTGCACTATCGGTCGCTCGGGTATTTAGCCTTGGAGGGTGGTCCCCCCAGCTTCCCACGGGGTTCCACGTGCCCCGTGGTACTCGGGAACGCAGCAACGGAGGCCTTCCGCTTTCGCCTACGGGGCTGTTACCCTCTCTGGCCGGCCTTTCCAGACCGCTTCGGCTAGCGGACGGCTTGCTCACTCCGCCGGAGCCCTGCCAAGCTCCGCTCCTGCGCCCCGCAACCCCCGGACGGCAACGGTGGCAGCCTTCTCCACCGCCCGGGTTTGGGCTCCTCCCCTTTCGCTCGCCGCTACTCGGGGAATCTCGGTTGATTTCTTTTCCTCGCGGTACTGAGATGTTTCAGTTCCCGCGGTTCCCCTCCCGAACCTATGGATTCAGTCCGGGATGACGGGGCATTCCCCCCGCCGGGTTTCCCCATTCGGGCATCCCCGGATCAACGCCTGCTTGCGGCTCCCCGAGGCTTTTCGCAGCTTACCACGCCCTTCATCGGCCCTTCGCGCCGAGGCATCCACCGTGTGCCCTTCCTACCTTCTCGCCCTCGCACGCCACCCACCCGCCGCAGCGCCAACCGCTGCCCCGCGGGTGCTGCGCACAAGGCGCGCACACCGGCTTCCCGCATCACGCTCTCCTGCTTCCCCTATGCCGCTGTCAAGGTGCAAAACCCAGGGCGCCCAGGCACCGGGCGACCCGGTCCTTGAAAACCGAGCAGCGCGCTTCGTCGAGGCAGGATCGACCTGGAGTGGGCCGGTGCGGTGCACCGGCGGGCACTCCTTAGAAAGGAGGTGATCCAGCCCCACGTTCCCGTAGGGCTACCTTGTTACGACTTCACCCCAGTCACCGGCCCCACCTTCGACGGCTCCCTCCCTTTCGGGTTGGGCCACCGGCTTCGGGTGTTGCCAGCTCCCGTGGTGTGACGGGCGGTGTGTACAAGGCCCGGGAACGTATTCACCGCGGCATTCTGATCCGCGATTACTAGCGATTCCGGCTTCACGCAGGCGAGTTGCAGCCTGCGATCCGAACTGGGACCGGCTTTTAGGGATTGGCTCCCCCTCGCGGGTTCGCAACCCGTTGTACCGGCCATTGTAGCACGTGTGTAGCCCTGGGCATAAGGGCCATGATGATTTGACGTCATCCCCACCTTCCTCCGGTTTGTCACCGGCAGTCCCCTGTGAGTGCCCGGCCAAGCCGCTGGCAACACAGGGCGGGGGTTGCGCTCGTTGCGGGACTTAACCCAACATCTCACGACACGAGCTGACGACAACCATGCAGCACCTGTCACCGCGCTCCCCGAAGGGCACCCCGGCCTTTCGGCCAGGTTCGCGGTGATGTCAAGCCCAGGTAAGGTTCTTCGCGTTGCTTCGAATTAAACCACATGCTCCACCGCTTGTGCGGGCCCCCGTCAATTCCTTTGAGTTTCAGCCTTGCGGCCGTACTCCCCAGGCGGGGTGCTTAGTGCGTTAGCTCCGGCACGGAAGGGGTCGATACCTCCCACACCTAGCACCCATCGTTTACGGCGTGGACTACCGGGGTATCTAATCCCGTTCGCTCCCCACGCTGTCGCGCCTCAGCGTCAGGGCCAGGCCAGGCAGCCGCCTTCGCCACTGGTGTTCCTCCCGATCTCTACGCATTTCACCGCTCCACCGGGAATTCCGCTGCCCTCTCCTGCCCTCAAGCCCGGCAGTTTCGAATGCACCTCCCCGGTTGAGCCGGGACCTTTCACATCCGACTTGCCAGGCCGCCTACGCGCCCTTTACGCCCAGTGATTCCGGACAACGCTCGCCCCCTACGTCTTACCGCGGCTGCTGGCACGTAGTTAGCCGGGGCTTCCTCCTCCGGTACCGTCAGCAAGAGGCCTTTCAGCCCCTCACCTTCGTCCCGGACGACAGGGGTTTACACCCCGAAGGGCTTCCTCCCCCACGCGGCGTCGCTGCGTCAGGCTTTCGCCCATTGCGCAAGATTCCCGACTGCTGCCTCCCGTAGGAGTCTGGGCCGTGTCTCAGTCCCAGTGTGGCCGGCCACCCTCTCAGGCCGGCTACCCGTCGTCGCCTTGGTGGGCCGTTACCCCACCAACCAGCTGATGGGCCGCGGGCCCCTCCGGCAGCGACCGCCTCACGACGGCCTTTCTTCCACACCCCATGCGGAGCGCGGACCGTATGCGGTATTAGCCCCAGTTTCCCAGGGTTATCCCCCACTGCCGGGCAGGTTGCCCACGTGTTACTCACCCGTCCGCCGCTAGGAGACCGGAGAGCAAGCTCCCCAGTCCCCCCGCTCGACTTGCATGTCTTATGCACGCCGCCAGCGTTCGTCCTGAGCCAGGATCAAACTCTCCTCCGGAAAGTTCCCTTCCCGCAAGAGAGTCCTCTCGCGGCTCGCGCTCTTTTCGCGTTGCCCGGCCACCGCCACCCCTGCGCTCCCGCGCAACGGCACGGTGACCACCAGGCTCGCAAGGCCTGCCTCTCCACGCGCTGCTCCGTTTTCAAGGACCAGTCGTTTCGCCCGGCGCTCGCGGCGCCGACGGTTTGGTATCTTAGCAGCGGCCTTTGACCCTGTCAACACCCCGTGGCGCCGGCTTGCCGCGCGCCCGAGGCGGCCCGAGGCCGCCGCAGAAGCAGCACCCGGAAGCGAGCTCCCGGGTGCTGGTGTGCCCCGTACCGGACTCGAACCGGTGTCTCCGCCGTGAGAGGGCGGTATCCTAGGCCGCTAGACGAACGGGGCACTGCTGGGGATCCAGGATTCGAACCTGGACTACCAGGGCCAGAACCTGGCGGGCTGCCGTTACCCCAATCCCCATCATGTTGTCTCGATTCGCGAGCCTGTCAAGGCCTTCGAACCGGCGCCCCGCGGGCGCAACACGCATTATAGCACGGCATCCGCGCTGCTACAACTGCTTGGCCCCACGGGCCGGCCGGCAGGCTGTGGTGCCGCTGGGGCGTCCCGGGGATGCCGGTCCCTCCCTGCCTCGCGACGCACGGGCCGCGGCGGTCCGGCCGGGCCCTATCATACCCAAGGCTGCGGTGGAGGAAACACGGGCACGCCTGGTGCCTCTGTTCCCGATGGCGGACAGGGAAGCCCATGACATAGCCGGAAACCGGCACCGGCAACGCCCGCCCCACGGCCCCTTAAAACCACCGCGCCAAGCACGGCCGGGGGGCGGCGGGAGGCCGGTGGCCTGGCGGTTCCCGCCGCCGGGCGGCCCTAACCGCCCGGCCGGCCGGCAGCCCGTGCCGCCACCGGCTCCGGTAGAACCGGCAACCCCGAAGGCGCAAGGCACAGCCTCAGCTGCCCACCGGCCCGCCCGGGCGCCCAGCCGGCTGCGCCGCCCGCGCGGCCCGCCGCTGCCGGATCCACCCGATGGCGCGCCGGATCCGCTCCAGACAGCGCTCGCGCCCGACCCAGCAGATCACATCGAAGACACCGGGGCCCACCGTGCGCCCCGACACCGCCAGGCGCGTGGGGTGGAAGATGCGCCCGGTCCCCACACCCAGCCGCTCCGCCAGGCCGCGTAAGGCCTGTTCGATGGCCGCCTGGGTCCAGGGCTCGACCCGGGCCAGGGTCTCCGCCACCGCCTCGAGGATCGGGATGGCGTCGTCGCGGTCGAAGTGCTTGCGCACCCCGGCCTCGTCGTACCCCTCCACGTCGGTGAAGAAATAGCGGCTGGCTTCCACCAGCTCATCCAGGGTCCGGACCCGCTGGCGTACGGCGTCCAGGATGGCCCGCAGCCGCCGGCGCTCCTCGCCCTGGGGCGGCGCGTCCAGAAGTCCCGCTGCCTGCAGGCGCGGCAGGGCCAGTTCCACCACCCGGTCCAGATCGGCCTCGCGAAGGTAGTGGCCGTTCATCCAGGCCATCTTTTCCACGTCGTAGATGGCCGCGGTATGGGAGACCCGGTCCAGATCGAAGAGCTGGATCATCTCGTCCAGGGACAGGATCTCCCGGTCGTCTCCGGGGGACCAGCCCAGCAAGGCCACGTAGTTGAGGATCGCCTCGGGCAGGAACCCCTGGCGCCGGTACTCGTCGACGGCCACCGCACCGTGGCGCTTGCTCAACTTGCTCCGGTCGGGCGCCAGGATCATGGGCACGTGCGCAAACTGGGGCGGCTCCCAGCCCAGCGCCTGGTAGACCAGCAGCTGCTTGGGCGTGTTGGAGAGGTGCTCGTCCCCGCGGATCACGTGGCTTATGGCCATGTGGTGGTCGTCCACCACCACGGCGAAGTTGTACACGGGCATCCCGTCGGCGCGGGCGATGATGAAGTCCCCGAACTGGGCCACGTCAAAGGCGACCTCGCCCTTCACCAGGTCGCGGACCGTCACCAGCCCTTGATCGGGCACCCGCAGGCGCACCGCCGGGCGGCGCCCTTCGGCCTCCAGTTCCCGCCGCTGGGCCTCGGTCAGATGGCGGCAGCGGCCGCTGTAGACGGCCGGCCGGCCCGCCGCCCGCGCCGCCTCGCGTTCGGCGTTCAGCTCTTCGGGGGTGCAATAGCAGTAGTACGCCTTCCCCTCGGCCAGCAGGCGGTCGAGCTCCTGCCGGTACAGGTCGAGCCGCTGGGACTGCCGGTAGGGGCCGTAGGGACCGCCCACGTCGGGGCCCTCATCCCAGTCCAGGCCCAGCCAGCGGATGCTCTCCAGCATGGGTTCGATCAATTCATCCCGCGACCGCTCGGGGTCGGTGTCTTCGAACCGGAGGACGAACCGGCCCCCGTGCTTCCGCGCAAACAGCCAGTTGAACAGGATGGTCCGGACGCCGCCGATGTGCAGGTAACCCGTGGGCGACGGCGCATACCGGACCCGCACCGGCTGGGACATGGGGCTTGCCTCCTCGCGACCGCGAACATCGCGAAATGATGCCGGACGAACCGGCCGCGCGCCGGGCCAGGGGCCGGCTCGGCCCGCCGCGGCCTCCTCAGGAGCGGCGGTATCGTAACAAAGCGGCCTGGCAGCGTCAAGGAAAGGGAGGCCGGGCATGGGAGGGGCACCCGGGGCGCCCCAGGGGATCGCCCAAGGGGCGCGCCCGCAGGGGGCCGCTAGGGCTGCCAGCGCGCCATCACGGCCAGCAGCGCCAGGGCCATGGCGCCGGGCAGGCCCAGGGTGCCCGCCAGCCAGGCGGTGGCCGGGTTCCACCCCACGTGGGCACCCAGAGGGGACAGCAGCAGGTTCAAGGCCAGGACCCAGCCGGACCCGACGGCCAGGTCGGCCATCAGGCGCGCTAGGGCCTCACCGGCAGACGCGGCCGTGGCTGCGCGCCAGGTAAGGGCCCCCAAAAGCACCGCGGCCAGGCCCAGGGTCCCCCAGGTGCCGTCGCCGGCGATGGCCATCACCCCGCCTTCAAGGCCTTCAAGGCGCCACCTTCCGTCCCGCCGGATCCCCGGGGTGGGCCGGCAGGCCCTGGATGCCCCGCTGGCGCGCCTGTTTCAGCAGGTAGGCGTAACGCTTTTCCGCCGCAAGCACAAGGTGGATGGCCTGGTCCACCAGGTCCCGGTCGGTGACGCATTCGAAGTACAGGCGGGCCTGCTCCCAGTCCCGCCGGGCCTCCTCGACGGCGCGCACCCAGTCGAAGGCGGCGTCGTCCTCAGGGCTGCCGGTCCGCGCTCCCCGGCCCCCAGCCCGGGTTTCCTGGCCGGGCCCGGCGGGGGAGAAGGGGAGGCGAAGCGCGCGCCGGCCTGGGGCCGGGCGCGGCCGCCCGCGTCCCGCAAGGGAGGGGGAACGGTCCGGGCGATGCGGAGCAGGCCCCGGACCCCCTGGGGGCCACGGGACCAGAGCCTTGGCCGGTTCGTCCCCGGCCGGGCCGGCGGGCCGCCGCCGGGGCCACAGCCACCACCAGCGTCGCAGCCAGCTGCGTTCCCGTTCTGCGTGCATTCCCTTCCACGCCCCTTGCCGGCCTTGGGGGTCCCGGCATGCGGTGACCCCTGTCCTATGGGTATGCGGCGGGACACGCGGGTTGAACCACCGCCGCGGCCGGCCGGCAAGAGGAAACATGGACCCAGAAGCAGGGATTTATTCCAGCAAGGAAGAGGGCTGGCGTATCCTACAGGGCCTGCCGTCCCTGCAGGGCGCGGGTCAGGGTGAGCTCGTCCACGTATTCCAGGTCCCCGCCCTCGGGCACGCCGCGGGCGATGCGGGTCACCCGGATGCCCAGGGGCTTGATCAGGCGGGCCAGATAAAGGGCGGTCGCCTCGCCCTCCACCGTGGGGTTGGTCGCCAGGATCACCTCTTCCACCGGCGGGTCCTGGCGCAGGCGGGCCAGCAGCTCGCGCACCCTGAGCTGCTCCGGCCCCACGCCATCCATGGGTGAGATGACCCCGTGCAACACGTGGTAACGGCCGCGAAACTCCCGCGTGCGCTCCATGGCCACCACATCACGGGGCTGCTCGACCACGCAGATCACCCGCGGGTCCCGCCCGGGATCCCGGCAGACAGGGCAGGGATCGCGGTCGGTCAGGTTGGCACAGACGCTGCAGTAACGGACGCTGGCACGGGCCTGCACCATGGCCTCCGCCAGGGCCCGGACCTCCTCCTGGGGGCGGAAGAGCAGGTGATAGGCTAGGCGTTGGGCCGTCTTGGGGCCGATGCCGGGCAGCTTCTCCAACTCGGCGATCAGGCGGGCAAAGGCAGGCGCGTGCTCCATGCCGGCATCGCGCTCCCTAGAAGCCGGGCAAGCCCGGCAGCTTCGGCAGCTTGAGCCCGCCCGTCACCCGGGCCATCTCGGCCTGGACCATCTCCTGGGCCTTGCGGCTGGCCTCGTTGACCGCCGCCACGATCATGTCCTGCAGGAGTTCCACGTCGTCAGGGTCGACGGCTTCCCGTGCGATCTCCAGGCGCAGCAGCTCCTGGCGCCCGTTGACCACCGCCTTGACCATGCCGCCGCCGGCCGTGGCCTCCACCTCGCGCTGGCCCAGCTCTTCCTGCAGGCGAGCCATCTCCTGCTGCATCTTCTCAAGCTGTTTCAGCATCTTGCCCATGGGGCCGAAGCTCACGCTGCCATTCCTCCTTTACCGGGATCCACTGCCCTCCAAAGAGTTCCCAGGCCGCCCTCTGCACCGCGTCCAGGTCCGGCGGCAGGCTCTCGTCGGACGAACCCGGCACCGGTGCGGTCGCCGCCGGCGCCGGCGGAGGATCGGGCGGGGTCGCCGGCTGCGCCCGCGGAGGCTGGGCATCGGTCCCCCCCTGCCCCAGCGGAGGATGGCACCGGGCTGCCGCCCGTTCGCTGGAGTTGCCGGGGGCACCCCTCTCCGCGGGTTGCCCCTGGGCCGGCCCCGGCGCCGGGCGTGACGCCGTGCCTGCCCCCGGGGTGTTGCCGCTGCCACGAGGCGGCGCCGCTCCCCTTTCCCTCTCCTGGGCCGCGCCGTCGCCCCCGGTCGCAGGGGGTGCATCGCGTTCCTGCAGGTCCGGGGTCTGCCGGGCATGGGCACCTTGGGGCGCAGCGGGCCCAAAAGGCACCTGCATCCCGGGGTCCACCGGGGTGGTGGGGGGCTCCTGCGCCCCTGCGACCTCGGGGGCCGCCCCGTCCGCACGCCCTTCCGGCTCCCTGGACGGCGCGGCAGCGGGGGCGGCGGCCGGTCCGTCGGCCTCCTGGGCCTGGGCCGGTGACGCCCCCGGGCCGGAAGGTGGACCACCGTTGCCGACGGTAACCCGGACCGGTACCGGCGCGCCGAGAAAGGCTTCGATGGCGCGGCGCAGCTGGGGCAGCTTGACCTCGGCCGTCCGGGCCATCCCCGGCTGGGCAAAGGGGATCTCCAGCTCGGCCCCCGCCACCCGGGGTGCGCCCGCGGCCCGCAGCAGCGCATGCAGGGCCGTCCACTCCCGCCGCCGGCGCAGGGACTGCAAGAAGCGCTCCCATTGTCGGGCCAGCGCCTGGGGCGGGGCGGCCGCCGCCTGCCCCGGCGCGGCGCCGCCCTCCGCAGCGGGCTCGGGCCCCGCCGGTGCCGGGCCTGCTGTGGAGGCTTGCCCGCTCCCCCCGGTGGGCCGGGACCGCTCCCGGGCGGGCGTCCGGGTGGCCGGCCCTTCCGGCCCGGACGCCTCCGGCTGGGGCCGCTCCGGCCCGGCGGCGGGTGCAGTTGCGGGGACGGTCGCCCCCGCCCCCCGGCCCGGCCCCCCATCCCCGGGCCGGCCGCCCCAGGCGGTGCGGGCCGGTTCGGCGCCGGCCGGCTCCGCCGCCGTGCCTGCGGCACCACCGGGAAGCCGGGCGAGCCGCTCCCCCACCGCCCGGATTAGCGCGGCCTCCAAGGCCAGGCGGGGCTGGCCGCTCCAGCGCAGCAGCGCCTCCCCTTCGGCCAGGGCATCAAAGCAGGCCAGGGCGGTGGCGTCGTCCAGGGTCCGGGCCAGGGGCTCCAGCCGGGCCGCCAGGTCTTCGCCGGCATAGAGCAGGTGCCGGCTGTCCAGGCCGGAACGGAGGGCCAGCAGGTCGCGCCAGCAGGCGACCCAGTCGCGCAGGGCCTGGGCCAGGTCGACGCCCTGGGCAGCGAGGTCGGCCACCGCCCGCAGGCCGGCGCCCATGTCGCCTTCCACCACCGCGCGGGTCAGGGCCAGGATGCCTTCCCCCGGAGCGAGCCCCAGCAGCTCGGTCACCACGGCGACCTCCAGCCGGTCACCGCCCATGGCCAGGCACTGGTCCAGCAGGCTCAAGGCGTCCCGCAGGCCGCCTTCGGCCAGCCGGGCCAGCAGGCGCAGTGCTTCGGGTTCCGCCTCGACGCCCATGGCGGTGCAGACCGCCTCCAGCCGCTGGACGATCTGCTCGGGGCTCAGCCGGTGGAAGTCGAAGCGCTGGCAGCGGGAGACGATGGTGGCCGGCAGCCGGTGGGGCTCGGTGGTGGCCAGGATGAAGAGGGCATGGGTCGGTGGCTCTTCCAGGGTCTTCAGCAAGGCGTTGAACGCCTCGGTGGTCAGCATGTGGACCTCGTCGATGATGTACACCTTGTACCGCCCGCGGGCCGGCGCGTAGCGCACCCGCTCCCGCAGTTCCCGGATCTCGTCGATGCCGCGGTTGGAGGCGGCATCGATCTCCAGCACGTCCATGGTGGAGCCGTCGTTGATCTCCCGGCAGAGATCGCAGCGGTTGCAGGGCTCGACGCCTTCGGGGGACTGGCAGTTCACGGCCTTGGCCAGGAGCTTGGCGACGGAGGTCTTGCCGGTGCCGCGCGGCCCGGCGAAGAGGTACGCGTGGGCCACACGGCCGGTGCGCAGGGCGTTGGCCAGGGTCCGGATGACGTGCTCCTGCCCCACCACACCGTCGAAGCGCTGGGGCCGCCAGCTGCGGTAGAGGGCCTGGTAGGGCTGGCTCAACAAAACCCCCCCTGCCAAGAAGAAAGGGCGGCGGCGGTAGCGGTTCCGCCGTCGCCCTCCCGCAAAGGCTTGGCCGTGCACCCGTCGTCGACACCCGCACCCGGGCGCTGGCCGAACCGTGGGCTCCGGCCCGGCTACCCCGCGGCACACGCGGTGGCTCGCTTACCGTTGCTCCCTTCCGGGCCTGGCGGGGTTCACGAGTCCGCGTTGCGCGGGACCCGGCCTTCAACACCCCGTGTCCGGTGCTGGCCCCGACCGCGAGGGCCTCGGACGGGAATTCGACCCCGCTATAGCGGATTGCGGGTACAGGGCACCGCTACCTCCCCGTCTAGCACGGCCAAAGCATAAAGGTAAAGGCCAGAACCAAAACCCAAGGCAAGAAAGGCGAGACCTGAAGACAAAAAGGGCGGAAGGGGTGGGATTCGAACCCACGGTGGGCTTGCGCCCACACACGCTCTCCAGGCGTGTGCCTTAAACCGCTCGGCCACCCTTCCTCGCCGTGGACGGTTCTCCGTCGTGCCCTGCTCGCTTTTTCAGCTGGGCCGGACCGCCGCCGGCCGTCCGGGACGGGCATCCAAGCAGCGGGCCGGGGCCGGTCCCGGGACCGGACCGCGAGTGCGGCCGGGCCGGCATCCTGCGGAAGGGGTGGGATTCGAACCCACGGTGGGCTTGCGCCCACAACGGTTTTCGAGACCGCCCCGTTCAACCACTCCGGCACCCTTCCATGCTGCCTGCGACCCGGCCATGGCCTCGCCCCTTCGGGGGGCACAGCGCCGCAGACCCCCGCCGGCCACGCTCCGGTGTTCCGCCCCGGCCCTCCCCGGCCGCCGCGACGGCGGTTCACCGCCGCCGCCAGCCGCCCCCGCCGCCGGTCCGGCCCACACGTTCAGGCGCCCGGGCCGGCTCCACCGGGATCGGGCCGCATACCGGGATCCGGGAACACGCCGCCCGGATCCCGCAAGCCCGTGTCGCGCAGCCGGCGGAAGAAGCCCCGCAATAAAGCGGCGCTGGCGTCGGCCAGCACACCGGAACGCAGCTCGACTCGGTGATTCAGTCTATCATGTTGCACCAGGTTCATCAAGCTGCCGGCCGCGCCGGCCTTGGGGTCGCGAGCACCATAGACCAGCCGCGGCACCCGCGCCAGAACGATGGCACCCGCGCACATGGGGCAAGGTTCCAGGGTGACGTACAGGGTCACCCCTTCCAGCCGCCAGCCTCCCAGGCGCGCAGCCGCTTCCCGCAGCACCAGGATCTCCGCGTGGGCCGTGGGGTCGCCCAGCCGCTCGCGCAGGTTGTGGCCGCGGGCGATGATGGCGTCCTGGTAGACGGCGACCGCCCCCACGGGAACCTCCCCGAGGGCCAGGGCGCGCCGGGCCTCGGCCAGGGCCTCGGCCATGTACCGCTGGTCCGGGTCGTCGCCGGCCTGCGCGCCACCCTCCGCGGCCGCGGTGCCCGGAGCCGGTTCGTCCGGATGAACGGTACCGGCCACTACGGCACCCCCTCTCCGAGCTGGCCGGGGCCGCCCGCGCGCCCGCCGCCTCAGGACACCGGGCTGGCGGTGCGCCCTCGGCCGGCGCACCCTCAGGCCGCGGCCGGGGACGAAAGAGGCGATGAGAAAGGCCAGAGCAGCCGGGCTCTGGCCGGGATCCGGCGGGACGGAGCGGTCTGCGGTCCAGCCGCTGGCCGGTGCCACCGGCCCCGCCCCGTGGTGCGCCCGCCATGACGCTGCACGGTGCGCCCGGGAGGACTCGAACCCCCGACGCCTTCCTTAGGACGGAAGCGCTCTTCCACCTGAGCTACGGGCGCATGTGGCGGACCGCCGGGCTACGCGCCGCCACGCGGTTATTCTATCATGGACCCTGGCCGCCGGGCGACCCGGCCTGACAGGGTTCGCCGGGGTCGCCCCGGTCGTGCGCCGGCGGCCGTAGCCGGGCCGGCAAAGAGCCAGCCGAACCCGGTGCCGCCCGGCGGTTGCCCGGCCTCCGGAATCCGGGAAGGGAAGGACGGCGTCCCGGCGCGGCCCGGTCTGGGGACGGCCGGGAAAGGTGCGACGATGCCTGAGGAAGGAGCGCATGGCATGGACCTCCGGCGCTGGTTGCGGGCGGGCATGATCGCCGCCCTGTACGTGGTGCTCACCCTGATCTTCCAGCCCATCTCCTTCGGGCAGGTCCAGTTCCGGGTGAGCGAGGCCCTCACCCTGCTGCCCATGCTCTGGGCGGAGGCGGTGCCGGGCCTTTTTGCCGGCGTGGCCCTGGCCAACCTCCAGAGCCCCTTCGGCCTCTGGGACGTGGTCGGAGGCTCCCTGGTGACCCTGGCCGCGGCCTTGATCACCCGCCGCTTCCCCTTCCACCCGGTGGGTTATCTGGCGCCCGTGGTGTTGAACGCCGTGCTGGTCGGCGGTTATCTGTCCTACCTGACCCATACCCCCTACCTGCCCTGGGTGTTGTGGATCGGCGCCGGGGAAGCGGGGGTCGTGTTTCTTCTTGGCTATCCCCTGGTTCAGGTGCTCCGCCGCCGCCAGGTGCGCTGAACTACCCCGCGCCGAACTACCTCGCGCTCAGCCACCTCGCACTGAGCCATTGCGTCCCTTGATCGGTCCCCGCAGCCGGTGCCGCGCAGCGCCGCCCGCTCTGCTGGCATGCCGGTTCGCAAGCCAGCCCCCGCCGCGGGGGCGGCAACCTTCGAGACCGTGCGCCGCATCCTTCTGGAGCCAGCTGGCCGCCCGGCTCCGTGGCGGGCCGCCGGCGCCTCGGCTAACGCCCGCCTGCCGGGGCACCACCGGGTCTCGCCGCTCCGGACGGTGACGCTCCCCCCACCCGGCTGCCCGCCGGTTCCGGGGACGGGCAACCGGCGCCCCGGGCGCCCACGCCGCGCACCAGGGCGAGCAGGAGAACGGCGGCCGGTAGCACCACCTGAAACAGCAGCGCCAGAAAAGGCCAGGTGCGGGCCAGGAAGTCGGTCATCTCCAAGCTGCTGGGGAATAGCCAGATGGACAGCGCCAGTACCAGGGCCGTTATGGGGGTCACCAGCGGGCGGTAATCGTCGACCCCGAAGGCGCCCGCGCCGGTGATGCTAGCGGCAAAGATCCAGACGCCCATCTTGATCACCAGCCCGCCCACCCAAACGGTGGTCAGCAGGGGTTCCAGCCGCTCAATGAAATCGGCGATGCTGACGGTGCGCGTTGCGGCGAACAGGGGAAAGGTGAACAGGGCGGCCGTATCCCCCAGCACCAGGATGGTCCCCAGGGTCAGGAGGGTCAAAAGCCCACCCACCACCAGCACCGCAGCCGAACCGGCGCGCCGGGCGCCATCCCAGTCGGCCAGGGACGGATGGATGACCAGGGACAACACCGTCTCCCCAAGCCAGGCCAGGGGCGGCACCGCACCGCGCAACAGGTTCCCCCAGCCGCTCTCCAGCAGGGGGAGGATGGCGCGCCCGTCGATGTTGGGTAGCAGCAACACCAGCAGGAACACGAAGGATGCCGCGATCACGGGGAACAGCAGCTCCGCCACCCGGGCTAGCACCTCCAGCCCGTCCCGGGCGACCCACATGGCCAGGCCCAGGGCCGTTCCTTGGATCACCACCAGTGGCGTCAGGGGTAGCACCGTGGCCACGACGAACTCGCCGAATTCCCGGGCGATGACGGCGGCGGTCAATAGGACCCAACCCCAGGTCAGGAGATTGACCACCGACCCCAACCAGCGCCCCAGCACCAGGCGGTGGATGTCCGTCCAACCCTGGCCGGGAAAGCGGTGAGCCAGGGCCAGGTGCAGCCGCACCACAGCCGCCCCGGCCAGGGTGACCAGCGCCACCGCCAGCCACGCGTCATGGCCGGCGTACTGCCCGATCATGGCCGGCAGCGCAAGGACCGTGGTCGGTGAGATGGTGAAGAAAAGCAGCACAAAGAGCTGCCGGGGCGATACCTGCTCGTTGCGGGGCTGGTACGGGATCATACAGGTAGTGTTTCCCGGAACCTGCGGGGCCAGCATGTGACGGGTGGAGGGTGGCGGCTGGAGGGGTGCCGGCCCTCGGCGGCCGCGGGGACGGGGCCGCTGCCGCCGTGATAGCCCCCCGGGTCATCCCCTATCCGGGGTCATCCACAGCCGCCACGGGGTGAAGAGGGTGTTCAACAGGTCCACCAAGGTGGGCCCCTGCCAGTGGAGCCCCTGGAGAACGCCGATGCCCGTCGCCAGGGACATGAAGACCAGGTACACCGCCACCAGGCGCCGCGACCCCTGGCGCAGGAGGGGTGGCAGCTCGATCCCAAGGAGTACCGTCACCAGGGCCAACATCAGCAGGACTTGCACTGTATCCCCTCCTCAACCACGGGTTTCGGTCGGGCACGGCCACCGAGGTCCTGCCGAAGCCCTTCCATCGCCGAGGCCGGGGCAGGGCGCCTTCCGGCCTGTCCTCACGGTCACCGCGAGCGGGCGGGGGCGCCGGTGGTCAGCCCGGGCCGGCGCACGTCGACCTGGACCCGATAGCGCACCTCCACCCGGGGAAAGACCTCGTCCCACCGGGGTCCCAGCATGGCCCAGGCCGCGGGGTTGCGCTTCCGCAGGGTGGCACCAAATCCGGCGGCATCGGTACCCAGGCGATCCTGCAGGGCGGTGCGAGCCTCCTCGGCCCTGCGGACGATTTCCCGGGCGGCCAGTTCCTCGATCCGGCGAATGGCGGCAGGGGAGGAGACCTCGAGGCCTGCGGGGTTGTCCACCAGGTCGTCTTCGGTCGCCACCTGCACCCGTATCACCACCCGGTCCCCATCCACCATCGGCTGGAGCTGGGTTTTCGCGCGCAACAGGCGCAAGCTGACCGAGCCGCCCGGCAAGGAGACGGTGATGGTCCCGTGCTGGATCTCGCCCCGCAGCCACATCAGGCCGCGGGTGGTGGCGTTATCCAGCCATCCCGCCAGCCGGTCCCCCTTGAAGACCCCCACCCCGTTCACAAACCAGCCCTGCACCGGCATTCCGCCGTTCGTTACCGGCGCCAGTTCCACCCGCGGTAGGACGGGTTCCTGCCCCGGCTCGTAGAGGGCCCGTACCAGCCGGTAGAGGGGTACCACGATGCCCAGACGCAGTCGGATCTGCTCCCGCAGGGCATCAGCCGGCAACGATTCCAGTGGTGGGGTGGCCCGGATGAACTTGGGGCCCGCCTCCCCCGGCGTTACGGCCACCATGAGCTCGAGGCGTGGCTGGGCATCCCGCATCAGGAAGTCCAGCACCGGCCCGATGCCCCGGCGCGCCGCCCCCTCGCCGATGAGCACCGTCTTGAGGTGCGAGTAGTACAGGCGCCGGGGTACGGTCTCCTGGATCAGCGACAGGGCGTCAGCCAGCGTCCGCCCCGATCCCTGGATGTAGTTGACCGGCTTCTGCCCCACCTGGCTGGATCCTTGCTGGCCCGGCCGGGGAAAGCGCGCCGGGTCGGCCACGCTGAGGGTGACCCGAAAGCGGCCGCCTTGGTCCCGGTCAACGGCCATGCCCAGCACGATGGCCCGGTCGTTGATCTCCACCCGGTCCCAGCAACCGGTCAGGACGAACGCGGCCAGGACCAGCAGGGCCGCGATCCGGAGGCATCCCCACCGAAGGCCCCACAGCGCGGAAGGGAGGCCCCGTTGCTCCCCCACCGGTTCTCCGGGCGGACCGCTTCGCGCTCCGGGGAGGCCGGCTCCGGCCAGGTCGCTGTGGCCCGCCATCAAGGTGCCCCTCCAAGCCCGGGCCAGCGCCGGGCGCTGGGCTGCAAACCCGGGCGGGCGCGATGCCAGTTGCGGCGAGCCAGGTGGGTGGGCCGCTCTGTCATGGCCCAGTGGGGCGCCCGCACGGCCACGTCCTTGAGGTCGGGTGTGTTGAGCGGCCCCACCGGTGCCAGGTAGGGGTAGCCAAAAGAGCGCAGTCCGGCCAAGTGGATCAGGATGGCCATGAGCCCCACTATCACTCCGTAAAGGCCCAACAAACCGGCCAGCAGCATCAGGGGGAAGCGCAGCAACCGGATGGCATAGGCCAAGTTGAAGCGAGCGATGGTGAAGTTGGCGATGCCTGTGGTGGCCACGATGATCACCATGGGCGCCGACACGATGCCTGCCATGACCGCCGCCTCGCCGATGACGATGGCACCAACGATGCTGACCGCCTGGCCGATGGTGCGGGGTAGGCGCACCCCGGCCTCCCGCAGGGCTTCAAAGATGATTTCCACCAGTAGCGCCTCCACCACGGCAGGGAAAGGGATGCCCTCGCGGCTGGCGGCCACCGTCATCAGCAGGGGAGTGGGCAGCATCTCGGGGTGGTAGGTGGTGATGGCCACATACAGCGAGGGCAGCAGTAGGGCGACCATGGTGAACAGGTAGCGCAGCCAGCGGAGGGCGGTGGTCGCGACGAAGCGAACGTTGTAATCCTCCGTCGTTTGCAGCAGGGTCCACAAGGAAATGGGGACCACAAGCACAAAGGGAGTGCCGTCGGTCACGATGGCCACCCGGCCCTCCAGCAGGGCGCCGGCCACCACGTCAGGCCGTTCCGTGTGCAGGATCTGGGGAAAGATGGAGGCTGGGTTGTCCTCGATCCATTCCTCGATGTAGCCGCTCTCCAGGATGCCGTCGACCTCGATGCGGTGGAGCCGGCTCTGGACTTCCGTGACCAGGTGGGGGTTGGCGATGCCCTGGAGGTAGCAAACCGCCACCTGGGTGTGGGTGACACGGCCCACCCGTACCTGTTCGACCTTTAAGCGAATGTCCGCGAGCCTACGCCGGATCAGGCTGATGTTGGTCTGGAGGTCTTCAGTGAAGCCGTCCCGCGGTCCGCGGATGACGGGCTCCATGGAGGGCTCTTCCACGGATCGCTCCGGCAGCTTGCGCATGTCGATGTTGAGGGCGTCGGTGCAGCCGTCCACCAGGAGGACCACGCTGCCGGAGAGGATGCCCTTAAGCAGGCCATCGATGGTCTTGGCCCGCATGTTGCCCGTGGTGGGCAGGACGCGCTCCGTGAGCACCTTTTGGAGGCGCCGTCCCCGGGGCAGCCGCTCGCTGCGCACCCGCAGGATGGGCGCCAGGACGAATTCCTGCACCGCTCGGGTGTCCACGAGCCCCTCAATGAAGAGCAGGGCCACACCCGCCCCGTTGCGCAGCCAGATCCTGCGGACCACAAAGTCGTCGATCCGCTCGAGGGCGCGCTTGAAGAGCTGGACATCCTCCTGGAGGCGGCCCGTCAGGCTGCGACGCCCCACCAACAAGGTCCGGTCCAGGGTCGAGCGCAGGTCCTGAAGGCTCGTCTCCAGGTGCCGTAAGGAGCCCTCCAGATGACGCCAATCCCTGTCCTGACCTCCAGGCTTTCGGTACCAGGGTCCCGGACGGAAGAACAGCGGCATGGTCCCACCCCCAGGGACGGCCGGTCAGCCGGTCGCCGGCACCTACCATTCCGCGCTTAGGTTGACGGGGATGTCGCAGGGTCATGCCCGAGGCGCCCCTGCCGGCTGTTGCAAAAGCAGAACCGGATTGGCGGTGACTGCCATCCGGTTCTGCCTAGAGCAAAAGCCCGGGAGCTTTAGCTCCCGGGCTGGGAACGGCTGAAGAAACCCGGTTGGTTCCGGGCTTCTTCGGTGCGCCGTGGAGGATTTGAACCCCCGACCTGCTGATCCGTAGTCAGCCGCTCTATCCGGACTGAGCTAACGGCGCACGAGTAGGCTTGGCGCTCAGCGGAAGGGGAGGGATTCGAACCCTCGGAGGGGCTTTAAAGGCCCCTCAACCGCTTAGCAGGCGGCTCCTTTCGACCTCTCAGGCACCCTTCCCGGCGACAGCCCCAATGTTAGCACAGGCTTGCGGGCGGTGCAACCCGCGCCCCTCGTCGGACTGCATCAAGCTTCGGTAGGTGGATCCCCCCGACCCATGCTCCGGTTACGCCACAGAAAGGCCGGCCAGGTGCCGTAACGCCTGCACCCACTCACGGTCCGCATGCGGCCCGTAGAGCGCCGGGATCCGCACCCGCAGCCACTGGGCGACATCCTCCACGTCGCTCCGACTCAGGCGCTGCCCGAACAGCCGGCCTTGCGGGGTCGACACCACCGGTGGCGCCTGGCGGCGCTGCCAGACCGGACGCGCATAGCGCTCGAGCTCCCCATTTGCTCGGGCCGCCAACAGGCGGGCCAGGTGCCGTGCCCCGCCTTCGCTCCACGACGCTCCCCGTCGCTTCATCCGCCGGGCCAGCACGTGGTAATTCTGCCCCTCGATCGCACCAAGCCGCCGCACGTTCGCGTCGGCCACGATGCCGTCCCAGTGGTTCTTCATGTACTGCTTCAGCTCTTGGACGCGGTCGCGGTCGTCTCCCTGCGCCCGCCGGCGAGCCGCATCCAGGATCGCCGCCACCTCGGGCCACGGCTTCCCCTCGGCCAGCGCCGCCGCCAGCTGCCGGTGGGCTTCCGGATCATGCCGCAGCCCGCGCCGCAGCGCCCGCTTGAGGTGGAACGGATCGAGGCGATAGGTGGCCTGGGGGAGGTACTCCAGCACCTTGCGGATCCACGGCGCCCCGTCCCCACCCACCGTGCACTGTTCCACCCGGGCCCAATCCCACGCCGCCGCAAAGGCCGCCAGCGCCTCCTCGATGGACGCCGTCCCTTCGCCCACGGCCACGTGCACCCGCCGGTTCTTCAGCACCGTCCGCCCCCGCGCGTCCGTCGCCTTGCCCTCATACGCCAGTGCATGCATCAGCGCGATCCGCTCTTTCTGCCCATCCGGCCCGCGCCGCCGGCCCCGCACCAGCAGCTCGTCAAACTCCAGGTCGACGGCGGCCGCCGGCCGGCTCCCGGGCGGGATCTCGCCCCGCTCAAACACCGCCTCCCGCTGCGCCTTCGCCGCTTCGTCCGCTCGGGCCCCGGCCGCCTGCACGTCCGCCCACAAGGCCATGGCGCTCAGCCGCACGGCCCCGCAGCTCACCCGCTCCAGCCAGTCCGCTGCCGCCGCGAACGGCACTTGGGTGCACAGCTGAATCCCGAACTCCTGCACCAGCGGCGAGTACCGCTGCCGCGGCGCCAACCCGAGCACTTCATCCAGCAAGAACCGCCGTACCCCGCTTGGCCGCTCCTGGTAATACCGCCGTTCCCACTGGATCTCGCCCACCCACGTCATCAGGCTTCGTGGTTGCCGGTTGACGCACTTCAGTTGCCGCCGGTCCCGCTGCTCCATCAGCTGCCGGTCCAGCGCCTCCAAGGCCGTGACCAGCAGCTGCCTCGCGGCCTCCTGCGCCCCTCGGACCACGGCCACCTCCAGCATTCGAAAGTCCGGCGCCTCCCACACGGCCTTTTCCACAACCCGCGCAAGCTGCAGGGTGATCTCCCCGATGCGGCGAATCACATCCTTCATGGAGAGGCCTCACCTCCATCCTTGGCCAGAAGGATCGGCTGTCCCGTTTGGGACAACCTGGTGAGGTCTCTCCTTCGCTTTTCCCCCACCAGCACCTACTGAAACTTTAGGCAGTCCCTCGTCGCCAGGCGGGTCCCCCCGGCACCGGGTACGGGGGCACCGGGATGCCGTAGGGCTCGCGCGCCGGGGATGTCGTAGGGCCCGCGCACCGGGCGCGCCGGCCCACAACCACTGGCACTTGGGCGGCACTCCATCATGGGCGGACGCCGGCCGGCGTAGGGTGGACTGGGAACGGAGGCGAGGCCTGTGGTACCGCCCAACCCGTACGTGGCCGGCATGGCCCTGACGCGGCTCCTCTCGGGCAGCCTGGAGGTGCTGGCGGCGGTGCTGATCTGGCGTTACGGCCGCGTCGACCGCGCGCTGGAGATCAACGCCCTCCTGGCCGGGGCGGGGCCGCTGGCCATGATGCTGGCCACGGCCATCGGCCTGGCTGGCCTGGCCGGCGCCCTGCCGCCCCTCAAGCTGGCCCTGATCCTGGGAGGCGTGGCTCTGATCCTCATTGGTACCCGCATCGGGTAAGGGCTCAGCCGTCGCCAGTCGGCTGGGCCGGTCCGGCAGCCGGGGCGGCATTGAAGTGCCGCGCGGGGTTCCCGCCTTTACGCTGCCCGCCGGCGGGCCGCTCGCGCGGGAACAAGGCCTGCGGAAGGGGTGGGATTCGAACCCACGGTGGGCCGGAGGCCCACAGCGGTTTTCAAGACCGCCGCGTTCAACCACTCCGCCACCCTTCCGGACCGTACGAAGACATCCGGCCGGAGGCACCCGGACCGGGACATTCAGAATTGTAACACGGCGCGGTAACACGGCACGCAGCCGCGGGGGCGCGGCATGGAGCCCCAGGGGCGCGGGTGGAGCCGCGGGGGCGCAGGTGGAGCCCCGGACGCCCGCGGGCCTGCCCCTTACCGGCTTCGCCCGGGCTGGCACAGGATCCCTGCCGCTGGGACACCCGGTCCTGTGGGTGCCTGCCGCGTGCACGCCGGGCGCCCGCGCCCGCCCCACGGGAACGCCTGCCCCCCGGGACCACGGTGCACGGGCCCGGCGTCGCTCGTCCGCAACGCCTTTTATGCCCGGAGCACGTCCACCCCCACGTACGGACGCAGGGCGGGCGGGATCACCACGCTGCCGTCGGCCTGCTGGTAGTTTTCAAGCAGGGCCGCCAGGGTACGTCCCACGGCCAGGCCGGACCCGTTGAGGGTGTGGACGAACTGCGGCCGCGCACCGGGTTCAGGGCGGAAGCGAATGTTCGCCCGGCGCGCCTGGTAGTCGCGGTAGTTGCTGCAGGACGAGATCTCGACGTAACGCCCGTAGCTGGGCATCCAGACCTCCAGGTCGTACTGCCGGGCCTGGGCAAAGCCCATGTCACCCGTACAGATCAGGACGACCCGGTACGGCAGGCCCAGTCGCTGCAGCACCGCCTCGGCATCGGCCACCAGTTTCTCGTGCTCCTCCGGCGACGCTTCGGGCCGGACGAACTTCACCAGCTCCACCTTGTCGAACTGGTGCTGGCGGATCAGCCCGCGGGTGTCCCGGCCGGCCGACCCCGCCTCCGCGCGGAAGCAGGGCGTGTACGCCACGTGGTAGATCGGCAGCTGGCCCGCGTCCAGGATCTCGTCCCGGTAGAGGTTGGTGACGGGCACCTCCGCCGTGGGGACCAGATAGAAGTCCGAGTCGGCCACCCGGAAGGCGTCCTCCTCGAACTTGGGCAGCTGGCCGGTACCGATCATGCTCTGGCGGTGGACCAGAAAGGGCGGTAGCACCTCGGTATAGCCGTGCTCCCGGGTGTGCAGGTCCAGCATGAACTGGATCAGTGCCCGCACCAGCCGCGCGCCCAGGCCGCGAAAGACGGTGAAGCGTGCGCCGGTGATCTTGGCGGCGCGCTCGAAGTCCAGGATCCCCAGGGCAGGTCCCAGATCCCAGTGGGCCCTGGGCTCGAAGCCGAACTCCGGCGGCGTGCCCCAACGGCGTACCTCCACGTTGTCGCCGGCGTCGTCGCCGTCGGGCACCTCGGGGTCCGGAATCATGGGCAAACGCAGCAGCCGGTCCTGGATCTCCTGCTCCAGCTGGCGCACCTGCTCTTCCAGTTCCTTGATGGTGTCGCCCACCTGGCGCATGGCGGCAATGAGTTCCGAGGCATCGCCCCCTTCACGGCGCAAGCGCCCGATGGCCTCGGAAGTCTCGTTGCGGCGGGCCCGCAATTCCTCCAGCCGCTGCAGGTGCTGGCGCCAACGGGCGTCAGCCTCCAGCAGGGCGTCAAGGTCCGCCGCATCCAGGCGCCGCCGGCGCAGGGCTTCCCGCACCACTTCCGGATGCTGGCGTACAAAGCGCAGGTCCAGCAACGATCGTTCCCCCTTCGCTTGAGGTGGGCGGGCACCGCCCCACTCAGGGCGGAAGCACCCGGCCGCGCGAGCACGCTGGCCGGACCCCCGCTTCCCCGGTGCCGATCCGCGACGGCCCGGCTGGACGGCCGGGCCGGCCTGCCATCAGGAGAGCCTCGCCCGCGCGGCCCACAGGGCGTCGGTCCCGGGCGGCTCCAGCTCCCCTTCCTGTCCACCGGGGCCGACCCGGCGCAGCCGCCCGTCTCCGGTCACCCGGCCGATGGCTGCCGTCGGGATGCCCGCTTCCTGCCATGCCGCCTGCAGCTCCGCAGCCCGGGCGGGCGGTGCCGCCACCAGCAAGGCTCCCGAGCCGATGAGCCGCAGCGGATCGATCCCCGCGGCGGCGCAGATGACCCGCGTCTCGTCGCGCACGGGGATGGCATCGGTTTCCACCACGCAGCCCACGGGCTCGCCCTGGGCCTGCCGGGCGGCGGCGATCATCTCCCAGACGGCGCCCAGCACGCCCCCTTCGGTGACGTCATGCATGGCGTGGGCGCCGCGCCGCGCGGCCACCCGGGCCTCGGGCACGATGCTGAGCCAGCGCCCCAGGCCGGCCGCTGCCTCCAGCACCGGCTCGGCCACGCCCCGGTCCCGCAGGGCCTGGCGGCAGTCAGCGGCCAGGATGGCCGTTCCCTCCAGGCCCGCCCACTTGGTCAGCAGCAGCACGTCGCCCGGCCGGGCGCCCCCGCTGGGCATCAGGCCTGACGGCGGCGTGCGGCCCAGGGCCGTGGCCACCACCAGGGGCTGGGCCAGGCCGGGGGTCACCTCGGTGTGCCCGCCGGCGATCTGGCAACCCACCTCCCGGGCGGCGGCGTGGGCCCCTGCCATCAGCTCTTCCAGCATCGCCTGGGGCGCGCCCGGCGGCAGGAGGATGGTGAGGAGCACGGCCACCGGTTCGGCCCCGGTGGCGGCCACGTCGTTGCAATTGACGTGCACCACAAGCCAGCCGGCATGGTGACCCGCTCCGGTGATGGGGTCGCTGGCCGCAACCAGCAGGTCGCCCCCCAGGTCGAGGGCGGCCGCGTCTTCCCCCGGGGCCGCGGCCAGCACCACCTCGCGCCGCTGCATCCCCGTCCGCGGAAGAACCAGCTTTTTCAACAGCGCGGCCGGCAGCTTGCCCCCCGGCAACAACTCGCCCGGGCCGCCGGCCCTGGGCCCGGCGGGCTGGCCCGGTGCGGCCGCAGCCGGTTGGGGCCTGGTGGGATCCTGGTTCATCGCCTCTCCCCCGCCTGTTCGTCCGCCGGTTGGTCCGCAGCCCCGGAGCCAAGGACTGGCCACCGGGAGTGGGGGCGGATGACCCGATATGTCCCCTCAGTCTCCCCGCTGGGCCACGGTGGCCACGGCGGAGACCCGATCGCCCGGCTCCAGGCGCATCACCGTGACCCCTTGGGCCGCGCGGCCCTGGATCGACACCTGGTCCACGGGGACCCGCAGCACGATGCCGCCCTGGGAGATCAGCATGACCTCCTCACCCGGCCGCACCACCTCGAAGCCGGCCACCTGCCCGTTGCGAGCCGTCAGGGTGATGGCCCGGATCCCCTTCCCCCCGCGTCCCTGGGCCCGGAACTCCCGGACGGGCGTGCGCTTGCCGTAGCCCCGGTCGGTGATCACCAGCAGGTGGGCCTCGTCGTCGGCCACCTCCATGCCCACCACCTCATCGCCCTCTTCCAGGCGAATACCCATCACGCCGCGGGCGGTCCGGCCCATGGTGCGGACCTCCGCCACCGGGAAGCGGATGGCCTGGCCCTGCCGGGTCAGCAGCAGGACGTCGCCGCGGCCGTCGGTGAGCTGGACCGCCACCAGCTCGTCGCCCGGATCCAGGGACAGGGCGATGAGCCCGCCGCGGCGGATGTGGCCGAACTCGGCCAGGGCCGTGCGCTTGACCACCCCTCGCCGCGTGCACATGAGCAGGTCGCGGTCCTCCCCGAAATCCCGCACGGGGATGACGGCGGTCACCTGCTCGTCCTGCCCGATCTCGATCAGGTTCACCACCGCCGTGCCCCGGGCCGTGCGGCTGGCCTCGGGCACCTCGTGCACGCGGCGGTGATAGACCTTGCCCCGGTTGGTGAAGAAGAGCAGGTTCTCGTGGGTGGTGGCGATGAAGAGCTGGGAGACGAAGTCCTCCTCCCGGGTCTGGATGCCGGTGATGCCCCGGCCGCCGCGACGCTGGCTGCGGTACGTGTCCACGGGCAGCCGTTTGATGTAGCCGCGGTGGGTCAGGGTGATCACCACGTCCTCCTCGGCGATCAGGTCCTCCACCTCGAACTCGGCGGCGCCCGCGACGATCTTGGTGCGCCGGTCGTCGCCGAAGCGGTCCCGGATCTCGCCCAGCTCCTGCTTGATGATGTCCAGCACCATCTTCTCCGAGTTCAGGACCGCCCGCAGATATTCGATCTCCTTCAAGAGCTCCTGGTACTCTTCCTCCACCTTTTCCCGTTCCAGGCCGGTCAGCCGCTGCAGGCGCATGTCCAGGATGGCCTGGGCCTGCTTTTCCGTCAGGTTGAAGTTCTCCATCAGCCCGGTGCGGGCTTCGTCGACGGTGCGCGACTGGCGGATCAGGGTGATCACGGCGTCGATGTGGTCCAGGGCGATGCGCAGCCCTTCCAGGATGTGGGCCCGGGCCTCGGCCTTGGCCAAGTCGTGCCGGGTCCGGCGCACGATCACGTCCTTCTGGTGGTCCAGGTAGTGGCGCAAGAGCTGCTTGAGGGTGAGCACCCGCGGCTGCCCATCCACCAGGGCCAGCTGGATGATGCCGTAGCTGACCTGCATGGGGGTGAACTTGTACAGCTGGTTGAGGATCACGTTGGGGTTGGCGCCCCGGGCCAGCTCGATGACCACCCGCAGCCCCGAGCGGTCCGTCTCGTCGCGCAGGTCGGTGATGCCCTCGATGCGCCGCTCCTGGACCAGCTCGGCGATCTTCTCGATGATCTTGCTCTTGGTCACCTCGTAGGGGATCTCGGTGACCACGATGCGCGCCTTGCCGCTGGCCGCCGTCTCGATCTGGGCGTGGGCGCGGATGGTGATGATGCCCCGGCCCGTGGTGTAGGCCTGGCGGATGCCTTCCCGCCCCACGATGATGCCGCCCGTGGGGAAGTCCGGCCCCTTGATCACCTTCATCAGATCGCGATCGGTGGCATCGGGATAATCGATCAGGTGGATGACGCCGTCGATGGCCTCCCGCAGGTTGTGGGGCGGGATGTTGGTCGCCATGCCCACGGCGATGCCCGCGGCCCCGTTGACCAGCAGGTTGGGGAAGCGCGCCGGCAGCACGGCCGGCTCCTGCTCCGTCTCGTCGAAGTTGGGAACGAAGTCGACGGTGTCCTTGTCCAGGTCCCGCATGAGCTCCATGGCCAGGGGGCTCAGGCGGGCCTCGGTATAGCGCATGGCCGCCGGGGGGTCGCCGTCGATGGAGCCGAAGTTGCCATGGCCCTCGATCAGCGGGTAGCGCATGGAGAAGTCCTGGGCCATGCGCACCAGCGCGTCGTAGACGGCGGCATCGCCGTGGGGATGGTACTTGCCCAGCACGTCACCCACGGTGCGGGCCGACTTCTTGAAGGGCTTATCGGGGGTGTTCCCCCCCTCCCGCATGGCGAAGAGGATGCGGCGGTGGACGGGCTTGAGGCCGTCCCGCACGTCGGGCAGCGCCCGGTTGACGATCACGCTCATGGCGTAATCGATGTAGGACTGTTTCATCTCCTCCTCGATGTCGACGGGGAGGATCTTGCCGTGAGTGTACTCTGCCATTGCGTCGCTCCTCGTCCTCCGTGCCGGGCCCGTCCGCGCCGCCGTCGCCGCGGCCCGCGGGCCGGCGGGTTCATCCCCCGGGGTGGGTCCGGACCGTCACCGGACGAACGCAGCCGGGCGGGCACCGGCAGCCCGCGCCATGGAGGCGGCCGGCGCGCCGCCCGCGTCATGCCCCCGCCCGGACGAGCCTGCGCCCTCTGCTCCTGCCAGCCGCTCCCACCGGGCCCCCATCCCCCAGGGCCCGGTGCACCTCCCGCTCCTGCGCAGCCCTGCCGGAGGCGTGGCGCGCTACCCCCGCTTCAAGCCGCCGGGCGGCAGGGCCGCGGAGGACCGGCGGGTCCTACCCGCCAGTTCCGCCGGCCCACCGGGTCACCCGATGGTGTCGAGGAACCGCACCTTGCGGGCGTGCTGCTCGATGAACTCCCGCCGCGGCTCGACGCGGCTTCCCATCAGGATGGAGAAGATCTGGTCCGCCGCCATGGCGTCTTCCAGGGTGACCTGGAGCAGGGTCCGGGTTTCCGGGTTCATGGTGGTCTCCCAGAGCTGCTCGGCGTTCATCTCGCCGAGGCCCTTGAACCGCTGGGCGGGCATGCGCTTACCGACCTGGCGGAAGAAGGCCTCCAACTGGTCGTCGTCGTAGAAGTAGTGTTCTTCCTTGCCTTGCCGTACCAGGTACAGGGGCGGCTGGGCGATGTAGACGTAGCCGGCCTCGATCAGCGGCCGCATGTACCGGAAGAAGAAGGTCAGAAGCAGCGTCCGGATGTGGGCACCGTCCACGTCGGCATCGGTCATCAGGATGATCTTGTGGTACCGGGCCCGGTGGATGTCGAACTCGTCGCCGATGCCCGTGCCGATGGCGGTGATCAGAGCCCGGATCTCGTCGTGGGCCAGGATCTTGTCCAGCCGCGCCTTTTCCACGTTGAGGATCTTGCCCCGCAGCGGCAACACCGCCTGGAAGCGCCGGTCCCGCCCTTGCTTGGCCGAGCCGCCGGCCGAGTCGCCCTCGACGATGAACAGCTCGGCCATGGCCGGATCGCGAACCGTGCAGTCGGTCAGCTTGCCCGGCAGGGCGGTGACCTCCAGGGCCGACTTGCGCCGCGTCAGTTCCCGGGCCTTGCGGGCCGCCTCCCGAGCCCGCATGGCGGTGATGGCCTTCTCCACCACCCGCCGCGCCACCTGGGGGTTTTCTTCAAAGTAGGTGGCCAGGGCTTCGCCGGTGACGGAATCGACCACGCCCCGGACCTCAGAGTTGCCCAGCTTGGTCTTGGTCTGGCCCTCGAACTGGGGCTCAGGAAGCTTCACGCTGAGGACGGCCGTCAGGCCCTCGCGGATGTCGTCGCCGGCGAGATTCTCGTCCCCGTTCTTCAGCAGGTTCGCCTTGCGGGCGTAGTCGTTGACCACCCGCGTCAGGGCCATCTTGAAGCCCGCCTCGTGGGTGCCGCCCTCGTGGGTGTGGATGGTGTTGGCAAAGGAGTACAGGGTCTCCACATAAGAGGTGGTCCATTGCAGGGCCATCTCCACCTCGACGCCGTCGCGTTCCGCCTTGTAGCTGATGGGCTCGGGGTGCAGGGCCTCCTTGGTCCGGTTGAGCAGCGCCACGAAGGACCGCAGCCCGCCCATGAACTGGAACAGGTTGCGCTCCCCCGTGCGCTCGTCCCGCAGCTCGATGTACAGGCCGGAGTTGAGCAGGGCGATCTCCCGCAGCCGGCCCACCACCACGTCGTACTTGAACTCCGTTTCCTCGAAGATCTCGGGGTCGGGCTTGAACCGGACGTAGGTGCCGGTGTCGTCCGCGGCGGTGGTGCCCACCACCTCCAGGCCCGTCTCCGGCTGGCCCCGCCGGTAGCGCTGGCGGTGGATCCGGCCCTCGCGGCGAACCTCGACCTCCAGCCACTCCGACAAGGCGTTGACCACCGACACGCCCACCCCATGGAGGCCGCCTGAAACCTTATAGGCTTGCCCGTCGAACTTGCCGCCGGCGTGAAGCATGGTCAGGACGACTTCCACCGTGGGCTTGCCCACCTTGGGGTGGATGCCCACGGGGATGCCGCCGCCGTTGTCGCGCACGCTGCAGCTGCCGTCGGCGTGGAGGGTCACGGTGATGGCCGTGCACCGGCCCGCCAGGGCTTCGTCCACGGCATTGTCCACCACTTCCCAGATCAGGTGGTGGAGCCCCCGCGGTCCCGTGGAGCCGATGTACATGCCCGGCCGCCGCCGGACGGCTTCCAAGCCCTCCAGGACCTGAATCTGGCTCTCGTCGTAACCCGTGCGCGCCACGCCGAAGCCTCCTTGCTGGGTGACGATGTCGCCGGCGAAACGGGCCGCCGGCGCGGTCCAACGGGCGGTAGACACGGCGTTGATTATACCATGAATAGTTTGGCACTCCGGCGACGGCCGGCGGGGTCCGCAGCCGTGCCGGGGCGGCGGCCGGCCGCAGGCGACCGGCCGGGTTGGAGCGCCGCCCGGCCGGCCTGCCCGGTGCCCTGGAGGGCGATCCGGTTCGATCGCCCGCTGCCTCCCGCCGCCGGCGGCCGGCGGCACCACCCCTCACCGGGCCGGGGCCGTCCCCTCGGTCAGCAGCACGTTGCCGCGCCGCCGCAAGGTGAGCACCGAGATCGGCGAGAGGAAGATCCCGCGGTCGGCCACCACAATGGAGCGGGGCTGCCCGCCGGAAAGGTCGGTGACCCGCTTTTCGAGCTGCTGCAGGGCCACCAGGTCGCGCACCGCCTGCGAGTGGCGCAGGAGCTCCGCGTCCAGGATGGCCACGATCTCCCGACAGGGCAGGATCGCATCCGACCCGATGTGGAGGAACACGGCCAACCCCCGCTTCCAGGGTACCGCACGTACCCGTTTCTTACGTTCCCTCACCCGGCCCCTCGCCCACCGCGCCGGGCCGCCGCGGGCGGCTGCCGGGCCGCGACCGGGCCGGACGACCCTGGCCGGGAGGAACGACCGGCCCCGCCCGGCCCCCATCCGGGCCGCCGGGCTGACGGCCCAGCGGCCGGCGGTTCCCTCCGGCCGGGCCGGTACGGGCCCCGGGAAGGCTGCCGCTGAAGCAGGCTTCCCAGAGGGGAGCCAGCCTCACCCCCAGCGCTGCCAGCGCCTCTTCCGCCGTGAGGGCGCCCGGTTCGCGCCCCGTACGAAGGAGAACGTAGCGCAGCAGCAGCGAGCGGGTCTCCGGCGGCGGTGGCTCGCCGCGGCGGAGCCCGGCCGCCAGCACCCGCAACCGGGCCCGCCAGCGATCCTGGAGGGCGGCCCGTTCCTCCCGGTAGAGGCGGGCCACCACCTCCGGCCCTACCCCCAGCGCCTGGGCTACCTGGGGGCAGGTGAGCCAGGGATCCCGCTCCAGGAGAGCCCGCACCTGCTGCCGCAGCCGCTCCTCCCGGGCCGCCCGGCAGGCCGGGCAAAGGCCGGCCCCGGCCGTACCGCCGGCCTCCGGTCCCGGGGGGAATAGGCTACCGCAGGATCCGCAGGGCCGCCACCCCCGCTCCAAAGCCCACCTTCGCCGCCAGCGGGCGGCCCCCAGCCAGCGCGTGGCGGCTTCCTGCAGCGCCGGATCGGCGGGCCAAGGCAGGCGGTTGTCCGTCCCGCCCGGTTCCCCGGCGAGCTCCCGGCCGGAGGGCGCGGCCGGTACCCTGCCGTCCCCCGGCGATGCGCAGCCACCGGGAAGCACCCGGGAAACCGCCGCAGAAGGGGCACCAGAAGGCGCCTCCCGGCGCGGGCCCCGCGGCCCGGCGGTGAAGCGGATGTCCCGGATCACGGGGACACCGGCGGCGGCGTTCAGGTCCGCCACGATCTTTCCCTTCAGGAAGGACAGCTCCTGGGCCCAGCCGGGGTGCTGAACGGCCACCCACAGCACGTCACCGGTGAGCCTGTAGGGCCGGGCCCGGGCGGCGATCACCGGCCCCACCACCCGGGCCCATTCCTGCAGGATCCGAAAGCGCCGGGCCCGGGTGGCCAGGCCCAGGCGCGTCAAAAGTCCTTCCAGCACGGGACCCAGCGCCTGGGCCGGTCCCCCTGACCGCCCCTCCGTGGCCTCCCTGCCTGTTCGCCCGGCCATGGCGCCGGCGTCCCTGTTGGCGGGCTGGCGTC
This sequence comes from Thermaerobacter subterraneus DSM 13965, assembly GCF_000183545.2. Taxonomy (NCBI): domain Bacteria; kingdom Bacillati; phylum Bacillota; class Clostridia; order Eubacteriales; family Clostridiales Family XVII. Incertae Sedis; genus Thermaerobacter; species Thermaerobacter subterraneus. The sequence goes on from NZ_JH976535.1 coordinate 113,819, forward strand.
TCATCCCGGCCATCCCGGCTCCGCTTCCCCTTCCGGCCCCAGCGGCAGCGGGATGACCCGAGGCCTCGTGCCCTCGGGCCATTCCGGCGGCTCGGTGGCCGTCAGGATCACCTGGGGCAAGTCGCAGACGGCCTCAAGCAGGTACCGCCGGCGCTTTCCATCCAGCTCCGACAGCACATCGTCCAGGAGCAGCACCGGCCAACGGCCCAGCCGCCGGTGGATGAGCTCGACCTGTGCCAGGGTCAGGGCCAGGGCCAGAGCCCGCTGCTGCCCCTGGGAGGCGAAGGCGCGGGCGTCCTGGCCATCCAGGAAGAGGGCGAAGTCGTCCCGCTGGGGTCCCCAAAGGGTCGTCCCCCGGGCAACCTCTTCCCGGTGGAAGGCGGCCAGCCCTTCCGGCGAGGAAACGGCGCCGCCCTCCACCCGTCCATCGGGCTCGGCGGCCAGGTAATCCAGCTCCAGCACACCGGCCCCCGCCGCACCGCCCGCTGCTACCCGGCCCGCCGCTGCTGCGGCCAGCGGGGCCAGCTCGTCCAGAAGCCGCCGCCGGCGCTGGCGGATGGCCTGGCCGTGGCGGTAGAGGGGCTCGTCCCAGATGGCCAGCAGGGAGCCGGCGGCGCGGCCCGCACGGATCTCCCGCAGCAGCTGGTTGCGCTGGGCCAGCACCCGCTGGTAGTCATGCAGCAACTGGGTGTATCCCGGCACCAGCTGGCCGAGCAGGTCGTCGAGGAAGCCTCTCCGCGCCGCGGGCCCCGCCTTGACCAGGGCCAGGCTCTCCGGCGCGAAGTACACGATGGGCAGCGCGCCCTGGAGATCCGCCAGCCGCTGGCGCTTGCGCCCGTCCAGGCGCAGGGCCTTGCCGTGCTGGCGGTGAAGGGCCATCTCCACCACCCGGCGCCCCGCCACCGGGTCGTCCCACTCCACCCGCACGTAGGCCAGCGGCGCCCCGTGCCGGATCAGGTCCGTGTCCCGGGTGGTCCGCGGCGAGCGGCCGGTGGCGGCGAAGTGGATCGCCTCCAGCAGGTTGGTCTTCCCGATGCCGTTGGGACCGGCCAGGAGGGTCAGGCCGGAATCCAGTTCCAGGGTGGCCTGTTCGTAACTGCGAAACTGCCGCAGCACCACCCTCCGGATGACCACAGCCTTCCCTCCCTGGCCCGTGCCCGGACCGGGTACCGGTGGCAGCCGGTTCCACCCCGGCCGCGGGCGGTCGGCTGGCGGGCGCTTCCTGCCCCCGGCCGCCGCCGGCTGCGGGCGGTCAGCTGATCTTGACCGGCAGCACGATGTAGAAGAAGTCGTCGCTCGCTACGCCCCGCAGCCGGCTGGCCTTGAGCGGGTCGGTCAGCTCGAACAGGACCTCGTCGCTGTCGATGGCCTTGAGCCCGTCGACCAGGTACCGGGCGTTGAACCCGATGGTCATGCCCTCCCCGTCCACCTGGGCGGGAACCTCCTCCCGGGCCTCGCCCAGCTCCGGATCGCTGGCCGTGACGACCAGTCGCCCGGGTTCCACGGTCAGGCGGATCAGCCAGCGCGCCGCCTGGCGCGTATCCGACAGCAAGGCGGCCCGCTCGCACGCTTCCTGGAAGGCCCGGGTCGGCACCTGCACCCGGGTGGGGTACTGGGACGGCACCAGGTCGAGGACCCGCGGGTACGTCCCTTCCAGGAGCCGCGAGATCAGCCGGACCTCTCCCAGCTGGAATCCCGCCTGGGTGTCGTCGAGGATCAGCCGGCCGATCCCCTCGTCGGGCAGCAGCCTCGCCACCTCGGCCAGACTCCGGCCGGGGATCACCGCGTCCACGGGCTGGCCCTCCACGGGCCGCTCCAGGGTGACGCGGGACGCGGCGATGCGGAACCCGTCGGTGGCCAGCGCCTCCAGGCGGTCGCCCTCCACCCGGAAGCTCACCCCGGTCAGGATGGGCCGCGACTCGTCGGTGGAAACGGCCATGGTGGTGCGCCGCAGCACGTGGCGCATCACCGCGTTGTCGAACAGGACCGTGCTGCCCGCCCCGACCCGGGGCAGGGCCGGAAAGGCCGCGGGATCCATGCCGTGGAGGGTGAAGCGGGAGCGGTGCTGCAGCAAGCGGGCCCGGTGGCCGGGATCGACCTCCAGCTGGACCTCCCCGGGAGGAAGCCGGCGAACCAGCTCCGCCAGGTGGCGGCCGGGCAGGATGACGGACCCTTCTTCCTGGACCCGGGCAGGCGCCAGGGCCTCCACCGTCATCTCCAGGTCGGTGGCCACCAGGCGCAGTTGCTCGGGCTCGGCCACCAGGAGGATCCCGGAGAGGGCCGCCAGGGTGGTCCGCGTGGCCACAGCCCGGCTGGCCACTTGCAGCGCCGCGTGCAGGTCGCTCTGGTCGATGGTCAGGCGCAAGGTGGCCTTCCTCCTCAAAGAATGTAATCGGTCTCCTCGCCGTAGTTGTAGTAGGGCCTGTGGGCACTGTGGAAAAGCCCGCCGGACCCTGGTGTCGAACGGTGTCGTGACGGGGGACAACCTGTCGATAACCCGTCGCCTCTGTCCACACTTTCCCCGGCCGTGCCGGGGATCCTGCGATGGCTCTCCACCTTGTCCCCAGGAGGCGGCGCCTTGTCCACGGCCTTTCCACAGGAACGCCACAGGGAGCCACAGCCCGCGGGCCCGTTGCGGCCGGGGCGGCCGGGCGGAGCTCAGCCCTTGCGGATCAGCTCCATCAGTTCCTTGACCTGGCGGCCCAGCTGGGGATCGTTGCGCACATCCTGGCTGATCTTCTCGTACGCGTGGAGCACCGTGGTGTGGTCGCGGCCGCCGAACTCCTCCCCGATCCGGGGCAGGGACGCCTCGGTCAGCTCCCGGCAGAGGTACATGGCGACCTGCCGCGGGAAGGCGATGGCCCGGGTGCGGCGCCGGGCCTTGAGGTCCCGCACCTTGACCCCGTAGTACTCGGCCACCACCTCCTGGATCCGAGCGATGGTGACCTTGTTGGCCCGCGGCGGGGGCAAGATGTCTTTCAGGACCTCCGCCGCCAGATCCAGGTCGATCTCGTGGTTGGTCAGCGAGGCGAAGGCCACCAGGCGGATCAGGGCGCCTTCCAGCTCCCGGATGTTGGTGTCGATGCGCTCCGCGATGAAGGCGATGACGTCGTCGGGCACCCGCAGCTTCTCCAGCTGGGCCTTCTTGCGCAGGATGGCGACCCGCGTCTCGAAGTCGGGCGGCTGGATGTCCGAGATCAGCCCCCACTCGAAACGGGAGCGCAGCCGTTCCTCCAGGGTGGGGATCTCCTTGGGCGGCCGGTCGCTGGAGATGACGATCTGGCGGTTGGCCTCGTGCAGGGCGTTGAAGGTATGGAAGAACTCCTCCTGGGTGCTTTCCTTCCCCGCCAGGAACTGGATGTCGTCGACCAGCAGCACGTCCACGTTCCGGTAGCGGTTGCGGAACTCCAGGGTCTTGCCGTCGCGGATGGCGTTGATCATCTCGTTGGTGAAGGTCTCGCAGGACACATAGGCCACGCGGCTGCCATGCTTGCGCAGCACGTGGTGGGCGACGGCTTGCATCAGATGGGTCTTGCCCAGCCCCACCCCGCCGTAGATGAACAGGGGGTTGTAGGTACGCGCGGGCGCCTCCGCCACGGCCAGGGCCGCGGCGTGGGCCAGCCGGTTGCCCGAGCCGGTGACGAAGGTCTCGAAGGTGTACTTGGGGTTGAGCGGCTGGGACAGCGTCCGCCAGGAGGAGCCGGCGTCGGCGGCCGGTCCCGCCGGTGTGCCCGGTGCCAGGGCGGCTTCGCTCGTGGCCGCCACCTGGCCGGCTGCCGGGGCCGGCTGCGGTTCGACCACCACCTCCAGGCGAACGTCGTGACCCAACACCCGCCGCAGGGAGTCCACGATGGCGGTGGAGCAGCGCTCCAGCACCCAGTCCCGGGCAAACTGGTTGGGGACCGCCAGCACCAGGCGGCCGTCCTCCAGGGATAGGGGTCGCGTGTTGCGCAACCAGGCCTCGTAGCTCGGCCGGGTCAGCTGGCGCTCGATCAGCTGCAGCGCCTCGGCCCATACCTCGGCCAGCTCGCCCTTTACCACGGTACGGTCCTCCTAACGGGTGGGTCCGGATTGTGGATAAGTTGGGGACGGCGTGGTGGGCAGTCTTGAGCCGTCGCGGAGCCGCCGTACCCGACCCGCCCGGTGGCGTGCCCACCGCTTGTCCACGGCTCATCCACAACCTATCCACAGAGCCCCTAACGCAAAAAGACCCTTCCACCACCCGTGCGGGTGGTGGAAGGTCGAAGTTTGTCGGCCCCCTGTACGACAGCGAGGGATGGGTCGGTTTAGTTCCCCCTTGGCCGGCCTCTCTCCTGCCGGCGAGGGGAGTCGAACCGGGCCGGGCGCTGTCGGCGGCGCATCCGCCGCGCCGATCTATCAACAGTCTATCCACAGGGTGTGAATAAGAAAGGACGTCACGGCGCCCGGCCGGCGGCCGCCCCGGCGGGCTTCCACCCCGGCAGGGCGGCGGCATGACGGATGCCTGGATGGAGGGCCGGCGCCAAGATGATAGCAGAGGCCCGGGAACTTCCACAATCGGGAACGGATGAGCTGCCGGCCGCAGAGACGAAGCCCGGCGGGACGAAGCGGGGGCCGCCGCCCGGCGGCGGCCCTGAAGGCGGGCCGGTGGTTCCCGGGCGGGCGGGGGTACTGTGGGCCGAGACGCCCGGTCGCGCGTGTCAACTCAGCTAAAAATGTTACCCAACGGGTCCTGATCACTCACGTAAGAATGTCACCGAACGCCTCAATCGGCGGACATGGCCGTTTCCGGGGGATGCTGCAGGCCCGCGATGAGCTCATCCAACTCCCGATGGAGTTGCAGCGGGTTGAGGGACTGCCGTAGGGCCAGCCAGCGCGCCCGTTCCTCGGGCGAGAGCACGTCGCGCTCGAGGATGCGATCCAGCGGGGGCCGGGCGGCGTCGTAGGATTTGCGCACCCGGGCGCCGTCCCGGACCTTGTTCTTGAGCTTCCGGGTTGGGAGGAACAGGTTGGCGTAGAGGTCCAAGCGGGCGTAGAGCCGGTTGAGCTGTTCGACTTGCTCGGGGCGGTCGTAGCGGGCGTAGCCGACGATCTCCCGGACCAGCTGGCGGTTGCGCTGCTCGACGTGGGCGTTGTCGTTCTTGCGATAGGGGCGGCTGCGGGTGAACGTCAGGTGGTGTACCTTGGCGTACCGCTGCAGGTGATGGTTGACGAACTCGGCACCGTTGTCGGTGTGCAGGCCCCAGACGGGATAGGGCCATTGGGCGATCAGGTCCTGGATGGCTTCGTGGACGGCGCGCTGGCTTCGGCCGAGCAAGGCGCGGCGGCGGCTCCAGCCCGTCACGATGTCGACCATGCTGAGGGTGTACGCGTACTGGCCGGCGGTCGAGCCGCCGTTGTGTTCAACCAGATCGACCTCCAAGGCCCCGGGGCGGGCTTCGTCCCAGTCGTAGGTGGCCATGGGGATCTGGCTTTGCAGCAGCCCCGGTCGCGGACGAGGAAGCCGGCGGCGCGGCTTGGGCGAGGGCATCGCAGCGAGGCGGCGGGCCAGGGTGGCCCGGCTGATCTTCCGGAGGGCCTCGCGCACGGCGTCTGTGAGGACGACTTCCCCGTGGGCGGCCAGGTGCTCGGCCATGGGCAAGAGCACCGGGTGAAGCCGTTCGGCGCAAGGGTAGTCCAGTGCTTCCCAGATCCGTGCGATGACCGGCAAGGCCTCGAGGTAGCGCAGGGCCCGCTTGCGACGGCGCTTGGCCGGGGCCGGCGGCGTGGCCTGTCGGAGGACCCGGATCGTGTACTTGCGGTGGTAACCACAGACTTGCTGGACTTCGTTCAGGATCTCGGTGCGTTCCCGGCGGGTTCGGGCCGCCCAGTACCGTTCTCGCATGGTGGCGAGATACTCGCGGCGGCTGGCGAGTGACATCGGCACAGCACGTCCCTTCGGTAAGATTTCTCCGTGAGTGATCCGGGACCCCTTCGGTTACATTTTGGCTGAGTGATTGCGTCGCGTTGACACTGTCCGGGAGGCGCCGCTATAATGGGCATGCTTTTGAGCCGCCGGAACGGGCTAGCCGTCTGGTTTCCGGCGGCTTTTGCACCGGCCCGCAGGTTTGGAAAGCGGGGTGGAGTGGGATGAAGCGAACCTTCCAGCCCAACCGCCGGCGCCGTCACCGTACCCACGGCTTTCTGGTGCGCATGCGCACCCGCGGCGGGCGCAAGGTCCTGGCTCGCCGGCGGCGCAAGGGTCGCCACCGCCTGGCGGTGTGAGGCGAGGGGCGCGTGAGCCTGCCACGGCCCTGGCGCCTGCAACGCGGTGACGCCTTTCGCCAGGTCCGGCGGCAGGGCCGGTCCTGGAGCAACCGCTGGGTGGTCCTTTTTGCTTGGCGACCGGGCGGGGCCGGCGGCGATGACCCGAGCCGGGCAGGTTTCACCGTCGGCCGCCGGCTGGGCAAGGCCGTCCGGCGAAACCGGGTACGGCGCCTTCTGGCCGAGGCCTACCGCCAGCTGGCCCCCCGGGTGGAGGGGGGCTGGTGGCTGGTGTTCGTGGCCCGCGATGCGGCGGCGGGAATGGATTTTGGGACCGCGCGGCGTGCCGTGGAAGACGTCCTGCGCAAGGCGCGGATTCTGAGGCCCCCTCTGGCAGGGGGCCTTCGCGATGCCCGGGAAGACGATGGCCGGGACGGGCGGGCGGGGGAAGGGTGACGCATGTGCTGACGCGGGTCGCCCTGGCGTTCCTGCGATTTTACCGGCGGTGGATCTCGCCCCTCAAGCCGCCTGCCTGCCGGTACACTCCGACGTGCTCCGCGTATGCCATGGAGGCCGTGGAGCGCTACGGCGTCCTGCGGGGAGGCTGGCTTGTGGTGCGCCGCGTGCTGCGCTGCCATCCCTGGGCGCCGGGCGGTTATGACCCCGTTCCGCAGCTTGCGCCCCTGAGGTTGGTGACGGGCCGTGGCGGGGATCGCGGCGCGGCATCCAAGGATCTGGGCGGCGACTCCGGGTGACGACGCGGGGCAGGCGCAAGGCGGGTCGACCGGGGCAAGGATTCAGGATACCCGTGGTCGAATTGGCAAAAGATTGTGAAACGACGGCGGCCCGGGGATGCCCCGGCGAGGGGTTGTTCTCCGCGGCCGGCTCAGGGATGGCAGAAGGAGGCGCCCCGGCTTGAGCCAGTTGTGGCAGTGGTTCGTCGACCTGATCGAGGCGGGGTTGGAGCTGAGCCGGTCCGCCACCGGCAGCGCCGGCCTGTCCATCATCCTGTTCACCGTGCTGGTCCGCCTCGTGCTTTTACCCCTCACCTTCTCCCAAACGCGGTCCATGCAGCGCATGCAGGCGCTGCAGCCCGAAGTGGAACGTATCCAAAAAAAGTACAAGAACAACCCCCAGAAGGCCAACGAGGCCATCATGCAGTTGTGGCGGGAGAACAACGTCAACCCCGCCGCGGGGTGCCTGCCGCTTCTTATCCAGTTTCCCATCCTTTACGCGCTGTTCATCGCCTTCCGCGACTTCAGCATCGGCTCGTTTCTCTGGATTCCCGACCTGGGCAAGCCAGACCCGTGGTTTGTTCTTCCCGTCCTGGCGGGTGTGACCACGTACTTTCAGATGAAGACCTCGATGACCACCGTCCAGCCGCAGCAGCGGACCATGCTGGTGTTGATGCCCGCGATGCTGACCTTCTTTGCCTGGAGCTTTCCCGCGGGCCTTGCACTCTACTGGGTGACCAGCAACATCTTCTCCATCGTCCAGCAGGTTCTGATGAACCGGCGGCCGGCGCCGGCACCGGCCGGAAAGGGGAAGGCGGGGCATGAGCGCGGCGTTTCGTGAGGTTCTGGGTGCCGGGCCCTGGATCGAAACCCGCGGCCGCACGGTGGAAGAAGCCCTGGAGGCGGCGGCGCGCCGTCTGGGCGTGGGCCGCGAGGCGCTGGAGGCGCGGGTGGTGGCGGAACCGTCGCGGGGGTTCCTGGGGCTGGTGGGACAGCGGGATGCGGTGGTCCAGGCCCGGGTTCGTCCGACCAAGGCGCGGTTCGCGGCGGCCTTTCTGGAGGAGCTGGCCCGGGCAGCCGGGCTGGCGGTGCAGGTGGCGGTGGAGGAAGGGCCCGACCGGATCCTGGCTCGGATGGAGGGCGGGCCGGAGCTGGGGGCCCTGATCGGGCGGCGGGGCGTGGCCCTGGAAGCCCTGCAGTACCTGCTCAACGTGGCAGCGGCGCGGGTGAGCGAGGAGCAACGGCGGGTCGTGCTGGACGTGGCGGGATACCGGGAGCGGCGCCGGCAGTCCCTGGAGCGGCTGGCGCTGCGGATGGCGGAGCGGGCGCGGCGGACCCGCCGTCCGGTCACCCTGGAGCCGATGCCGGCGGCGGAGCGGAGGGTGGTTCACCTGGCGCTGCAGAACCACCCGGAGGTGCGAACCGAAAGCACCGGAACGGAACCCTACCGCCGGGTGGTGATCGTGCCGCGCAGGCCGGGTCGGGGTGGCGTCAGCACGGGAACCGGCCGGCCCTGAGGCCGGCCGGCCGTTTTTTTGCATCCGCCGGCTTGCATCCGCCGGCCGGGTCGCGGGGGTTCGGGGCGGAGGTGGAGCGGTGGACGGCGCGCGCTGGCAGGACGAACTGGCGCGCTTGGGGGCGGCCTTTGGGGTACGGCTCTCCGGGGATGCCTTGGTCGCCATGTGGCGCCACTGGCAGCTGGTTCGCGAGGCCACGGGCCGCTTTAACCTCACCGCCGTCCGGGAGGATGCGGAGGCGCTGGTGCGGCACTACGTGGATTCGCTGGTGCTGCTCGGGATCGCCGGTCCCTGGGCGGCGGAGGGTTTGCTCGTGGACCTGGGGAGTGGAGCAGGGTTTCCGGGGATTCCGCTGCTGGTGGCCCTGGGGCCGGGCTGGCGGGGGCTGCTGCTGGAATCCCAGGGGAAGAAGGCTGCTTTCCTTCGGGAGGCGGTGACCGTGCTGGGTCTGGACGGGCGGGTCATTGTGGAGCCGGTGCGGGCCGAGGAAGCGGGCCGCAGGGATTCCTGGAGGGAGCAGGCCGACCTGGTGGTGGCGCGGGCTGTGGCTCCCCTCAACGTCCTGGCGGAATACGGGCTGCCGCTCTTGCGGGTCGGGGGGCGGCTGTGGGCGTACAAGGGCCCGCGCGTCGCCGAAGAGTGGGAAGCGGGAAGGCGGGCGGCGACCGTGCTGGGCGGCCGTCTGGTTGGAGCGCGGGAAGTGGAGCTTCCGGGGGGTGCGGGGCGGCGGGTGCTGGTCGAGGTGGTGAAGGAGGAGCCCACCCCAGCCGGCTACCCACGGCGCCCGGGACTGCCGGCCCGCCGCCCCCTCGGAGCGTAGGGAAGGCGACTCCACCGCGGCGGCCCAGGCCAGCAGCGGCGGCCGGTGATAGGGGGCGGTGCTGTCCGGGTGAGGCGCTGCCGTCGTGACGCCGGCCGGAATTCGCCGGACCTGTACGGGCTGCGCCAGGCGGGAGGCAGGGCGGGGCGGGCCGGCGAGGACCGGCGGCGGCGTGCGTGGGCGCGCCGGCGGGGACGCCGGAAGGAGGAGCAGGTCCCGCGAAGGGCCCGCAGCAAGGCCCCTGGACCGTGGTGGGTCGCGCAACAGGGGGTGTGGGCAGCCGGCCGGGGCCCCATGGTCTGGGGAGGGCCGGTTGCCGGGGTGCCGGGGGCGGCGGGCGGCTGCCTTTGCGGGAGGGAGAAGCCCTCGGGACCGTCAGGAGAGGGTCGGGGCGGGCCGGTGGCCGGGGCAGCGGGTAGGTGGGCTGACGTCCGGGGTTGGAGGAGGTCGGCAATGCGGGCAGGGCAGTGGCTGGCATGGATGGGCGGCAACCGGGAAGATGGCCGCAGCAGGCCCGCGGCGGCGGCAGGTGACGGGCCGCCCGGCGGGACGGTCCGGCGGATCCGGCTTGCGGACATCCGGCCCAATCCCTTTCAGCCCAGGGTGGAGTTCGATGAGGGGTCGCTGGCGGAACTGGCCGAATCCATTCGCCGCGTCGGCTTGCTGCAGCCGCTGCTGGTTCGGCCGGTCCCAGGTGGCGGCTACGAGCTGGTGGCGGGCGAACGGCGGTGGCGCGCGGCGCGGCTGGCAGGCCTGGACGAGGTACCTGCACTGGTGCGCCCCATGGGAGACCAGGATGCGGCAGTACTGGCGCTGGTCGAGAACCTGCAGCGGGAGGATCTGGGCTTCTTTGAAGAAGCGGCGGCCTACCAGGATCTACTGCAGCGGTTCGGCTTGACGCAGGAACAGCTGGCCGCCATGCTGGGGCGGCAGCAGTCGACGGTCGCCAACAAGCTGCGCTTGCTCCGCCTGCCCGTCGGCCTGAGGCAGCGGATCGTGGCGGCGGGGATGAGCGAGCGGCACGCCCGGGCTCTTTTGCGCCTGCCCACCCCGGAGGAGCAGGAACGGCTGCTGGAGCTGGCCATCGCCGGGCAGTGGAGCGTGCGGCAGCTGGAGGAGGAAGTGCAACGGGCGCTGGCGGCCGGAAGGGCTGAACCGCCGGTGCGGCGGCGGAAGCGGCGGCTGCAGGGGCTGCGGGCGATCAAGGACGTCCGGATCCTTTTGAATACCGTGCGGGCCGGGGTGGAGACGCTGCGGCGGGCCGGTCTGGCCGCCGAGGTGGAGCAGTCCGAGCAGGCCGAGTGGATCGAGGTGCGGATTCGTATTCCGAAGGCGGCCCCCGTCCGCGGTGGCCCGGGAGGGGCAGGCAGGTCAGGAGCCGCAGCGGGTTCGGGTGGGGCGAGCGGAGCGCCGGGGCGGGAGCCCTAGCAGGCGCGGCCGCCCGGGGCGGAGGCCGGTGGCCGCCCGCCGCGGGGCGGGTTCATCCCGGGTCCTAACGGGGCAGGGTCCGGGCCACGGCGCGGCAGGAACCCGGTGTGTTCCACGTGGAACATTAGGATGCCCCGCCGCTGCATGAGAGGCCAGCGACGGCCGCGACCCGGAGGCTTGCCGGGGCCCGTCACCCGCAGGGGCCCCGAGTCCCCGGCCGGGAGGAGGCAACTCACCCCGTGGGACGGGTTATCGCCATTGCGAACCAGAAGGGTGGAGTCGGCAAGACGACCACCACCGTCAACCTGGGGGCGTGCCTGGCGGCCCTAGGCCGGCGGGTGCTGGTGGTCGACATCGATCCCCAGGCCAACACCACCAGCGGCTTTGGCCTGGACAAGGGGCGGGTTGGGCGGAGCATCTACGATGTATTGATCGACGACCGCGGCCTGCGGGAAGTGGTCCGCTCGACGGCCATCCCCGGCCTGTTCCTCGTCCCCGCCAACATCGAGCTGGCGGGAGCGGAGCTGGAGCTGGTGGGGATGATTGGTCGCGAAACCCGCTTGCGCCGGGCGCTGGAGGGGGTGAAGGACGGGTATGACTTCATCCTCATCGACTGTCCCCCGTCCCTGGGGCTCCTCACGCTGAACGCCATGGCTGCGGCCGACGGCCTGCTGGTCCCCATCCAGTGCGAGTACTACGCGCTGGAGGGCCTGAGCCAGCTGCTCAACACCCTGCGGGCGGTGCAGGCCCATCTCAACCCCGGCCTGGTGCTGGATGGTGTGGTGCTGACCATGTTCGACGCCCGGACCAACCTCTCCATCCAGGTGGTGGAGGAGGTCAAGCGGTTCTTCCGGGACAAGGTCTTCCGGACCATCATCCCCCGCAACGTCCGCCTGTCGGAGGCCCCCAGCCATGGCCAGCCGGTCATCCTCTACGATGCCCGGTCCCGGGGGGCCGAGGTGTACATGGAACTGGCCAAGGAAGTGGTGGACTATGTCGAGGAACAAGCGCGGGCTGGCTAGAGGGATCGATGTCAAGGGCCTCGATGCCCTTTTGCCGGGGGTTCGTCCGGAGGCTGCGGCGGCCGGCCAGCAGGTGGAGCAGGTTCCGGTCGACCGTATCCGACCCAACCCCTACCAGCCGCGCCGCCAGTTCGACCCCGACGCCCTGGCGGAGCTGGTGGAATCGGTGAGGCAACACGGCATCGTCCAGCCCCTGTTGCTGCGCCCCGAGGGCGACGGCTACCGGCTGGTGGCCGGCGAGCGCCGCTGGCGGGCCGCCCAGGCGGCGGGCCTGGAAACGGTCCCCGCGGTGGTGCGGGAGTTCTCCGACGTTGAAATGATGGAGATCGCCCTGGTGGAGAACCTCCAGCGGGAGGACCTCAATCCCATCGAAGAGGCCCAGGGCTACCGGATGCTGTGCGAGGAACTGGGGCTCACCCAGGAGCAGGTGAGCCAGCGGGTGGGCAAGAGCCGTTCCCATATCGCCAACCTGATGCGCCTTCTTTCCCTTCCGGACGACCTGCGGCGGCTGGTGGCCGAGGGCAAGCTTAGCACGGGCCACGCCAAGGTGCTGCTCAGCGTGCCCTCGCCGGTCGAAATGCGCCGGCTGGCCGCGGAGGTCCTCTCGGAGGGGTTGACGGTCCGGCAGCTGGAGCAGCGGGTGGCGGGCGGGGGCAAGGCCCCCCGGCGCCGTCCGGGCGCCAGCCGGCAGCCTGCGCCGGAACCGGAAGTGCAGGACCTGATCGACCGCCTGCAGCGGGCCCTGAACACCCGGGTGGCCCTGCGGGGGCGCGGCCCGCGGGGCCAGATCGTCATCGAGTACTACAGCTGGGACGACCTGGAGCGCATCCTGGCCCGGCTGGAATCGCCGGCCGCGGCGTCGTTCTAAGTCCCTCGGAAACGGCAGGGAGACAGGGATGCAGGACTTTCTCGCTTCGTTTTCATGGCATGACCTCGCCCAATCGTTCCGGCAGTTGCTGGCCGCCATCGCGGCCCGCCCCGGCGGGATGGCGGCCGCCTCCCTGGTGATCGCCCTGATCGCGACCTGGCGGGCCGGCGCCGCCCACCGCCGCCTGCGTACCCTGGAGCGCTGGTTGCGCGCCCCGGGACGGGACGGCGTGGCGGCCACCCGCCAGCCCGACGAACCCAGCCTGGGGGACGTGCTGGCCCGGCTGCACCGCCTGGAGGTGGCCCAGGACGATACCGGCCGGCGGGTGATGGCGATGGCGGACGAACTGGCCCGCTGCGTGCGCCACGTGGCGGTGGTGCGGTTCAATGCCTTCCCCAACACCGGAGGCGAGCAGAGCTTCGCCCTGGCCCTTCTCGACGCCCACGGCAACGGCGCCGTCATCACCACCCTGGCGGGCCGGGAGGAAACGCGGACGTATGCCAAGCCCATCGCCGGCGGCAGTTCCCCCTATCTGCTCAGCGAGGAGGAGCGGGAGGCCATCCGGCGGGCTCTGGCGGGGGAGCCGCCGGCACCGGCGGTGGGCACTCCTGCGCCGGGCCGGGCGGGGCCGCGTTCGACCCGCTAGGGCAGGAAGGGCCTCCCAGGCCGGCTCCCGCGGACCGGAGCGCGGGGAACCCGTGCGGCCTCGGCAGGGCGCTGGGAGCAGCCTATCGCGGGGGCTGTGGAGCGGGCGGCCTGGGCCGCACCGTCGCGAGAGGAGTCGATGCGCTTGTCCGGGATCGTGGCCATCGTCAATCCCGTGGCGGGACGGGGGCGGGCCGGCCGGACCTGGCCGGCCTTCGAGGCCGCCCTGCGGCGGCGGGGTGTCTCCCCGGAGGTCTGGTATACCGCGGCGCCCGGAGATGCCCGGGAGATGGCCCGCCGGGCCCGAGAGCGGCACGTGGAGCTGCTGCTGGTCACGGGCGGCGACGGCACCGTCCATGAAGCCGTGAACGGGCTGGGGCCGGGAGGCCCCGCCCTGGTCGTGGTGCCCCTGGGAACGGGGAATGACCTGGCGCGCGGTCTCCAGATCAGCCCCACGCCGGAGGGCATCGCGGATGTGGTGACCCGGGGGCACGTGCGCCGGCTGGACCTGGGCCATCTCGAGACGGCCGAGGGCGGGCGCTACTTCGTCAACGTCAGCGGCGCCGGGTTGGACGCCGAGGTCGCCCGCCGGGTGTACGAAGAGGGCGGTCCCGGACGGGGTGCCCTCCCCTATGTCCTCTCCATGCTGCGCACCCTGCGCCGCTACCGCAACGTCCTGATGGAGATCCACGTGGACGGCCGGGTCCACCGCCACGTGTCCCTGATGACGGTGGTCGGCAACTCGCCCTATTACGGAGGGGGCATGCACATCCTGCCGGGTGCGACCCCCGACGACGCCCAGTTTGACATCCTCCTCATCGGGGACCTGGGGAAGCTTGAGACGCTGATGGTCTTTCCGAAGGTTTTCCGCGGCACCCACGTGCGGCACCGTCTGGTCACCTGCCTCCGCGGGGCCACGGTGGAGATCCGCAGCCGCGAGCAGGTGGCCGTACACGCCGACGGGGAGCCTGCAGGCTACCTCCCGGTGCGTTACCGCAATCACCCCGGCGGCATGGCGGTGGTGGTGCCGGCCGGCGCGGCACGGCATGCGGCGGCAGCCTCCCGGCCGCCCGGCGAACCTGCGCCCGCCCATTCCCCCAAGGCCCATTCCGAATAGAGGCGGCTCCGCCGCCGGCCCTGGCGGGGGACGGTGCCCCCGCCGGCGGCGACCGGCGCTGCAGCGGGCGACGGCCGGACGGAGGCCGACCTAACCCTGGGCGCTGCTGCTCCCGGCTGTGGCTTCTGCCGGGTCCCCGGCCGTCGTCCCAGGCCGCTGGGAAGCCGCCACCAGGCTGAGGGTCAGCGGCAAGGGGGCGGCCGAACCGGCGCGGCCCGGGAGCGGTTCGCCTGCCGGGTGCCGCCCCTCTGCCGCACCGCCGGCGCCCGCGCCGGAGCCCCGCGGATCGCCCGGTTCCCCGCCGGCCGGAACGGTGCCGCCGGGTGCGGGGGCGATCCACCCGGCGCCGGCCGGCACCCGCCGTGCGGTGGAGGGCGCCCCGGGGACCTCCTCGCCGCCGGGCCGGAGGTCACGGGTCGCCCTCAGGGCCACGGCTACCCCGCCGGGGGCCCGCGCCGGGCCCGGCCGCGCAAAGTGCAGGCGGGCGGCCAGGGCGATGCCCGCGGCGATGGCTTCGGCCATGCGCAGGACCAGTCCCAGCCTGGTGTTCTGCAGGACGAAGTACTCCATGAACCCCCCTACGTTGACGGTGCCCGTGACGAACAGGTGACCCACCGCCGGCAGCGACTTGTTGACGCCCGCCCCCGGCTGCAGGGCGCCCCGCCCCGCACTGATGCTGCCCACGTTCTCGCTGCGCCCGAGGCAGGCGTCCACCGCCAGCACGGTGGTGCCGGCCTCCAGGGCGGCCAGCCGGGCGATGGCCTGGTCCAGGTTGCCGGCGTGGACCGGTTCGTCCAGGGTTCCCAGCAACACCACCTCCTGCCGGGCGGCCTCTCCGCTGCGGGCGAGCAGGGTGCCCACCAGGGGCCCGAGGGCATCGCCCGTGGAACGGTCCGTGCCGATGCAGACCACGGCCAGGCGGCGGCTGCCCCGCTGTTCCAGCCAGGCGGCCAGGGTCTCGCCCAGCAATTGCCATCCGCGGGGATCCTCTGCCCGGACCCGAAGTTCCGCCCGGAACGGAGGCAGGGCCGGGCCCTCCTGGGCTTGTGGGGCGTCACGTCGCGGCACGCCGGCTCCCTCCCGCCAGAACCGGTATCCCTGGCCGGGCCAGGGCAGAAGCCCGAACTGCCGGGGGACACCGCTGAAGTATATGGCCGGCGCGCGGCAGGGTATTCAGCGGCGCACAAAAGGGGGCACGTGGTGGCCGTAGCACCTGCAACGGGAGCCAGGGCGGGGAGCGGTGGGGGAGCGCGGCGGGGGCTCGGACCGTCGGCCAGGCCGGGGCGCCAGCACAGTCCGCAGCCCGAACCGGTTCCGATTCCCAAGACCTTGGACGAAATCCATCGCATCTCCCAGTTCCGCATGCGAATAGCTCACCCAGATTGCAGGAGTTGTCCAGTTTTCGTTGAATCTTCGGACTTAAACTTCATGCAGGGGGGATTGTCGGGTGGGTGCAAGGTCCAAGCGCTGGCGGCGCCGGGCGGTCCTGGCCGGTCTGATGGCGGCATCGCTCCTGCTGGCGGCCTGCGGCGGGGGCGGCGGCGCGCCCAGCTCCGGGGGAGAGGGCGGGGGAGGCGGCGGCGACGGTGGCGGAACGATCAACATCGGCCTCCTCATGCCGCTGACGGGGCAAATCAGCCAGTTCGGTGAGCAGACCCGCAACGGGGCCCTGCTGGCCATCAAGCAGAAGGGCAACAAGGTGGGGAACTACACCATCAACCCCATCGTGGAGGACGACAAGAACAACGAGACCGAAGCGGTGGCGCGGGTACAGAAGCTGGTCACCGAGGACCAGGTGGTGGCCGTCATCGGGTCGGTCTCGTCGCGCATCTCCATCCCGGTGTCCGAGGTGCTGGAGCAGCAGGGCGTGGTGATGATCTCGCCCACCTCCACGGCGGACTCCCTGACGCCGGGGAAGAAGTGGATCTTCCGAGCCTGCTTCTATGACTCGTTCCAGGGCCAGGTCATGGCCAAGTTCGCCCGCGAGGAGCTGAACGCCCAGACGGCGGCCATCCTCTACGACATGGCGAACCCCTACAGCGAGGGCCTGTACAAGTCCTTCGAGGCGGCCTTCCAGGAGATGGGCGGCCAGGTGGTCAAGGTGGACTCCTACCGCACCGGTGACCAGGACTTCCGCGCCCAGTTGACCAGCATCGCCCAGGCCGGTCCGGACGTGCTCTTCCTGCCCGACTATTATGATCCGGTGGGCGTCATCGCCCAGCAGGCCCGCGAGGTGGGTGTGAAGGCGACCCTGCTGGGGGCTGACGGCTGGGACGACAGCAAGCTCTACGAGCTGGGCGGCGAGGCCATCCTGGACGGGTACTTCTCCAACCACTACTCCATCGAGCAGGAGAATCCCGAATCGAAGGCCTTCGTCGAAGCCTTCCGCCAGGAGTACGGTGAAGACCCCAGCGCCCTGGCGGCTCTGGGCTACGATGCCGCCAACCTGCTGCTGGATGCCATCCAGCGGGTGATCGACGGCGGCGGCGATCCCACCGACCCGGCGCAGATCCGCGACGCGCTGGAGCAGACCCAGGGCTTCAAGGGCGTGACGGGCACCATCTCCTTCGACGAAAACCACAACCCCATCAAGGACGCGGTGGTTTTGCAGACCACTTCCGAGGGGCACAAGTACGTGACCACCGTCTCGCCCCAGTGACACACCGGGGCAGGCCGGCGGCGGCCCGCACCCTGGGCGGAGGCTGAGAGCCCTCCCGGCCCCCACGGGCGCCACCGGCCGGCAAGCATGACCGCACACGAGGGGGGCGGCGCCGCCCGGGTCCGGGCGGCGCCAAGCTTCCCGGCGGTCGGGAGGGTCGGCAACGGTGCAGACGACAGCCCAGACGACGGTGCAGAAGGTGGCCGAGGGCGCCAGGGTACGCCGGTGGGGCGTGTTGACCCTGATCGTCCTACTGGTCGTCGCCTACGTGGGCATCTACGGCCTGCAACAGCTGATCAACGGGCTGCAGCTGGGCGCGATCTACGCCCTCATCGCCGTGGGCTATACCATGGTCTACGGCGTCGTCAAGATGATCAACTTCGCCCACGGCGACGTGTACATGGTGGGCGCGTACGTGGCCTTTGCCGTGACGGCGGCGGCCGCTGCGGGTGACGTCACGCCGGGCCAGGCGCTGGTGCTGTTCGCGGTGGGCCTGGTGGCGGCCATGGCGGGCTGTGCGCTGCTGGGCGCCCTCATTGAACGCACCGCCTACCGGCCGTTACGGAACCAGCCCCGGCTGGCGGCGCTGACCACGGCCATCGGCGTCTCCCTGCTGCTGGAAAACCTGATGCAGATCATCGCCGGGCCCAACCCGCGCCCCTTTCCGGGGCTCATCCCCCTGCGCCAGGTCGACCTGGCCGGGATCGTCATCAACCTCCGCTTCGGTGTCGCCTTCCTCATCGCCCTGGTGATGATGGCCGGACTGCAGTATCTGGTCATGCGCACCCGGGTCGGCAAGGCCATGCGCGCCGTGGCCTACGACCTTGACGCGGCGCGGCTCATGGGCATCGATGTCAACCGCATCATCGCCGCCGTCTTCATGCTGGGATCGGCCCTGGCGGCCTGTGCCGGGGTGCTGGTCGGCGTGACCTATGCCCGGATCGACCCCTTCATGGGCATCATTCCCGGACTCAAAGCGTTCGTGGCGGCGGTGCTGGGGGGCATCGGCAGCATTCCCGGGGCCATGCTGGGCGGCCTGCTGATGGGTATGGCCGAGGTGGGGGTTGCGTCCGTCCGTTCGGAACTCACCGGCGCCGTGGCCTTCCTGGTCCTGATCATCGTGCTGCTCTTCAAGCCCACAGGTCTTTTGGGCGAGCGGGTCTACGACAAGGTCTAGCGCCGAAGGAGGTCGTGCGGTGAGCGAGCTGGCACCGGCAGCGACAGCCGGACCCTTGCGGGCCACGCCGTGGCCGGTGGTCATCGGCCGCTGGTTGCTGCAGCTGGCGGTGATCGTCGGGATCTATGAATTGCTGCTGGCCTGGGTAGGAGGCAACCGCTACCTGCTGGTGGTCCTGACCCAGGCGGGCATCTACGTGATCCTGGCCGTCAGCCTCAACCTGATCCTGGGCTATACCGGGCAGCTGTCCATCGGCCATGCGGGTTTCATGGCGGTGGGCGGCTACGCCGCGGCCATCCTGACCAAGTTCTTTTCCGTACCCTTTCCGGCAGCGCTGCTGGCGGGGGCCGTGGCGGCAGGCGCGGCCGGACTGCTGGTGGGCATCCCCAGCCTGCGGCTGCGGGGCGACTACCTGGCCATTGCCACCCTGGGCTTTGGCGAGATCATCAGCGTCCTTCTCTCCCTGATCAACGAGGTGCCCGTGGGGGACCGGGTCATCGACGTGGGCGGCGCCCAGGGGCTGATCGGGATTCCCCGGCACACGACCTTTGCCTGGACCTACCTGGTGGCCGTGCTGGCCATCAAGGTGGTCTGGCACTTCGTCCACTCCACCCACGGCCGCGCCTGCATCGCCATCCGCGAGGACGAGGTGGCGGCGGAGGCCATGGGCATCCCGTCCACCCGCTACAAGGTGCTGGCCTTCACCATCAGCGCCATGCTGGCCGGGGTGGCCGGGGGCCTGTACGCACACCAGTACCTCTATCTCAACCCGGCCGTGGCGGGCTTCATGAACTCCGTGTTCATCCTGGTCATCGTGGTCATCGGCGGCATGGGCAGCACCACGGGGGCGGTGGCCGCCGCCGTGTTCTTCACCTACACCAACCAGGCGCTGCCCAACTGGATGCAGGCGCTGCACCTGCCCCCGTCCATCGACCCTCCGGCGGTGCGGATGGTGTTGTTCTCCGTGCTGCTGATCGTGGTCATGCTGGTCCGGCCGCGCGGCCTGCTGGGCGGGGTCGAACTCACCTGGGACCAGCTGGGCCGGGCCTGGCGCCTGCTCGCCGGTGCCGGCCGGCAGCGCGGTGTGGCCAGAGGAGGGCAGGCGTGATGGGCGTGCAGCGGGAACCCCGGGAAGAAGAACAGGCGGGCAACACCGGCACCCCAGCCGGCTCCGGCCCGGCGGAACGGTACGGGACCGCCCCGGCTGCCGCATCCGGTCCCCGGCCGGGCACGTTCACACCCGGCGGCACGGCCGCTTCCGGCGATCCCGGGCCTGTTGGTGGGCCGGACGCCGCCGGGGAACAGGCCGGCCTGGACACCGGCGCGCTGCCCGTCGTGCTGGAGTGCCGGGACGTCAGCATCCGTTTCGGAGGACTGGTCGCCCTGGCGGGCTTCAACCTCACCCTGCGCCAGGGGGAGCTGGTGGGACTGATCGGGCCCAACGGCGCGGGCAAGACTACGGTGTTCAACCTGATCACCGGCATCTACCGCCCCACCGCCGGTGAGATCCGCCTGTTCCACCGGCCCATCGCGGGGTTGAAGCCGCATCGCATCACCCAGCTGGGGGTGGCGCGCACCTTCCAGAACATTCGCCTCTTTGGCAACATGACCGTGCTGGACAACGTGCGGACGGCCTTCCACTCCCGCACCCGGACCGGTGTGATCCCGGCCATCCTGCGCACCCGCGGCTTTCACGCGGAAGAACAGGCGGTGACCCGGCGGGCCCTGGAGCTGCTGGAAACCCTGCGCCTGGCCCACCGGGCCGAGGAGCTGGCCCGCAACCTGCCCTACGGCGAGCAGCGGCGGCTGGAGATCGCCCGGGCCCTGGCCACGGGGCCCCGCATCCTCCTGCTGGACGAGCCGGCGGCGGGGATGAACCCCAGCGAATCCCGCGAACTGCGGGACCTGATCGAAGAGGTGCACCGCCGGTTCGGCCTGACCACGCTGCTCATCGAACACCACATGGACGTGGTGATGAGTGTCTGCGAGCGGGTGGTGGTCCTTGACTACGGCCGCACCATCGCCGTGGGCACCCCGGATGAGGTGCGCCGCAACCCGGCGGTGATCGCCGCCTACCTGGGGGAGGAGGCCGGTTGATGCTGCTTGCGGTGGAACAACTGAACGTAGCCTACGGCGCCATCAAGGCCGTCCAGGACCTCTCCCTGGAGGTGGGCGAAGGGGAGATCGTCGCCCTGCTGGGTGCCAACGGCGCCGGCAAGACCACCACCCTGCGGACCATCAGCGGGCTCATCCGGCCCCGGTCGGGACGCATCGTCTACGACGGCAGGGTGATCACCCAGTGGCCGGCCCACCGCATCGTCGCGGCGGGCCTGGTCCACGTTCCCGAGGGGCGCCGGGTGTTCGCTCCCCTCACCGTCCGCGAGAACCTGGAGCTGGGTGCCTACACGGTGCGCAGCGGGGGCGATGTGGAGGCCCGGATGCGGGAGGTGTTTGCCAGGTTCCCCCGCCTCGAGGAGCGACAGCACCAGCTGGCCGGCACCCTGTCAGGCGGCGAGCAGCAGATGCTGGCCATCGGCAGGGCCCTGATGACCCGGCCCCGGCTCCTGCTGCTGGACGAGCCGTCGCTGGGCCTGGCCCCTTTGTTGGTCCGGGAAATCTTCGCTACCATTAAGGAAATCAACCAGCGGGACGGCGTGACCATCCTCTTGGTCGAGCAGAACGCCCACCAGGCGTTGCAGATCGCCCACCGGGCCTACGTCCTGGAAAGCGGGCGCATGGCCCTCGAGGGCCCGGCGGACCGGCTGATCGACGATCCGCGGGTCCAGGCCGCCTACCTGGGTGCCTAGAGGACCGGCGCAGGCGGAGACGTCCGCCGGCCCGACGTCGCCCCGGCGGGCGGCCGTGATGGCGAAGGGTGCCCGGCCGGTGTTGCGGCCGGCCTTGGGTGACCGCTTGCCGCCGGGTTCGCCGGGAGCGGGGCCTCCAGGCAGGGAGGCAACAGGTGGTGGGGGGCAGTACCGGGGGGCCCGCCCCGGGGTCCGGGGCCTGGGCCCTGGATGCGGGGCTGGCCGCCATGATCCTAATCGCCGCCTGGCAGGGATGGCGGCGAGGCGGGCTGGTGGCGACGGCGGGCCTGCTGAGCTTTGCCGCGGCCGCCTGGTTCGTCGCCACCCGGGCGGCCGAGGTCCAGGCATGGGCGGCCCGTACCGGGCTGCTGCCCCGCCTGGCCGAGTGGCTCCAGCCGGCGGCGGCGGCCTGGCTGCCGCCGGAGGTGGCTCGGGCTCCGGTGCAGCCTGCCTACGTTCTGCGGGTCCTCCATGTGCTGGACGCCATGCCCCTGCCGCCGGCCGTCCGGGCAGAGTGGGCCGATGCCCTGCGGGAGGCCGCCCGGGCCGCCGGAGGCCAGACGACGGTGGCAAGCCTCCTGGCCACGGTGCTGGCCTCGGCTGTCATTGCCGACGTGGCCCTGTACGGTCTTCCCCTGGCCGGAGGCCTGGTGCTGTCGGCCGCCGCCCGCCGCCTGGCGGGCACGATGCACCACCGGGGCTGGGGCCGCTGGGACCGGCTGCTGGGGGTGGTGGCGGGCGGCCTGGAAGGAGCCCTGCTTCTGGCGGGCCTGCTGCTGCTGGCCCGCCAGCTGGCCGGCCTGGCACCCGGCTGGATCGATCCGGCGTGGTGGACCGGGTTGGAGCAATCGCGGCTGGCGGCGGGCCTGCTGGTCGTAGGGGAAGGGGTCTGGGCCGCCCTGGGCGGGGGCGCCTTGCCCGCAACCGGAACCCGTTGAACGTTCCGACCCGGGACCGCCGCAGGCCGGCATGGCCCCCCGCGGGGCGGGACGGCCGAGCCCGGCGGGCGCCGCCGGCCTGGTGCCCGGCGCACTGCGCGCCGCGGGACGGCGCCGTGGGGAGGAGCCCATCATGGCGGGACCGATGAAGTTCTATCTGGGAGACGTGGTCCGCATGCGCAAGACGCATCCCTGTGGTTCGGACCGCTGGGAGGTCTTGCGGGTCGGGATGGACTTTCGCATCCGCTGCCTGGGCTGCGGTCATCTGGTGATGATGCCCCGCCGCAAGTTCGAGCGGGCGGTCCGCCAGGTGCTGGGCGGGCCCAACCGCCCGCCCCAGGAGGACCCGGCCCAGGGAACCGGTTCGGCCCCATGACGGGTGCGGCGGCAGGGCAGCGCCCGGTGCCACAGGCCCTGGCGTGGACCGGGCGCGCCGCCGGGGGAGCCCGGCAGCAGGCCGCGTTGACACCCGAGGCGGGCGGGGGTTAGAGTTAGCGTGTGGTCCGGCACCGGTTGCCGGGCCCACGGGTCCTTTCCATTGCATCAGCACCGGCGATCCCCATCGGGTACGCCAAAAGGCTTCCACGAGCCTTCCTGCTCCCGCCGTTGCCGCCCGGCAACCGGGCGGGGGCCATTTGTCCGGAGGAAGGAGGTGCCGTCGTGCGCGCCTATGAACTCATGTACATCACCCGCCCCGACCTGGACGAGGAGGCGGAAAAGGCGCTCCTCGACCGCCTGCAGAAGATCATCACCGACGGGGGTGGCACCGTCGAGCAGGTGGACGTATGGGGCCGCCGCCGGCTGGCTTACGAGATCGCCGGCTACCGCGAGGGGCACTACACGGTGGTCCAGTTCCAGGGCCCTGCCGGGGTGACCCACGAGCTGGAGCGGGTGATCCGCATCACCGACGACATCATCCGCCACATCATCGTGTTGCGCGAGAAGGTGGCCTGAGGGCCGCCGGGCGACAAGGTCCGCCGCGGGCGCGTGCCCGGAGGTGCCGGCACCGGCGGTGCCGGCCCCCGAAGCCTGCGCCGGCCGGATAGGGCCTGGAGGCGGGCCGCGGGGCAAGGAGGTCGCTCCCGTGCTGAATGTGGTGGTCTTGATCGGCCGCCTGGTACGCGATCCCGAGCTGCGCTACACGCCCAGCGGCGTGGCGGTCGGGGGCTTCACGCTGGCCGTCGACCGGCCCTTTGCCAACCAGCAGGGCGAGCGCGAGGCGGACTTCATCGACATCGTCGTCTGGCGGAAGCTGGCCGAGACCTGTGCCAACCACCTGAGCAAGGGCCGCCTGGTGGCCGTTCGGGGACGGCTGCAGGTCCGCAGCTACGAGACCCAGGACGGCCAGCGGCGGCGCGTAGCCGAAGTGGTGGCTGACGACGTCCGTTTCCTTGACCGGGGGCCGGGCGGGGAGCGAAGCGCTCCTGGCGGCAACTCCCCGGGAGGCGAGGACCTGGCCGACTTCGGCGACGTGACGGGCCTGCCGGACGACGACATCCCCTTCTGAATCCTGAGGAGGTTGGAGCCATCATGGGGCGCCGTGACCGGCGCAAGCGGCGCAAGGTCTGCGAGTTCTGCGTCAACCGCATCGCGGTGGTGGACTACAAGGACAGCGCACGCCTGCGCAAGTTTCTCACGGAGCGGGGCAAGATCCTGCCGCGCCGGATTACCGGCAATTGCGCGGGGCACCAGCGCCAGCTGACCCGGGCGATCAAGAGGGCGCGCATCATGGCCCTGCTGCCGTTCACCATCGAGTAAGCCGTTCGCAGGGCGTGAGCCGTCCACCGGCGCCGCGCCGCCCGGCCCGGTGCGATCGGGCAAGCCGGTGCCGCAGCCGGGTTCCGGCCGGCCGTGAAGCAGAAGCACCGGTCCGGCGGCGGACCGGTGCATCACGGCAGCTCACGCCAGGTCAGGGCCCGCCACCGGCGGGCCTTCCCTGTCGCTGGGCCCGGCATTGCCGTCGCCGCCGTCCGGAAGCGGCGCCTCAGCGGGCCGGACCGTCCGGCGGTCAAGGGGTATGCGGGCAAAGGGAACCTCCCGGGCGTCGCCGAAGGAAAGAAGCCCCGGGGCCGCCCGCCCCGTGGCGGCGGCCACGCCCGGGGGAGAAGGAAGGAGCACCAGCGGTGGACGACCCGGTGCCGGGGCTCGACATCACCGAAAGCCTGCAGGTGCTGGACTGGCTCAAGGCCGAGCTGGTCGCGGCCGCCGGGGCGGTGCTGCGTGCCGGGGTGGCGCGGGAGCCGGCACGCTTGCTGGAAACCCTGGCTGCCCTGCAGATCACGGTCTACGCCCTGGCCCGCCGCTGGGGCATCCCACTGGAGCGCCTGGACGCCGAGGTGGCCCGCCGCCTGGCCGCGGAGGCGCTGAGCGGCCACTATCTGGAGGACCGATTCGGCGACCTGAGCGCCATCCGCCAGCACCTGGAGCGCCGCGGGCGACCGCAGGAGACGGGCCAGGGATCCGGGTGAAAGCCAGGCACCGCGACCGCCGGCCGGCCCGCACCAACCGGCCTGCAGCGGTACCGGATGGCCGGCGGCCGCGGCGGCGCGGCCGCTGGCGGAGTCACGCGGCGGTACCTCAGGGCAGGGGGCGAGAAACATGAAGGTGGTCTTGCTGCAGGACGTCAAGGGGCTTGGCCGCAAGGGCGACATCAAGGACGTGGCCGACGGCTACGCCCGCAACTTCCTCCTGCCGAAGGGCCTGGCCCGGGAGGCCACCCGCGAGGTGCTGAACCAGATCCAGCAGCAGGAGGCGGCCCGGCAGCGGCGCGCCCGCCAGGAGCTGGAGCAGGCCCGGTCGCTGGCCCAGCGGCTGGACGGCCGCGCGGTGGAGGTGCGCGCGCGGGCCGGAGAGAGCGGCCGCCTGTTCGGTTCGGTGACCAGCCAGGACGTGGTGGAGGCCCTGGCCCGGACCTTCGGCGTCAAGATCGATCGCAAGCGGGTCGAGCTGCCGGAACCGCTGCGGCAACTGGGTTCCTACGACGTGGTCCTGCGCCTGCACCCTGAGGTGACCTGCCGGGTCACCGTGGTGGTGCGCCCGGAGGCGTGAGACCGTGAGCACCCTGCCACCACCCGACCGGGTTCCTCCGCAGAATGTGGAAGCGGAGCAATCGGTGCTGGGCGCCATCCTGATCGATCGCGAGGCCCTGGCCCGGGTGCTGGAGATCCTGGAGCCCTCCCACTTCTACCGGGAAGCCCACCAGCGCATCTTCGAGGTGGCTACCGAACTCTTCGAGCGCGGGGAAGCGGTGGACACCATCACCCTCAGCGAGGCCCTGCGCCAGCGGGGCTGGCTGGAACGAGTCGGCGGGCTGACCTATCTGACCTCCCTGGCCAATGCCGTCCCCACGGCGGCCAACGCCGAGCACTATGCCCGCATCGTCGAGGAGAAGGCGCTGCTGCGCCGGCTGGTGGCCGCGGCGACGGACATCGCCCGGCGCGCCTACGAGGGCCAGGATCCGGCGGAGGAACAGCTGGACGCGGCCGAGCAGGCCATCTTCGCCATCGCCCAGGATCGCCGGCGGCAGGGCTATGCCGCCATCCGCGACGTGCTGGTGGACACCTTCGAGCACATCGAGCGCCTCTACCTGCACCAGGGCGAGACCATCGGCGTGCCCACAGGCTTCCGCGACCTGGACAGCATGCTGGCGGGCCTGCACCCGTCCGAGCTGATCATCCTGGCGGCGCGGCCCTCGCAGGGCAAGACGACCCTTGCCCTGAACATGGTGGCCCACGCCGCCGCCCATGGCTATCCCGTGGGCGTGTTCAGCCTGGAGATGTCCCGCGACCAGCTGGCCATGCGCCTCCTGGCGGCGGAGGCGCGGCTGAACCAGCAGCGCCTCCGCACCGGCATGCTGGCCGAGGACGACTGGCCACGGCTCACCGACGCCATCGGCCGGCTCAGCGAGCTGCCGGTGTTCATCGACGACACGCCCAACCTCTCCATCATGGAAGTACGGGCGCGGGCCCGGCGCATGAAGGCGGAACACGACATCGGCCTGCTGGTCCTGGATTACCTGCAGCTCATGCACACCCGGGGCCGTGCCGAAAGCCGCCAGCAGGAGATCTCCGAGATCTCGCGGTCGCTCAAGGCGCTGGCCCGGGAGCTCAAGGTGCCGGTGCTGGCCCTGTCCCAGCTGAGCCGCGCCGTGGAGCAGCGGCAGGACCGGCGCCCGCAGCTGTCGGACCTGCGGGAGTCGGGGGCCATCGAGCAGGACGCCGACGTGGTGCTGTTCATCTACCACAACCCGGAGGACGCTGCCGAGAACGTGGTGGAGATCATCGTGGCCAAGCAGCGCAACGGCCCCACAGGGTCGGTCAAGCTATACTTCCTGAAGGAGTTCGGCCGTTTCGGCAACCTGGACACCACCCGCTACGCGGCGGGCTAGGGAACGGGGTACAGGCAAGCCGGGCCCGGGCTGGCAACGCACGCCCCAGGCCAGGGCGGGGAACAAGAAAGGGGACGCCCATGTCCACGGTGGTGATCGTCGGCGCCCAGTGGGGCGACGAGGGCAAGGGGAAGATCACGGACTACCTGGCGGAACAGGCGGACATGGTGGTGCGGTACCAGGGCGGCGCCAACGCCGGCCACACGGTGGTGGTCGACGGCCGGGAGTACCGGCTCCACCTGATTCCCTCGGGCATCCTGCACGGCAAGCGCTGCGTCATCGGCAACGGGGTGGTGCTGGATCCGGCCGTGTTCCTCCGGGAGATCGAATATCTGGAGGAACGGGGCCACGCCGTGGACGCCGTCGCCGTAAGCGGCGCCGCCCACGTCATCATGCCCTACCACAAGCGCCTGGATGAGCTGGAGGAGGCCGGGCGGGGCGAGGACCGCATCGGCACCACGCGCCAGGGCATCGGGCCCGCCTACCGCGACAAAGCGGCGCGCACGGGCATCCGGGTCGACGATCTTTTGGACGAGGCCCAGTTCCGCCGCCTGCTGCGCCGCAACCTGGACCAGGTCAACCGGCTGCTGGAGCGGGTCTACGGCGTGGAGGGGTACGACTACGATCAGATGCTCCAGGAATATCTGGAGTACGCCGAGCGGCTGCGGCCCTTCGTGACCGATACCTCCCGCCTCATCAACGATGCCATCGACGCCGGCCAGCGGGTCCTGTTCGAGGGCGCCCAGGGGACCATGCTGGATCTGGACCACGGGACGTATCCCTATGTGACCTCGTCCTACCCCACGGCGGCCGGCGCGTGCATCGGCGCGGGCGTCGGGCCGACGCGGATCGACCAGGTGATCGGGGTGGCCAAGGCTTACACCTCGCGGGTGGGCGACGGCCCCTTCCCTACCGAGCTGCTGGACGAGACGGGCGACTGGATCCGGGAGCGGGGTCATGAGTACGGCACCACCACGGGGCGGCCGCGGCGCTGCGGCTGGCTGGACGCCGTGGTGTTGCGCTACGCGGCCCGGGTTTCTGGCTTGACGGGCCTGGCCATCACCCGCCTGGACACCCTGGGCGGTCTGGACACCGTGCGCATCTGCGTGGCCTATGAGCTGGACGGGCGGCGGGTCGAGGATTTGCCGCCCGGCGCCCTCAAGCTTGCCCGCTGCCGGCCCATCTACGAGGAGTTGCCCGGCTGGCCGGCCGACTTCTCGGGGCTCACCCGCTGGGAGGAGGTCCCCGCTGCGGCGCGCCGTTACCTGGAGCGGATCGCCGAGCTGGTGGGCGTGCCCGTGGTGCTGGTGTCCATCGGCCGCGAGCGCGCCCAGACCCTGGGGTTGCGCGACGTTTTCGTGCCGCGGGGCGCGGGCGGCCTGGGTTGATGGTGCCGGCCGGAGGCCGCGGCCCGCGACGCCCGTTGACACCCGCCCGGGCCCGGTGCTAGAATGACCATCGCGCCCGGCGCCGCCGGGGCCGTTCCTGCCAGGGTTGCCGAACACCGGCGGGAGCTTTTGCGGTGGCGGGTGCTGCGGTTGGAGGCGTGGTGTAGTGGTTAACACACCGGCCTGTCACGCCGGAGATCGCGGGTTCGATCCCCGTCGCCTCCGCCAGGCCATCTGACCGGTACCAGCTTGGACGGCGAGGCCGGTAACCGCCGGCCGGACCGGAGCCAGGCAGCCGGTGACGACCCGGAACCGGGGCGCCCGGTCCCTTTGGGGACCCGGGCGCCCCGGCCTTTTCGTGCCGCTTCTTGCCGCTTGGCGCTGCCGCCCGGGTGATTCCAGGGCGTCATGGGCCGACCCGCGAGCTTGGCGGAACGCGGCAGGAACGGCCGCCGCCGCTGGCGAAGGCCGGTTGACGAGGCAAGCCCGGCAGGACCGGGCCGGCCGGCGCATGGCGCGGGCAGCGAATGGCGGCGGTGATGGCATGGGCCGAGGGGTCAAGCATCCAGGGCGGGGCGGCACCATCGATACCCGGGGACCAGGGGCGCGGCTCCCAAGACGTCGCCTGCGGGTCCTGGCGCGCTGGTTCCTGGTGGCTGCCGTCGCTGGCGCGGCGGTAGTGGCGGGGCCGCTGGCGACGGGGCCCGCAGCCGCCGAGGACGGCCTGCCGCCGGTAGTAGCAGGACCCGCCGTAGGGGGCGTGGTACCGGTGGACAAGGCCGTGCCCGTGGAGGTCAGCCGCCTGGTCTTGTCGGTGAACGTGGAGGCCGAGGAGGCCACCCTCTCCCTGCTGCCCGCCCGGGTGACGGCCACGGTGGAGGCACGGTACACCCTGCGCCTGGCCGGCGAGGCGGACCGCCCGCGCGCGGTGTCGCTGCGGTTTCTGGCGCCGCCGGAGGTCGACGCCCGATGGGACGGGCGGCCGGCCGAGCTGTATCCCGGTGTCTACCCCGGCGAGCAGCCCGGACAGCCGGCGGGCACCGGGACGGAACCCGGACCCGGCACCAGGGCGCCTTGGCCGCCCGCTGGCGCCGGGCTGTGGCTGGACCCGCTGGCGGGCGGGTTCTACCCCGTCCCGTCGCCACCGGCCGCCCTGGTTGCCAGCCAGGCCCTGGGGACCGACGTCACCCTTCGCCCGGGACAGAGCCACGAACTTCTCCTGCGCTTTCCCCGCGTGGCCCTGGGATGGGAGACCAGCAGGTACCTGTCGCCCGTCTACCAGCTGGAGGTCCCACTGTCCCCGGAGGCATGGGCCGCTTTCGGCCCCGTCGACGTGCACGTGGCGGTGCCGCCGGGTTACGTGGCGGGCGTGGCTGCATCCGGCCCTGACCAGGGAGGGCCGCAACCTGCTTCTACCGGCCAGGGGCTCCAGGATGATGCCGGCCGCGCCGGATCCCGGCCGGGGGCTTACGGCTATCACCGCTGGGAGACGGCGCCGCCCCGGGTGGTTGTCGCCACGACGGCCACCACCGGCATGTGGGGCCGGGTGGTGACCCGCCGCCGGGACGTGCTCTGGCTCCTGGTGGTCACCTGGACGGTCTTCGCGCTGGCGCGCGCGGGCCTGTGGCGGATCGGGCGGCGGCCCGACGGCTGGGCCTGGGCGGCCCTGCCCGCGTTGCTGGTTCTTCCCCTGGCGGCCGGATGGGTGTCCTGGCACAGCCTGCGGGTGCCCCTGTGGGGATACCCGTTCTCCCTCCTGCAATACGCCCTCTGGGTGGGCGGCGGCCTCTACGTGGCGGGCCGGCTGTTGGGCGACCTGGGCGGATTTCTCTGGCTGCGCTGGCTGTACCGGCGCTCGCGGAGGCGGGCCCGGGAATTCCCGGCTGGGGAAGGCCCCGCAGGGCCGGCGGGTACGGCAGGGCTTCAGGAGCCATCCGAGCCGTCCCCTGAAGGCGCGCGCCCCGTTCCCCGCGGCAGCGGGCCGGGCGGCTTGACGGCTCCCGCCGGCGGGTCCTAGAATGGGTGTGGCTTATCGCCGGAGACCCGGCGCCGTTCCTGCCGACGGGCTGGTGTAGCTCAGCAGGCAGAGCAGCGCACTCGTAATGCGCAGGTCGCCGGTTCGAATCCGGCCACCAGCTCCAGAGCCCGCCGCGGCGCGACCCGCGGCGGGTTTGTTTTTGCTTCGCGCAATGTCGCCGGTTTCACCAAATTGGGCGGTTGCTCATGCTCGTGTCCGTTGCGGCCACTGCCCCCGGTACATCGCCATGGATCAGCCGCCAAACAGCCCGCAGGCCACCGGCGTCGTCCTCCCACGGAGAACTGGTGGCTCTCTTGGAGCGCCTGGCGCCCGGCAGCCGCTTCCTGGTGCAGCAGGGGCTGGACCTGGCCTGCTGGCACGGGCGCCGTTTCGACTTCCGCTACATGGTTCAGCGCGGGGCCGGTGGCGACTGGCAGTGCACGGCTGCGGTGGCGCGAGTGGCCGCACCGGGCGCGGTCCTGACCCACATCCGCCATGGCGCCACCCCCATGGATCCGGAGGCGGTGCTGGTCGAGGTATTCAGCCCCTCCCGCGGCGCGGAACTCGCCCGCGAGCTGGCACAGGCCGCGCTGCTGGTGGCCGCTGCCTTGGATCGCGGCTTTGCCCACCTGGCCGACCTCGGCTTGGACCTGGCGGTGGACCAGGGCGGGCGCCTCTGGCTGCTGGAATGCAACGGCGGGCCGGACCTGGGCATCTTTGCCCACGACCCGCAGGCCCATGAACGCATCCACCGCGCGCCCGTCGAGTACGCCGCGTGGCTGGCGGGCTGGCGTTGACCAATCTGGACAAGCACCGGCCGCGCATGAACCGTAATTGGCCCAGGACGGGCCGCCTTCCCCGCGTGTTGACGGCGAGGACCCTGCCAATGCGAAAAAAGGGCTGTCCACCAGAAGGAAAACCTGGTGGGCATGCGAATCCCCTTTATGGGTTCCGTATCCTCCGGGGAGGGAGAATCGGCCCGTGGCCAAGCGAATCCTGTCGTTCTTTGGCTCCCACGCGCCGCCGGGGGGGAGGCGCTGGTGGGTTGCCCTTATTCCCGCCGCCATCGTGGTGTACTTGTTTGGCACCACGGTCTACGTCCAGTCCCAGTCGACCTATTACCGTGTGGAGTTGCGGGGCGAGACCCTGGGGTATGTCGCCGGCCAGCAGACGGTGGGTGACGCCGTGGCCCAGGCCGAGCGCGACGCCAGCAACCAGTTCGGCTTTCCGGTGCGCCTCGCCACGCCGCCTTCGGTCGAGCAGATCGTGACCCACGACCGGTACCCCACCCTCTCCCAGGATGCCCTGGCGGAGCGCTTGCGGGCAGCGGGCGATTTCCTGACCCGGGCGACCGTGCTGGTGGTCGACGGTCAGGAAGTGGCGGCGCTGCCTTCAAAAGAAGCGGCCCAGTCCGTACTGGATGAGTTGAAGGCGCGGTATGTCCGGGAACTGGAATCCCGCGCGGGCAAGGGCAAGCTGGACGTCCGCCGGGTGACCATCCGCCAGAAGGTGGAATTCCAGGAGCGCGACAATGTCCCCGTCGATCAGATCAAGGATGCGGTCCAGGTTCTCGCCATGCTGGCGGCCGGCAAGGAAGAGGAGAAGGTGCACGTGGTCCGGGAGGGCGAATCGCCCTGGACCATCGCCTCGGCCAACGGCCTTACGGTCGACCAGCTGCTGGCGGCGAACCCGGACGTCGACCCGGAACGCCTTCAGCCCGGCCAGGAGCTGCGCCTCAACGTCCCGGAGCAGTGGATCAGCTTCGAGTCGGAAGAACTCCTGGTGGTCACCGAGCGCGTGCCCTTCGCCACCCGCCGCGAGTACGATGACGATCTGGACGCGGGCAAGCAGCGGGTGAAGCAGGAGGGCGAATACGGCGAGAAGGTCATCACCTACGCCATCAAGCGCCGGGACGGCCGCATCGTGGAACAGGAAAAGGTCCAGGAAGAGGTCACTCGCCAGCCGGTGGACCGCATCGTGGTCATCGGCACCAGGCCCGTGGCCGGTGTCAGCACGGGCCGCTTCATCTGGCCGCTGCGCGGCCGCATCACCTCCAATTACGGCCCGCGCTGGGGCTCCATGCACACCGGCATCGACATCGACGGCGTCACCGGCCAGGCGGTGCGGGCCGCCGACGGCGGCACGGTGGTCAGTGCAGGCTGGGCAGGCGGGTACGGCTACGCCGTCCAGATCCGCCACCAGGGTGGGCTGTACACCTATTACGCGCACATGAGCCGCATCGCGGTGCGCGTGGGCGAGGGGGTCGCCCAGGGCGAGGTCATCGGCTACGTCGGGAGCACCGGCCGCAGCACCGGCTCCCACCTGCACTTCGAGGTGCGCCGCTGCCCAAGCCCCGGCTGCGCCGTCTCGCCATGGCCCCACCTGCCCTGATGCCGTGGGGCTGCCTGCTCTGATCCCCGGGCGATCCGGAATCCCAGAGGGCGGCACCCAGCCCGGGTGCCGCTCGTTCCTTCCTGCCTGAGGGCGCCGGCCGGCGCGAGCCTGGACGCGCCGGTGCCGGGACCTGGCGATCACGCAAGCCCATCGTCTCTGCATCCGGCCCCTTGGAACGTGACCGGCGCGGCTGTGGCAGTTCTTACGTGGCGCCTTCCACCGGCCCGCTGTACAAAGAAAGGCGGGAGAGACCGGAGGAGGCGCCACCATGGGGATTTTGCATCGCTGGATCCACCAGTTCATGCCCAACCGGCGCACGCCCGGGACGGGCCGGCCCGCGGACCTGCCCGCGGATCGGCCCGCTTCCGGCGTGCCGGCCTCCGCCTGCCTTCTTGCGCCGGCTGCCGGCCCGGCTGCGGGCGGCGCTTCGGATCCTGCGACGGGCGGTGGCGCCCCGGACCCTGTAACCGGGGGCCCGCACCGAGCCCACCTCCGGCGCCGGTTGGCAGCCCTGTTGCTGGTCGCCTTGCTGGGATGGGTGCTGGGTATGGCGCCCGGTGGCGCCTCGCCCTCGGTGCGGGCCGCCCAGGTGGCCTGGACGGCCCGCACCGCCGCCTCCCGGGCTGCCGTCCAGCTGCCGCGGCCGGGCTGGGAGCAGCTGGCCGCAGGTCCCGTGCAGGTGATCTACCCCGCCGGCCACCAGGAAGGGGCCCTCTGGGTACGGGACTACGCCCTTGCCTCCTTGCCGCGGGTGGCCCAGGTCACCGGCCTGCCGTTGCCCGACCAGCCGGCGGTGTTCGTGGTGCACGCATCCCCGGCCGACCTGGCGCGTAGTTTCGGATGGGACCCGCAGGACCCGCCCCTGGGGTTCTACGCCGCGGGCGTGATCCACGTGGCCGACCCCCTGACCTGGGCGGGGGAGCGGGAGACCTTCATGCGCCTGGGACCGGTGCCCCACGAGCTGGCCCACTGGCTGCTGGACCGGGCGGCCCTGGGCAATTATCCCGCCTGGTTCACCGAGGGCCTCGCGCAGGCGGTGGACCGGGAGCTGACGGGCTTCACCTTCGGCTGGGCCGGACGGTGCCCGCCGGTGGCATGGGACGACCTGAACGGCGCCTTTGCCTCCCTGCCCACGGACGACGCCTACGGCGCGGCCCTGTGCCTCTACGACCGGCTGGCCGCCCAGGCCGGGCCCGGCCATCTGGCCCAGCTGGCCCGGGAGCTGGCCGCGGGGCGCCCCTTTGCCGCGGCGGCCCGCCAGGTCTACGGGGTCGAACCGGCACGCTTGCTGCCGGGGGCACCGGGCTCCTGACCCGAGGAGGCAGGCCGGTGAAAGGATTCCGCGAAGGGGCCCGCCGCGCTGTACGCCGGCTGGCGGGTGGCTGGGTTCTGGCGCTGCTGGCCGGGGTGGTGGGCGGGCTGGTGGGTGCAGGCGCTGCCTGGCTGGCCAAGCCCGGTATCCTGGGTGCGGGTCTGTGGCCCGCCGGCCCCGCGGCGTCATCCCCCGCCGAGGCGATCCACCGCATCGCCGGGCCTTCGGTGGTCGGTGTCATCAGCACCTACCTGCGACCCCATCCCGTGACGGGAACGCCCATGGTGGCTGCCCGGGCGACCGGTTCGGGGGTCGTCTTCGACGCGCGGGGCTTCATTGTCACCAACCACCACGTGGTCTCCATGCCGGCTGCCCCCGGGACGACTGCGGGCGGCACCGGCTCCGCCGGCGCCCCCGGCGGGCCGCCGTCCCCCTCCGCCTCCCCGCCCGGAAGCAGCCCGGGCCGCGCGGGCGGCGGGCCGGACCGGCACGCGGACATCCATCCCCAGCGCATCGAAGTCCTGCTCCCCTCCGGCCGGCGAGTGCCGGCGCGGCTGGTCGCCGAAGACTACCCCTATTCCGACCTGGCCGTCCTGTGGGTCGACCCCAAGAGGGCGGGCCCCCTCCAGCCGGCCACCTTCGCCGATTCCGACCGGGTGCGGGTGGGCCAGTGGGTGGCCGCCATCGGCAGCCCGGCCGGGCTCTTCCGGTCCGTCAGCCTGGGCATCGTCAGCGGGGTGCGGGAGGAACTGTTCCAGCCGGTGCCGCCGCCCGCCGCAGGCGCCCCCGTGGTGGGCGAACGGATCTTCAGGCTGATCCAGACCGACGCGGCCATCAACCCGGGCAACAGCGGCGGGGCCCTGGTGGACGCCCGCGGCCGGGTCATCGGGATCAACACCGTCAAGATCGCCGGCGGCGGCGGCCTCGAGGACCACTTCGAGGGGCTGGGTTTCGCCATCCCCGCCAACGACGTGCGCCGCATCGCCGGCGACCTGATCCGCTATGGCCGGGTGCGGCGGCCCTCCCTGGGGGTCGAGGTGGTGGACGTGGTCCAGGTAACGGCGCTGGCCCGGGAAGATCCCGCCTGGGCCCTGGAGTTTGCCACGGCTCTGGCCCGCGGACGCGGCGCCGTCATCTGGCGGGTCGAACCCGGCTCCCCGGCGGCTCGCGCGGGCCTGGCCCGCGGTGAGGTGGTGGTAGGCTGCGACGGCGAGCCCGTCCACGACACCGTCGACCTCCTGCGCATCATCGACGGCAAGGCCGCGGGCCAGCAGGTCACCCTGGAGGTAGCCGGCGCCGCCGGCACCCGCCGCATCCAGGTCACCCTGGCCGAACTCGGTACCTGACAGGGTGTATCATGGGGCCGGGGTGAGCCCATTGCCCGTGCACATCGAACTGCTGGCGGTCGGGGAACTGGACCAGCCGGCCTTGCGGCGGGCGGCGGAAGAGTATGCGCGCCGCCTGGAACGCTACGCCCGGGTCCACCAGCGGCGGGTGCCCGGCGAGCCCATCCCGGCCCGCCGGACCCAGGGTGAGGTCCAGAGGGTGCTGGAGGCCGAGGGCCGGCGGCTTTTGGCCGCCCTCGATCCGGGGAGCTACGCGGTGGCCCTGGACCGCCGGGGTCGCATGTTGACCTCCGAGGACGTAGCCGGGTGGCTCAACCAGCGCATGGTGGAGGGGGACAGCCGGCTGGTCTTCATCATCGGCGGTCCCCTGGGCCTGCCACCCCAGGTCCTGGAGCGGGCACGGGAACGGTGGTCCCTCTCCCACCTGACCTTCCCCCACCAGATGGTGCCGGTGATCCTGCTGGAGCAGCTCTACCGCGCCTTCCGCATCCTCCGGGGCGAGCCGTACCACTACTGACCCGGTAAGCTGGCCCAGCCGTTCCGCGAGGGCTGCGGTGCCCGGCCCTCGGGCGGGCGCGGCAAGCCCTCCCCGGGCCAGCGGGCGCCCGCATCCCGGGGACCGGCCGGCGGCCGGAGCCCCGGGGTGGTGTTGCCGGCACCTTCCTCCCCCGGACCGTCACCGGCTCCGGGCAGGTCTCCTCCGGGCGTACCCGTGCCGCCCTGGCCGGCAGGGCTCTGTTCGGGGCTGGCCTCCCCCTGCGGGCTGCCGGGCGAGGAGCCTGGCCCGCCGCGCTCCCCGTCCTCGTGCGCCGCACCTGGGCCGGGGCCGCCGGGCTGGGACGGAGCCGCTTCCGGTGCTTCCCCTTCCGGCCCGCCTTCCGGTGCCTGGGCCGGCCCGCGAGGTGGCTCCACCGGCGCCTGCGGGCCCTCCGGACCGGGAGGGCCGCCGGGCGGGCCGCCCTCCGGGGCTTCCCGCCCTGGGCCCGGCGGCTCCGTTGCGGGTGGACGCAACTCAGGCAGCCCCGGCAGCCCGGGCAGCGAAGGCAGGGGCACCGGCAAGAGCCCCCGGGGCGCGCCTCCGGCGGCGGCCAGGTCCTCCCGGATGTGGGGATCCTGCAGGAGGGCCAGGCAGTTGGGCGGAGGCACGTGCCCGGCCAGGAACCATTCCTCCCGCCACTGGAACTGCGGGTTGTCCAGGGCACCGGTCAGGGTGCAGGCGCTGGCCCGCACCACCCCGTCGGGACGGGGCCAGTCCCGGGCGGGGCGACCCTCCAGCGCAACCCGCATGAACGCCTGCCAGATGCGCCCGGCGGTGCTGCTCCCCGTGGCCCCTGCGCCACCGGGCAGCCGGACCGTCTGCCGGTTGTCATCGGCACCAACCCAGACCGCGGCCACCAGGTCCGGTGTATAGCCCACGAACCAGACGTCCCGTGACGCGTCGGTGGTTCCCGTCTTGCCCGCCGCAGGCCGGCCGATGCCCAGGGCGCGCCCGGTGCCGCTATAGGCCGGATCGAAGACGCTCTTGAGCACGTCGATCATCAGCCAGGCCACCTCGGGGGCGAGGACCCGTTCCGCCTGGGGGTCGTTCCGGAAGAGCACCCTGCCGTCTCGGTCCTCAACCCGCAGGATGGCGAAGGGGTCGACCCTCTGGCCCAGGTTGGCCAGCGTGGCGTAGCCGCGGGCCAGCTCCAGGGGGGTGACCGCCGATTCGCCCAGGGCCAGGGTCAGGTGCTGGGTGGTGAGGGGCGAGGTGATGCCCATGCGCCGGGCCAGGGCGGCCACGCGGCCCGGCTTGACCCGGTTCATCCACTCCACGGCCACCACGTTGTCGGAGATGGCCACGGCCCGCCGGATGTCCAGGAAGGCGTTGTGGTACCTCTCGTCCCCGTAGTCGCTGGGCACGTAAGGCCGGCCGCCCTCGCCGCCGGGGTACTCGCGGGCACGGCAGGCCACCGGCGCGGTGACCGGTTCCCCGGAGGCCAGCACGGCCGTGTACAGGAAGGGCTTGAAGGCGGACCCCGGCTGGCGACGGGCCCGCACCGCCCGGTTGAAGGGGGTGGTCTTGAAGTCACGGCCGCCCACCATGGCCCGGATGCCGCCGGTGGACGGGTCGAGGGCGATCAGGGCCACCTGGGGCTGCGGGATGCCCCGGTGCTCCTCCAGGGGGGCCACCAGGTCGTCCAGCCGCTGCACGGCGGCTTCCGCCGCTTGCTGCATGTCCAGGTCCAGGGTGGTGTAGATGCGGAACCCGCCGGTATAGATCTGGTTTGCCAGCTCGGGCACCTGGGCGGCCAGCTGGTCCCGGACGTAGTCCACGAAGTAGGGCGCCCGGGTGTCCGGCTCGTCCGGCGGCCGCAGGCGCAGGGGCTCCGCCTGGGCCTGCTCGGCTTCCGCCGCCGTGATCATCCCCAGCTCGGCCATGCGCGAGAGCACCCAGTCGCGCCGCCCCTTGGCCCGCTCCGGATCGCGCCAGTAGATCTCGGGACCGCGGATGAAGGCGGCCAGGGTGGCCGATTCGGCCAGGGTCAGCTGATCCAGGGACTTGCCGAAATACTCCCGGGCCGCCACCTTGGCCCCGTAGGCGCCGCGCCCGAAGTACACCTGGTTGAGGTACATGGTCAGGATCTGGTCCTTGGTGTAGTGGGTCTCCAGCTTCACCGCCAGCAGGGCTTCCCGGAACTTGCGGCCGAAGGTGCGTTCCAGGGAGAGGTCGTACAGGGTCCGGGCTAGCTGCTGGGTGATGGACGAGCCCCCTTCCACGATGCGGCCGGCTTCCAGGTTCCGCACCACGGCCCGGCCGATGGCCACGGGATCGAAGCCGTGGTGGCGGTAGAACCGGGCGTCCTCCGCGGCCACCACGGCCTGACGCAAGCTGCGCGGGATCTCTTCGGGCCGGGCCAGCTGGCGGTTCTGGCGGTACAGGCTGGCGATCATGCGGCCGTCGATGTCGTAGACCACCGTGGCCTGGGGGACCTGGGGCTTGGGCAGGGGCGTGGCGGCGGCGAAAGCCACGACGCCGGCACCGGCCAGGGCCAGGAAGACCACCGCCAGGCCCGCCCAGCGGGCAACCCGCCGGGCCAGGGACGGCCGGCCGTGGCGGCCGCCCCGAGGTCCGGAACCGCGCCCGCCGGTTCCTGCGGGCCCGGGCCGGCGGTCGCCCATACCGCCGGCCCGGCGCCGCGGGCGCCACTCGGTGTAGTCCCCGCCGCGCGGCCCGGGCCGGTTCGTCCCCCCGTGCCGGCCGCCGTTGGCGGTGCCCATCGGCAACCCTCCCACGGGTAGTATGGCCGCCCAACTCGTCCTTGCATGGCCGGGAGGGTTTCGATACATTACAGCATGGTTTTCAGGACGGCCCGGCCGGACGAGCGGCCGGCAAAGCGGGCGCGGGGCCGTGGACGGCGCCGGTGCGGCTCGCCGGGCGCCCGTCCGGCGCTGCAGGGGCATGCCGGCCGGGAACAGGGCCGGCGGCCGTGTTTTCGCGGCGGCCAGGTCCCGGCAGCGACCGCGCCCCATTCCGGCACCGGGCAAGGAGGCGAAGGGGTTGCTTCCCACACCCAAGAAGGTCACTGTGGTGGCGGGCAGCGGCGAGGGCGACCACAAGCTGACGGCCTTCGACAACGCCCTGCTGGCGGCCGGCATCGGCAACCTCAATCTGATCAAGGTGTCCAGCATCCTTCCGCCCGACTGCGAGGTGGTGGACAAGCTGGACATCCCTCCGGGTTCCCTGACCCCCACGGCCTACGGAACCATCGCCAGCGACGTCAAGGGCGACCGGATCGCCGCGGCGGTGGCGGTCGGGTTCTCCGACCGTGACTACGGCACCATCATGGAATTTTCGGGGCATTGTACCCAGAAGGAAGCCGAGCAGGCCGTGCGGGCCATGGTGGAAGAGGCCTTCCGGCGTCGGGGCATGGCCCTGCGGGAGGTGCGGGTCGCCGCGGCGGAGATGGTGGTGGGGGACCGGCCCGGCGCCGTGGTGGCTGCGGCGGTGCTCTGGTATTAGGTTTCAGCATGCCGGGCGGCGGACCCGCCACCGGAGGGCGCCGTTCCGGCGGTAGAGCGGGGTGGGCGCAGTGCAGGTTTGGTTCTCCGAAGACCAGACGGCCGACCTCCGGATCTCGGTACGGGTGCGGCAGGTGCTCCACCAGGAGCGCAGCCCCTACCAGGAGATCATGGTGCTGGACACCGTCCAGTTCGGCCGCATGCTGGTGCTGGACGACGTGATCCAGACCACCGAGAAGGACGAGTTCGCCTATCACGAGATGATGGCCCACGTGCCCCTGTTCGCCCACCCCCACCCGCGGCGGGTGCTGGTGATCGGCGGCGGGGACGGCGGCGTCCTGCGGGAGGTCCTGCGCCACCCCACGGTGGAGGAGGCCCACATGGCGGAGATCGACCAGCGGGTGGTCGAGGTCTCCCGCCGGCACCTGCCCGAGCTGAACAACTTCGCCGACGCCCGCGCCCGGGTGTTCTTCACCGACGGCATCCGCCACGTGGAAGAGCATCCCGACACCTACGACGTGATCATCGTCGACTCCACCGATCCGGTGGGGCCGGCGGTGGCCCTCTTCGGCTCGGACTTTCACCGTGCCGTCTTCCGGGCGTTGCGGCCCGGGGGCATCTTCGTCCAGCAGTCGGAGTCGCCCTTCTTCAACCGCGAGCTGATTCGCCAGGTGCAGTCCTCGCTGCGCCAGGTCTTCCCCGTGGCCGGCCTGTACTGGGGCGTGGTGCCCACCTACCCCGGCGGTTTCTGGACCTACAGCGTGGGCACGCGGGGCACCGACCCGCGCCGGCCGCGGGAAGGGGCCTGGGAAGAAGCGCGCCTCCAGACGCGGTACTACAGTCCGGAGATCCACCGGGCAGCTTTTGCACTACCACCCTTCGTTGCCGAGCTGGTGGAGGCGGAGCCGGCCGGTGCACCGGCGGGTGGCCCACCGGTTCCGGGCGGCAAGGGGTCTTGAGGGACACGGCCATGGAAGAACCCTGGTCTCCCGGCCTCTGGGAACGGCCGGGACGGTTCATGGCGGCGGAGGCCGGCTACCCCGAAGCCCTGTGGGTGCTGGCCGGCGCGCCCCTGGAGCTCACCGTCAGTTACCGGGCGGGCACCCGCTGGGGGCCCGCCCGCATCCGTGAAGCGTCCTACGCCCTGGAGACCTACAGCCCCCATCTGGACCGGGACCTGGAGGAGCTGGCGATCCACGACGCCGGGGACATCGCCCTGCCGCTGGGCAATCTGGGCCAGAGCCTGGCCCGGATCGAGGCCGCCCTCCGGCGGCCCTACGCCGGCGGGAAACGGGTGCTCCTGCTGGGCGGCGAGCACCTGGTCACCCTGGCGGCGGTGAACGCCGCCCTGGACCGCTATCCGGACCTGGTGGTGGTCCAGCTGGACGCCCACACGGACCTGCGCGACCGGTACCTGGACGAGCCCTACTCCCACGCCACGGTGATGCGCCGGGTGCTGGACCTGGTGGGTCCCGGCCGGCTCTGGCAGCTGGGGCCCCGTTCGGGGCTGCGGGAAGAGTTCCAGCTGGCGCGGGAACAGGGCCGGTTCTACCACGACGTGGAGGAGGGTGCGGACGCCCTGGCCGGCCAGCTGGCGGGGCCGCTGCGAGGCGTTCCCTTGTACCTGACGGTGGACATCGACGTGCTGGATCCGTCGGTGGCGCCGGGAACCGGCACCCCCGAGCCCGGCGGGCCCGACTTCGCTACCCTGCTGCGGGCCCTCTACCGGCTGGCCCGGGCCGGAGCGCGGCTGGTGGGGGCCGACATCGTCGAGACGGCGCCGCCCCTGGACCCCAGCGGGCGGACGGAAATCGTGGCGGCAAAAATTGCCCGGGAAATCCTGCTGGCCTTCACGGGGGAGGTGGCGCAGTGATGGCGATGGATCCCGTTGCGGCGGCGCGGCAGCAGGTGCGCCAGGCCCTGGAGTCGGCCGCCGCTGCAGCGGTGGCCGCGGGCGAGCTGCCCGGCGAGGCGGCGCCCGGCACCGAGGCCTGGCGGGGCGTGCAGGTCGAGGTGCCCCGGGATCCCCGCCACGGGGACTTCGCCAGCAACGCGGCGCTGGTGCTGGCAGGGCGGGCCCGCCGGGCCCCCCGGGAGGTGGCCGCCGTCCTGGAGCGCCACCTGCCGGGCGGCGCCTGGTTGCGCAAGGTGGAGGCAGCCGGCCCCGGGTTCCTCAACTTCCATCTCGCCGACGACTGGTGGAGGGAGGGCGTGCGGGCCATCCTCCGGGCGGGCGAGGCCTTCGGGCGCACGGACCGGGGCGGCGGCCTGCGGGTGCAGGTGGAGTTCGTCAGCGCCAACCCCACGGGGCCGCTGGGCGTGGTGAACGCCCGGGCCGCCGCCCTGGGCGATGCCCTGGCCCGGGTGCTCCAAGCCGCGGGCTACCGGGTGGAGAAGGAGTTCTACCTCAACGACGCCGGCAACCAGATCCGCAAGCTGGCCCTCTCCCTGGAGGCCCGCATGCGCCAGGAACTGGGCCAGCCGGCGGAGATCCCCGAAGGCGGCTACCCCGGCGAGTACCTGATCGATATCGCCCGGGACCTTCTGGCCGCCGAGGGCCCGGCCCTCCTGGACCGGCCCGAGGAAGAGCGCTGGGAGCGCATGGCCCGGTTCGCCGTCGAGGCCATCGTGGCCCAGATGCGCACCCAGCTGGCGCGGTTCGGCGTGGAGTTCGACGAGTGGTACCCGGAGACCCGGGTGCGGGAGGCCGGCTACCCCGAGCGGGTGCTGGAGCGCCTGCGCCAGCGGGGCATGGTGTACGAGCAGGACGGGGCCTTGTGGCTGCGCTCGTCCGCGGTGGGAGACGACAAGGACCGGGTACTGGTGCGGCGGGACGGCGAGTACACCTACACCCTGGTGGACATCGCCTATCACCTGACCAAGTGGGAGCGGGGCTTCCAGCGCGCCATCGACATCTGGGGCCAGGACCACCACGGCCACGTGGTGCCTATGCAGGCGGCGCTCCGGGCCCTGGGCCTGCCCGACGGCTGGTTCGAGGTGCTACTGACCCAGATGGTGCACCTGGTGCGGGGCGGCCAGGCGGTGCGCATGTCCAAGCGGCGCGGCGAGCTGGTCACCATGGCCGAGTTCCTGGATGAGGTGGATGTGGACGCGGCCCGGTACTTCTTCTTGATGCGCTCGCCCGACACCCACCTGGACTTCGACCTGGACCTGGCCAACCTGCGCTCCAGCGAAAACCCGGTCTACTACGTGCAGTATGCCCACGCCCGGGCCTGCGGCATCCTGCGGCAGGCGGAAGCGGAAGCCGGCTTGCGTCCTGACGGGTCGGCCGACCTGAGCCCCCTGGGCGACCCGGCCGAGCGGGATCTGGCCCGGCGCCTGCTGGATCTGCCGGGTGAGGTGGCGGCGGCGGCCGAAGCCCGGGAGCCCCACCGGCTGACCTATTACCTGAAGGACGTGGCCACCCTGTTCCACCAGTTCTACACCCGCTGCCGCGTGCTGGGTGAGGAGGACCCCGTGGCCCGGGCCCGGCTGGTCCTGGTGGACGCCACCCGCCAGGTGCTGGCGACCGCCCTGGGGCTCCTGGGGGTGACGGCGCCCGAACGGATGTAGGCGGCGCCGGCGGCCGCCCCGGGCCGGGGTCCTGCCGCGGGACCCGCCCGCCCGGGCGGCCAGCGAGCAATCCGGAGGGGGATCGATGGCCAAGTTCATCTTCGTCACCGGAGGCGTGGTCTCGGCCCTGGGCAAGGGCATCACCGCCGCCTCGCTGGGCCGCCTGCTCAAGGCCCGCGGCCTGCGGGTGGCCATCCAGAAGATCGACCCGTACATCAACGTGGATGCGGGCACCATGAGCCCGCTGCAGCACGGCGAGGTGTTCGTCACCGAAGACGGGGCCGAGACGGACCTGGACCTGGGGCACTACGAGCGGTTCATCGACGAGAACGTCTCCCGGGCCCACAGCGTCACCACCGGGCAGGTCTACCAGGCGGTGATCGAAAAGGAGCGGCGCGGGGACTTCCTGGGCGGTACCGTTCAGGTGATCCCCCACATCACCAACGAGATCAAGGGCCGCATCCTGTCGGTGGCCGAGACCAGCGGGGCCGACGTGGTGATCGTCGAGATCGGCGGGACGGTGGGCGACATCGAGGGCCTGCCCTACCTGGAGGCCATCCGGCAGCTGCGCCGGGACATCGGCCGTGACGAGGTCATGTACATCCACGTGACCCTGGTCCCCTACATCGGTGCCGCCGGAGAGCTGAAGACCAAGCCGACCCAGCACAGCGTCAAGGAGCTGCGCAGCATCGGCATCCAGCCCGACGCCATCGTCTGCCGCTGCGAGCGGCCCCTGCCGCGGGACGTGCGGGAGAAGATCGCCCTCTTTTGCGACGTGGAACCCTCGGCGGTGGTGAGCAACCCCGACGTGGACACCATCTACGAGGTCCCCCTGCGCCTGGAGGAAGAGGGGCTGGGGGAGATCGTGGTGCGCCGCCTGGGCCTGCCCCGGCGGGAACCGGACCTGCGCCAGTGGCGGGAGATGGTCGAACACATCAAGCATCCCGACGGCCAGGTGCGGATCGCCGTGGTGGGCAAGTACGTGGACCTGACCGACGCCTACATCAGCGTGGCGGAGGCCCTGGGCCACGGCGGCATCGCCCACCGGCTGGGGGTCGACCTCCACTGGATCCACAGCGAGGCCGTGGAGGAACAGGGCGCCGAGCGCCTTCTCAAGGACATGCACGGCATCCTGGTTCCCGGGGGCTTCGGCTACCGCGGCGTGGAGGGCAAGATCGCCGCAGCCCGCTATGCCCGGGAACACGGGGTGCCGTACCTGGGCATCTGCCTGGGGCTGCAGTGCGCGGTGATCGAGTTCGCCCGCCACGTGCTGGGGCTTGAGGAAGCCCACAGCACCGAGTTCGACGCCGGCACGCCCCATCCCGTCATCGACCTCATGGAGGAACAGAAGCAGGTCACCAACCTGGGCGGCACCATGCGGCTGGGGCGCTATCCCTGCCGGCTGGAACCGGGATCCCTGGCCTGGGAGCTCTACGGGCGGCAGGAGCTGATCTACGAGCGGCACCGCCACCGCTACGAGGTGAACAACCGGTACCGCGACCGCCTCAATGCCGCGGGCCTGCGCACCACCGGCGTGTGGCCGGAAGGCGATCTGGTGGAGGTCGTCGAGTTGCAGGGCCATCCGTGGTTCGTGGGTACCCAGTACCACCCCGAACTGAAGTCGCGGCCCACGCGTCCCCACCCCCTCTTTGCCGGTTTCGTCCGGGCGGCGGCGGAGCGAGCCGGCCTGCGGCCTGTCCGGGCAGGGGCCCGGTCCTGACCCCGCGGGCGCCGGCAGGGAACCGGGGCGGCTGAACGGAACCTGAACCTGAACCGGCAGGGATACCGGGTACCCGGCGGGGCCCGGACGACCGGCGGGAGGAATCCCCCACGAGGAGAAGCGAACCATGACCAGCCAGCGTCAGCCATGGGCCAGCCGGCGCCTGCAGTGGGCTTTTGTGCTCGTCCTCGGCCTGCTGGTGGCCGGATCGGTGGTGGCCCTGCTGGTACCCGGCGGAAGAGACGGCCTGGGGGCAGGAACCGCCGGCCAGATCGCCGTGGTGACCATCGACGGGCCCATCGCCGCCGGGGCCAGCGCCGAGGG
Source organism: Thermaerobacter subterraneus DSM 13965 (assembly GCF_000183545.2). Classification (NCBI taxonomy): domain Bacteria; kingdom Bacillati; phylum Bacillota; class Clostridia; order Eubacteriales; family Clostridiales Family XVII. Incertae Sedis; genus Thermaerobacter; species Thermaerobacter subterraneus. The sequence continues at coordinate 158,236 of NZ_JH976535.1, forward strand.
GCTGCTGGGCGCCGTGGTGGGGGCCGACGACATCGTCAGCCAGCTGCAGCAGGCCCGCGAGGACCCGGCGGTAGCGGCCGTGGTCATCCGGATGAACACGCCCGGTGGCAGCGCGGCCGCGGCCCAGGAGATCGGCGTGGCCGTCCAGCGCCTGCGGGAGGCGGGGAAGCCGGTGGTGGTGTCCATCGGCGACCTGGGTGCCTCGGGAGGCTACTGGATCGCCGCCATGGCCGACCGCATCGTCGCCAACCCGGCCTCCCTGACCGGCAGCATCGGCGTGATCATGGAGGTCACCCACTACGAGGACCTGTACGAGAAGCTGGGCATCGATGTCGAGACCATCAAGAGCGGGCCCTTCAAGGACATCGGCTCGGCCACCCGGCCGCTGACGGCCGAGGAGCGGCGGTTGCTTCAGGGGCTGGTCAACGACATCTACCAGCAGTTCGTCGACGTGGTGGCCCGGGGGCGGGGCATGAGCCGGGAGCGGGTGCTGGAGCTGGCCGACGGACGGGTTTTCACGGGGCGCCAGGCCAAGGCGGAGGGCCTGGTGGACCAGCTGGGCACCTTCGAGGATGCGGCCGACCTGGCCGCCCAGCTGGCGGGGCTTGAAGACTACGAGCTCATCGAATACGGTCCCTCCAGTCCCTTGCAGGACCTGCTGCGCTGGCTCGGCGCCAGCGGCCGCACGGGACTGGTCCAGGGCGCCGGCCTGGTGCCGGAGCTGGTGCGCTGGGAGCTGTACCGGGCGGTGCCTCGCTAGTACCTCGGGCCGCGGTCCGGGAAACCGCCGCGGGTGAGGAGCGCCCCGGCCTGCACCGGCGGGGCGCGACCAGGGGGGAAGGGCGGAGTGGAAGAGCAGCCGAGGAACCAGGGCGAGCAGGCGGAGACGGAGCGGGGTTTCCAGGAGGAGGCGGGGGCGTCGCCCGCCCGCCAGCAGCCCGATGGAGGCGGCGGGCCGTCCCGTGCCGATCAGCGGCCCGCTACGGAACAGCAGCCGGCCCCTTCCCCGGCGGGATCCGCTTCCGGGGAGAGGGCCGGGCGCGACGGGGACGGGGGGGCCTCCCGGGCGGGGGTCCCCGGCGGGCCCGGAGGGGTTGCAGAGCCTCTGGGCACCGGCGACCGGCCGGGGCTGGTGGACTGGGTGTTCGGGGTGATCTTCACGCCGCGGGCGACCTTTGCCCGCCTGGCGGCGCTGGACCGCCCGCCCCTGGGGATGCTGCTCACCGTGGCGATCCTGATCACCGCCGTCAGCGGCCTGGTGCAGGGCACGGCGGCCGTCCGGGAGCTGGCCCTGCCGGTGGCGCCCGGGGAATCCCCGCTGCTGCCCCCGGACCTGGCCCGGAATCCGGGAGTGAACCTGGCCCTGGGGGTGCTGGTGGCCATCCTGGGCGTGGTGATGATGTTCGTGGGAGCCGGGTTCCTCCACCTGGTCGCCGACCTGGCGGGCGGCCGCGGAAGCGGGGTCCACCTGCTGGCCGCCATGGCGCTGGCCTCCCTGCCCCCCAACCTGATCGGCATCCCCCTGGAGGCGCTGGCGGCGCGGCTGGGCAGCGCCGGGAGTGCGCTGCGCGACGTGAGCGCCCTGGCTATGGGCATCTGGTCGCTGATCCTCACCTACCGGGCCCTGCGGGCCACCAAGCACCTCAGCCGCGGCGACGCGCTCATCGTTTTGTTCGTTCCCGTTCTGGCCTTCCTGGGGCTGGCCGTCCTGGCCGTGCTGGTCATTGCGGGGGCAGCGGTGGTGGCGGGGGCGGCGGCTCCCTGAGCGGGCGCCGGCAGGCCGGGCCGCCCGGCTGTTGCGGGGATGGCCCCCGCCGCCCGCTTGGACACCCGTAGCCGGGGGCGGATGACTTCACCGTTCCCCGTCCTCCTGGGGGCTGCCGCCGTCGCCGCCCGAGGAGATCCCGGGCGGCACGGGGTGGCCGCCTCCCAGGCGGTGCTGCAGGGCCTGCCAGCGGGCCGCCAGATCCCGCGGGTTGCCGGCGTCCGGGCGGGCTATGGCTTCCCGGTAGAGGACGGCGGCCAGCTCCGGTGCGGGGCGCCGGAGCTGGTCGGCCGCGGCCACCAGCAGCCGGGCGGGGAGGACCGAGCGGGCGTCGGGCTGCTCCAACCAGGCGGCCAGACGGCGCCAATCGTTTTGGCGGAGCAGCAGTTCGGCGCGCAGGGCGGCATCGCCCCTCTGCTCCAGGTGGCGCTCTACCCCTGGGGCCACCCTCTCCCATTCGCCCGCGGCCCGGGCGGCGGCCTCCAGGGCGTCCAGGGCCGCCCGGGACGGGCGGTCGGCGAAGTTGGCGGCCAGATACGGTACCGCCCGCTCGGGACGCCCCCGGTCCAGCCACACCTCTGCCACTGCCTGGCGGGCCGCCGCCAAGACGTCCGGCTCGCCCGCCTGGGCCAGGGCACGGCGAGCCAGGCTGAGGGCCACCTCGTACCGCCCCGTTTCCCGGAAGAACCGGCTCCCGGCCAGCAGCGCCTCGGGGCCCAGGGCAGCGGCGGTGACGGCCACGGAGGCCGCTGCGCGGGACCGGAGCGGTCCCGGCCGGCCGGGACCGCCCGCCGGTTGGGCCGCGAGCCCTTGGCCCGCCGGGTGGGTGACGCCGTGGCCGGGCCGGCCCGCGGCACCCGGAACGTGGCGGGGGGCGCGGCTTCCGTTCCCGTCCCGGGTCGCCGGTTCGCCGGCGCCGCGGGTGCCGGGGGTGCCGGACCCGGCTGCGGGGTCGCCGGTGCCCGGACCGTGGCCGAGGGCCTCCGGTGAGCCGCCGGTGGGCAGGGCTTCCAGTCGGGTTAACAGGCGCGCGGCTGCCTCCCACCGGCGGAAGAGCCAGCGGGCGGCCGCCGCCTCGCCCCGGGCCCGGGCCGCCAGCACCAGGCCGGCCTGGCGCCAGAGAAGCCCCGTCACCGTCAGGGTCAGGGCGTCGACGGCGGCCGCCGCCAGGGCCCGGGAGGGAGAGCCGGGGCCTGTCAGGGGGGCCGGGGAGCTCTGCGTGCCTGCCCATCCGGCCTCCAGGGCATCCGCCCACCGGTGCAGGGTCTCCGGGTCGGGGTCTGCCCGGCGCTCCAGCTCCAGCAGCCACGCGGACGGGCGCGCGGCAGGCCGGGAGCCCGCCGGTGCCACGGCCACCCGGCCGTCCGGGGCGGGTTCCGGCGCCCCGGCGGAGTTTGGTTCCCGCCCACCGGCGGCAACGGGATCCTGCCGGGAGGCGGAGCCGTCATCCCCCTGGGCACCAGGGGTGGCACCCGCCGGACCCGTGCCGCCCGCCGGAGCCGGTTCCTCCGGCGGCGGGGCCGGAGCCGGGATCGCCGCGTCCACTTCGGCCAAGAGGGCCGGTTCTTCCTCGACCAGCCGGCGGATCAGTTCCAGCAGCTCCCCCCGGGGCCGTTCCTCCAGGTGCTCCAGCCGCTGGTCCACGGAGGCGAAGGTCTCGGGCGCGTGGATCCAGGCGTAAAGCAGCGCCACGGCATGCTTGCACAGGCCGCCCCGGGCCCGGCGCGGACACTCGCACTGGCCTGCCGCATCGGGCCCCTCCGGACCGCGCAGCACGTGGACCACCGTCCGGTAGACGCCGCGAGAGCCGCGCACTTCCCCCAGCAACCGGACACCCGAAACCAGGCGGTGTTCCACCCGGCCCAGCAGAAACAGGTCCAGGGCCCGGATGCGAACGGGCTCGGGCGCCAGCCGGGCCAGCATGGCCTCGTCGACGGCGGCCAGCAGGTGATCGGCCGGGGGATGGCCAGGGTGGTTCCGTTCCATGCTCGCTCATCCTTCGCCGGAGGCCGGCAGGGATACCTGGCGGCCGGAAGGCCGCTCCCCTCCAGGATAGCCCATTGCCGTCACCGCCGTCCGGACCCGTCCCGTCGGGGTGCGGGTCCACCATGGGGTAGCCGTCATGGCTACCTCGGGCAAAAAATGGGCGCCAGGGTCCACGGAAATCGCTTCCGGTGTATCGTGCTGAACACAGGTGGGGCCCGGACCCGTTTTATAATGGGCCTCCCAGGAATTGCACCGGTGCACGCTGGGAGGTGTCATCACGCCTGAGCAGGCTGCCGGATGCCGTTGCAGCCGGCAGCCGGGGGAGAGATGGGGGATGGAGTCGATGGACCAGCCACAGCACGGCCGGTGGGGGAAGGTGGCCGCCTACACCGAGCTGGCAAGAGCCAGCCGCTCCCTGGCCGCCGGTGGCGTGGAGCGCCGGTACTGGTACATCCTTTGCCGCGAGCGGACGCCCCATGGGGCCGTCTTTTTCTACATCAAGAGCCGGGTGGAGACCTGGGACGAGGGCCGGCTGACCGGCGAGGACTTTGCCGTTCAGCGGCTGCCCGGGCGCAACGACGAACAGGCGGCCCGCCAGAGTTTCGGCCGCCTGGCGGAGGCTCGGGTGCCCGTGTCGCCCGTCCACCTCACCGACATCTTGCGCGACCTGGCCCTGCTGGCCGCCGAGCACCCCTCCCGCTGGACCTTGCCGCCCCGGCAGGCGCGGCGGCACCCGCCCGCCCGTCGCCGGGCCCCGGTACCTGGTGCCCTGCACGGAGCGGTACCGCGCCCTACCGGCCTCCGCAAGGGGGAGCAAGCCGCCCGAGCCCGTGCCCGGGATCACGCCGCAGGGCCGCGAGCGGGCTCCGATGTACCCGGCGCCCTCCACGCCGGCGGGGGAGCCCGGCAGGACCGGTATGGCCGGCCGGAAGGCCAGGTCAGGCCCGTTCCCTACCCTGGCCAGGATCCGGCAGGAGAGGCCGGTCGCGGCTCAACCAGGGGCGCTGGGGCACCGGTGGTCCCCCGTGGAACGGCAGGCTGAGGACCGGCCGCCGGCCCCCGCAGGTGGTCCTGGAACCGGCCGGGGCCGCTGAACCAGTCCGCGGCCCGGAGGGAAACGGCCCGGGGCGGGTGCGGCCAGCGCCCGCCCCGGGCCGGCCCATGCCCGCGGGTGGAACCGCGTGTGCGCGGCCGTGCCGGTGCCACGGCACCCCGCAGCGGTGCCGGTGTCACGGTCCCCGGATCACCCCCGGATCAGCACCCGGCGGCCTCCTCGCCGGCCGCCAGGACTTCCGCCTGCAAAAGGGCTTCCAGCCGGGCGGTGTCCCGGACGTGGAGCGGCCGGGTGCGACCGACAATGCCCTGGCGCCGCAGGTCGGCCAGAACGCGGTTCACGCTGACCCGGCTGGTGTTGGCCGCCAGGCCGATGGCCCGCTGGGTCAGCGCTGCCGGTAGCCGGCTTCCCCCGCCGCCCGGCGCGGGGAAAGCCTGGGCCAGGGTGACCAGCACGTGGAGGATGCGCAGGCGGGCGCAAGGCCACAGCAAGCCCGTGACCCGGCCCAGGGTCTGGTGGTAGGACTGCATGCCCTGCTGGGCCAGAAGGAGGGCCAGACCCGGGCGGTGGGCCAGCATGGTGGTGAAGCGGTGGTACGGCCAGAAGGCAGTGTGGCAGGCGGTGATGGATGTGGCGGCCAGCAGGGCGGCCGGGCGGCCGAAGAGGGGGGCGGGATCCCCGGCCAGGGCGGGGGCGGTCACCACGGCCACCAGGCGCGCTTCGCCGCCGTCATCGGTGGCCAGGCGTAGTGCGCCCCGGGCGAGCCAAAAGATACCCTGGGCTGCGGTGCCTCCCGCGAATACCAGCTCGCCGGGCCGCCAGCGCCGGATCTGGGCCTGGGCCATGGCCCACCGCCAGTCCTGAGGCGAAATGCCCAGACCGTGGGGAAACCCTGCGGCAGGGGCCGCGGGGACGGGCGCAGGCCTCATCCCCTGGGCTGCCGGTGTCGCCTTGTCCGGCCATGGCCGCGAAGAGCGCGGCCGGCCGTCGACTGCCGGCGAAACCGGTGGCGGCACGGGTGCCGGGCCAGGTGACGGGGAGCAGGTGCGCTCGGGCGCACTGAAAGGGTTGACGGCATGGACCGGTCGCAAGGGCAGACCTCCTCACCGGAATGGGTGCCTCCCGGGATACTTCCAGTCGATAGGCTAATTTCCTTTTACTAGGTGTAGAGAGAAACGGGATTCGCCAGCGATGCGGTCCGCCGCCAAGGTCACCGGGGCCGGGTCGCCCCCGGGGCCGTCCCAGGATGCTCGGTCCACCTGGTCGTCCGGGTTCGACGTGGGCCTCAGGGTGTTCGGATCACCGGCCCCGCGGGCGGGCGCCGCGGGTGGGCCCCGCGGTTGGGCGTCCGTAGGCGGGCGCCGAAGGCGGGCCTCCCGGGCGGCCGCGGCAGGGGCTTGCGGGAAAAGCATGAATACTATAAAGGTTTACTTGCGCCATCGCGGCGGTGGCGCTTTCTTCATGCGAGAACCGGCAGGAAGAACGGCCCAGGCGCCGGTGCCGCGGCCGGCGATCGCATGGCCCTGGTGCCCTTGGCATCGCAGCAGGGGTCACTGTAAGGATGTGCGGTTCACCAGCCCAAGGAGGGGATCGGGGTGGCAGGTTCCATCGTGCGCCGGACGGAGATTCCCGGCCCGCGCTCGCAGGAGCTCCTGGCGCTGAAGCAGCGGTACGTGGCCAACGCCAAGTCGGTGCTGGCCCCGGTGTTCATCGAGCGGGCGGAGGGCGCCCTGATCACCGATGTGGACGGGAACACCTACATCGACCTGGCAGGCGGTTTCGGCGTGATGAACGTGGGCTACTCCCAGCCGGCGGTGGTGGAGGCCATCTGCCGCCAGGCGCAGCGCTACACCCACACCGACTTCACCGTGGTGCCCTACGAGCCCTATGTACGCCTGGCCCAGCGCCTGGCGGACCTGGTACCCATCCCCGGCCCCGTCAAGGCCGCCTTCTTCAACTCGGGCGCCGAGGCCGTGGAGAACGCCGTCAAGATCGCCAAGCACTACACCGGGCGCCGGGCCGTGATCGCCTTTGAAGGCGCCTTTCACGGCCGCACCTGGATGGCCCTCACCCTCACGCACAAGGTCAAGCCCTACAAGGCGGGCCTGGGGCCCTTCGTCCCCGAGGTCTACCGGGCACCCTATCCCTACCCGTACCGCGGACCCCAGGGCCTGTCGCCCGACGAGGTGGGCCTGTGGGCGTACCGGCAGCTGGAGCGGCTGCTGGAGGTGACGGTGGCGCCCGAGGACGTGGCCGCCATCGTCATCGAGCCGGTGCAGGGCGAGGGCGGCTTCGTCGTGCCGCCGGCCAACTTCCTCCAGAAGGTGCGGGAGCTGTGCACGCGGCACGGCATCGTCCTGATCTGCGACGAGGTCCAGACCGGCTTCGGCCGTACCGGCCGGATGTTCGCCACCGAGCACTTCGGCATCGAGCCGGACCTGATGACGGTGGCCAAGTCCATTGCCGGCGGCATGGTGCTTTCGGGGGTCGTCGGCCGGGCGGAGATCATGGACGCCGCCCGCGACACGGCCATCGGCGGGACCTATGTGGGCAATCCTGTGGCCTGCGCGGCCGCCCTGGCGGTGCTTGACGTGTTCGAGCAGCAGAACCTGCTGGCCCGGGCGGAGGAGGTGGGCCGCCGCTTCCGGCAACGGTTCGAGGCGATGCAGAGCCGGTTCGACCAGATCGGGGAGGTGCGGGGTCTGGGTGCCATGGTGGCCATGGAACTGGTCACCGACCGGGCGACCAAAGAACCCGCCAGCGAGGCGGTGGGCCGCATCATCGCCGAGGCCCTCAAGCGGGGCGTGATCACGGCGCGGGCAGGCCTGTACGGGAACGTGATCCGGGTGCTGGCGCCGCTGGTCATCACCCCCGAGCAGATCGACGAGGCGTGCGACGTGCTGGAAGAATCCCTGGCCGCCGTGTTCCGGTGACGGGCGCGGGGCCGGGACGGCCCAGGCCCGGGCCGCCCCGGCCCTCCCGGCGGGCGCGGGTCGACGGAGGCGCAGACCATGGTGGTGCTGGACAAGACCGAGCGGGAGATCGTCAAGCTCCTGCAGAAGGACGGGCGCATGTCCTTCGTGGACATGGCCGAGCAGATCGGGGTCACCGAGGGGACCATCCGGCGCAAGTTCTACCGGCTGCTGGAAGAGGGCATCATCAAGATCGCCGCGGTGACGGATCCCTTCGAGGTGGGGTTCAACGCGCCGGCCATCATCGGGCTCAACGTGGACCAGAGCCGGATCCGCGAGATCGTGGAGAAGCTCACCCGGCTGCCCCGGGTCCATTACGTGGCCATGACCACGGGCATCTATGACATCATCGTGTACGCCTTCTTCTCGGACAACCGGGAGATGGCGTCCTTCCTGCTGGAGGAACTGTCGCAGATCGAGGGCATCACCAACACCCAGACCTCCCTGGTGCTGGACATCTACAAGCAGGACTTCGCCATCGGCCTGCCCCAGCGCCAGGAGGAAGGGCGCCGGCGCCGCCGTCGCAGCCTGCCGGCCACTTGAGCCCGTCCCGGGTCCGAGGGCCCGCAAACAGGCGGTGTCCCGGGCGGGCCCGCCCGGACACCGGCCGGGACGTGCGCTGGAGGGATCGCCATGACACGGGATGTCAGCCCCCAGCAGCCCGCGGCCGCGCGGGTGCCCGGAACGGAAGGGCCCGCAGGGGAAGGTCCCGGGGTCGAACCGGCCGCGGGCCGCCCCCAGGCGGGCGGGGCCCAGGCCGTGCTGGTCTACGTGACCGCCGCCAACGCCGGCGAGGCCCGGCGAATCGGGCGGCAGGCGGTGGAACAGCGCCTCGCCGCCTGTGCCAACGTCTACCCGCACATCGACTCCTTCTACTGGTGGCAGGGGGAGCTGGTGGAAGACCACGAAGCGGTGGTCGTCCTGAAGACCCGGCGCGACCGCGTGGCCGAGCTGATCCGGGCCGTGCGCGGCTGGCACAGCTATACGGTGCCTGCCATCCTGGTCTTCGAGGTGCGGGACGGGAACCCCGACTATCTGCGCTGGCTGGAGGAAGAGGCGGCCCCGGGCGGGCGCTGAGGGGGCCGGCCCGGGGCCGCGCCAGGGTTGAGTCCCGCCCTCAGTCCCGGCCAGCGCCAGCCGCCGGGGCCATCAGGGCATCCCGCCCGCCGCGCAGCACCCGGCCCGCCAGGACGCCGGGAACCCGGCGGCCATCTTCCACCGCGATCCGGCCGTTGACCACCACCAGGTCGATGCCCTCCGGCGGCACCGCCGGCTCCTGCCACGTGGCCCGGTCCGCCACGGTGGCCGGGTCGAAGACCACCAGGTCCGCGTACATGCCCACCCGGATCAGGCCCCGGTTCCGCAGGCCGAAGAAGGCGGCGGGCTGGCCCGTCATCTTGTGGATCGCCTCTTCCAGCCCCAGCACCCCGGTCTCCCGAACGTAACGGGCCAGCACCCGCGGGTAGGCGCCGTACACCCGCGGGTGGAGCCGGGGGTCCCTGCGGGCGGCGGACGGGGAGCGGGCCCCGCCGTCGCTGGAAATGATGGTGAAGGACTGTCGCAGCAGCTGGCGCAGGTTGTCCTCGCCTACGACCAGGGCCGTGGCCACGGCGCCCGGGTCGCGGTCGAGAAGCCACCGCGCCGCGGCGGCGGGGGAGGTTCCCCGGGCTGCGGCCAGCTCGGCCAGAGTCATCCCCTCCACCTCCGGCAGGCGGCTATGCCGGATGACCAGATCCCCTGGGGGGTAGCGGTTCCAGGCCTGGGCCAGGGGCAGGGCGCTGGCGTAGTCCGGCGACCGGTAGGGGTAGACGTCGGCCACCACGGCCAGGCCCTCCGCCCGGGCCGCCAGGATCTGCTCGATCAGCTGCGGCTGCACCTCCCAGTTCCGCCGGTAGACCACCTTGAAGTGGGAGATGTCCACCGCCACGCCGGCCTCCCGCCCTATCGCCAGAGCCTCGGCCAGCGCCTGGGCGACGGCATCGCCCTCGCTGCGCATGTGGGTCGAGTAGATGCCGCCGTACGGTGCGATGACCCGGGCCAGGGCCACGATCTCGGCGGTGGTGGCGTACCGCCCGGGCACGTACTCCAGGCCCGTCGACAGGCCCAGGGCCCCGTCCGCCATGGCCTGCTCCAGCAGCCGGGTCATGGCCCGCAGCTCGGCGCCCGTGGGCTCCCGCCGGACCGTGCCCATCACCGCGGCCCGGATGCTGCCGTGACCGGCAAAGAGAGCATGGTTGGTGCCCACGCCCTGCCGTTCCAGGCGCCGGAGGAACGGGCCCAGGGGAATGGGCGAGCGGCCGTCCACGCCGCCGATCACCGTGGTCATGCCCTGAAGCAGGTCCGCATCGCCGCCCGGCACCGACGTCACGTACTCGTAGGTGTGGGAGTGGGCGTTGATGAAGCCTGGCGCCACCACGAGGCCGTCGGCGTCGACGACGCGGCGGGCGCGGGCACCGTCCAGCCGGCCGAGGGCGGCGATCCGATCACCCCGCACGCCCACGTCGGCCCTGTAAGCCGGCCGGCCGCTGCCGTCGACCACCAGGCCGCCGCGGATCAACAGGTCGAAGACGGGGCCCGCGGAGGCCGGCCCAGCGCCGCTATCCCGGGCGTCGCCGGGGCGGTCGCCTCCCGAGGAGGGACCGGTGCCCCCGGACGGTGGCACACCGGGGCCGGCGGCCGGAGGATGGCCGCTTCCGGCGGTAGGGGGTGCGCCGGTGGCCGCCGCCGGGCTCTGCCCAGGGGCAGCCGCAGGGTCGCCCGACGCCGGGGCCGGGCCCGCGGCGCCGGCTGGCGTACCACCCGGTACCCCCCCGTGGGGCCCGGGCAGGCCCTGCGGGTCCCTCCCCGTGCCCTGTCCTGCCGCTGTCCGGACCCAGTAGGCGGTACCGCCCAGCAGGGACAGGGCCACGGTGGCCGTCAGGGCGACGGCCAGCAGGCGCCGCCCTTGCAAAGGCCGGTCGCCCGTCCGGCGCCGGCGGCCGGGGGCCAGCACCATGGCGGGGGTGCCCAGGTCCTCTGACCCGGGCGGCCGGGGCGGGCTGGGAACCGGACCGGCGGGACCGGCGGGTGCGTCCCCGGGACGGGGGCGATGCGGTGGGGGGGATGCGGCCAAGGCTGGACACCCTTTCCCTTTTCCGTCGAGTCCGCTCCTCGGGATTCGGAGCCGTGGGGCGCTGCCCCTGCCACGGTGCCGCGGGCAGCCGGGCCCGGGGCTGCCGGAGTGCCGGCGGCCGGCAAGCCGGGCCCGACGCGGCAAGCCGGTGGCGACGGTGGGGGGGGGCGCATCCCACCGCCACGACCCGCCCGCCCGTGACCTCTTGCTGGCAGCTGCGGGTGGGAATGTCCAGGGTTGCCCCCTTGTGGCGCCTCTGGGGGATTCCTATAATAAGGGCGAAAGGTCAAAGATAGTCAAACAGGGCCGCTCAGGCCGCGGGGCCCGCCAGGCGGGCCCGGGCCACCGGGAGGGGTGCGGCGCCCGGGCCCGCGGGTGCTGGTGGGGCCAAGCGGGGAGGAGGAGCCATGGCATCGCTGTGTTCCCTGATTGAGCAATATCTCAAGCGGGAGCTGGAGCGGGCGGGCGGGGTGCTCGAACTCCAGCGCAGCGAGCTGGCGGCCCGCTTCGCCTGCGCACCCTCCCAGATCAACTACGTGCTGGAGACGCGCTTCACGCCGGCGGCCGGCTACGCCATCGAGAGCCGGCGCGGCGGCCGCGGGTTCATCCGCATCGTGCGGCTGCCGCTGGCGGAGCGGGGCAACCTGCTGGACGTGCTGGACCGCTGGGTGGGCGACATGATCGACCAGGACGGGGCCGAGGCGCTGATCGCGCGGCTGGAGGAAGAGGGCATCGCCGGCCGCCGCGAGGCGGCGCTGATGCGGGCGGCGGTGGACCGCAACACCCTGGCCGTCGACCTGCCCTGGCGGGACATGGTCCGGGCCCGCCTGCTCAAGGCCATGGTGCTGGAGCTGCTCAAGGGCGGGGAGCCTACCCGGGAGGACGGAGGCGGTGGCGATGCTCTGCGACGAGTGCGGGCAGCGCAAGGCCACGGTGCACCTGACCCAGATCATCAACGGTAAGAAGACCGAGCGGCACCTGTGCGCCCACTGCGCCCAGCGGCACGAGCACGAGTTCTTCTTCGAGCCCCAGTTTTCCATCCACAACCTGCTGGCTGGTCTGCTGGAAGGATGGCAGCCGCCGGCGGGCACGGTGCAGGATCTGCGCTGCTCCCGTTGCGGTCTCCGCTACCGGGAGTTCGCCCGGACGGGGCTCCTGGGGTGCAGCCACTGCTATGAGGATTTCCGCCAGCAGCTGGAGCCCGTGCTGCGGCGGATCCAGGGGCAGGTTCGTCACGGGGGGAAGGTGCCGTCCCGGGCCGGCAGCCGGGTCCAGCTGGGCCGGCAGCTGGAGCAGTTGCGGGCCCGGCTGCGGGAGGCCGTGGCGCGGGAGGAATACGAGGAAGCCGCCCGCCTGCGCGACCAGATCCGCCAGCTGGAGCAGCGGGTGCGGGCGGGCGAGGGCTGGGCGGGTACCGCCGGGCCCGGGGCGCCGCCGGGTGGTCCCGGCAGTGCGCCGCCGGGCACCGCACCCGGCCGTTAGGAGGGACCGGACATGACGGCAAACCCGGGTGTCCAGCGGGTGCGGTGGATGGAGGGGGGCGGGCCCGCTGCGGATCTGGTCCTCTCCAGCCGGATCCGCCTGGCCCGCAACCTGGAGGATTACCCGTTCCCCACCCTGCTGGGCCCTGAGCAAGGCCAGGAGATCATCCGGCTGATGGAGGGGGTGACCGAGCACCTGTCGGCAGCGGGCCTGGGCCGGTTCACCCTGCTGCGCATGGCCGACCTCAGCCCCCTGGACCGGCGGGTGCTGGTGGAACAGCACCTCATCAGCCCGCAGCATGCCCGCAACGCGGCCACGGGTGCCGTGATCCTCAACGACGACCGCTCCATCAGCATCATGGTCAACGAGGAGGACCACCTGCGCATCCAGTGCCTGCTGGGCGGGCTGCAGCTGCACGAGGCGTGGGCCGTGGCGACCCGGGTGGATGACGTGATCGAGGCCCACGTGCGCTACGCCTTTGACGACGAGCGCGGCTACCTGACCACCTGCCCGACGAACCTGGGGACGGGCATCCGGGCGTCGGTGATGGTCCACCTGCCGGGGCTGGTGCTGGCCCGCCAGGCGGGCCGCCTGCTCAGCCAGCTGGGCAAGGTGGGCATGGTGGTGCGGGGCCTGTACGGCGAGGGCACCGAGGCCCTGGGCAACGTCTTCCAGGTGTCCAACCAGATCACCCTGGGGCCGTCGGAGGAGGAGCTGATCGACAACCTGATCGGGTTCACCCGCCAGCTGCTGGATCAGGAGCGCAGCGCCCGGGAGCGGCTCTACCGGGAGAACGAGGACGGGGTCAAGGACCGGGTGATGCGGGCCTACGGCCTTTTGACCAACGCCTGGACCATTTCGTCGGAAGAGGCGATCCGGCTGCTCTCGGACCTGCGCCTGGGGATCGACCTGAACGTTCTCTCCCACGTGCGGCCGGAGGTGTTCAACGAGCTGATCGTGCTGACGCGGCCGGCCTGCCTGCAGAAGCTGGCGGGCAAGGAACTGGATGCCCGGGAGCGGGATCTGCTCCGGGCGCGGCTGATCCGGGAGAGGATCGCCGCAGCGCTACGGAAAACTACCCAGTGACCGGTGGAGGGGGGTCCGCCCATGTTTGGCCGGTATTCGGAGCGGGCCCAGCGGGTGATCCTGCTGGCCCAGGAAGAGGCGCGCCGGTTGAACTACAACTACGTCGGCACGGAGCACCTGCTGCTCGGCCTGATCCGGGAGGGCACGGGCATCGCCGCCAAGGCGCTGCAGAGCCTGGGTATCAACCTGGAGCAGGTCCGGGCCGAGGTGGAGAAGATCATCGGCCGCGGCAACGGCCCCATCCAGGGGGAGATCGGCTACACGCCGCGAGCCAAGAAGGTGGTCATGGAACTGGCCCCGGAGGAGGCCCGGCTGCTGGGCCACAACTACGTGGGCACCGAGCACATCCTGCTGGGGCTCATCCGTGAGGGGGAGGGCGTGGCGGCCAAGGTCCTGGAGAACATGGGCGCCGACCTGGACCGGGTGCGCCAGACGGTGATCAAGCTGCTGGGCGGCACCGCGGCGCCGGCCCCCGCAGCCCGCCAGCGCCGGCAGAAGAGCACCACCCCGGTGCTGGACAACTTCGGCCGGGACCTGACCCAGATGGCCGAGGAGGGCAAGCTGGATCCCGTCATCGGCCGGGACAAGGAGATCGAGCGGGTGATCCAGATCCTCTCCCGGCGGACCAAGAACAATCCGGTGCTGATCGGGGAACCCGGCGTGGGCAAGACGGCCATCGTCGAGGGCCTGGCCCAGCGCATCGCTGAGGGCAAGGTGCCCGAGATCCTCAAGGACCGCCGGGTGGTGGCCCTGGACCTGGGCGCCCTGGTGGCCGGCTCCAAGTACCGGGGCGAGTTCGAAGAGCGGTTGAAGAAGGTCATGGACGAGATCCGCCGGGCCGGCAACATCATCCTGTTCATCGACGAGATGCACACCATCATCGGGGCCGGCGCCGCCGAGGGGGCCATCGACGCGGCCAGCATCCTCAAGCCGGCCCTGGCCCGGGGCGAGCTGCAGACCATCGGCGCCACCACGCTGGATGAATACCGCAAGCACGTGGAGAAGGACGCTGCCCTGGAGCGGCGCTTCCAGCCCATCATGGTGGAGGAACCCAGCGTGGAGGACGCCATCCAGATCCTCCGCGGCCTGCGGGACCGGTACGAGGCGCATCACCGGGTGGAGATCACCGACGACGCCATCGTGGCGGCGGTGAAGCTGGCGGACCGCTACATCTCCGACCGGTTCCTCCCGGACAAGGCCATCGACCTGATCGATGAAGCGGCCTCCCGCGCCCGGCTGCAGGCGTTCGTGGCGCCGCCCGAGCTCAAGGAGATCGAGCAGCGCCTGGAGGAGATCCGCAAGGAGAAGGAGGCGGCCGTGCAGTCCCAGGAGTTCGAGAAGGCCGCCAACCTGCGGGACCAGGAGCAGAAGCTGGTGGAGGAGCTGGAGCGGAAGAAGAGCGAGTGGCAGCAGCAGCAGCTCAACGAGAAGATCGTGGTCACCGCCGACGACATCGCCCAGATCGTCTCCAACTGGACGGGCATCCCGGTGCGCCGGCTGGAGCAGGCGGAGAGCGAGCGGCTGCTCAAGCTGGAGGAGATCCTCCACGAGCGCATCGTCGGCCAGGACGATGCCGTCAGGGCCGTGGCGCGGGCCATCCGCCGGGCCCGGGCCGGCCTCAAGGACCCGCGGCGGCCCATCGGCTCGTTCATCTTCCTGGGGCCCACGGGCGTCGGCAAGACGGAGCTGGCCAAGGCCCTGGCCGAGGCGCTGTTCGGCGACGAGGACGCCATGATCGTCCTCGACATGTCGGAGTACATGGAGCGGCACACCGTATCGCGCCTGGTGGGGTCGCCGCCGGGGTACGTGGGCTACGAGGAAGGCGGGCAGCTGACCGAACAGGTGCGCCGCCGGCCCTACTCGGTGGTGGTGTTCGACGAGATCGAGAAGGCCCACCCCGAGGTCTTCAACGTGCTGCTGCAGATCCTGGAGGAGGGCCGCCTGACGGAGGCCAAGGGCCGCACCGTGGACTTCCGCAACACGGTGATCATCATGACCTCCAACGTGGGTGCCGACCTGATCCGGCGCCAGGGCCGGGTGGGCTTCCAGGCCGCCGAGCAGGAGGCGCCCGATTACGAGGACATGAAGCGCAAGATCATGGACGAGGTCAAGCGGACCTTCCGGCCGGAGTTCCTCAACCGCATCGACGAGCTCATCGTCTTCCACGCGCTGACGGAAGAGCACCTGATGAAGATCGTCGACCTGATGCTCAAGCGCGTGGCCGAGCGGCTCAAGGAACACGGCCTGGCCCTGGAGGTCACCGAGGCGGCCAAGCGCAAGCTGGTCAAGGAAGGGTCCGACGTGGTCTACGGCGCCCGGCCGCTGCGCCGCACCATCACCCGGCTGGTGGAGGACCCGCTGTCCGAGGAGATGCTGGCGGGCCGCTTCAAGGAAGGCGACACCGTGCTGGTCGACGTGGACGCCGAGGGCAAGATCGTCTTCCGCCAGGGCGAGAAGGTGGCGGCGGGCGCGGCGGCTCCGGCCGGCGGCGGCCCGGCCGGCGCGGACGAACCGGCCGCCCAGTAGGGCAGGCCTCTGCGGGATCGCCCCTGCCGGGGGTCCGGCGTGCGGCCCGGGTCCCGGGGGCCAGGCCCGGGCGCGAACCCCCGGGCCCCGTGGCCGGCCACGCAGGCAGCCCGCCGGTAGGCGGCCGGCCGGTGGAAGGAGGACGGCGGTGGCCTCGCGCACCGTCTTCACGTGCCAGGCTTGCGGCCACGCGAGCCCCAAGTGGCTCGGCCGCTGCCCCGATTGCGGCGCCTGGAACACCTTCGTGGAAGAACGGGCCGCGGCGCCCGCCCGAGGTGGCGGGCGCCGCGGCGGTCATGCCCTGGCCGGCGTTCTGGCTGCGGCCACGGAGCCGGTGGAGCCCATCGCCCTGCACCAGGTGGATGCCGGCCGGCAGCCGCGGCTGCCCACGGGCATGGCGGAGCTGGACCGGGTGCTGGGGGGCGGGTTCGTCCCGGGGTCGGTGGTACTGGTGGGCGGCGACCCCGGGGTGGGCAAGTCGACCCTGCTCCTGCAGGTGTCCCAGCACCTGGCTGCCCGCGGCTTACCGGTGCTTTACGTAACGGGAGAGGAGTCGGCCGCCCAGGTACGGCTGCGGGCGGAGCGGTTGGGAGCCCTGGCCCCGGACCTGGCGGTGCTGCCCACCACCGACGCCCTGCAGGCGGCGGAGGCCATCGGCCGCTACCAGCCCGCCCTGGCGGTGATCGACTCCATCCAGACCCTGGCGCACCCCGACGTGGCCTCGGCACCGGGCAGCGTCAGCCAGGTCCGGGAGAGCGTGGCGCTTCTGATGGCGGTGACCAAGCGGCTGCCGGTGGTCCTGGTGCTGGTGGGCCACGTCACGCGGGCGGGGACCATCGCCGGGCCGCGGGTGGTCGAGCACATGGTCGACGCCGTGCTCTACTTCGAATCGCCCGCCCACCACGCCTACCGCCTGCTGCGGGCCATCAAGAACCGCTTCGGGGCGACCCACGAGATCGCCCTGTTCGAGATGCAGGATCGCGGCCTGGCGGAGGTGGCCAACCCGTCGGCGCGGCTGCTTTCCGAGCGGCCCCGGGGGGCGGCGGGCTCGGCGGTGGTGGCCGCCGTGGAGGGGACGCGGCCCCTGCTGGTGGAGATCCAGGCCCTGGTGGCGCCGGCCCCCTACGGCAACCCTCGCCGCGTGGCCACGGGCCTGGATCTGGGCCGGGCCGCCCTGGTGCTGGCGGTGCTCGACAAGCGGGCCGGCCTCCACCTGGGCGGTTGTGACGTGTACCTCAAGGTGGCAGGCGGGCTGCGGGTGGACGAGCCGGCCCTGGATCTGGCCCTGGCGGTCGCCCTGGCCTCCAGCCACCGGGACCGGCCTGCCGATCCCGAGGCCGTGGTCATCGGCGAGCTGGGGCTGGCGGGCGAGGTGCGCTCGGTCCAGCGGGTTGACGAGCGGTTGCGGGAGGCCCAGCGCCTGGGCTTCCGCCGGGTGGTGCTGCCCCGGGGCAACCTGACCCCGGCCCTGGCGGGGGTGGTGGGCGAGCTGGAGCTGGTGCCCGTGCAGCGGGTGGAAGAAGCCATCGCCGCCACCGTGGGCTAGGAGGCGGGCCAGGCTGGCCCGGCCCGCCAGCGAGGAGGCTGCCATGACCGCCGACGACCGCAAGGACAGCCTGATGGCCGCCCTGCGCCGCCTGGCGCCCGGCACCCGGTTGCGGGAGGGCCTGGACCAGATCCTGCGGGCCCGCACCGGGGGCCTGATCGTCGTGGGCGACGGCCCGGAGGTGCTGGAGCTGTGCTCCGGGGGCTTCGAGCTCGACGTGGAGCTGACCCCGGCCCACCTCTACGAGCTGGCCAAGATGGACGGGGCCATCATCCTCTCGTCCGACGGGCGGCGTATCGTGCGGGCCAACGTCCAGCTGATCCCCGACCCGCGGGTGCTGTCCTTCGAGACGGGCATCCGCCACCGCACCGCCGAGCGCATGGCCCGGCAGACGGGCGCCCTGGTGATCGCCATCTCCCAGCGCCGCAACGTGATCACCGTCTACCGGGGGGATCTGCGCTACGTGCTGCGCGATCCCGCCCTGATGCTGGCCAAGGCCAACCAGGCCCTGGCCACCCTGGAGCGCTACCGGGCCGTGTTCCTCCAGGCCCTCGGGCACCTGACGGTGCTGGAGTTCGAGGACCTGGTCACCGCCGGCGACGTGGCCTACGTGCTGGGGCGGGCCGAGCAGGTCCGCCGCATCGGCCAGGAGATCGAGGGGTACACCGTCGAGCTGGGCACCGAGGGCCGGCTGGTCCGCCTGCAGCTGGACGAGCTGCTGAGCGGCCTGGAAAACGAGTACCGGCTGGTGGTGTGGGATTACGTGGCCGAGCCCGGCACCGAGCGGGAGGCCCTTGCCGCCCTGCACGCCCTCTCGCCCGAGGAACTGGCCCAGCGGGCGGCGGTGGCGCGCTGCCTCGGCTACGCCGCCCAGGAGGACGACGAATCCCCCCTTACCCCCCGGGGCTACCGCATCCTGCACAAGGTCCCCCGCCTGCCCGCCGCGGTGATCGAGAACCTGGTCCGCCACTTCCAGCGGCTGCCCCGCATCCTGGCCGCCACCGTCGACCAGCTGGACGAAGTAGAGGGCATCGGCGGCATCCGCGCCCGGGCCATCAAGGATGGCCTGCGCCGGCTCCAGGACCAGGCCTTCCTCGAGCGGCGCCACTGAGCTTTAAGCCCCGTCGCCGCCCGCCCCCCTGCGACCCGCCGGCGGATCCTGCGCCCCCTCCTCCGCAAGCCGCCTGACGGCCCCCTTGGGGCCTGGCGCCAGGATTGGGGAGGCGGCCTTGCCTTGGCGCCCGGTCCCCGGAGGGCGAACCGGCGCCGGGGCGCAGCCTCGCCTCCGGACCGCCCGTGCGGCCTGGCGCCTGGCTCGCGGGAGGTGGCCTTACCATAGCGCCCACCCCCCAGAACGTGAACCGGCGCGGCGTGCAGCCAGGGCGGGTCCCGGTCCGCCGGGGCCCGGCTCCGCCCCCGGGCCGCCCAGGATGGGCCGGTTGCCCGGCTTCCCTGCACCTTTGCCCCGCCTGCGCACTAGGCTAATGCGGGTGAGGGCGGGCCGGCACCCCGGCCGGGGCTCCGGCCGCCCTGCCCCACCGGTCCCGGTTCCACCTGCGCATGGCCCCGCCGGGCCTACGCGGAGCGGCTCGCCCTGCCCCTGCCCCCTGCCACGGCCGTGGTCGCGAGCCCTGGCCTCGCGGGGCGGAACCGGGACCTGGCTCCAACCTCGGGAGGTGGAGACCTTGGCCAACGCGCAGGCGCCGCGCCCCCTGGCCCTGCCGGAGGAAGAGATCGCATCCCTGGCCCGCTCCCTGGAAGAGGCGTCTCCCCAGGCCATCCTGGGCTGGGCCCTGGACCGCTTTCCGGGCCGGCTGGCCCTGGCCTGCAGCTTCCAGGCGGAAGACGTGGCCCTGATCGACATGGCGGCCGCCGCCGGCAAGCTGGGGGCCGTGACCGTGTTCTACCTGGACACGGGCCTGCACTTTCCCGAAACCCACGCCACCTGCCGGCGGGTGGCGGAGTACTACGGCATCGAGCCGGTGGCCGTCCGGCCCCTTCTCACCCTGGAAGAACAGGCCCGGCGCCACGGCCCCAGCCTGTGGCAGCGGGACCCGGACCTCTGCTGCCGGTTGCGCAAGGTGGAACCCCTGCAGCGGTTCCTGGCCGGCTTCGACGCGTGGGTCACCGGCATCCGCCGCGAGCAGACGCCCCAGCGGGCCGGCGCTCCGGTGGTGGAGGCCGACCGCCGGTTCGGCCTGATCAAGGTCAACCCCCTGGCCCGGTGGACCCGCAGCCAGCTGTGGGATTACATCCTCCGGCGCGGCGTGCCCTACAACCCCCTGCACGACCACGGCTACCCCAGCATCGGGTGCGCCCCCTGCACCCGCCCCGTGGCGCCGGGGGAGGATCCGCGGGCCGGCCGCTGGGCGGGGTTCAACAAGACGGAGTGCGGCCTGCATGCCTGACGGCAGGGCGGAAGGGGAGACAGGTGGCATGACGGGATGGAAAGGAACCGGAGCCGGCGGAACGGCCCGGGGCCGGGCGCAGGGAGCCGGTGGACCGGCCGCGGCAGGAACCGGAACCCATGAAGCGAGGGACGCCGGCCACGCCGCGCCGCAGGTGGAGGCGCCAGGCTCACCCCGGGCCGCCGGGCCGGAGCTGGGAGTGGACGCGGGGGAGGAAGGGCTGGTTCCACCCCACGGCGGGCGCCTCTGCCGGCGCCTGGTGGATGACCCCGCCCTGGCGGCGGAGCGGCGGGCTGCGGCCCAGGCGGCCGGCCTGCCCCGGCTGCTGCTCTCGCCCCGGGAGCGCTCGGACCTGGAGCTTCTGGCCACCGGTGCCCTGAGCCCGCTGGAGGGATTCATGACCGCAGAAGACTATCACGGTTGCGTGGACGCCATGCGGCTGGCCTCGGGCCTGCCGTGGTCGCTGCCCGTGGTGCTGTCCGTCCCGCCGGACCAGGTGGAGGCCGTGCGGCGAGCGCCGGCGGTGCTGCTGGTGGATGAGGGCGGCCGGCCCTGCGGGCTCATGGAGGTCCGGGACGTCTTCCGCCGGGACCGGCAGCGGGAGGCGGTGCTGGTCTTCGGAACCACCGATGTGGCACATCCCGGGGTGGCGCGGCTGGCCGGGGAGAGCGACTGGTGCGCGGGCGGGCCGGTGGTGGTGTTTGAGCGCCAGCCCACCTGGGCCCGGGAGTGGGTGCTGGAGCCGGCGGAGACCCGTCGCCTCTTCGCCCGGCGGGGCTGGCGCCTAGTGGCGGGCTTCCAGACCCGCAACCCCCTCCACCGGGCCCACGAATACCTGCAGAAGTGCGCCCTGGAGATGGTCGACGGGCTGCTGCTGCACCCGCTGGTGGGGGAGACCAAGGCCGACGACCTGCCCCGGCACGTGGTGCTGGAAAGCTACCGGGTGGCCGTCCGGGCCTACTATCCCCAGGAGCGGGTGGTCCTGGCGGCCTTCCCGGCGGCCATGCGCTACGCCGGCCCGCGGGAGGCCCTCTTCCACGCGCTGATCCGCAAGAACTACGGCTGCAGCCACTTCATCGTGGGGCGCGACCACGCCGGGGTGGGCTCCTACTACGACCCCTACGCGGCCCATCGCATCTTCGACCGCTTCGCGCCGGAGGAACTGGGCGTCATCCCCCTGCGCTTCGAGCACGCCTTCTACTGCCGGCGCTGCGGAGCCATGGCCACGGTGAAGACCTGTCCCCACCCGCCCGCCGACCGCCTCCATCTGAGCGGTACCCGGGTGCGGGCCATGCTCCGGGCCGGCGAGCTGCCGCCGCCCGAGTTCACCCGGCCGGAGGTGGCGGAGCTGTTGCGGGATGCCCTGGCGGCCCAGGGCGCTTGAACGGCGCCGGGTGCGGCCGGCGCGGGTTTCCGTGCGAGGGCTTGAGGGCAGGGGGCGGCACCCCGGGGTGCCGCCCCCTGCCCTCCAATCGTGTCCTCTGCGGCTGCCGCCTTCCGGCCGCAGCGTGGGCGATCC
Source organism: Thermaerobacter subterraneus DSM 13965 (assembly GCF_000183545.2). Taxonomy (NCBI): domain Bacteria; kingdom Bacillati; phylum Bacillota; class Clostridia; order Eubacteriales; family Clostridiales Family XVII. Incertae Sedis; genus Thermaerobacter; species Thermaerobacter subterraneus. The sequence continues at coordinate 179,692 of NZ_JH976535.1, forward strand.
CCTTGCGGCGGGAACCGCCTCCGGGTCGCGGCGTGGGTGGCCGTTGCTGCCGCGCCAGCTAGCCGTGGCCGCGCCAGCTAGCGGCCGCGGTGCGGGCCGCAGCCGTGACGCGGAACAAGCTTCCGCCTCCTCGCGGCCGGAACCGGCACCGTCCTGCAACGGGTGCAGCGGGGAAGTTCCCGCGGGCGCGCAACCCCGTCCGGCCACGGAACCGGCGTTCCCCTCTTGCCCGGCTTCTGCCGTGCAGCCGTCCCCGCCGCTGCTGCGTCCCGGGTCCCGGCTTGCCAGCCCGGGCAGGGGATCCGGCTCGGGAAGTCCGGCCCTCAGGAGATGTGGTACATCCCCAGGGTGGAGAGCTTGCGGTTCTCCTTGATGAAAAGGTCGAAGGTGTTGATGTCGAACAGGTTGCAGAGGGCGACCAAATAAAAAAGCTGCTTGCCAAGTTCCTCCTCGAGGACCTCGCGGCAGCTTTCGCAAAGCGTCCCGTCGACATGGTCGTCCATATAGCTCTTCAAGTCCCGGAGGGTGCTCTGGGCGGGAATCTTGGGCCGCTGCGCGTGGATGCTGATGCAGCCACAACTGGTTACGGCCTTGGCCACGGCGCGGTGTACGCGGGCGTTGGCTTCCTGAAACTTCGACAGGACGTCCAACACGCTGCGGTGACGTACCAGGCAGTCGGCCACCGCGTGTTGAAACTCATCCACCAACAGGTCCTTCAACCGCGTCACCCCTCTTGCACGGGCATCCCCACGGCCTGGCGCTATTATAGGCACCCCGGGAAAGGCGCGTCAATCAAGCGCAATCACTCAGCCAAAATGTAACCGAAGGGGTCCCGGATCACTCACGGAGAAATCTTACCGAAGGGACGTGCTGTGCCAATGTCGCTCGCCAGCCGCCGGGAGTATCTCGCCACCATGCGAGAACGGTATTGGGCGGCCCGAACCCGCCGGGAACGCACCGAGATCCTGAACGAAGTCCAGCAAGTCTGTGGGTATCACCGCAAGTACGCGATCCGGGTCCTCCGACAGGCTACGCCGCCGGCCCCGGCCAAGCGCCGTCGCAAGCGGGCCCTGCGCTACCTGGAGGCCTTGCCGGTCATCGCGCGGGTCTGGGAAGCGCTGGACTACCCTTGCGCCGAACGGCTTCACCCGGTCCTCTTGCCCATGGCCGAGCACCTGGCCGCCCATGGGGAAGTGGTCCTCACCGGGGCCGTTCGCGACGCCCTTCGGCAGATCAGCCGCGCCACCCTGGCCCGCCGCCTCGCTGCGATGCCCTCGCCCAAGCCGCGCCGTCGGCTTCCTCGTCCGCGACCGGGGCTGCTGCAAAGCCAGATCCCCATGGCCACCTACGACTGGGACGAAGCCCGGCCCGGGGCCTTGGAGGTCGATCTGGTCGAACATAACGGCGGCTCGACCGCCGGCCAGTACGCGTACACCCTCAGCATGGTCGACATCGTGACGGGCTGGAGCCGCCGCCGCGCCTTGCTCGGCCGAAGCCAGCGCGCCGTCCACGAAGCCATCCAGGACCTGATCGCCCAATGGCCCTATCCCGTCTGGGGCCTGCACACCGACAACGGCGCGGAGTTCGTCAACCATCACCTGCACCGGTACGCCGAAGCGCACCACCTGACGTTCACCCGCAGCCGCCCCTATCGCAAGAACGACAACGCCCACGTCGAGCAGCGCAACCGCCAGCTGGTCCGGGAGATCGTCGGCTATGCCCGCTACGACCGCCCCGAGCAGGTCGAACAGCTCAACCGGCTCTACGCCCGCTTGGACCTCTACGCCAACCTGTTCCTCCCAACCCGGAAGCTCAAGAACAAGGTCCGGGAGGGCGCCCGGGTGCGCAAATCCTACGACGCCGCCCGGCCCCCGCTGGATCGCATCCTCGAGCGCGACGTGCTCTCGCCCGAGGAACGGGCGCGCTGGCTGGCCCTTCGCCAGTCTCTCAACCCCCTAAAGCTCCATCGGGAGCTGGACGACCTGATCGCTGGCCTCCAGCAACCCCCGGAAACGACCATGTCCGCCGATTGAGGTGTTCGGTAACATCCTTACGTGAGTGATCAGGACCCGTTGGGTAACATTTTTAGCTGAGTTGACACGTCAAGGCCTGGGCTCCCGGGGCGCCGGCGGGCAGCCAGTCCCAAAGAGTCCGTTGACGGGGCTTAATCAGGGTGATAAATTCAATCTTTTGCCGCAGGGGGTCTCCCTGGTGTACACTGGGGGAGCGGGAGCCGTGGTGCTGCCCTGGCCCCGGCCCCGGCCCTGGGAGGTGAGGCGGTGTTCCAGGTGGGGGATCGCGTCGTCTATCCCATGCACGGCGCGGGCGTCATCGAGGCCATCGAGGAACGGGAGGTGCTGGGGGAACGGCACCGGTACTACATCCTGCGGCTGCCCGTGGGGGACATGCGGCTTATGATCCCCACGGCCAGCGCCCCGCAGAGCGGCCTGCGGCCCGTGATCCCGGCGGACCAGGTGCCGGCGGTGCTGGAGGCCCTGTGTGAACCGGTTCCACCCCTGGACTCCAACTGGAACCACCGCTACCGGGAGCATGCCGACAAGCTGCGCAGCGGCGACATCCTGGAGGTGGCCGTGGTCGTCCGCAACCTCAGCGCCCGCCAGAAGGCCCGCGGCCTGTCCGGGGGTGAGCGGCGGCTGCTGGATCAGGCGCGCCAGATCCTGGTCAGCGAGCTGGCCCTGGCCGGCGGCATGGGGCGGGACGAGGCCGACGCCCTGGTGGAACGGCACCTCGGGGCGGCCGAGCCGGCGGGCGGGGCGTAAACCGGGACCCGGCCGTCGGCACCGGCGTCGCCCTTCCTGTGCGGGGGCCTACGCGGGGGTATAATCGAACTGCACCCGCCAGAGACTGCCACAGACCCGCCCAAAGGAGGCTGAGGGGGCGAAGTCCTTTGGGGGGCCGGAGAGCGGGATCCGGGAACGGGCCGGCCCGCCGCCAGGCGCCGGGCAGTCTGCAGTGGCGGGCGCCTCGCGGATCCCCTCGCGGATCCATCGGGCCAACGGCGACATGGGGCCGACCGAAGGGAGGCGAGAGGCGTGCGCATGCGGTCCATCCGGCTGGCCTTCGCCGTCCTGGGTGCCCTGGGCGGCCTGGGGCTGGCCTACTATGGGCTGCTGCAGCAGGAGTCGCTACAGATCCTGGCCGAGCTGCCCCGCCAGTGGACATACGGAATCATGGTTCTTTTTTTGTTGCTGGGCGGCCTCGGCGGGTATGCGGCGGCCCTGCGCATCTGGCAGCAGGTGGTCCAGTTCACCCAGTGGGTCGAATCCCGGCTGGTGCGAACGCCCATCCAGGACACCCTGGCCGGGGTGCTGGGGCTGATCGCGGGCCTGGTCATCGCCAACCTGCTCAGCGGCCCTCTGGGGCTGGTGCCGGTGGTGGGCCCGCTGCTGCCCCCCATCTTCGCGGTGCTGCTGGCCTATCTGGGGGCGGTGGTGGCCGTCAAGCGGCGGGATGACCTGGTTCACCTGCTGGCCGCCCTGCCGCGACCGGGGCGGGAGCGGGACCGGGAGCGGGAGCGGGACCGGGACCGCGCCCCATCCCGGCCGGCCGGTTCGTACAAGGTCCTGGACACCAGCGCCATCATCGACGGCCGCATCGCCGACGTGGTCGAGACGGGGTTCCTCGAGGGAACCCTGGTGGTGCCCGGCTTCGTGCTGGAAGAACTCCGCCGCATCGCCGACTCGGCCGACACCCTGCGGCGCAACCGGGGACGGCGGGGCCTGGAGATCCTGCGCCGCATCCAGCAGGAATCGTCCGTGCCCGTGGAGATCTACGAGGGCGACGTGGAGGGAGACGACGTCGACACCAAGCTGCTGCGGCTGGCCCGGCGGCTCAACGGCAAGGTGGTCACCAACGACTACAACCTGAACCAGATCGCGGGCCTGCAGGGCGTGCCGGTGCTCAACGTCAACGAGCTGGCCAACGCCGTCAAGCCGGTGGTGCTGCCCGGCGAGTCCATGGAGGTCCAGATCATCCGCGAGGGCAAGGAGGCGGGCCAGGGCGTAGGTTTCCTGGATGACGGCACCATGATCGTGGTGGAGGGCGGCAAGCGGTACATCGGCCAGCGCATCGACGTGGAAGTGTCCACGGTGCTGCAGACCGCCGCCGGGCGCATGATCTTCGCACGGCCCCGGGTGATGGGGCGGGCGGCGCCGTGACCCGTCCGGATGAACCGGTGACGGTGGCCGGTGGGGCCACCGCCCTGGCCGGCGGTGTGGCCGCCGTGGTCCCCGCCGCCGGTCGTTCCACCCGCCTGGGCGGCGGCTTGAACAAGGTGTTCCGGGATCTGGCGGGCCGGCCGGTGCTGGCCCGCTCCCTTCAGGCCCTGGCGGCCGCGGGGATCGGCCGGCTGGTGGTGGCCCTGCGCCCCGAGGAGCGTCTTCTCTGGGAGGAGCGGGTGCGCCCCTGGCTGCCCCCCGGCGTGGCGGTGCAGCTGGTGGACGGCGGCGCAGAGCGGGAGGATTCGGTCTACGCAGCCCTGCGCTGCCTGGCGGAGGGGCCGCGGCCGCCGGCCTGGGTCCTGATCCATGACGCCGCCCGCCCCCTGGTCACCCCGAACCTGATCCGCGCTGTGCTGGCGGCCGCCGGCCGGTACGGGGCGGCAGTACCGGCGGTGCCGGTGGGCGACACCATCAAGGAGGTGGCCGGCCATCCCCCCGGCCCCGAGCCCGGAGCCGGGGAGGGCGAGAGGGAGGGGGCCGGTGCGGCCCTGCCGGTAGACCCGGCGGGCGCGGACCCGGCCGGGGGTTCCCTGCCCGAGTGGGTGGCATCCACCCTGCCCCGCTGGCGCCTGCGGGCTGTGCAGACACCCCAGGGTTTCCGCCTGGACCTGATCTGGGCAGCCCACCAGGAGGTTCGCCGCCGCGGCTGGCAGGGGTTCACCGACGACGCCGCCATCCTGGAGCGGCTGGGGGTGCCGGTGGCGGTGGTGCCGGGGGACCCCGCCAACCTCAAGCTGACCTGGCCCGTGGACTTTGCCGTGGCGGCCCACCTGGTGCAGGCGCAGGAGCAGGCCCCTGGTCCGGCCCGCCACCCCGCGGGGGGCACATCCCGGCTGCCGGCGTCGGGGGCGGAGGCCGCCGCGGAACAGCCCGTGCCGGACCAGGCCGGATCCCCCAGCGGGCCCTGGGGCGGCGGCGGACCTGGGGCGGTCCTGCCCTGGCGGGTCGGCTTCGGCTACGACGTGCACCGGTTCGCGCCGGGCCGCCCGCTGGTGCTGGGAGGTGTGCCGATCCCCTGGGAGCGAGGCCTGGAAGGGCATTCCGATGCCGACGTGGTGCTCCACGCGGCCATGGACGCCGTGCTGGGGGCGGCCGGCCTGCCCGACATCGGCCACTGGTTCCCGCCGGGCGACCCCCGCTGGGCCGGCGCCTCCAGCGCCTCCCTGGCTGCCCGGGTGGCCGGCCTGGTGCGCCGTCACGGCTGGGAGCCGGCGCAGCTGGACCTGACCGTGGTGGCGGAGGAACCCCGGCTGGGGCCCCATGTGGCGGCCATGCGGCAGGCGGTGGCGGCGGCCTTCGGGGTCCCGGTGGGCGCGGTGGGGATCAAGGCCACCACCAATGAAGGGGTGGGTTTCATCGGGCGGCGGGAGGGCGTGGCGGCCATGGCCGTGGCCGTGCTGCTGCGGCGGCCTGACACGCCCTGAACAGGCGTCCTGCCGCACCCTGAGCACCCGACGGACGCCGTCCCGCGGGGACACCAGGCTTGTGCGGCCAGGCCGGCCAGGCCCTTTGCCCGGCCCGCCCCTTCCCGGCGCCGCCGGGCGGGCAAGGTGCCCTTGCGGGCTCATGGGCCCGGCGGGGCACCTGTTCCTCCCCGCCTTCCCGCGCCCGGTTTTCCCGCGCCGCTGCCCCCGGCAAGCAGGGCGCGGCACCCCTCGCCGAGCGCCGGCCTAATGGCCACCTCCTGTTCACCTGCCTGCTCGTAATCCCCCTTCCCTTGCTCCGGCGTCCCGCCATCACTGTCCTGGCTTCCCCGCGAGACACCGTCCGGGCTTCTCACCTGCGAGCCCGCTGCGCCGGGCCGGGGCCTGGGGGGCCCGCATAGAAAACGCCCGCTCCGGCCAGACTTGGTCCTGCTGGCGCATTGTGCCAGCACCGGCAGGGGGAGCCATGGCAGGGTTCTACCCGCACCCCGGCCGGCGCCGGCATCAGGGGCCAGGGCCCGACCACCCGCCCACCGAGGGCTGACCCCGCGGGGCAGGGCGGCGCCGGCGGCGGCGTTGACGACCTTCGCCCCGGCCTGCCCGCCGGCCAGGATGGTGACTGTCCAGCAGGGACGGTGGCCGGACCGGCGCTGGACCGCTCCCGGAGGATGCGGATGCCATGGCCCCCCGCAGTGGGGAGGGTGAAGGCATGGAGACGGCAAGGGCCCTCGGGCGAGCTCTCCGCGGCATGCTGCTGGTGCTCGCCATGGGGGCAGCCGCCGGTGGTGCCTGGCCGGCGGCCGTCGCACCGCCCCGCTCCGCGGTCGCGGAGCCGGTGGCGGTGGCGGGCGCCGCGGGCGCTTGGGTAGGCAACGTATGGGAACAGGTGCAGCGGCTTGACGACTTCGCGGCCTTTCTGGCGGCCGATACCCGTGCCCAGTGGCGCGGTGCCGCCGGCAGCCTGAGGGAGTGGGGGCAGGCGGCCCTGCCCCGTCTGGACGACGCCGTCGCCGCGGCGCGCGATGCCGTGGCCGCCACGGCGACACCGGTCCAGCCCGTGTGGCAGGACCTACACCGGCAGCTGGCGGGCTGGTGGCCGCCGGCCCTGCCCCAGCTGAACCCCGGCGGGTGGAGCGTGCTGCCGGAGATGGCCGCCGGCGAGGCCTGGCCGACCCTGTCTCCCGGCGGCAACGGGGAGGGGGGCGGTCCAGTGGATGACGCCCCGGGACCGGCCGGGCGTGGCGGGCCACGGCCGGCCGGAGAAAGCATCCCCGCCCTCGCGGGGGAGGGGGTGGAGGCGGGGGCCGGGGCGGGCGGTGCCGTCACCGCCGGTGCCGTCACCGCCGGTGCCCTGCCGGATCCGGTGGCGCTGATCCCCGATGCCGGCCTGCGGGCTGAGGTTTCGGCCCAGGCAGCCGCTGACCAGGAAGCTGATGGCCAGAGCGGGCCGGGGGGCGGGGGCGGTTCCTCCCGAGGGGATGGGCCGGGGGAGCCGGGCTCCGTTGCCGCCCCGCAGGACCCGTCCCGCAGCCAGGAGGGTGCCGCGACAGGCAAGGAGCAGGACGAGGCCCCTTTCGACCGGGACGCGGGCGCCCCTGCAGCGGAGAGGGGCGCTGGGCCGAACTGGATTCCGGCCGTCGCTTCCTGGTACGGGCCCGGTTTTTATGGCCGGCCCACCGCCAGCGGCGAGATCTTCACCGGCCGGGAAATGACCGCGGCCCACCGGACGATGCCCTTCGGCACCGTGCTGCTGGTGACGTACCCCGAAACCGGCCGCAGCGTGCGGGTGCGCATCAACGACCGCGGGCCGTACGTGGAGGGCCGCGACCTGGACCTGTCGGAGGCGGCCGCCGAGGCCCTGGGCATGATCTCCGCCGGTGTGGCCCGGGTGATGTACCGCGTGCTGCGCTGGGGCGGGTGACGTTGCGGGCGCCCGGCAGGCAAGGGGGCGCGGCACGGCCCGTCCCGCTGCCGGGGCGCCGGGGCTGCCGCCGTGGCCTCCGCCGGGGCCGCCGCCGGGCGTGCCCCAGGGGCCGCCCCGGGGGCCCTTTGGCTCGCACCACGGCGCGTTGACCCCGGTGGAAGGCCGCGGCTATAATGACGGCAAGCCAGTCGCTGGCAGGCCGGCAGGCGCCACACTTCCGGTCGCCGGCTCCGGCGCCGCTGGCATGGCAATTGGCACGACGATCATTGCGACACAGGTGACGAACGGGAGAGTAGGCGCGTTCCGCCGCCAGAGAGGGACCGCCGCCGGCTGGAAGCGGTCCCCGGCCGGGGCGTTGCCGAAGTGCACCCGGGAGCTGCGCGCCCAACGGCCGGCTCTCCGGGCCGGGTTCGACCCTGCCCGGATTCCGGCGCCCCGGCCTGGCCGGGGCCTTCTGGCCGGCCCAGTAGGCGTCGCCGGATGCCCGCCGTTATCGGGTGCTGCCGGGCTCCCGCCTGGGCGGGATGCCACGGCCTCCGCCGGTGGTTCGGCTGCGAGCCGGTGGAGGTGGTGGCCCGGGGGCCGGCAGGAGGGGGGTGACCGGCCGTCCCGCCGCGGGACCGGCACCCAATCAGAGTGGAACCGCGGGCCCTCCCGCCTCTGAAGGCGGAAGGGCCCTTTCATTTGGGGGTGGAGCCCATGCTGCGCCGCCTGCTGGAACGCTTGAGGGAAGACATCCAGGTGGTCTTCGAGCGCGACCCCGCCGCCCGCTCCGTCTGGGAGGTGGTCTTCTTCTACCCCGGGCTGCACGCCTTGTGGATGCACCGCATTGCCCACTGGTTCTACCGGCGCCGCCTGTACTTCATTGCCCGGGGAATATCCCACTTCTCCCGGTGGCTGACGGGGATCGAGATCCATCCCGGTGCCCGCATCGGGCGGCGGTGCTTCATCGACCACGGCCTGGGCGTGGTGATCGGGGAGACGGCGGAGATCGGCGACGACGTCACCATCTACCAGGGGGTCACCCTGGGCGGCACGGGGAAGGAGCGGGACAAGCGTCATCCCACCCTGGGCAACGGCGTCCTGGTGGGGGTGGGGGCCAAGGTGCTGGGCGCCATCACCATCGGTGACAACTGCCGGATCGGTGCGGGCGCCGTAGTGGTGAAGCCGGTGCCCCCCAACTGCACGGTGGTGGGGATCCCCGGCAAGGTGGTGATCCGGGACGGCCGCCGCGTGGGGGTCGACCTGAACCACGGCGAGCTGCCCGACCCCGTGTCCGAGGCGATCCAGCGCCTGCAGGATTACGTGGAGGAGTTGGAACATCGCCTGCTGACCCTGGAACAGGAGAGGGCGGCGCTGGAGCAGGAAAGGGCCGCGGCCACCCGCGAGCACGTCAACGGGGGACCGCAGGGCGCCGGGCGACCGGGTGCTGCACCCGCGGCCCTTGAATCGGACGAACGCGGCCGCCGGCCGGCGGGAGCGGCCTGCGGGCAGTAGCCGGGCGTGAAGGGGTCAAGGAAGGGGACAGAGGAAGGGGACGAGCATGGCCATTCAGATCTACAACACCCTGACGGGACAGAAGGAGCCGTTCGAGCCGCTGGAGCCCGGCCGGGTGCGCATGTACAACTGCGGCCCCACGGTCTACGACTACTTCCACGTAGGCAACCTGCGCACGTTCCTCTTCTTTGACGTGGTGCGCGGCTGGCTGGAGTACCGCGGGTACCGGGTCCGCTACATCCAGAACTTCACCGACATCGACGACAAGCTGATCCGCCGGGCCGCAGAGCGGGGGATCAGCGTCAAGGAGCTGGCGGACGAGCAGATCCGGGCCTACTTCGAGGACGCCGACGCCCTGGGCATCGTCCGGGCCGACGTCCACCCGCGGGTCTCGGAGAAGATCGGGGCCATCATCGGCCTGATCCAGCGCCTGATCGACCAGGGTTACGCCTATGTCGCCAACGGCGACGTTTTCTTCGACGTCTCCCGCTTCCGCGACTACGGCAAGCTCTCCGGCCAGCGTACCGAGCAGCTGCTGGCCGGTGCCCGGGTCGAAGCTTCGGAGAACAAGCGCAACCCCCTGGATTTCGCCCTCTGGAAGGCCCAGAAACCGGGCGAGCCCGCCTGGGACAGCCCCTGGGGCCCGGGGCGGCCCGGCTGGCACATCGAGTGCTCGGCCATGGCCATGGACGAGCTGGGCACCACCCTGGACATCCACTCGGGGGGCAGCGACCTGGTCTTCCCGCACCACGAGAACGAGATCGCCCAGAGCGAGGCGGCCACGGGCCAACCCTTCGCCCGCTACTGGATGCACGTGGCCCTGGTCCAGGTGGGCGGCCAGCGCATGGGCAAGTCCATGGGCAACTTCTGGCGGGTCCGGGACCTGCGCGCCCGTTTCCACCCCGAGGCGATCCGCCTGTTCATCCTCTCCGCCCACTACCGCAACCCCCTGGAGTTCAGCCTGGAAGCCCTGGAGCAGGCCGAGCGGGCCCGCCAGCGCCTGACCAACTTCATCGCCCATCTGGAGCACCTGCTGGCGGTGGCGCCGGCGGGGGACGAACCGGCAGCTCGGGCCGCCTCCGGGGGTGCGCAGGACGACCCGGCGGAAGCCCGCCGGGGTCTGGAGGGTCCCGGCAGCGCGGTGGGGACCGCGGCAGGGACCCCCGAGCGGGCGGGTGCGCCCGAGAGCAGCCTGGTGCCGGCGGCACAGGTGGACTGGCCCGCGCGCCTGGCCCAGGCTCGCGCCGAGTTCGAGCAGGCCATGGACGACGACTTCAACACCGCCGACGCGCTGGCGGCCCTCTTCACCCTGGCCCGGGACGGCCACAAAGCGCTGGGGCCCGGCAGCCCGCGGGCCTGGATCCAGGCCACCCTGGACCTGATCCGGGATCTGGGGCGCCCCTTGCGCCTGTTCCGCACCGGCGCCGCGGGCGAACCGGCCGGAGATGCCCAGGCGCTGCTGGACCTGCTGGTGGAGGTGCGCCAGTACGCCCGCTCCATCCGTGACTACGAGCTGGCCGACCGGATCCGCGACCGCCTGGCCGAGCTGGGCTACATCCTGGAAGACACGCCGGCGGGGACGCGGGTGCGCCGCCGGGAGCACCCCGAGCCGCTGGCGCGGGGGGCGCGACCGTGACGGCTCCGGCGGGGCGGGGCCGGGACAGGGGAGGAATCCGGGGCCCCCGGCGCCGGCCCGCGACAGGGGGCGGCGCCGGGGGGCGCCCCCGCGCGGCGGCCCCCGGCGGGGCAGGGTTCCTCCAGGTGGAAGGGCGGCAGCCGGTGCTGGAGCTCCTGCGCAGCGGCCATCCCGTCCGGCACGTCTGGGTGGCCGCCGGGCGGCGGGGCGCGGCCCTGGCAGAGCTGGAGGCGCTGGCCCGCCGCCGGGGCGTACCGGTCACCGAGATCGATCCGGCGGAGCTGCAGCGTCGCGTCCAGACCGAGGGACACCAGGGGGTCATCGCCCTGGCGGCCCCCTTGCCGCAACCGGACCCTCTGGATCTGCTGGAGGTGGCATCCCGGCGGCGCGAGCCTCCTTTGCTGGTGATCTGCGCCGGAATCCAGGACCCGCACAATCTGGGTGCCGTCTTCCGCTCGGCGGAGGCGGCGGGGGCCCATGGCGCGGTGGTCCCGGTCCATCGCAGCGCGCCGCTGGGGCCCACGGCGTTCAAGAGCTCTGCCGGTGCCCTGGTGCACCTGGCGGTTGCCCAGGTGGCCAACCTCAATCAGGTGGTCCGCCGGTTCAAAGAACAAGGGGTCTGGGTGGTGGCGGCCGACCCGGAAGGGGCCCAGCCCTATGACCAGTGGGACTGGACCCGGCCCACGGCGCTGGTCCTGGGCAGCGAGGGCCGGGGCATCCCCCCGCTGCTGCTCCGGCAGTGCGACGGCCGGGTCTTCATCCCCATGGCCGGGAAGGTGGCGTCCCTCAACGTATCGGTGGCCGCCGGCATCCTGCTGTTCGAGGCGGCGCGCCAGCGCCGGCAGCGCGGCGCGGCTCCCGGCGGAACCGGCGGCAGCGGTCCGGCAGGGGGAAGCGGGACCCGCCCGCATCCTTGACGCTTGTCGAAGCACGCCAGTATAATGGCCTTGCGATTTGTCCACATGTAGATTCCGACCAGGAAGCTTTCCGTCCCGTAGGCGCCATCACCGGTCGGTATTTCCGCAACTTCGCGCATATCATGGGAGCAAAACCGGTTGTCGGGTACCCGCCCTTACGGCAAACCCTCGTTGCGCGCGGACCCCGCTAGCCGCCGTGACCCTGTCTGACGGAGGCGATGGAGACGGTGAACGCCCAGGCGCATGCGTCTTCACTGGTAGATCGGGATCTGGACCGGATGGAAGATGAAGAAATCGTCGAAATCGCCCGGCAGGGAAACCCGGAGGCGCTGGAATACCTCATCGGAAAGTACAAGAATTTCGTCCGCGCCAAAGCGCGCTCCTATTTTCTGGTGGGCGCCGACCGGGAAGACATCATCCAGGAGGGCATGATTGGGCTTTACAAGGCCATCCGTGATTTCCGCAGCGATAAGCTGTCGTCCTTCAGGGCCTTTGCTGAGCTTTGCATCACGCGCCAGATCATTACGGCCATCAAAACGGCCACGCGCCAGAAGCATATTCCCTTGAATTCTTATGTATCGCTCAACAAGCCCATTTATGATGAGGATTCGGACCGAACCTTGCTGGATATCATCTCCGGGTCGCGGGTGACGGATCCGGAGGAGCTGTTCATCAGCCGGGAAGAGTTTGGCGACATCGAGCAGAAGATGGGCGAAATCCTGAGCGAGCTGGAGTGGCGGGTGCTGATCGCCTACCTGGATGGCAAATCGTATCAGGAGATCGCCGATGAGCTCAACCGGCACGTCAAGTCCATCGACAACGCCCTCCAGCGGGTCAAGCGGAAGCTGGAGCGCTATATCGAATCGCGCAATCAGCAGCTGGACCAGCCGGCCCGGGCTTGAAGCCCGGGCCGGCTGCACTGGCGGGGCCGCCGGGGTGCGTGGAAGCCGCGCGGGGAAAGGGCGGGCCGGGGCGCGCGTGCGCACCCGGAGCGCGCCGGCACCGGCGCGGCCGGGGTCCGCCAGGGCGGGTGCGGGTGCGGCCCGGCGACGGGAGCACGGCGGCGAGCGCGCCGGCACCGCCCGGGGGCGTCCCCTGGGGTGTCGCCGCGTGGGCCGCCTGCATCGGGGCGCTTCCCGGGCGGTGGCGTTTTCTCGGACGGCCGGGAGCCCCGGGAGCCAGTTGCGAGGGGGCGACTCCCGTGGTATCATCGGTCTTGCGGTTGGATCCGTGCTGGCGTAGCTCAACGGTAGAGCAGCCGCCTTGTAAGCGGCAGGTTGTCGGTTCGAATCCGTCCGCCAGCTCCGATCGCCTTCCCCGGGGTCGCTTGACAGGCCTGATATAATGAGAATCGGCGTTCGGCCCAGCGGTCGCCCGGTGGGACGGCCGCGGCGGGACGAGCGCAGGCATGGAGAGGTACCGAAGCGGCCAAACGGGGCAGACTGTAAATCTGCTGGCTTACGCCTTCGCTGGTTCGAATCCAGCCCTCTCCACACGACGCGGGGTAGAGCAGCCAGGTAGCTCGTCGGGCTCATAACCCGGAGGTCGTGGGTTCAAATCCCACCCCCGCAACCATTTGATTGTTGTCTGTGGGCCTGTGAAGCGGCCCCGGGCTGCCGTAGCTCAGTCGGTAGAGCACAGCCATGGTAAGGCTGGTGTCGGCGGTTCGATTCCGCCCGGCAGCTCAAGGAAGGTGTGATGGCCCCCGCCGTGGCGCGGGGGCCATGCCGTTTCTGCCCGCGGCGGGGCATCCTGAAGGGCGGGCGCCAGCGGTGGGCGGTGCGGGAAGCCCCCGTCGGCAAGGGACCCGGGGGCGGGGGCTCGTCCGGGCCCGGCCGGCTGGCCATTTCCTCCTCTGCCGTCCGCTTGTCCCACCCCATCCAGTTCAGTACAATAGAGCCGCTTATTTTGGGCGAATGCCTGCAATCTCCGTGCAGATCGGGAGGGTGTGGCCCCATGGCCAAGGCCAAGTTCGAGCGGACGAAGCCGCACGTGAACGTGGGGACCATCGGGCACGTGGACCACGGGAAGACGACGCTGACGGCGGCGATCACGAAGGTGCTGTCGAAGCAGGGGAAGGCGCAGTTTGTGGCCTACGACCAGATCGACAAGGCGCCGGAGGAGCGGGAGCGCGGGATCACCATTGCGACGGCGCACGTGGAGTACGAGACGGACGCGCGGCACTACGCGCACGTGGACTGCCCGGGGCACGCGGACTACGTGAAGAACATGATCACGGGCGCGGCGCAGATGGACGGGGCGATTCTGGTGGTGAGTGCGGCGGACGGGCCGATGCCGCAGACGCGGGAGCACATCTTGCTGGCGCGGCAGGTGGGCGTGCCGTACATCGTGGTGTTTTTGAACAAGGTGGACATGGTGGACGATCCGGAGCTATTGGAGCTGGTGGAGCTCGAGGTGCGGGAGCTTTTGAGCCAGTACGACTTTCCGGGGGACGAGGTGCCGGTGATCAAGGGGTCGGCGCTGAAGGCCCTGGAAGGGGATCCGGCGGCGGAGCAGGCGATTTTGGACCTGATGAAGGCGGTGGACGAGTACATTCCGACGCCGCAGCGGGACGTGGATAAGCCGTTCCTGATGCCGGTGGAGGACGTGTTCTCCATCACGGGCCGTGGCACGGTGGCGACGGGCCGCGTGGAGCGGGGCCGGGTGAAGGTGGGCGACGAGGTGGAGCTGGTGGGCTTCACCGACAAGCCGCGGAAGACGGTCGTGACGGGCGTGGAGATGTTCCGGAAGGTGCTGGACGAGGCGGTGGCGGGGGACAACATCGGGTGCCTGCTGCGAGGGATTGACAAGGACGAGATCGAGCGCGGGCAGGTATTGGCGAAGCCGGGGACGATCAACCCGCACAAGAAGTTCATGGGGAACGTGTACGTGCTGAAGAAGGAAGAGGGCGGGCGGCACACGCCGTTTTTCAACGGGTACCGGCCGCAGTTCTACTTCCGGACGACGGACGTGACGGGGGAGATCAAGCTGCCCGAGGGCGTGGAGATGTGCATGCCCGGGGACAACATCGAGATGACGGTGGAGCTGATCACCCCCATCGCCATCGAGGAAGGGCTGCGGTTCGCCATCCGCGAGGGCGGCCGCACCGTGGGCGCCGGCGTCGTCACCAAGATCCTGGAGTAGGTCGCTGCCGGCGAGCAGGCAGGCTTTCCGGCGGCGAGCGGGGCAGGCCGTCTTTGACAGGCGTCCTGCCCCGTGCTACATTCAGTGGGGCAAACGGCAGGGCCGCCTGCCCCGCTGCGCTTTCAGCCTGCCGGCCGCACCGGTACCTGTCCTCCCTGGCGCAGTGCACCGTCATCGCATCCTCGCGGTGAAGGGAGGGTGGGGCGGGTCCGGGCGGGCGGCCGTGGAGGAATGAGCCATGCGCGTCGTCATCAACCTGGAATGCAGCGAGTGCAAGCGGCGGAACTACGCCACCACCAAGAACAAGCGCACCCACACCTCGCGGCTGGAGCTGCGCAAGTACTGCAAGTGGTGCGGTCGTCACACCGTTCACCGCGAGACCCGTTGATCCTTGACGGCAAGGGTGGGGTCTGCAGGCGCCGGAGCGGGGGGCGTGGCGGCAGGCGGCCTGGCCCGAGGCCGGTGACGCCAGCGCCAGGCCCCGGCCCGGTGCCGCCGGATGAGCCCGGCCCTTCCCGGCAAGGCCCCCAGTCCGGGACAGCGCCCTCCGGCCCCCTGGCCGTCGTGCCGGCAATTGACCGCCCTGCAGGGGGCAGGTATAATCAAAGCGCTCCGGGTTTCTGTTCCGGGCTGTGGTCGTAGTTTGCGCCGTATTCGCAGGCCCGTAGCTCGAACTGGTTAGAGCGGCGGACTCCAAATCCGCAGGTTGGGGGTTCGAATCCCTCCGGGCCTGCCATCTTTCTTTCCGCTTCCCAATGCGTCTCTGTGCCTGCGGTCCTGCCGTGCGCAGCCGCTGCGTGCAGCCAGGGAGCAGGTGCGTGGGTTGGGGACGTGGATTGTAAAACTCATCATGGCCAGGGCTTTCTTTTTTTGCCCTTGTGAGGTGACGGTGCCATGGCGCGGCAGCGCGGATCGGTCGCCCCACCGGCGGCGGGCAGCCGGCCGGCCGGGGCGGCAGGAAGGGATGCAGCGATGGGCAGGCGGGTATCCGTGCGCGGGGCGGTGGAGAGGGTCGCCCGGTTCTTCCGCCAGACCGTAGCCGAGCTGCGCCGGGTGGTTTGGCCCAACCGCCAGCAGACCGTGACCTACACGGCGGTGGTGCTGGGCACCGTCGCCTTTCTGGCAGCCCTGATCTGGGTCGTGGATTTCGTGATCCGGCAGGTCATCCAGCTGGTTTTGCCGGGTTGATCCAGACATTGACCCATGGCGGCCATCGCAGGGGGATCATCCGGCGCCCCTTCCCGGCTTGAACGGGCAAGCCGTCACGGCTCAGCCGCTGCCGGCGCGGCGCCGCCCCTGCAGCAAGGGCCGGCCGGTGTGATACGCCCGGCGAAGCCGATGCGATACGCCCGGTAGTGTGGGAAGGGGCGGGCCCTTCCCGCTGCGGCCATTCCGGTTGCCGTGGCCGGTGGCCCGCGCCAGCTCGCTGCAGCGCCGGCCGGCGACGGGTGCCTTCACCAGGGCGGCACCGCCGGGCGAACCGGCGGCCGGGCGGGCCCGGCGGGCCGGGCAAGGGGACCCGGAAGCGGGCGACGAGCCGGGTAAGGTGACCCGGGAGCCGGGGGATCAGGGCAGGTGCGGCAGGCGGTACCGGCACAAGGCGAAGGGGGTGACGGGTTCCTCGGGAACCCGCGACCATGGTGCGAGAGCGGCATGCGGAAGAATTCCGATCCGACGAGCCGGGGACCGGCGGGGCACTGGACGGGCCCGCCGCGCCAGGACGCGGCGATGGAGCGGCAGGGGCCGCCGCGGGAGACGGCCCGGAGGCGGCCGGCCGGGAAACGGTCCCGGAGAGCACGGGCCAGCCGCCGGCCCCGAGCGACCCCCGCCGGCAATGGTACGTGATCCACACCTACTCCGGATACGAGAACAAGGTCAAGGCGAACATCGAGAAGCGCGTGCGCACCATGGGCATGCAGGACAAGATCTTCGAGGTCCTTGTTCCCACCGAGGAGGCCATCGAGGTCAAAGACGGCAAGCGGCGCACCGTGCAGCGCAAGGTCTTCCCGGGGTACGTGCTGGTCGACATGATCATGACCGACGACTCCTGGTATGTGGTGCGCAACACGCCGGGGGTTACGGGCTTCGTGGGGGCCGGGAGCAAGCCCACGCCCCTTCTGCCGTCGGAGGTCGAGCAGATCCGCCGGCAGATGGGCGTCGACGAACCGCGGCCGCTCATCCGGTTCGAGGTGGGCGAGTCCGTCAAGGTGGCCGACGGGCCCTTCGAGGGCTTCATCGGCCAGGTGGAGACCATCGACCACCAGAAGGGCAAGCTGCGGGTCCTGGTCTCCATGTTCGGCCGGGAAACTCCGGTGGAGCTGGACTTCACCCAGGTCGAGAAGCTTTAATGGTGCAGTGACCGTGGCCGCCCGCCCGGTGCCGGCCGGCGGCTTCCGTGCGGTCCGGCGGGCCGGACCCTGGTGCAGGTGCCGGCCGCGGGACCCGCGGCCGGCGGGCGGGACGCTGCGGGAGCGGGAGGAGAGGCGACGTGGCCAAGAAGGTCATCGGCAAGATCAAGCTGCAGATTCCGGCCGGCAAGGCCACACCGGCGCCGCCGGTCGGTCCGGCTTTGGGCCAGCATGGCGTCAACATCATGGCCTTCACCAAGGAGTTCAACGAGCGCACCAAGGACCAGGTGGGCCTGATCATCCCCGTGGAGATTACGGTCTACCAGGACCGGTCCTTCACCTTCATCACCAAGACGCCCCCGGCCTCCATCCTGCTGGCCCGGGCGGCGGGCGTCGAGAAGGGGTCGGGCGCGCCCAACAAGAACAAGGTCGGCCGCGTCACCCGGAAGCAGATCCGGGAGATCGCGGAGCTCAAGATGCCCGATCTGAACGCGGCGGACGTGGAAGCCGCCATGCGGCTGATCGAGGGCACCGCCCGCAGCATGGGCATCGAAGTGGTCGAGGCCTGACGCGGGCCCGCCCCGAGCCTGATCGGCCTGTTCTTCCATGAATCACCTGTGGGAGACGGCTGCAAGGCCGTCGTCCGGACCACGGAGGTGGATCTTGTATGCCGAAGCACGGCAAGCGCTATCGGGGTGCGGCGGCCCAGGTGGACCGCCAGCGCCTCTACGAGCCCGAAGAGGCCCTGGCCAAGGTGAAGGAGCTGGCCTCGGCCCGCTTTGACGAGACGGTGGAGGTGGCCCTGCGCCTGGGCGTGGATCCGCGCCACGCGGACCAGGTGGTGCGCGGCACCGTCACCCTGCCCCACGGCACCGGCCGGACCGTGCGGGTGCTGGTCTTTGCCAAGGGCGAGCCGGCCAAGGCCGCCGAGGCGGCCGGCGCCGACGTCGTGGGGGCGGAAGAGCTGGCCGAGCGCATCCAGCAGGGCTGGCTGGACTTCGACGTGGCCATCGCCACCCCCGACATGATGGGTGTGGTGGGGCGTCTGGGCCGCATCCTGGGCCCGCGCGGGCTGATGCCCAACCCCAAGACGGGGACCGTGACCTTCGAGGTGGCCGACGCGGTGCGGGAGTTCAAGGCCGGTAAGGTGGAGTTCCGCACCGACAAGGCGGGCAACGTCCACGTCCCCATCGGCAAGGTGTCCTTCACCGTCGAACAGCTCAAGGAGAACCTGGATGCCCTGGTTGAGGCCGTGGTGCGGGCCCGCCCCGCGGCAGCGAAGGGCCAGTACATCCGCTCGGTCACGGTCTCGTCCACCATGGGTCCGGGCATCCGCATCCGCCCGACGGCCGTCGGGCAGGTGGCTTGACATCTTTCGGCCCGAGGGCTTGCTCCGGGGCCGAAGTTCTGGTTTCCTTTCTTCACGGTGAGCACGGCGGGCGGGCCGCCAGGCCCGCCCGCCGCAAGGCGTTACCGCAGACAGCAGGTGCCTGTGCTTAAAGGGCCGTCCGGGCCCGCCTGCCGAGGTAACGGTGACAGCCGGTCAGGACAGGCCCCATCGGACGATGGAGGCGCCCCGGTCACCTCCGGTCATGCCTGCTGACGGCCGTGCGGCCGGCGGGCGGCCGCGGCGGGGCGCCGTCCCCGGTGGCCGCGGCCTCGGGCCGCGGGGGCGGGTTCGACCCGCCGGGTCCTGACTCGAACCCGTGCTGCAACCGTACCCCGGCGGGAGCCGCCGGGGTTTCTTGTTCCCCGGCACCGGGCGGTCCGGCCCGGAAGGGGGTGACACCTTGCTCAACAGGGCCCAGAAGGAAGCGCTGGTGGAAGACCTGGCAGGCAAGTTGCAGCGCGCCCAGGGCGTGATCCTTACGGATTTCCGCGGGCTGAACGTGGCCGCGACCACGGAGCTGCGCCGGCGCCTGCGCGCCCAGGGCGTGGAGTACCGGGTCATCAAGAACACCCTGATCCGCCGGGCGGCGGAGAAGGCAGGCATCGAGGGCCTGGACCCCTTGCTGGAGGGGCCCACGGCCCTGGCCTTCGGCTTCGACGATCCGGTGGTGGCGGCCAAGGAGCTTTCCCGCTTCGCCCGGGAGTACAACCAGCTGCAGATCAAGGGCGGCCTCCTGGACGGCCGGATCATCGGTGTCAAGGAGGTCCAGCAGCTGGCCGACCTGCCCTCCCGGGAGGAGTTGCTGGCCAAGGTCATGGGCGGCATGCAGGCGCCCCTGTACGGCCTGGCCGGCGTCCTGGCGGCCACTCTGCGGTCCTTCGTCTACGCCGTCGACGCGCTGCGGCGCCAGCGGGAGGCGCAGGCCTGAGCCGGTGCGTCCCGCTTAAGACCGGTGGCCGGACGGAATTCCGGCCACCCCAACATGACCCCACGAGGAGGGATTGCGGTGTCCAAGGTGCAGGAAGTGCTGGACATCGTGAAGGGCATGACCGTGCTGGAGCTGGCGGAGCTGGTCAAGAAGTTCGAGGAGGAGTTCGGCGTCTCCGCGGCGGCTCCGGTGGCGGTGGCCGCGCCCGCGGCCGCGGCGGGCGCCGCGGCTCCGGCGGCCGAGGAGGAGAAGACGGAGTTCAACGTCATCCTCAAGGACGTGGGCGCCAACAAGATCCAGGTCATCAAGGTCGTGCGCGAGCTGACGGGTCTCGGCCTGAAGGAAGCCAAGGACCTGGTGGACAACGCGCCCAAGCCGATCAAGGAGGGCGCCTCCAAGGAAGAGGCGGAGCAGATCAAGGCCAAGCTCGCCGAAGTGGGCGCCACGGTGGAGATCCAGTAAGACCGTGGGCTGGGGCGAGACGCTGGGTTGCGGCGCCGGTGCGGTCCTGCGGGGCGGCACCGGCGCCTACTCCTTTTAGGCCCGCTGTGCAGGCCCGCATGATGGCGCCGTGCAGGCCCAAAGGACGACGGCGGGGTGCCACCAGAAGGCCGCCAGTAAGCCGCCAACAAGAAAGCCCATCCCGACCGGGTGGGCCTTACCCTTCGGCTGCTGCGGGAAACCGTGGGACAGGCTGGCGGCATTGACAGGGGTATGCCCTTGCGCTAGCATTATACCTTGCCACTGTTATTGGTTTCCGTCAGTGGCAGGTGACCATGCGCACAAGACCCACCGACCCCGGGACAATCCCCGGAGCCCGCACGACCATGGTGCCGCCATCCTTTGCCTGGTGGTTCGGCGCCGGGACGCATAGTTCCTGCAAGTGGACTCCATGCTTGTGGCGATTTGCTTGCCACCTTGATCCCTCTGGGGATGGGCCGCCTGTGTAAAGGGTATGAACCGGAGGTGACCGCAGGGAAGGGACCGGCCCGGGCGTTGCCAGGGCCGGGTGGTGGTCGAACCGGCGGCGCCGCTCCGGGCCGCCGGCGAGCGGCTGGCCCTGCCGTGCCGGGCGGCAGGGGCGGACGGGCGCAACGATGGCGGATCCTCTGCCGAAGGGGTGTGAAGGCATGCCGCACGTGGTCAAGAGCGGGAAGCGCGAGCGGCTGAGCTTCGGGCGCATCCACGAAGTCCTGGACCTGCCCAACCTGATCGAGGTGCAGCTGAACTCCTACCGGTGGTTCCTCAACGAAGGCCTGAAGGAGACCTTCCAGGACATCTCGCCCATTCAGGACTTCACGGGCAACCTGGTGCTGGAGTTCGTGGACTATTCGCTGGGCGAGCCCAAGTATTCCGTCCAGGAGTGCAAGGACCGGGACGTCACCTACGCTGCGCCCATGCGGGTGAGGGTGCGCCTCATTAATAAGGAAACGGGCGAGGTCAAGGAGCAGGAGGTCTTCATGGGAGACTTCCCGCTGATGACCGAGCACGGCACCTTCGTGATCAACGGCGCCGAGCGCGTCGTGGTCAGCCAGCTGGTCCGCTCGCCAGGCGTCTACTACAGCGTGGACTATGACGCCAACGGCAACCCGCTCTATTCGGCCACGGTGATCCCCAACCGCGGTGCCTGGCTGGAGTTTGAGACCGATGCCAGCGGCGTGGTGTATGTGCGGGTCGACCGCACCCGGAAGCAGCCCGCCACCGTGCTGCTGCGGGCCCTGGGCTACCAGACCGATGCCGAGCTGCTGGAGCTGCTGGGCGATACCGAACACGTCCGGGCCACCCTGGACAAGGACAACACCGACTCCCAGGCCGAGGCCCTGATCGAGATCTACAAGCGCCTGCGGCCCGGGGAACCGCCCACCGACGAGAGCGCCCGCCAGCTTCTGGACAACCTGTTCTTCGACCCCAAGCGCTACGATCTGGCGGCCGTGGGCCGCTACAAGATGAACAAGAAGCTCAACCTGCGGGCGCGGCTCATCGGCCTTTACGCCGCGGAAGACGTGGTGGATCCCCAGACGGGGGAGCGGATCGTGGAGGCGGGCCAGCGGTTCGACCGCCAGCTGGCCCAGCGGGTCCAGGCGGCGGGCGTGCGGCGGGTGCGGGTGCGCACCCCCGAGGACCGCGAGGTGGTGGTCCTGGGCAACGGCCAGCCCGACACCACGGTCCGCACCCTGACCCGGGAAGACATCGCCGCCATCATCAACTACGCCTTCGGCCTGTTTGCCGGCGTCGGCACCACCGACGACATCGACCATCTGGGCAACCGCCGCCTGCGCTCGGTGGGCGAGCTCCTGCAGAACCAGTTCCGCATCGGCCTGGCGCGGATGGAGCGGGTCATCAAGGAGCGCATGAGCATCCAGGACGCCGACGCCATCACGCCCCAGGCGCTGATCAACATCCGGCCCGTGGTGGCGGCGGTCAAGGAGTTCTTCGGCTCCAGCCAGCTCAGCCAGTTCATGGACCAGACGAACCCGCTCTCCGAGCTCACCCACAAGCGCCGGCTGTCGGCCCTGGGGCCCGGCGGCCTGAGCCGGGAGCGGGCCGGGTTCGACGTGCGGGACGTGCACCACTCCCACTACGGGCGCATGTGCCCCATCGAGACGCCGGAAGGTCCCAACATCGGCTTGATCGGCGCCATGGCGACCTATGCCCGGGTGAACGAGTACGGCTTCATCGAGACGCCGTACCGGAGGGTGGAAAAGGGCCGGGTGACCGACGACGTGGTCTACCTCACGGCCGATGAGGAGGACGAGTGCGTCATCGCCCAGGCCAACGCCGAGCTGGATGAGAACGGGTACTTCAAGGAGAAGCGGGTGGCCGTGCGCTTCCGCGACGAGGTGCGCCTGGCCGCGCCCGAAGAGATCGACTACATGGACGTCTCGCCCAAGCAGGTGTTCTCCATCGCGACGGCGCTGATCCCGTTCCTGGAGCACGACGACGCCAACCGCGCCCTGATGGGGGCCAACATGCAGCGCCAGGCGGTCCCCCTGATCCGCACCGAGGCCCCCCTGGTGGGCACGGGCGTCGAGTACCGCACCGCCGTGGACTCGGGGGTGGTGATCACCGCCCGCCGGGCGGGCACCGTGCGGCGGGTGACGGCCCGCGAGATCGTGGTCGAAACCGAGGACGGCCAGCGGGACACCTACCACCTGATGAAGTTCGAGCGTTCCAACCAGGGCACGTGCTTCAACCAGCGGCCGCTGGTGCGCAAGGGCCAGCGGGTGGAGAAGGGCGACGTCCTGGCCGACGGCCCCTCCACCGACCACGGCGAGCTGGCCCTGGGCCGCAACGTGCTGGTCGCCTTCATGCCCTGGGAGGGCTACAACTATGAGGACGCCATCCTGATCAGCGAGCGGCTGGTCAAGGATGACGTCTTCACCTCGATCCACATCGAGGAGTACGAGTGCGAGGCCCGCGACACCAAGCTGGGTCCGGAGGAGATCACCCGCGACATCCCCAACGTGGGCGAAGACCAGCTGCGCGACCTGGACGAGCGCGGCATCATCCGCATCGGGGCCGAGGTCCGGGCAGGGGACATCCTGGTCGGCAAGGTGACGCCCAAGGGCGAGACGGAGCTCACCGCCGAGGAGCGGCTCCTGCGCGCCATCTTCGGTGAGAAGGCGCGGGAGGTGCGGGATACCTCCCTGCGGGTGCCCCACGGCGAGAGCGGCATCGTGGTCGACGTCAAGGTCTTCTCCCGGGAGAACGGCGACGAGCTGGCGCCGGGCGTCAACCAGCTGGTCCAGGTCTACGTGGCCCAGAAGCGCAAGATCTCCGAGGGCGACAAGATGGCCGGCCGCCACGGCAACAAGGGCGTCATCGCCCGCATCATGCCGGAGGAAGACATGCCCTTCCTCCCCGACGGCACGCCGGTGGACATCGTCCTCAACCCTCTGGGGGTCCCCTCGCGCATGAACATCGGCCAGATCCTGGAGTGCCACCTGGGCTGGGCGGCCAAGGCCCTGGGGCTGTGGGTGGCGACCCCGGTGTTCGACGGCACCGGCGAGGAGAGCATCCGGGAGCTTTTGCGCAAGGCGGGCCTGCCCGAGTCGGGCAAGACCGTGCTGTATGACGGCCGCACCGGCGAGCCCTTCGACAACGAGGTGACGGTGGGCTACGTCTACATGCTCAAGCTGGCCCACCTGGTGGACGACAAGATCCACGCCCGCTCCACCGGGCCGTACTCGCTGGTCACCCAGCAGCCCCTGGGCGGAAAGGCCCAGTTCGGCGGCCAGCGCTTCGGCGAGATGGAGGTGTGGGCCCTGGAGGCCTACGGCGCCGCCTACACCCTGCAGGAGCTGCTGACCGTCAAGTCCGACGACGTGGTGGGCCGGGTGAAGACGTACGAGGCCATCGTCAAGGGCGAGAACGTGCCCGAGCCGGGCGTGCCCGAGTCGTTCAAGGTCCTGATCAAGGAGATGCAGAGCCTGGGTCTGGACGTGAAGATCCTGAGCGAGGACAACCGGGAGATCGTGTTGCGGGAGGACGAGGAAGCCGCCGACACCGGCGGCGAGCTGGACCTGGACCTGGGCGAGCTGGCCCGGGCGGGCGCCCGGGTGCGGGCGGGCCGGCGGGCGGCCGAGGCCGGTTCGTACGACGAGGGTGACGGGTACGGCGATTATGACGGGGCCGGCGACGAAGGCCTGGAAGGTGACGAGGCCGGTGAGGGCGACTGGGGGGACAGCCCGGACGCCTATGACGACACCGACCTGGATGCCGGCTTCGACCTCGCTGACGTGGGCGACGACGCGGCGGACGAACCCGCCGACGGGGAGGACGAGGCGGGCGCGCCCGGTGACGAGGACGACGACGACCTGCGGGCCAGCGGAGGGGGCGAGTGAGGCATGAAGACCATCGAGAGCTTCCAGGACCGCATCGGCGACGGGCTTGCCCAGGACGTCAACCACTTTGACGCCATCCGCATCAGCCTGGCCTCGCCCGAGAAGATCCGGGAGTGGTCCAAGGGCGAGGTGAAGAAGCCCGAGACCATCAACTACCGCACCCTGAAGCCGGAGCGGGACGGCCTCTTCTGCGAGCGCATCTTCGGCCCGACCAAGGACTGGGAGTGCCACTGCGGCAAGTACAAGCGGGTCCGCTACAAGGGCATCGTCTGCGACCGCTGCGGCGTCGAGGTGACGCAGGCCAAGGTCCGCCGCGAGCGCATGGGGCACATCGAGCTGGCGGCGCCCGTCTGCCACATCTGGTACTTCAAGGGCATCCCCTCGCGGCTGGGCCTGCTTCTGGACATGTCGCCCCGGGCCCTGGAGCGGGTGCTCTACTTCGCCGCGTACGTGGTGATCGACCCGGGCGAGACGGCGCTGATGGAGAAGCAGCTGCTGACGGAGACGGAGTACCGGGAGGCCCGGGAGAAGTACGGCAACGCCTTCCGCGCCGGCATGGGCGCCGAGGCGGTCAAGGAGCTTCTGGAGCGGATCGACCTGGACGAACTGGCCGAGGAGCTGCGGGCCGAGATCCGCAACTCCAGCGGCCAGCGCCGCCTGCGGGCCGTCCGGCGGCTGGAGGTGGTCGAAGCCTTCCGCAAGTCGGGCAACGACCCGACCTGGATGATCCTCGAGGCCATCCCGGTCATCCCGCCCGACCTGCGGCCCATGGTCCAGCTGGACGGCGGCCGCTTCGCCACATCGGACCTCAACGACCTCTACCGGCGGGTGATCAACCGCAACAACCGGCTCAAGCGGCTGCTGGACCTGGGCGCGCCGGACATCATCGTCCGCAACGAGAAGCGCATGCTGCAGGAGGCGGTGGACGCCCTGATCGACAACGGCCGGCGGGGCCGGCCGGTCACGGGTCCGGGCAACCGGCCCCTCAAGTCCCTGTCCGACATGCTGAAGGGCAAGCAGGGCCGCTTCCGCCAGAACCTGCTGGGCAAGCGCGTGGACTACTCGGGCCGCTCGGTCATCGTGGTGGGCCCGCGGCTGAAGATGCACCAGTGCGGCTTGCCGAAGGAGATGGCCCTGGAGCTGTTCAAGCCCTTCGTGATGAAGCGGCTGGTGCAGCTGGGTTACGCCCACAACATCAAGAGCGCCAAGCGCATGGTGGAGCGGGTGCGGGACGAGGTCTGGGATGTCCTGGAGGAGGTCATCAAGGAGCACCCCGTCCTGCTGAACCGCGCGCCCACCCTGCACCGCCTGGGCATCCAGGCCTTCGAGCCGGTGCTGGTGGAGGGCCGCGCCATCCAGATCCACCCGCTGGTCTGCACGGCGTACAACGCCGACTTCGACGGCGACCAGATGGCGGTGCACGTGCCCCTGTCGGCGGAGGCCCAGGCTGAGGCCCGGGTCCTCATGATGTCGATCCACAACCTGCTGAACCCCAAGGACGGCAAGCCCGTGGTGACGCCCACCCAGGACATGGTGCTGGGTTCCTTCTACCTGACCCTGGAGCGGGAGGGCGCCCGGGGCGAGGGCCGGATCTTCAGCTCCGCCGATGAGGTGCTGCTGGCCTACCAGCTCAAGCAGGTGGAGGTCCACGCCCGGATCAAGGCGCGGGTGGAGACGGCCCAGGGGCGGCGGCTGCTGGAGACCACGGTGGGCCGGGTGATCTTCAACGAGGCCCTGCCCGTGGAACTCCGGTTCGTCAACCAGGTGGTCGACAAGAAGAAGCTGGGCGACATCGTGGCCGAGAGCTTCCGGCGCCTGGGTTACGCCAAGACGGTGGAGATGCTGGACGCCGTCAAGGAACTGGGCTTCCGCTTCGCCACCCAGGCCGGGGCGTCCATCGCCATCGGGGACGTGAAGATCCCCGAGCGCAAGGCCGAGTACATCGCCGAGGCCGAAGCCCAGGTGGAGCAGGTGGAGAGCCAGTACCGCCGGGGCCTGATCAGCGCCGAAGAGCGCTATCAGAAGATCATCGACATCTGGAACCGGACGAAGGACAAGGTGACCCAGGAGCTGACCCAGGTCCTGGACTACTTCAACCCGGTCTACATGATGGCCATCTCCGGCGCCCGGGGCAACCTGACCCAGATCGCCCAGCTGGGCGGCATGCGCGGCCTGATGACCGACCCCTCGGGCCGGATCATCGAGCAGCCGGTGCGGGCCAACTTCCGCGAGGGCCTCACCGTGCTGGAGTACTTCACCTCCACCCACGGCGCCCGCAAGGGCCTGGCCGACACGGCCCTGCGCACGGCCGACTCCGGTTACCTGACCCGGCGCCTGGTGGACGTGTCCCAGGACGTCATCGTCCGGGAGGAAGACTGCGGCACCACCGAGGGCATCATGGTGTCGGAGATCCGGGACGGGGAGGAAGTCATCGAATCCCTGCAGGACCGCATCGTGGGCCGCATCGCCGTCCGCGACGTGGTGCACCCCGAGACGGGCGAGGTCATCGTGCCGGCGGGTGAAGAGATCGACGAGGACCGGGCCCAGGCCATCGTGGACGCCGGCATCGAGCAGGTGGAGATCCGCTCCGTGCTGGCCTGCCGCTCGCGCTACGGCGTCTGCGCCCGCTGCTACGGGCGCGATTTGGCGACGGGCAAGATGGTCAACATCGGCGAGGCGGTGGGGACCATCGCCGCCCAGTCCATCGGCGAGCCGGGCACCCAGCTGACCATGCGCACCTTCCACACCGGCGGCGTGGCTGGCGAGGACATCACCCAGGGCCTGCCGCGGGTCGAGGAGCTGTTCGAGGCCCGCAAGCCCAAGGGCCAGGCGGTGATGACGGAGGTCGGCGGCACCGTCAAGGTGGTCGAGACCAAGCAGCGGCGCGAGGTGCGGGTCATCAGCGACGACGGCACCTGGGAGGCCTACACCGTGCCCTTCGGTGCCCGCCTCCTGGTCCGCGACGGGGACCGGGTGGAACCCGGCGACGTGCTGACCGAGGGGCCCATCAACCCCCACGACATCCTCAAGGTGCGGGGCGTGCAGGCCGTCCAGCTCTACCTGCTGCAGGAAGTCCAGAAGGTCTACCGCATGCAGGGCGTGGACATCAACGACAAGCACATCGAGATCATCATCCGCCAGATGATGCGCAAGGTGAAGGTGGAGGACGCCGGGGACACCGACCTCTTGCCGGGCGGCCTGGTCGACGTCTTCGAGCTGGAGGAGGCTAACGCCCAGCTGCCCGAGGGGGCGCGGCCGGCCACGGCCCGGCCGGTGCTGCTGGGCATCACCAAGGCGGCGCTGGCCACCGAATCCTTCCTCTCCGCGGCCTCCTTCCAGGAAACCACCCGGGTCCTGACGGAGGCGGCCATCAAGGGGAAGACCGACCCCCTGCTGGGCCTCAAGGAGAACGTCATCATCGGCAAGCTGATCCCGGCCGGAACCGGCATGAGCCGCTATCGCCGGATGCAGATCCTGGTCGAGGGCAAGACCGAGCGGGAGGTCATGGCCCAGGCCCGCCGCAGCGAGACCCTGGCGGCCCGCGCCCTGGGTGAGGACGGCGCGGTGGCCGCCGCCGGCGACGGGGCGCTGGACGGCACCGCCAACGGCCACGTGCTCCCCCAGGCCCTGGCCGCGGGCAGCGACGGCGCCGCGCTGCTGGAGGAGGCTGCCGGTACCGCCGGTCCGGGCGCGGGCGACGGCTCGCCGGTGGAGGAAGCCGGCGCCGGGGAAGGCCCGGAGGCGGGCGGTGCCGGGGTGGCCGGCGACGAGCCCGCCGCGGAATGACCCGGCGGGCCGGCCGTGGGGCGGGCGGGCCCGCCCTGAGTCGGGTACTGCGGCCGTGCGGCGGGCCGGCCCGCCCGGAGGCAGGCGGTGCGCACCCGAGGCGCCACCGCGCCGTCCCGCCAGGCGCCCCGGCGGCGAGGCGACTCGCGTTGACACTGAAAAAGGGCCGGTGCTACACTTACCTAGTGTGTCTTGGCCTGATGAATCGGGGGCGGCCGGAGGGCGGCCGCACGAAGGAGGGCCAGTGAGGGATGTCCCTGGATCGCCTGCGGGCGGCCCGGCGCCGCACCGTCGGTACCAAGCAGACCCTGAAGGCGGTCCTGAAGGGCGAGGCGTTGCAGGTTTACGTGGCCCGCGACGCGGAAGCCCACGTGGTGCGCGACCTGGTGCAGGCCTGCCAGGCGCGCGGCATCGCGGTGGAATACGTCGACACCATGCGCGAACTGGGAAGCGCTTGCCGGATCAAGGTCGGGGCCGCCTCCGCCGCCATTCTCGAAGAATGAGGCGGCGGCGGCCCCCTGGCCCGGGATGGGAAGGAGGTGACGCTCGATGCCGACGATCAACCAGCTGGTGCGCAAGGGGCGCGAGCGGGTGACCCGCCGGACGGGTGCGCCGGCGCTGCGGGGCAACCCCCAGAAGCGCGGCGTGTGCCTGCAGGTGCGCACCACGACGCCCAAGAAGCCCAATTCCGCCCTGCGGAAGATCGCCCGGGTGCGCCTGACCAACGGCGTCGAGGTGACGGCCTACATCCCCGGTGAGGGCCACAACCTCCAGGAGCACTCGGTGGTGCTGGTCCACGGCGGTCGCGTGAAGGACCTGCCGGGCGTGCGCTATCAGATCATCCGGGGCGCGCTGGATGCCGCCGGGGTCGAGAAGCGCCGCCAGGGGCGGTCCAAGTACGGGGCCAAGCGGCCCAAGTCCTGACGGCTGTCGGCTGAATCACGGGCTCGCGGCCGGCGGGCGGCCCCTGCGGGCGCCCGCTGCCGGGCGCATCCTCGCCGCCGGTGGCCCTGCAGGCGCGGGGCGGGTTCGTCCCGGGAGCTGGCGAGGAATTTTTTACGCCCGGAGCGGGCGTCGTGGCGTGTCAGGGGCCGGGCTGGCCCTGATGTCCAGGCCCGGCCGGTGGCAGCCGGCCAGCAGGACGGTATGGAGGGAGGAAGGGCATGCCCAGGCGAGGCAGGGTGCCACGGCGCCCGGTGGAGCCGGATCCCGTCTACGGCAGCGAGCGGGTGGCCCGGCTCATCAACAAGGTGATGTGGGACGGGAAGAAGAGCCTGGCCCAGCGCATCGTCTACCAGGCCTTCGAGCGCGTCGCCGCCAAGACCGGCCGGGATCCCCTGGAGGTGTTCGAGCAGGCGGTGCGCAACACCATGCCCGCGCTGGAGGTCCGCCCCCGGCGCGTGGGGGGTGCCACCTACCAGGTGCCCCTGGAGGTGCGGCCGGAACGGCGCCTGTCCCTGGCGCTCCGGTGGCTGGTGGAATACGCCCGCCAGCGCAACGAGCGGACCATGGTGGAGCGCCTGGCCAATGAACTGATCGACGCCGCCAACAATACCGGTGGCGCCGTGCGCCGCAAGGAAGAGGTCCATCGCATGGCGGAAGCCAACCGCGCCTTTGCCCATTACCGCTGGTAAGCAGGCTGGCGGGCGCGCCGCCGGCAGCGGCCGGCGGCCGGGCGCGGCGGAGGAAGGAGGGACGACATGCCCCGGGAGTATCCCCTGGAGCGCACGCGCAATATCGGGATCGCCGCCCACATCGACGCGGGCAAGACCACGACCACGGAACGCATCCTGTACTACACGGGGCGCGTGCACCGGATGGGCGAGGTCCACGAAGGCGCCGCCACCATGGACTGGATGGTGCAGGAGCAGGAGCGCGGCATCACCATCACCTCCGCCGCCACCACCTGCTTCTGGCGGGATCACCGGATCAACATCATTGATACGCCCGGCCACGTGGACTTTACCGTCGAGGTGGAGCGCTCCCTGCGCGTTCTGGACGGCGTGATCGCCATCTTCGCCGCCCGCGGCGGCGTGGAGCCCCAGTCGGAGACGGTGTGGCGCCAGGCCAACAAGTACCGGGTGCCCCGCATCGCCTTTGTCAACAAGATGGACGTGGTCGGCGCCAACTTCTACCGCGTCCTGGACCAGATGCGGGAGCGGCTGGGCGCCAACCCGGTGGCCATCCAGCTGCCCATCGGGGCCGAGGACAGTTTTCAGGGCATCATCGATCTGGTCGAGATGAAGGCCATCTTCTACCGCGATGACCTGGGGACCCGCTACGAGGCGGCGGAGATCCCGGCCGAGATGCAGGAGCAGGCCGCCGAGTACCGGGAGAAGCTGCTGGAGGCCGTGGCCGAGGTCGACGAGGAACTCATGATGAAATACCTGGAGGGCGAGCCGATCTCCACCGGCGAGATCCGCGCCGCCCTGCGCAAGGGCACGGTCAACCTCCAGCTGGTGCCGGTGCTGTGCGGCTCCGCCTACCGGAACAAGGGCGTCCAGCTGCTGCTGGATGCGGTGGTCGACTACCTGCCCTCGCCCCTGGACATCGCGGCCGTGCGCGGCACCGATCCCAAGACCGGCCAGGAGATCGAGCGCAAGGTCAGCGATGACGAGCCCTTCTCGGCGCTGGTCTTCAAGATCATGACCGACCCCTACGTGGGCAAGCTGGCCTTCTTCCGGGTCTACTCGGGCCACCTGAAGGCCGGCAGCTACGTGTACAACAGCAACAAGGGCCGGCAGGAGCGCATCGGCCGCATCGTGCGGATGCATGCCAACCACCGGGAAGAGGTCGACGAGGTCTGGACCGGCGACATCGCCGCCGCCGTCGGCCTGAAGGACACCATCACCGGCGAGACCCTGTGCGACCCCAACGCGCCCATCGTGCTGGAGTCCATGGAGTTCCCCGAGCCGGTGATCTCGGTGGCCATCGAGCCCAAGACCCAGGCCGATCAGGACAAGCTGGGCGAGTCGCTCAACAAGCTGGCCGAGGAGGACCCGACCTTCCGGGTCCACACCGACGAGGAAACGGGCCAGACCATCATCTCCGGCATGGGCGAGCTGCACCTGGAGATCATCGTCGACCGCCTGATGCGGGAGTTCAAGGTGCAGGCCAACGTCGGCAAGCCCCAGGTGGCTTACAAGGAGACCATCACCCGGCCGGCGCGGGCCGAGGGCAAGTACATCCGGCAGACCGGCGGCCGCGGCCAGTACGGCCACGTGGTGCTGGAGATCGAGCCCATGGAGCCCGGCTCCGGGTTCGAGTTCGTCAACAAGATCGTCGGTGGCGTGGTGCCCAAGGAGTACATCCCGGCGGTGGAAGCCGGCGTCCGGGAGGCGCTGGAGAACGGCATCCTGGCCGGCTATCCCATGCTGGACGTGCGGGTCACCCTGGTGGATGGCTCGTACCACGAGGTGGACTCCTCGGAGATGGCCTTCAAGATCGCCGGCTCCATGGGCCTGCGCAATGCGGCCCAGCAGGCGGGCCCGGTGCTGCTGGAGCCCATCATGAAGGTCGAAGTGGTGGTGCCCGAGCAGTACATGGGCGACGTCATCGGCGACATCAACGCCCGCCGCGGCCGGGTCGAGGGCATGGAGCCCGACGCCGGCGGGCTGCAGGTGATCCGGGCCCTGGTCCCGCTGGCGGAGATGTTCGGCTACGCCACGGACCTGCGGTCCAAGACCCAGGGGCGCGGCACCTACACCATGCAGTTCAGCCATTACGAGCAGGTGCCGCGCAACATCGCCGACCAGATCATCGAGGCCCGGGGCGACCGGGCCCGGGCGGCCCGCTAGCGTCCGGCGCGGGCCGGCAGCGGCCGAGGGCGAAGGCGGCGGCGGCCGGACGTCCCTGATCCCGGCAGCCCGCCGGCCAGAGGGCGCCAGAACGGGCGGAGCCACAGCAGAACAGCGGCAGCAGAACAGGGTGCAAGGAGGCGATTACCCCATGGCCAAGGCCAAGTTCGAGCGGACGAAGCCGCACGTGAACGTGGGGACCATCGGGCACGTGGACCACGGGAAGACGACGCTGACGGCGGCGATCACGAAGGTGCTGTCGAAGCAGGGGAAGGCGCAGTTTGTGGCCTACGACCAGATCGACAAGGCGCCGGAGGAGCGGGAGCGCGGGATCACGATTGCGACGGCGCACGTGGAGTACGAGACGGACGCGCGGCATTACGCGCACGTGGACTGCCCGGGGCACGCGGACTACGTGAAGAACATGATCACGGGCGCGGCGCAGATGGACGGGGCGATTCTGGTGGTGTCGGCGGCGGACGGGCCGATGCCGCAGACGCGGGAGCACATCTTGCTGGCGCGGCAGGTGGGCGTGCCGTACATCGTGGTGTTTTTGAACAAGGTGGACATGGTGGACGATCCGGAGCTATTGGAGCTGGTGGAGCTTGAGGTACGGGAGCTTTTGAGCCAGTACGACTTTCCGGGGGACGAGGTGCCGGTGATCAAGGGGTCGGCGCTGAAGGCCCTGGAGGGGGATGCGGCGGCGGAGCAGGCGATTTTGGACCTGATGAAGGCGGTGGACGAGTACATTCCGACGCCGCAGCGGGATGTGGATAAGCCGTTCCTGATGCCGGTGGAGGACGTGTTCTCCATCACGGGGCGCGGGACGGTGGCGACGGGCCGCGTGGAGCGGGGCCGGGTGAAGGTGGGCGACGAGGTGGAGCTGGTGGGCTTCACCGACAAGCCGCGGAAGACGGTTGTGACGGGCGTGGAGATGTTCCGGAAGGTGCTGGACGAGGCGGTGGCGGGGGACAACATCGGGTGCCTGCTGCGGGGGATCGACAAGGACGAGGTGGAGCGGGGCCAGGTGCTGGCCAAGCCGGGGACGATCAACCCGCACAAGAAGTTCATGGGGAACGTGTACGTGCTGAAGAAGGAAGAGGGCGGGCGGCACACGCCGTTTTTCAACGGGTACCGGCCGCAGTTCTACTTCCGGACGACGGACGTGACGGGGGAGATCAAGCTGCCGGAGGGCGTGGAGATGTGCATGCCCGGGGACAACATCGAGATGACGGTGGAGCTGATCACCCCCATCGCCATCGAGGAAGGGCTGCGGTTCGCCATCCGCGAGGGCGGCCGCACCGTGGGCGCCGGCGTCGTCACCAAGATCCTGGAGTAGGTCCGGTTGGGACGAGAGCGCAAGGGGGGACAACCGATGGCCCGGCAAAAGATCCGGATCAAGCTGCGGGCGTTCGACCACGGCGTGCTCGACCAGTCGGCCGACAAGATCGTGGAGACCGCGCGGCGCACGGGGGCCAAGATTTCCGGGCCCGTGCCGCTGCCCACGGAACGCAGCGTGTTCACGGTCCTGACGGCACCCAACGGCGAGAAGGACCATCGCGAGCAGTTCGAGATGCGCACCCACAAGCGCCTGATCGACATCATCGACCCGACGCCCAAGACCATCGATGCGCTGCGGCGGGTCGACCTGCCTGCAGGGGTCGACATCGAGATCAAGCTCTGAGCCGAGTCCTTGGTTTGGCCAGGCGTTCGGGCAAGGGGCAGGACGGCAAACGGAGGTGCAACCCATGGGCGTCGGCCTGTTGGGTCGCAAGCTGGGCATGACGCAGATCTTCGACGACGAAGGCCGGGCGGTGCCCGTCACCGTGATCCAGGCGGGGCCCTGCGTGGTGGTGCAGACCCGCACCCAGGAGCGGGACGGTTACCGGGCGGTCCAGCTGGGCTTTGGCGAGATCAAGCCCCGCAAGGTGAACAAGCCGATGGCGGGCCACTTTGCCCGGGCCGGGGTGAATCCCGTGCGCGTGCTGCGGGAGTTCCGGCTGGAGGGCGAGGGGGAGCCCATGCCCGAAGTCGGCCAGCAGCTCACGGTGGAGCTGTTCAAGGCCGGGGAGTACGTGGACGTCACCGGGACCTCCAAGGGCAAGGGCTTCCTGGGCCCGGTGGCCCGGCACGGGTTCGGCCGGGGACCCATGAGCCACGGCTCCAAGTACCACCGCGGCCCCGGCTCCCTGGCGCCGTCGACCTTCCCCGGCCGGGTGTTCAAGGGGCGCCGGATGGCGGGCCGGACCGGCAACCGGCGGGTCACGGTGCGGGGCCTGCAGGTGGTGCGGGTGGATCCCGAACGCAACCTGCTGCTGGTGAAGGGCGCCGTACCCGGGCCGCGGGGTAGCGTGGTCGCCATCCGCAAGACCAACGTCCCGCGCAAGACGCGGCCGGCGTGAGGCCCGGCGGGCGGCGAAAGGAGGACAACCCCATGCCGAGGGTGGCGGTTTACAACACCCAGGGCGAGCGGGTCGGGGAGATCGAGCTGAGCGACGCGGTCTTCGGCGCCCCGGTGCGGGAGGCCCTGATGCACCAGGCTGTGGTCCGCTACCTGGCGAACCAGCGCCGGGGAACGGCGGCCACCAAGACCCGGGGCATGGTCTCGGGCGGCGGCCGCAAGCCCTGGCGGCAGAAGGGCACGGGCCGGGCCCGGCAGGGCAGCATCCGGGCGCCCCAGTGGCGCAAGGGCGGTATCGTCTTCGGCCCCCAGCCGCGGGACTATACCCAGGACCTGCCCAAGAAGGCGCGCCGGGCCGCGCTGCGGTCCGCCCTGTCGGCCAAGGTGGCCGACGGCGAGCTGATCGTGCTGGAGGGGCTCGATGACCTGGGGCTGGAGCGGCCCCGTACCCGCGAGATGGCGGCCCTGATCCGGCGCCTCGACCTGGAGGGCAAGCGGCCCCTGTTCGTCCTGGCGGAACCGAACAAGACGCTCTACCTGTCGGTGCGCAACCTGCCGGGAGCCGACACCGAGACGGTGGACCGGCTCAACGTCTATCAGGTGCTGCGCCACGGCCACGTGGTCCTGGCCCGGGAAGCCGTGGAGCGGGCGGAGGAGGTGCTGGGGGCATGATCACCGATCCCCATGATGTCATCCTGCGCCCGGTGATCACGGAGAAGAGCATGCAGCAGCTGGCCGACAACAAGTACACCTTTCTCGTGCACCCGAAGGCCAACAAGACCCAGATCAAGCGGGCCGTGGAACAGATCTTCAAGGTGCGGGTGGCCAAGGTGAACACCGTGCGGGTGCGGGGCAAGCTGCGCCGGGTCGGCCGGTTCGCCGGTTACCAGCCCGACGCCAAGAAGGCCATCGTCACCCTGGCGGAAGGGCACCGCATCAAGGAGTTCTTCGAGGACGTGTCCTGACGCGGGTGGTGAACCCGTGAGGCGTGGAGGGCGCCGGGCCCTGCCGGGCGCCCGAAGGGGGCTCTGACCATGGCGGTTCGCAAGTACAAGCCCACGTCCCCTGGCCGGCGCCAGATGACGGTGCTGGACTACAAGCAGATCGTCACCCGGGACGAACCCGAGAAGTCGCTGGTGGCGCCGCTGAAGAAGAAGGCGGGCCGCAACGCCCAGGGGCGCATCACCGTGCGCCACCGGGGCGGCGGACACAAGCGGCTGTACCGCATCATCGACTTCAAGCGGGACAAGGACGGCGTGCCGGCCAGGGTGGCGTCCATCGAGTACGATCCCAACCGGACGGCCTTCATCGCCCTGCTGCACTACGCCGACGGCGAGAAGCGCTACATCCTGGCGCCCGTCGGCCTCAAGGTGGGCGACACCGTGATGTCCGGTCCCGACGCCGACATCCGGCCGGGCAACGCCCTGCCCCTGCGCAACATCCCCGTGGGCACCACGATCCACAACGTGGAGCTCAAGCCGGGCAAGGGCGGGCAGCTGGCCCGGGCCGCCGGTGCGGAGGTCCAGCTGGCGGCCAAGGAGGGCGACTACGCCCACCTGCGCCTGCCCTCGGGCGAGGTGCGGCTGGTCCGGCTGGAGTGCAAGGCGACCATCGGCCAGGTTGGCAACCTGGACCACGAGAACGTGACCATCGGCAAGGCGGGCCGGAGCCGCTGGCTGGGCCGCCGGCCCACGGTCCGCGGTTCGGTGATGAACCCGGTGGACCACCCCCACGGCGGTGGCGAAGGCAAGGCACCCATCGGCCGCCATCCGGTGACGCCGTGGGGCAAGCCGGCCCTGGGCAAGAAGACGCGCAAGAAGAAGCCCTCGGATCGCCTGATCGTCCGGCGCCGCAAGTAGGCCGGTTCGTCAGGTGCGGGTGCCCGGCCGCGGCCCGGCGGCCGGCGGCAGGGCGGGTCGCCCCGCAACGGGGGCGGGCCCGCCGCCCGGGGTGCAAGCCGTCAGCCCGGGTAAAGGAGGTGCAGGCTGGATGGGGCGATCGCTGAAGAAGGGGCCGTACGTCGACCCGAAGCTGCTGAAGAAGATCCAGGCCCTGAACGAGAAGAACCAGCGCCGGGTCATCCGGACCTGGTCCCGGGACAGCACCATCGTGCCGGAGATGGTGGGGCACACCATCGCCGTGCATGACGGGCGCAAGCACGTCCCTGTCTACATCACCGAAGACATGATCGGTCACAAGCTGGGTGAGTTCGCGCCCACCCGCACCTTCCGCGGCCACGCCGACAAGACGGAGCGGCAGGCCCGGGTGCGGTGAGGGCGGGCCGCCAAGGAGGGAACACCATGGAGGCCCGGGCGGTGGCTCGATTCGTCCGGCTGTCGCCGCGCAAGGCGCGCCAGGTGGTGGACCTCGTCCGCGGCAAGCCCGTGGGCGAGGCTCTGACCCTGCTGCGCTTCACGCCCAAGCGGGCGGCGCGGATCGTGGAAAAGGTGGTTCGCTCGGCAGTGGCCAACGCCACCAACAACCACGACCTGGACGAGGACCGGCTTTACATTGTCAAGGCGTACGTGGACGAGGGGCCGCGGCTCAAGCGCTGGCGGCCGCGGGCGCGGGGGCGGGCTTTCCCCATCCTGAAGCCCACCAGCCACGTGACGGTGATCGTGGCGGAGAGAAAGGAGGGTTAAGGTGGGCCAGAAGACGCACCCGAAGGGGTTTCGCCTGGGTATCATTCGCGACTGGGATTCCCGCTGGTATGCCCGGCGGCAGGAGTTCGTCGACCTGCTGCTGGAGGACCAGCGGATCCGCCGGTACATCAAGAAGCGCCTGTATGACGCCGGCATCTCCCGGGTGGAGATCGAGCGCGCGGCCAACCGCATCCGCCTGACCATCCACGCCGGCAAGCCGGGTATGGTCATCGGCAAGGGCGGCACCGGCGTCGAAAGCCTCCGGCAGGAACTGGAGCGGATGACCGGCCGGCAGGTGGCCATCAACGTGGTCGAGGTCAAGGAGCCCGAGCTGGACGCCCAGCTGGTGGCCGAGAGCATCGCCGCCCAGATCCAGCGGCGCGTGGCCTGGCGGCGGGCCATGAAGCAGGCCCTGCAGCGGACCATGCGGGCGGGCGCCAAGGGTTGCAAGATCCGGGTATCCGGCCGCCTGGGCGGCGCCGAGATCTCCCGCAGCGAGTGGACGGCGGAGGGGTCGGTGCCCCTGCACACCCTGCGGGCCGACATCGACTACGGCCAGGCCGAGGCGTTCACCACCTACGGACAGATCGGCGTGAAGGTATGGATCAACCGCGGGGAGGTCCTGCCCGAGGCCAAGCGGCCGGCAGAGGCCGCCGAGCAGGGCGCCCAGGGAGGCCGATAAGCCATGTTGATGCCCAAGCGCGTCAAGTGGCGCAAGCAGCACCGCGGCCGGATGCGGGGTGTGGCCCAGCGGGGCAACACCGTGACCTTCGGCGAGTACGGTTTGCAGGCCCTGGAGCGGGGCTGGATCACCGACCGGCAGATCGAGGCGGCCCGCGTGGCCATGACCCGTTACATCCGCCGCGGTGGCAAGGTGTGGATCAAGATCTTTCCCGACAAGCCCGTGACCAAGAAGCCCGCCGAAACCCGCATGGGTAGCGGCAAGGGCAGCCCGGAGTACTGGGTGGCGGTGGTGAAGCCCGGCCGCGTCCTTTTCGAGATCGCCGGCGTGCCGGAAGAGACGGCCCGGGAGGCCATGCGGCTGGCGTCCCACAAGCTGCCCATCAAGACCAAGTTCGTCGCCCGCGCGGTGGGTGGTGAGGCCCATGAAGGCTAAGGAGCTGCGGGAACTGTCCGACGAGGAGCTGAACAAGAAGCTCCGCGACCTCAAGGAAGAGCTGTTCAACCTGCGGTTCCAGGCCGCCACCGGCCAGCTCGACAACCCCATGCGCCTGCGCCAGGTGCGGCGGGACATCGCCCGGGTTCAGACCATCCAGCGGCAGCGGGAGCTGGCTGCCCTGCGGGGCACCGGTAGCGAAGGGAGGTAATCCGGTCGATGGCCCAGGAACGGGGCAAGCGCAAGACGCGGGTCGGCGTGGTGGTCAGCGACAAGATGGACAAGACCGTGGTGGTGGCGGTAGAGTCGCTGGTGCCCCACCCGCTCTACGGGAAGCGCATTCGCCGCACCAAGAAGTTCATGGCCCACGACGAGAACAACGAATGCCGGGTGGGCGACAAGGTGCGGATCATGGAGACCCGCCCCCTGAGCCGCCAC
This sequence comes from Thermaerobacter subterraneus DSM 13965, assembly GCF_000183545.2. Taxonomy (NCBI): domain Bacteria; kingdom Bacillati; phylum Bacillota; class Clostridia; order Eubacteriales; family Clostridiales Family XVII. Incertae Sedis; genus Thermaerobacter; species Thermaerobacter subterraneus. The sequence continues at coordinate 218,166 of NZ_JH976535.1, forward strand.
AAGCGGTGGCGGGTGGTGGAGATCCTGGATCGGCCGCAGCTGGCGGCCCTGGCCGCGGAGGACCTGCCGGAAGAAGAGCAGCCTCCGGCCTGAGCCGCTGGCCGCGCCGGCAAGGAGGGGTGACGGATGATCCAGCCGCAGTCGCGCCTGGTCGTCGCCGACAACACCGGCGCCAAAGAGCTGATGGTGATTCGCGTCCTGGGCGGTTCCGCGCGGCGGTACGGCAACATCGGCGACGTGGTGGTGGCATCGGTCAAGGCCGCGACGCCCGGGGGCGTGGTCAAGAAGGGTGACGTGGTGCGGGCGGTGGTGGTGCGCACCCGCCACGGCCTGCGCCGGGAGGACGGCACCCACATCCGCTTCGACGACAATGCGGCGGTGATCCTGCGGGACGCCCACGAGCCGCGGGGAACCCGCATCTTCGGCCCCGTGGCCCGGGAGCTGCGGGATAAGCAGTTCATGCGCATCATCTCCCTGGCGCCCGAGGTGCTGTGATCCGGCGGGCGTGCCCGGGAGGGGAGCCGCGCGGAAAGGGGGTCCCCCATGGCGCGCAAGATGACCATTCGCAAGGGCGATACGGTCCTGGTCATCGCCGGCAAGGACGCCGGCAAGAAGGGCAAGGTGCTGCGGGCCCTGCCCGCCGAGGAGCGGGTGGTGGTGGAGGGCGTCAACATCGTCAAGCGCCACCAGCGGCCGCGGCCCGGGGTGGTGCAGAGCGGCATCATCGAGCGCGAGGCGCCCATTCACCGCTCCAACGTGATGCTGGTCTGCCCCCGGTGCGGCCAGCCCACCCGCGTGGCCAAGAAGCAGCTGGACGACGGCCGCCGGGTCCGGGCCTGCAAGAAGTGCGGCGAGGTCATCGACCGCTGAGGCCCTGCCCCGGACCGGCCGGGTTCGTCCGCAAGGGCAGCAGCGAGGCCGGCGCGAACGGCCGGCAGGGACCGGCGCGGCGCCGGCACGGGAGGGTACGACCATGGCCACCGTGGTGACCAACCTGAAGGAAAAGTACGAGAAGGAAGTCGTCCCGGCGCTGATGCAGCGCTTCGGGTACAAGAGCATCATGGAGGTCCCCCGCATCGAGAAGGTCGTCATCAACATGGGCGTGGGGGACGCCATCCAGAACCCGAAGCTCCTGGACTCGGCGGTGAAGGAACTGGCCCTGATCACGGGGCAGCGGCCCATGGTGACCCGGGCCAAGAAGTCGATCTCCGCCTTCAAGGTGCGGGCGGGCATGCCCATCGGCTGCAAGGTGACCCTGCGCAAGCAGCGGATGTGGGACTTCCTGACCCGGCTGATCTTTTTGGCGCTGCCCCGGGTGCGCGACTTCCGCGGCCTCTCGCCCGACAGCTTCGACGGGCGCGGGAACTATTCCCTGGGGCTGCGGGAGCAGCTGATCTTCCCCGAGATCGACTACGACGACATCGAGAAGGTCCGGGGCATGGACGTGACCATCGTGACCACGGCCAAGACCGACGAGGAGGCGCGGGAGCTGCTGCGCCTGCTGGGCCTGCCATTCCGCCAGTGAGGAGGTGGCTTCATGGCGCGCAAGGCGCTGATCGTCAAGGCCAGCCGCGAGCCCAAGTTTGAAGTGCGCCGGCGCAACCGCTGCCGGATCTGCGGCCGGCCCCGCGGCTACATGCGGCGCTTCGGACTGTGCCGGCACTGCTTCCGGCAGCTGGCCCACCGCGGCGAGATCCCGGGCGTGAAGAAGGCCAGCTGGTGAGCTCCCGGCGTAGCGGGAAAGGGGGTTCTGCCCATGACCATGACCGACCCCATCGCGGATATGCTGGCGCGGATCCGCAACGCGTACACCGTGGGGCATGAGCGGGTCGACGTGCCGGGGTCCAAGATCAAGCGAGCTATCGCGGACATCTTGAAGCAGGAAGGGTTCATCCACGACTACCAGTGGATCGATGACGGCAAGCAGGGCGTTATCCGCATCTTCCTCAAGTACGGCCCGGGCAAGAAGCGGGTCATCCAGGGGCTCAAGCGCATCTCCCGGCCCGGGCGGCGGATCTATGCCCGCAAGGACCAGATTCCGCGGGTGCTGGGCGGGCTCGGCATCGCGGTGCTCTCCACCTCCCGGGGCATCATGACCGACAAGCAAGCCCGGGCGGAGGGCGTCGGCGGCGAGGTGCTGTGCTACATCTGGTAAGGGCCCGGCGCGGGAATCTGGCAGCGGGAGGTGGATTGCGTGTCGCGGGTTGGCAAGAAGCCCATTCCCATTCCCCAGGGGGTCCAGGTGACCGTCCAGGGGAACGTGGTGCGGGTCAAGGGCCCCAAGGGTGAGCTGGAGCGCACCATCCCCGCCGGCCTGGACGTGGTGATCGAAGACGGCACGGTGGAGGTGCGCCGCCGGGACGACGAGCGGGGGCGCCGGGCACTGCACGGCCTCTTCCGCACCCTGCTGGCCAACATGGTGACCGGCGTGACCCAGGGGTACGAGCGTTCCCTCACCCTGGAGGGGACCGGCTACCGCGCCACCAAGCAGGGGCGGAAGCTGGTGATGAGCCTGGGCTACTCGCACCCGGTGGAGTACACGCCGCCGGAGGGCATCGAGATCGACGTCCCGGCGGCCAACACCGTGGTGGTCCGGGGCATCGACAAGGAACTGGTGGGCAACGTGGCGGCCACCATCCGGGCCAAGCGGCCCCTCAGCCGGTTCCGCTACGCCGACGGGCCCCGGGGCATCCGGTACACCGACGAGCGGGTGGCCCTGCGGCCGGCGAAGACCGGCAAGTAACGCGGTCGAGGCACCAAGGGCCCGTGCAGCCGAGATTCAGCAGGCTCACGCCGACGAGGCTCAGCAATTGAAGGAACGGGGTGTCCGAAATGGCGCGGAAGCCCAAGACGCGCGAGGAAGCCCGCGACCGCCGGCACCGGCGGGTCCGCAAGAAGGTCCTCGGAACGGCCGAGCGCCCGCGCCTCAACGTCTTCCGGAGCCTGAAGCACATCTACGCCCAGGTGATCGACGACGAAGCGGGCGTCACCCTGGTCGCCGCTTCGACGGTAGAACCGGAGCTCCGCGAAGCGGTGGGAGGCTACGGCGGCAACGTGGAGGCGGCCAAGGTGGTCGGGAGGGCCATCGCCCAGCGGGCCCTGGCCCGGGGGATCAGCAAGGTGGTCTTCGATCGCGGCGGCTACAAGTATCACGGCCGGGTCAAGGCCCTGGCGGAGGCCGCCAGGGAAGCGGGTCTGGACTTCTAAGGCCCCGCAGGGAAAGGAGGGGACGGCGTGGCGCGTCATCGCAGGCGGCAGCAGGACGGGGACGAGCTGCAGGAGCGGCTGGTCGCCATCAACCGCGTGGCCAAGGTGGTCAAGGGTGGCCGGCGCTTCAACTTCAGCGCCCTGGTGGTGGTCGGTGACGGCAACGGCCGGGTGGGCGTCGGCATGGGCAAGGCGGCGGAGATCCCCGACGCCATCCGCAAGGCGGTCCAGAAGGCGAAGAAGAGCATGATCGAGGTGCCCCGGGTCGGCACCACCATCCCGCATCCCGTGGTGGGCGAGTTCGGCGCCGGGCGGGTGCTGATGAAGCCGGCGGCGCCGGGCACGGGGGTCATCGCCGGCGGCGCCGTGCGGGCCGTTCTGGAGCTGGCGGGGATTCGCGATGTGCTGACCAAGTCCCTGGGCTCCAGCAACCCGGCCAACGTGGTGTACGCCACCATGGAAGGTCTCAAGTCCCTGCGCAGCGCCGAGGAAGTGGCCCGGCTGCGGGGCAAGCCCGTCGAGCAGCTGATCGGCTGAGGCTTGCGCAGCCGGGGTTCACCCGCGATCCGCGCCGGTTCGTCCGGCCGGCGCGGGCCGGCTTCGAGTCCGGACGACGGGGGTTGGAAGCATGGCGGGATTGCATGAGCTGAGGCCCGCACCGGGAGCCCGGCGCCGCCCCAAGCGGGTGGGCCGCGGGATCGGTTCGGGCCATGGGAAGACGGCGGGCCGCGGGACCAAGGGCCAGAAGGCCCGGTCGGGCGGCGCCAAGGGGCCAGGCTTCGAAGGCGGCCAGATGCCCCTGCAGCGGCGCATTCCCAAGCGGGGCTTCACCAACGCGCCCTTCAAGAAGGAATACGCCGTGGTGAACGTGGAGACGCTGAACCGGTTCGAGCCGGGCACCGAGGTCACCCCGGAGCTGTTGCAGGAGCGGGGCATCGTCAAGGATGCCCGGGACGGCATCAAGATCCTGGGGGACGGCGAGCTCAAGGTGGCCCTCACGGTGCGGGCCCACAAGTTCAGCGCATCGGCCCGCGCCAAGATCGAGCAGGCGGGCGGCCGGGCCGAGGTGATCTGAAATGCTGGCCAACCTGGGCCGGGCCGTCAAGATCGAGGACCTGCGGGCGCGAATCCTGTTCACCCTGGCCATGCTGCTGGTCTTCCGGCTGGGGGTCCACGTGCCCACGCCGGGCGTGATCGCCGAGCGGGTGGCGCCGCTCTTCGCCACGGGCTCGATCTTCCAGCTGCTGGACCTGTTCGCGGGCGGCGCCCTGGCCACCGTCTCGGTGTTCGCCATGAGCATCACGCCCTACATCAACTCGTCCATCATCGTCCAGCTGCTGACGGTGGTGATCCCCCGGCTGGAGGAACTGGCCAAGGAGGGCGAGGAGGGCCGCCGCAAGCTGACCCAGCTCACCCGGTACGGCACCGTGGTCATGGCCCTGCTGCAGGCCGGCGGCATCGCCTTCTACCTCAACCGGGCGGGGGCCTTGGAGTGGCCGGGCCTGCCCGGCATGGCGGTGGTGGCCATCACCTTGACGGCCGGCACCGTCCTCTTGATGTGGGTGGGCGAGCAGATCACCGAAAAGGGCATCGGCAACGGGATCAGCCTGCTGATTTTCGCGGGCATCGTCTCGCGCCTGCCCCACGGGCTGGTGACCCTGGCCGAGATGTGGCGGGCCGGGTCGGTCAACCTGTTCCAGATCCTCCTGCTGGTGGTCCTGGGGCTGGTGGTCATCGTGGCCGTGGTCTGGGTGACCGAGGGCCAGCGGCGGATCCCCGTGCAGTACGCCAAGCGGGTGGTGGGACGGCGCATCTACGGCGGCCAGAGCACCCACATCCCCATCCGGGTGAACCAGGCCGGGGTGATCCCGGTGATCTTCGCCGCCTCGCTGGTCGGACTGCCCCTGACGGTAGCCGGGTTCTTCCCGCGGGCAGGCTGGGCCCAGTTCCTGGCGCGGTGGTTCGACTGGGGGACACCGCTCAACACCGCGGTGTACTTCTGGTTGATCGTGGGCTTCACGTTCTTCTACACGGCCATCACGTTCAACCCCCAGGACATCGCCGACAACCTGCGCAAGTACGGCGGCTACATCCCCGGCCTGCGGCCGGGCCGGCCGACGGCGGAGTACCTGGCCCGGGTGGTCACCCGCATCACCGTCTTCGGCGCGCTGTTCCTGGCGCTGATCTCCGTCCTGCCCCTCCTGGTGCGGGGCGTGACCAACATCGCCTCCATATACTTTGGCGGGACGGCCCTGCTCATCGTAGTGGGTGTCGCCCTGGAGACCATGAAGCAGATCGAAGCCCACCTGCTGATGCGCCAGTACCAGGGCTTCATGAAGCGCTGAGGCCCGCCGGCCGGTGGAACCGGCCCGGGCCTCGGTCCTTGCCGGGCGCGGTGGTCGCCGCGGGGGTGGTGCCGGCCGGCGGGGCCGCAGCCGGCGGAACCCCGCCGGCAGGGTCGGGGGCGGCGCCGGCCCCGCGGCGGGTGGCGAGTCCGGTGGGTGGCGAGTCCGGTGGAGCGGTGGCTGGGGCAGGAGAGGCCGGTTGGAAGCCGGCCGGGACCGGCTGAAGCAGGACGCCCGGCGCCCGGCGGGGGGAACCCGGCGGGTCGCCGGTGGGGCCTGGTAGGGGCCCTGGTGGGGAGGGGTAACGTGCGCTGGATCTTTCTCGGTCCGCCTGGCGCGGGGAAGGGAACCCAGGCGGCGCGTCTGGCCCAGCGGGCCGGCGTGCCCCAGATCGCCACGGGGGACATGTTCCGCGCGGCGGTGCGGGAAGGGACGCCGCTGGGACTGGAAGCCAAGCGCTACATGGAGGCCGGCCAGCTGGTGCCCGACCAGGTGACCCTGGGCCTGGTCCGGGAGCGGCTGGCGCAGCCCGACTGCCGCAAGGGGTTCCTGCTGGACGGGTTCCCGCGCACCGTGCCCCAGGCGGAAGGCCTCAACGAGGTGCTGGCAGGGCTGGGTGCCCGCCTGGACGGGGTCCTGTACTTCGACGTGCCCGATGCGGTGGTGGTGGAACGCCTCAGCGGCCGGCGCGTCTGCCCCGCTTGTGGGGCCACCTATCACGTCCGCTTCGAGCCGCCGCAGGTGGAGGGGCGCTGCGATCGCTGCGGTGCGGAGCTGGTGCAGCGCTCCGACGACCGGGAGGAGACGGTGCGGCAGCGGCTGGCGGTGTACCGCCAGCAGACCGAACCCCTGGTCCGCTACTACCGGGAGGCCGGCCTTCTCCACACGGTGGACGCGGGCCGGCCCATCGACGCGGTAGAGGCGGAGATCGCCCGGATCACGGGGGTTGGCGCATGATCGAGCTCAAGTCGGAGCGGGAGATCCGGTACATGCGGGAGGCTGGGCGGATCGTGGCCGCCGTCCTGCGGGAACTGGCGGCTGCCCTGCGCCCGGGGATCACCACGGCAGAGCTGGACCGGCTGGCCGAACGCCTGATCCGGGAGGCGGGGGCGGAACCGGCCTTCAAGGGCTATCAGGGCTTCCCGGCCAGCATCTGCACGTCCATCAACGACGAGGTGGTCCACGGCATCCCCAGCCCCCACCGGGTGATCCGGGAAGGGGACCTGGTCTCCATCGACGTGGGCGCGCGGTACCACGGCTACTACGGCGACTCGGCCGCCACCTTCGCGGTGGGCGAGGCCTCCCCCGAAGCCCGGCGGCTGCTGGAGGTGACCCGGGAATCCCTGGCCCGGGGGATCGCCGCCGCCCGCGCCGGCAACCGGCTGGGCGACATCGGGTATGCCGTGCAGGAGTACGTGGAGGCCGCGGGCTTCTCCGTGGTCCGGGACTATGCGGGCCACGGCATCGGGCGGGCCATGCATGAAGATCCCCAGGTGCCCAATTACGGGCAGCCCGGCACCGGCCTGCGCCTGCGGCCCGGCCTGGTGATCGCCATCGAGCCCATGGTCAACGCCGGCGGCCATGCGGTCCGGACGGACCCCGACGGCTGGACGGTGCGCACCGCCGACGGCAGCCTGTCCGCCCATTTCGAGCATACGGTGCTGATCACCGCCGGCGGGCCGGAGGTCCTGACGGGCGGCGCCTTCTGAACCACAGCCGACAATAGCGGCCAGGACCGGAATCTTGAGGCAATGGCCTGGCCATACTATAAATTGTGGCCGGAGGTGGCTTCGTGCACCAGTCCATCGGGCAACTGGTCACATCCCGCGCCGGGCGCGACCAGGGGCGCCCGTACCTGGTGGTGGGCGTCCTGGATGACCGGTTCGTCCTGGTGGCCGACGGCGACCTGCGCCCGGCGGACCGGCCGAAGCGGAAGAACGTGCGCCACCTGGTGTTCCATCACGCCTGGGCGGAAGAGATCCGCCAGCGCCTGGAGGCCGGCCAGCGGCCCAGCAATGCCGAGCTCCGCCGGGCGCTAAGCGGCCTGGTGGCCCAGTACTTCGGGGAGAAGGACAGCGCGGACCAGAAGCCGGAGGTGCAAGGGGGGTGAGGCCGTGGCACGCAAGGAGAACGTGGTGGAGGTCCAGGGGACCGTGGTGGAGCCCTTGCCTAACGGGATGTTTCGTGTAGAATTGGATAATGGCCATAAAGTCATGGCCCATGTCTCGGGCAAGATCCGCATGCATTTCATCCGTATTTTGCCCGGCGACCGCGTCACCCTGGAATTGTCTCCATACGATCTCACCCGGGGGCGCATTACCTACCGCCACCGGAGTTGATCCGGCCAGCCGCGACCCGTGAGGCAAGGGAACCGCAGCCTGGGCCGGCTCCGTCCCGCGCCGGCGGGGCGGAGTTGCGAGGAGGCTTTTACGATGAAGGTCCGTCCGTCGGTCAAGCGCATCTGCGACAAGTGCAAGATCATTCGCCGCAAGGGGAAGGTGCGGGTGATCTGCGAGAACCCCAAGCACAAGCAGGTGCAGGGTTAAGCCTGGAGGTGTTCGGATGGCCCGCATCGCAGGCGTCGACCTGCCGCGCGACAAGCGCGTCGAGTACGCGCTTCCTTATATTTATGGCATCGGCCTGTCCCGCAGCCGGGAGATCCTGGCCAAGGCCCAGGTGAACCCCGACACCCGGGTGCGGGATCTGACGGAAGACGAGATCAACCGCCTGCGCGCCATCATCGAGCGGGACTACAAGGTGGAGGGCGAGCTGCGCAGCGAGGTCCAGCGCAACATCAAGCGCCTGATGGACATCGGCTGCTACCGCGGCTTGCGTCACCGCCGTGGCCTGCCGGTGCGCGGGCAGCGCACCAAGACCAACGCCCGGACGCGCAAGGGACCGCGCCGCACGGTGGCCGGCAAGAAGCGGCCGGGCAAGAAGTAAGGGTTAAGGAGGCTGGCCCATGGCACGACCGGGCGCACCGCGCCGGGGTGGCCGCCGGGGGGCGGCAACCCGGCTGCGCCGCAAGGACCGGAAGAACGTGGAGCGGGGTATCGCCCACATCCGGTCGACCTTCAACAACACCATTGTCACCATCACCGACCTGCAGGGCAACGCCATCGCCTTCGGGTCGGGCGGCACCAACGGCTTCACCGGGTCGAAGAAGGGCACGCCCTATGCGGCCCAGCTGGCCGCCGAGCAGGCGGCCCGCGAGGCCATGGAGCACGGCATGCGCGAGGTGGAGGTTTGGGTGAAGGGCCCTGGTCCGGGTCGCGAGGCGGCGATCCGCTCCCTGCAGGCCACGGGCCTGGAAGTGACCGCCATCAAGGACGTCACCCCCATCCCCCACAACGGGTGCCGCCCGCCGAAGCGGCGCCGCGTCTGATCCGGCGCAGGCCCGCTGTCGGCGGCTCGACAGGAGGGGCGGAGCCATGAGCGAGATGGAGAAGCCGACCATCCAAACGGTGGAGCTCAGCGACGACGGGACGTACGGCCGGTTCGTCGTCGAGCCGCTGGAGCGCGGGTACGGCATTACCCTCGGCAATGCCCTGCGCCGGGTCCTGCTTTCGTCCTTGCCCGGCGCGGCGGTCACCAGCGTGCGCATCGAAGGGGTGCTGCACGAGTTCTCCACCCTGCCGGGCGTGGTCGAGGATACGACGGAGATCATCCTCAACCTGAAGGAACTGGCCATCAAGATGTATACCGACGAACCCCAGGTCCTGCGCATCGAGGCCCAGGGCGAGGGGGAGGTGCGGGCGGCCGACATCATCACGCCGCCGGACGTGGAGATCGTCAACGGCGATCACCTGATCGCCACGCTGGAACCCGACGGCCGGCTCTTCATGGAAATGACGGTGCAGAGGGGCCGCGGTTACGTGCCGGCCGACCGCAACAAGGACCCCGACCGCAGCATCGGGGTGATTCCCGTCGATTCCATCTTCACGCCCATCCGCAAGGTGAACTTCCAGGTGGAGAACACCCGGGTGGGGAAGGTGACGGATTACGACCGTTTGACCCTGGAGGTCTGGACCAACGGCACCATCGCGCCCGATGAGGCGGCCAGCCAGGCGGCCCAGATCCTGACGGATCACCTGGCCCTGTTCCTCACCCTGACCGACCAGGCGCGGGGCACCGGGACGGCCGTCGAGAAGGAAGACGATGCCCGCGCCAAGCTGCTGGAGATGAGCATCGACGAGCTGGATCTGTCGGTGCGCTCCTACAACTGCCTGAAGCGGGCGGGCATCAACACCATCGGCGAGCTGGTGGAGAAGACCCCCGAGGACATGATGCGGGTGCGCAACCTTGGCAAGAAGTCGCTGGAGGAAGTGGAGGAGAAGCTGGCTGCCCTGGGGCTGTCGCTGAAGCAGCCTGAGGACTGACGGCCCGGCCCTGGGACCGGCCGGGGGCAGGCAGCAGGAGGGAATGATCATGGCCCACAAATCCCGGTTGAACCGGCCCACGGACCAGCGCCAGGCCCTGGTCCGGAACCTGGTGACGTCGCTGTTCATCCACGAGCGCATCGAGACCACCGAAACCCGGGCCCGGGAGGCCCAGCGGCTGGCCGAGCACCTGATCACCCTGGCCCGCCGCGGCGACCTTCATGCCCGGCGCCAGGCGCTGGCGGTGCTCTACGACAAGCAGGTGGTCAAGAAGCTGTTTGACGTCATCGGACCGCGCTACAGCGACCGGGCCGGCGGCTACACCCGCGTCCTGAAGCTGGAGCCGCGCCGGGGCGACGGCGCGCCCATGGCGCTTCTGGAGCTGGTGTGAGCCCCGGTGGCCCGGCCCGGCGCGGCGGTGGAGGGCCCGGCGCCGTGACGGGGGAACCACTGATCGAGGTTCGGAAAGCCAGTTACGTGTACCACCCCGGCCAACCCGACGCCGTCGAAGCCCTGCGGGGCATCGACCTCGAGGTGCGCCGGGGTGAGTTTTTGGCCGTGGTCGGCGCCAACGGATCCGGGAAGTCGACCCTGGCCCGGCTGCTCAACGGGTTGATCCTGCCCACCCGGGGCGAGGTGCGGGTGGCAGGCCATTCCACGGCGGATCCCGAGGCCCGCTGGGAGATCCGGCGGCTGGTGGGCCTGGTCTTCCAGAACCCGGACAACCAGCTGGTGGCCCCCACGGTGGAGGAAGACGTGGCCTTCGGACCCGAGAACCTGGGCCTGCCCCGGGAGGAGATCCGGCGCCGGGTGCGGGCCGCCCTGGAGGCGGTCGGCCTGTGGGAGCGGCGCGCCGACCCGCCCCACCGCCTGTCCGGCGGGCAGAAGCAAAGGGTGGCCCTGGCCGGCATGCTGGCCATGGAACCCGCCTGCCTGGTGCTGGACGAAGCCACGGCCATGCTGGACCCCGCCGGCCGGGCGGAGGTGCTGGACACCGTGGGCCGGCTCCACCGGGAGAACGGGATCAGCGTGGTCCTCATCACCCACTTCCTCGAAGAAGCGGCCAAGGCCCGCCGGGTGGCGGTGATGGACCGGGGCCGGATCGTGGCGACCGGCGCGCCCCGGGAACTCTTCGGCCGGCCTGCCTGGCTGGAGCGGCTGGGCCTGGTGCCGCCCCCCATGGGCCAGCTGGCCGCCCGCTTGCGCCGGCGCGGGTGGTGCTTGCCGCCGGGCATCATCACCGTGGACGACTTCCTGGCCGCCCTGGGCCTGTCCCCGGCCGCGGCCCAGGAAAGGCTCTGAGGGGCGGGCGGAGGGGCCATGGCCATTCGCGTCGAGGGGCTGGTTCACGTCTATGGCGGTGCGGGCTATGCCGCCAGGGAGGCCCTCAAGGGGGTCAACCTGGCCATCGCAGACGGGGAAAGGGTGGCCATCATGGGGCCCACCGGCAGCGGCAAGTCCACCCTGGTCCAGCACTTCAACGGCCTCTTGCGTCCCACCCGCGGGCGCGTGGAGGTGGACGGCCTGGATCTCTGGGCGCCCGGGCGCGACCGCGACGACCGGCTGGCCGAGGCGCGCCGCCGGGTGGGCCTGGTCTTCCAGTTTCCCGAGCAGCAGCTCTTCGCCGAAACGGTATGGGACGACATCGCTTTCGCACCGCGGAACCTGGGGCTGGCCGAGGAGGAGGTGGCCGCGCGGGTCCAGCGGGCCATGGCCCTGGCCGGCCTGGATCCGGAGCTGGCCCACCGCTCGCCCTTCAGCCTGAGTGGCGGCCAGATGCGGCGGGTGGCCATCGCCGGTGTGCTGGCCATGATGCCCCGGACCCTGGTCCTGGACGAACCCACCGCGGGCCTGGACCCCCAAGGGCGAGCAGCCCTGGTGGAACTGCTGGACCGGCTCCACCGGGACGCGGGGCTGACGGTAGTGCTGGTATCCCATGATGTCGACGAGGTGGCCGCCCTGGCCCGGCGCGTGGTCTTGATGCGGGACGGACGGGTGGTGGCCGACGGCCCTGCGGGCGAGGTGCTGGCGGATGAAGCCCTGCTGGCGGAGTGCCGCCTGCGGCCGCCCGCCACGGCCCGGCTGCTGGGCGAGCTGGCCCGGCGGGGCTTGCCGGTGAACCCCCGGCGCGTGAGCCTGGACGAGACCGAGGCTGAGCTCCTGGCCGTGGCGCACCTGCTGGGGCCCGTGGCCGGCGGGGAGGGTCGCCCCTCCGCCCCTGACGGGGCGAGCGCCCCGGTATCGGGCGCGCGGACCAGGAGCGGAGATGCCGGGACGCCGGGGGGCCCGGCGGGCGAGGCCGGGGCCGGCGACCGGCGGGCTCCCGAGGAGAGCAGGGAGGCCGACCCGGGGCCCGCCGCGATCCCCGGGCCGCCCGTGGCGGAGGAGGGAGGCCCGTGATCCCCGAGCCTCTGGTCGGCCAGTACGTCCCCGGTGAAAGCCTCGTCCACCGGCTGGACCCCCGCACCAAGATCGCCCTGCTGGCGGGCTACACCGTGGTGCTGTTCCTGGTCCGGGAGTGGGCCGCCTACGGGCTCCTGGCGGCCCTGGTTCTGGCCGGCACCCTGGTGGCCGGGCTGCCGCTGGCCTACCTGGTGGCCGGCCTGCGGCCCATGGCCTGGCTGGCAGCGCTCACCCTGGTGCTCAATCTGGTGGCCGTGCCGGGTGATCCCCTGGTCCATCTGGGACCGCTGGTGGCGACCCGCCAGGGACTGGAGCTGGGCCTGCGCCTGGCGGTCCGGCTGCTGCTGCTGGTCGCGGCCGCCTCCCTGCTGACCCTGACCACCTCACCCATCGCCCTGACCGACGGGCTGGAGGCGCTGCTGCGGCGCCTGGGCCGAAGGGTGCCTGCCCATGAGCTGGCCATGATGATGACCATTGCCCTGCGCTTCATCCCCACCCTGGCGGAAGAGGCGGACCGCATCATGAAGGCCCAGCTGGCGCGGGGCGCCCGGTTCCACCGCGGCGGGCCGGTGCAGCGGCTGCGGGCGCTGGTTCCCCTGCTGGTCCCCCTGTTCGTCAGCGCCTTCCGCCGCGCCGATGACCTGGCACTGGCCATGGAGGCGCGCGGCTACCGCGGCGGTGCGGGGCGCACCCGCTACCGGGAGCTGCGGCCGGGGCGGGCCGACGCCATGGCCGTGGCGCTGGCCACCGTCCTGTTTGGGATGACCCTGTGGTGGGGGCGGTAGAGGGATGCCGGGACCTTGGGACCAGCGCCACCAGGACGAACGCTGCCGCGCCGAGCCCGGCCCCTGCAGTCCCGGCGCCCTGCCCGGTGACGCAGGGGCGAGGGCCGCTGCGGCTCCCCCGCCCGAGGCGGGGCGCGGCCAACCCCGTCGCCCCGGCATCACGCCGCCGGGGCGGGCGCCGGGCGCGGCCAGAGCCCAGAAGACACCCGCCGGCCCAGGTGCCGGGTGTCGCCAGGTGCCTGCCGGCCAGCGGACGCTGCGGGCCGTGCTGGCCTATGACGGCACCGACTTCGCGGGCTGGCAGCGCCAGGCCGGCCGGCGCACCGTCCAGCAGGTGGTGGAAGAGGCTCTCTCCCGGCTGCTGGGCCATCCCGTGCGGGTCACCGCCGCCGGCCGCACCGACGCCGGCGTGCATGCCCGGGCCCAGGTCATCCACTGGCAGACTGCCCGCCCCTTCCCGGCGGAACGCCTGGTACCGGCCTTGCGCGGCCTGCTTCCGCTCGACGTGGCGGCCGTCGCCGCCGGCGAGGCGCCGGCGGGGTTCCATGCCCGGTACGCCGCCCGGCGCAAGACCTACGTGTACCACCTGTGGAGGGCGCCCGTGGCGGACCCCCTGCACCGGCGGTGGCAGTGGCATCTGCCGCTGGCCCTGGACGTGGCGGCCATGGCTGAAGCGGCCCGGCGCCTGGAGGGCCGCCACGACTTTGCGGCCTTCAAGGCGGCGGGATCTCCGGTGCGGAATACCCGCCGCACCCTCTATCGCTGCCGCCTGGAGGAACACGGCCCGCTGCTGCGGATCGTGCTGGAAGCCGACGGGTTCCTGATGCATATGGCCCGCGGCATCGTGGGTACCCTGGTGGAGATCGGTCGGGGACGCTGGCCCGCCGGCCACGTGGACATGCTGCTGGCCACGGGCCGGCGGCAGCTGGCCGGACCCACGGCGCCGGCCCACGGCCTGGTCCTGTGGCGGGTGGAGTACGACGACTGGGTGGCGGAGGGACCTCCCTGGCCCGGCGCCCCGCCCGGCCTTTCCCGGCCTTGATACGCCCGGCGTCGTGTTCCCTTGACAGCCGGGAGACCTCCGGCTAGTATAGAAAATGCTGTTTTTATCGGGTTCCTGGCGTCATAACGGCCCCGGCGGCGCCGCGGGCTCCTTTCTTGATTTCGCCCCGGGACCGGAACGACGGGAGGCAACACCATGCGGACCACCTTCATGGCCCGCCCCCAGGACGTGCAGCAGCAGTGGTATGTGATCGACGCTGCGGGCGTGCCCCTTGGCCGTCTGGCCAGCCAGGTGGCCAAGATCCTGCGGGGCAAGCACAAGCCCATCTATACGCCCCACGTGGACACGGGCGACCACGTCATCGTCGTCAACGCTGCCAAGGTGCGCCTGACGGGCGAAAAGCTCCACAAGAAGGTCTACTACCGCCACACCGGCTACCCCGGCGGCCTGCGTGCCGTAACGGCGCGGCGCCTGCTGGAGACCCGGCCGGAGCGGATGGTCGAACTGGCCGTGCGGCGCATGTTGCCGCGCACCGCCCTGGGGCGCCGGCAATTCCGCAAGCTGCACGTCTACGCTGGGCCGGAGCACCCTCACCAGGCGCAGCAGCCGCGCCCCCTGGTCCTGCGTAGCGACGGCACGCCGGTCTGGGACGGCGGCGCGGCTGCCGGCCAGGACGGCTAACCGGCTCCGCCAGGGCCGCGGGCCCGCCGGCCGGTACTCCGCCATGACGGGCGGAATCGGCCCGGACCCACGGCTGGAGCGGGTCCGGCCGGTGGTCACCCTCCGGGGTGACCTGGTGCGACCGGCTGCGAGCACGCGACGAGGACGGCATGGGCGTGTGGCACAGGTTCGGCGGGAAGCGAGGTGAGAAGGTGGCGACCACAGCCGTTTACTGGGGCACCGGGCGGCGCAAGGAGGCCGTGGCGCGGGTCCGCCTGATCCCGGGAGACGGGCGGATCATCATCAACGGCCGCCCCATGGAGGAGTATTTCCCCACCATTGCCCAGCGAGCCGAAGTGGAGCGCCCCCTCAAGGTGACGGGGACCCTGGGCAAGTATGACGTGCTTGCCCGGGTGGGCGGCGGCGGCATCTCCGGCCAGGCAGGGGCCGTTCGGCACGGCATCGCCCGCGCCCTGCTCCGCGTGGACGAGTCCTACCGCAAGCCCCTGAAGCAGGCGGGGCTGCTGACGCGGGATCCCCGGGTCAAGGAGCGCCGCAAGTACGGCCTCAAGAAGGCCCGCAAGGCGCCGCAGTTCTCCAAGCGCTGATCCCCGGGCTGCATGCCCGCGGGGCCGGGCCGGCAGGGGACGCCCGCCGGCCGGGTTCTTCAGGATCCCATTGCCCGGGAAAAGGCACGGCACGGTATCCGTCGCAACACGGCGCCCGGCGGGTCGAACCCGCCGGGCGCCGGCTCTCTTTCCCGGCTCGATGGCTCGCCTAGCCTGCCGGTCCGGCCAGCACCTCTTCCTCCAGCCAGCGGGTGTGGAACCGGCCCTGGCGGAAGTCGTCGCGGCGCAGGATCTCCTGGTAAAGGGGGATGGTGGTCCGGATCCCGTCGATGTGGAACTCCGCCAGGGCCCGCTGCATGCGCGCGATGGCCTCCTGCCGGTCGCGCCCCCAGACGATCAGCTTGCCCACGAGGGAATCGTAGAAGGGCTGGACCACCGAACCGGCCCGGAAGCCGGCATCCAGGCGCACGCCGGGACCGGCCGGCGGTTCCCAGGCGGTGATGGTGCCGGGGGAGGGCAGGAAGCGGTTGCCGGGGTCTTCCGCGTTGATCCGGCATTCCATGGCCCAACCCCGGAAGGCCACGTCCTCCTGGGTGAAGGACAGGGGTTCGCCGGCGGCCACCCGGATCTGCTCCTTGACCAGGTCGATGCCCGTGATCATCTCGGTGACGGGGTGCTCCACCTGGATGCGGGTGTTCATCTCGATGAAGTAGAAGTTGCCGTCCCGGTCCACCAGGAACTCCACCGTGCCTGCGCCCACGTACTCCACCGCCTCGGCCGCGCGGACGGCCGCCTCCGCCATCCGCTGGCGCAGCTCCGGCGTCATCACCGGCGAAGGCGCCTCTTCGATGAGCTTTTGCCGGCGCCGCTGCACCGAGCACTCCCGCTCGCCCAGGTGCAGGGTGTGGCCGTGCTTGTCGGCCATCACCTGGATCTCGATGTGGCGGGGTTCCTCCAGGAACTTCTCCAGGTAGACGGCGCCGTTGCCGAAGGTCGATTCGGCCTCCCGCCGGGCCGACGCCATGGCCTGGGCCAGTTCCTGCTCGTTCCGCGCCACCCGGATGCCCCGGCCGCCGCCGCCCGCCGCCGCCTTGACCAGCACCGGGTAGCCGATGCGCCGGGCGATCTCCAGGGCCTCGTCTTCATCCTCCACCGTACCCTCGCTGCCGGGCACCACGGGTACGCCCGCCCGCAGCATGGCCTCCCGGGCCAGGGACTTGAGCCCCATGGTCTCGATGGCCTCCGGGGGCGGGCCGATGAATTCGATCCCCCACGTCTTGCAAACGGCCGCGAAGTGGGCGTTTTCCGACAGGAAGCCGTAGCCCGGGTGGATGGCGTCCACGCCGGCCTTGCTGGCCGCCTCGATGAGGCTGGGGATGTGAAGGTAGCTGCGGGTGGCCGGGGCCGGGCCGATGCAGTAGGCTTCGTCGGCCATGGCCACGTGCAGGGCGTCCTCGTCGGGCTCCGAGAAAACCGCCACGGTGCGGATGCCCAGCTCCCGGCACGCCCGGATGATGCGCACCGCGATCTCGCCGCGGTTGGCGATCAGAATCTTCTGGAACATGGCCTCGACCTCCCCGTGAAGGTTCGCAGCCGGGCCGGCGTTTCCTGCGCCGCGGTCCTTGCCTGTGCCGCGGACCGGCACCATGCTGAAAACAGGTTCCCGGTCGGGCGGGCTGTTACGGGCACCCCCGCCGTCCCGGGGGCAGCCGGGACGGCCGGCAGCCGCCCGCGGTGCCGGCAGGCGGCGTTGCGCCGGCCGGCGGCTGAAGAAGCCGTGGCCGGCCTGCCTGCGCGGCCTGCGGCCCGGGACCACCGCCCCGGCGGCCGCCGGAGCGGCCTGCTCCAGCGGTGGCCCTTCGCCGGGGGCCCGGCCGGCCGGGGAACCGGGCGGCGGCACCGCGGCGAGGGGCGGCGGCACCGCCATGACAGAACGGGAAGGATGATGGCATGATGGCCGATCGTCAGGCTTCCCCCCGCCCCGCCGTACCGTGGGAGCCCGGGGACCGCTGGCTGCTGCCGGCCGCCGGGCTGCGTCCCCCGGGCGGCGGCTCGGTCCCTCCCCGGTCCGCCGGCCGGCTCGTGCCGGACCGTTATACCATAACCTACCTAGCAGACCTTGACGAACTGGACGGCGACGAGCTCCGCAGGGCGGAAGCCGGACCGGCCGGCCGCTACCCGGCACCCCGGGTGCTAGTCACGCCGGTGCCGGCTCCTGCCGTGGCAGCCCTGTGGGGCACGGTCCTCCAGGGCGTGACGGCCCGGGACCCGGAGCACCTGCAGGCTCTTGTGGAGGCTGCCGGCCGGCGGGCCGGCACCCGCTGGGTGCTGCTCCCCTGGGATACCCTGACGGCGCCGCCTCGATGGGCCCGGGCCTGGGCCCGAGTGACTACCTGGGCCCCGGCGGCGACCGGGCCGGTCATCATGCCCGCAGGCCTCCAGGGGGACCACCAGGTGCCGCCCCGCCTGGCGGCGGAACTGGCCCGGGTGCGGCGGGAGCTCCTGCGGCACCTGGAAGAACCCGTGCCTGCCCCGGTGGTTCTGCCGGCCAACCTGGCCGGCTTCGGCCCCCAGGAGAGGGCGGGGGCGGGTCTGGCGGGCGTGCCCGTATGGTGGCTCCTCCGTTGACGGGGGCGGGGCCGGCGAGCTGTCCGGACCCCCGCGGAGCAGGAACTTCCTTCCGCTCGACGAAATCCACCGCTAAACCGGACCAGGGCACCGGTTTCGCACGAACCGGTCGGGTCCTGAGACGGGAAAGGCGCCCCGCCGCCGGTCCCCGCTGGGGGAGGGATCGCCGGCCGGGGCTCCAGGCAGGGAGGTGGAAGGTCGCCCGGCACCGGCTGCCGGCGGGCCCGGTCTCGGGCCGGTCCGGCTGGTGCGGGGCGGTTGACCGGCGCTTGAGACCACCAGCCTGAGGTCCGGGCCCGCGCCGGCCACCCGGGGAATGCCGCCGGGATGCACCCTGGGGGCCGGTATCGGAGCCCGGAGTTTCGCCTTCCGCGGGCTCATCGCCGCCGGGCGGCATCGCCGGCCCCCACCCAGGCCGCGATCCGCCGCCGTCCCGCCGCCGGTTGCGGCTCAAGGCCCGCGCCGGCAGGGCGGCCCGCACCGGGTCGCCGGCGGGCGGTCGATCCCAGCAGGAGTCATGGCCCGTCATCATCCCCGGCCCGCGGAAGGTGGCAAGACGGCATCGCCCGCAGGAGCCGCGCCCGCGGGCGGCGCGCGGCTCGAGGGGAAAGGGGAGAGGGCCATGCTCAACTCGCCGGCGATGTTCGTGGTGCTGGCGCTGATCGCCTACGGCATCGCCTACTGGGGATACGGGCGCTGGTACGACCGCACGGTCTGGCGGCCTGACCCCAACCGCACCACGCCGGCCCACATGTACACCGACGGGGTCGAGTACTTCCCCGTCAGCCGCTACGTGCTCTGGGGCTACCAGTACAAGAGCGTCGCCGCCCTGGGGCCCATCCTGGGACCCTTCATCGCCATCCAGTACGGCTGGGTCCCCGCCCTGCTGTGGATCATCTTCGGCAACTTCTTCATCGGCTGGCTCCAGGACTACGGGGCCATCATGCTGTCGGTGCGCAACCAGGGGCGGTCCTTCGGCCCGATCACCTACGAGTTCACCGGGGCCGCGGGACGCAGTACCCTGCTGGGCTTCATCCTGTTCTACCTGCTGATCCTCTCGGCCACCTTCATCCAGCTGATCGCCGTCTTCTGGAACACCTTCGCGGGGTCGTTCGTGGCCACCGCTGGCATCATCCTCACCGGTGTGATCTGCGGCCAGCTGCTGTACAAGCGCCGGATGAACGTGGGTGCGGTGACCCTGATCGCCTTCGCCCTGATGATCCTGTCCTTCTGGCTGGGTTCCACCAGCCTCGGCCAAGCGGTGAAGTTCAACCTGACGGCCCAGGGCGCGCTGAACTTCAACGTCTGGCTCTGGGCGGCGCTGTGCTGCGTCATCCTGTACGTGGGTTCGATCCTGCCGCTGCCCACCTTCATCCAGCCCTTCAACTACGTGTCCTTCTTCCCCGCCATGTTCGCGGTGCTGGTGATCCTGGTGGGCGCGCTGGTCACCCCCCTGACCGGGGTCACCCTGGCGCAGCCGGCGTACGTGGGCTTCTGGGGGCCCAAGGGCAGCTTTGCCGCCGGTGGCAACCCCATGTGGCCTGTACTGTTCACCGCCATCGCCTGCGGTGCCATCTCGGGGTGGCATAGCCTGGTCAGCTCGTCCAGCACCGCCAAGCAGCTGGACATCGAGCCCGACGCCCACCCCGTGGGCGCCGGCGCCATGCTGGGCGAGGGCCTGCTGGCGCTGGTCTCCCTGGCCTCCTACATGGTCCTCAGCCCGGAGCGCATCGCCGAGCTGGGCGGCGCCAGCGTGGGTTCCTGGGTGTTCGGAGCGACGCTGATCACCAAGCCGATCCTCGGCGCCTTCATGTCCGACAACGCCATCCGCGTGTTCTTCGGTACGGTGCTGGTCATCTACGCCATCACCGTCCAGGCCCTGGTCACCCGCTTCTGGCGCCTGGTCTCCGTCGAGGTGTTCGGGGACAGCATCCTCGCCCAGAAGCATGTGGCCACCTTCATCGGCCTGCTGCTGCCGTGGATCATGGCGGTCAGCGGCTCGTGGAACAACATCTGGCTGTTCTTCGGCGGGTCGAACCAGCTGCTGGCCGGCCTGGCCCTGATGCTGATCACCATCCACCTGGCCCGGGTCAAGGCGCCCAGCCGCTACACCCTGCTCCCGGCCCTGTTCATGATCGTCACCACGCTGGCGGCCATCGCCGTCCAGAGGGTGCGCTTCCTCCAGGCCGCCCTGGGCGGGCCCGCCAAGACGCTGACCCAGGACCCGCTCAAGACCCTGGCGCCCACCGTCGCCAACATCATCGACTGGGCGTCGGTGCTGATCGGCGTGGTGCTCTTCGTCCTCGGCTTGCGGATGGCGATCCTGACGCTGCAGGCGTACGGCCGCGCCAAGGCGGGCCTGCTGGCCCAGCCGCAGGCGGCACCGGGCGACTGACCGGCACCTTAGGCGGCCGTCGTGGCGGGCCCTGCCACGGGGGCAGGGCCCGCCGCCGGATCCGCCATCCGTGCCGGCGGCCGGGCCGGTTCCACCGGCCGGGCCGGGCCAAGGTCGACAAAGGAGGCGCATGCCCATGTTGGGTCGCAAGGACGGGCCGCCCAACGGCGCCCGCAAGGAGCAGAAGGCCGGGTTCCTGACCAAGCTCCGGGGCGTCATGTACGGCATGGCGAGCCACGGCAACGTCACGGCGGCGCTGCGCACCCGGATGCACCTGGAGCATCTGTTCATGTTCATCACCCTGGGCGACATGCTGGGCATCCCCGTGCTGCCGCCCTATTACAGCCTGCGCATCCTGCCGTACGCCGTGCCCAACATCGAGTCGTGGAAGCAGCGGGTCTTCCGGGAGCGGGACTTCACCGACGCCATCTACTGAGGGTGAGCGGGACTCCTGGCGAGGGCCTGGCGCCGGTGCCGCCGGAGACGCTGAAAGGGAGGAGTGGAGGCATGCCCACCCTGGTACGGCCCCGGGGACTGGAGTCGTACTTCAACGAGCACCCCGACGTGGAGATCGTCATCTTTGCCGGCAAGGGCGGCCTGGGCAAGACCACGTCCAGCTCGTCCCTGGCCTGGTACATGTCCCAGGTGAAGAAGAAGCGGACGCTGCTCTTCAGCACCGACCCCCAGGCCTCGCTGAGCGACATCTTCGAGCGCAACTTCTACGGCCTGGGCGAGATCGAGGTGGCCCCCAACCTGTTCGTGGTCGAGATCGACGCGGACCGCCGGGTGGCCGATTACCAGGCGTCGGTGAAACAGAAGATCAAGGACATGTACGGCCTGGACGAGGTGCCGCGGGAGATCGAGGAGTACATCGACTCCACCTCCGCGGAGCCGGCCATGTACGAGTCCGCTACCTACGATGCCATGGCCGAGCTGGTGGCGGCCCACGAATACGACATCTACATCTTCGACATGCCGCCCTTCGGCCACGGGGTGCGCATGGTGGCCATGGCGGACATTCTCTCCAAATGGGTGGAGAAGATCACCGAGGCTCGCTCCAAGGTGGCCGAGTACGATGCCATTGCCGCGACCCTCAAGGGCGAGAAGGGCCATGAGGACGCGGTGATGCAGGAACTGATCGACATCCGCAACAAGATCAAGGCCTTCACCGACCTCATCACCGACCGCCGCCGCACCGCCTTCTTCATGGTGCTGATCCCGGAAAAGATGGCGATCCTGGACACGGAGCGGGCTTTGGCGATGTTCCACGCCCTGGGCATGGAGATGTCCGGCCTGGTGGTCAACCAGGTGTACCCGCGGGAGCTGCTGGATCGCCCCGGCACGTCGGAGTACCTGCGGAACCGGGTCCTGATGCAACAGCAGCACCTGGCCGACATTGCCCGCAAGTTCGGCGACCGGGTGCAATCGGTGGTGCCCATGTTCACCCGGGAGCCCAAGGGGCTGGAGATGATCGAGCAGGCTTCCCGCTACCTGATGAACTGCGAGATCGCCCTGGAGGCCTGACGGCCGGGGCCGGGGCGGGGTCTGGGGAGCCGCAAAGGAGTGACCACGGGTGCAGCACATCGGAGCCTTCTTGCAGGAGCACCCCCAGTTGAAATTCGTGTTCACCGGCGGCAAGGGCGGTGTGGGCAAGACCATCTGTGCCGCCGTCCTGGCGTACCATTTTGCCGAGCAGGGCAAGCGCACCCTGCTGGCCAGCCTGAACCCCGTGCATTCGCTGACGTCCGTGTTCGGCCAGGACCTGTCGGGCGGCCAGGTGCGCCCGGTACAGGGCGTACCCAACCTCCATGCCGTCGAGGTGGATGCCTCGGACGTGGTGGCCCGCTACCGGGAGAACATCGGCCAGCGGGTGAAGGAATTCCTCAAGTATGCGGACATCCCCGTCGATGCCAAGCCCTTCGTCGACATCGCCGTGACGAACCCAGCCTTCGAAGAGTCGGCCATGTTCGACAAGATGGTCGACATCATGCTGCGGGAAGGGCAGGAGTACGACATCCTGGTGTTCGATACGGCGGCGGTGGCCAACGCCGTGCGGCTCATCGGGTTGTCCAAGATCTACGGCCTGTGGCTACAGCGGATGATCGAGTCGCGCAAGGAGGCGCTCTCGCTACGGGTGCAGCTGAGCTTCCGCAAGGAAAAGGTGATGGAAGAAGTCAAGAAGGACCCCATGCTGGCCGACCTGATCGCCATGGACGAGCGGTTCAAGGCGGTCAAGCGGCTGCTGGTCGACCCCAACCTGACCGCCTTCTTCTTCGTCACCCTGCCCCTGGCGTTGCCCATCTCCGTGGTCACCCGCTTCATCAAGATGGTGCGCGCCTATGACATTCCCGTGGGCGGGGTCCTGGTCAACGGTGTCATTCGCGGCGAAGAGGTGGAGAAAGCCAGCGGCGACGAGTACCTTCTGAACAAGTACCAGGAGCAGGCGGGCTATCTGGAGCAGATCCAGCGGGAACTGGGCGACCTGGTCCGCGCCTTCCTGCCCCTGTACAAGAGCGAGGTGCACGGCCTGGAGGCCCTCAAGCAGGCGGTGGATGACCTCTTCGATCCCGACCAGCACTGGGCCCTGGCCCAGGTGACCGGGTGAGCGCGGGGGCCCAGGGGGCCGGGCTGGACGCCGCCCGGCCCCACCTGCTGGCCGTCCGCAGCGTGGTCTTCGGCACGTGCAACCTGCTGCTGCTGGGGGTGCCGGCCGGATGGCGCCTGGGGGACGGAGCCTTCCCCCCCGAAGTCGACCGCTGGCACGTACGGGATGGCGTCAGCTGGGCCACGGCGGGCCGCGGCCACTGGTGGCTGGCTGCCCGGACCGGGACGGGGGGCAGGGCGGCACTGCGGGCGGAGCTCTTCCTCCAGGTCACGCCGGCCGGAGCGGTGGCCGCCGGCCCCGGGACGCCGGCGGCGGAGGCGGCGTCGGCAGCGGGGCGCGGCGGGCGGAGCGCCGGCCCCCGGCCCGGAAAGGGCGGAGCGCAGGCAAGGGCATCAGGAAAGAGGGGCGGTGGCCGCCCCGCCGCCAGGGATTGGGGGCTCGGCCGGATCGACGCCACGGGTAGCTGCCTGCTGGACGGCCACCCAGGCTGGTGGGCCGCAGGTGCTGTACGGCGCGGGTTCCCCGGGCGATGGCGGCCGGCCCGCGCGCTGGTGCTGGAGTGCAGCTTCACTCGCCGCCGCCTGTACATCCGCCTGGAAGCGGCGCCAGGCGGTGAGCCGGGCGACCTGGAGGCTGCCTGGGAGGCCCTGCTGGCGGAGTGGCGGTGCCATTAAGGAATCCGGCGCGGGCGGGGCCAAGCCGGTGTGCCAGGGAGGGACGGGAAAGTGGCGACCCTGGACAGGAAGAGCCGGCGACGTCCCCTGCGGGTGGAGATCGTCGGCCTGTTTCCCCTCATCTACAAGATGTGCCCGCGCGGCATGGGCTGGGGAGCGGGCTGTGGCCTGGAGTGGCCTGCAGACCAGACCCAGGACTATCCGCCGGAGGAACAGGCGCGGCAGCGGCAGCTGGAGTCCCTGGTGGCTCACCTGGCGGACCGTTTCGGCTGGAGGCTGCAGGTGGTCACCGTTCCCCTGACTTCCCTGAGGGGCATGTGGCTGGCCACCCGGTACGGCATCGGCACCGGCCAGGTGGCCCTGGTGGCCTCGGGCCGCTGCGTGCGGCTGGATGAAGGCTACGAGGCCATAGACCGCCTCCTGGCATCGTGCCTGGGCGAAGACCAGGCCGCGGGATAAGAGCAGTGGCATCTCAAGCCGGATCCTGTCCCCGGGCCGCCAGCTGCAGCTCGCCCCGGGCAAGCCCGGCCGCCAGCTGGACGGCCCGCGGGATGTCGCTTTCCTCGCCCGGCCCCACACCAAAGCTCACCTGAACATGGGGGCTTTCGGCCTGGGTGGCGGCCAGCAGCAGCCGGCGCAGGCCGAATCCGCCCGCCGGCCCGCCCCGGCCCTCCAGGCGCGCCGGGCGCAAGGACGCCGTGGCCTCAATCTTCAGGATGAACTGGTCCCGCCGCCCGCGCCAGCGGGTCCAGGCCCAGGCCAGGGGAAAATCGCGGGGCTCCAGGAGGCACAGCATCTGGGCGGAGCGGATGCCCGGCCCGGGGCGGCCCACTTCCATGATGAAGCCGCTGGTGCCGCCACCCAGGGCGCGCAGCGTGACGTCGCCGCCCAGCGCGGCCATGGCTTCCCGGGCCACCCGGGCGAGCTGGACCGCCCGGTGCCGGTTCCACTGCCGGCCGGCCACCCACCACAGGACCAGCAGGACGGCCACGGCCAGCGCCATGCGGTCCAGAAGCGGTTCGGGCACGGGGTTCACCTCACCCGCCGGTTCCACCCGGGGCCGTGTCCCCCGGGCACCCTCAGGGGGCGCATGCTCCTCGAAGCTCCAAGGCCTGACCCCTAATGGATGTGGGGCGCATGCTCCTCGACCAGGTGCTCTTCCAGCTGCCGGTGCTTCCAGGCGCCCAGGTCGGGCAGGACATACGGCAGCAGCCGCAGCCCGATGGACGAGTTCATCAGCGGGATCCCCAACAGCTCGCCGAACAGCACCAGGTTCATCACGTCGTTGTACTGGGAGCGGGCATGTTGAAGCTCGTGATACCAGTCGAAAAAGAGGAAGCCCCAGACGAACTGCTTGACCTTCCCCCAGAAGGTGGTGGGCCGCTGGGCCAGCCAGCTGTGGGCCCGGGGCTGGCCGTGCCGGCGCAACAGCGGATCACCGTGCTGATGACCGGTGCCGTGGTGATGGTGGCCGGCTGGCGCGCGACCCTGCGCTGCACCGGCATCGTGGCGGCCGGGATGTGCCGGTTGCACCGGCAACCCGCTTGCGGGTGCCATGAGCTCCATCCTCCTTGCCGGGCAGGTGGCCGGCCGGGATCGGTGCCCGCCCGGGCCGCCGGGCTGGACCGGCCCAGCGGGCGATCCATCCCGCACCCGCGCGCCTGGAACCAGGCCTGACAAGACGATTCGGCGCCGGCGCCGCAGTCCCTGCCAGGAACGCCCATCCCCGGACGGGACCCGTCCGGGCCACGTCCAGGGCGGGCCGGTCCTCACCGTCCTTCCGCCGGCGAGCCGCCGGAGGTTGAAGCCGCCCGCGCGGTGGAGGCGGGGCGTATCCGGCCGCGTCCGCCACCGGCCGTCCCGCAGGGCGAGTCCTGCCGGTCCGCCGCCCGCGGGCCGCTCGGTGTGCCTGCGGGGCGGCGAGGCAACCCGGTCGCCGGGGTGCGCGGTACGCCGGCGGGCAGGCCGCAGGGCACGCCGGCCCCCGAACGCGCGGCGCGCCCGCCGCCAGGCCTCGCGGCCCTCGGCTTGTGGATCGCGGTGCTCCGGAAGCCCGGCCTTGTCCGGGGCAGCCCTTGGCATCATGCCCGGAGCGGGGTATAATGAGTAGCGCGGCGGGCGCCACCGGCGCTCGCGCATGCGCCCGTAGCTCAGCGGATAGAGCGGTGGCCTCCGGAGCCACGTCTTGCGCAGGTTCGATTCCTGCCGGGCGCACATCAGGGGCGGTGACCGGTGCAAGACAGGCCGGCGCCGCCCCTTGGTTCATTGGGGCCGGTAGCGCTTCCTCCCTTCCAAGGCCCGGTAACTTCGCGAAAGCCCGGCGCGCGCCGGGCTCGACGGGTTGGGGCGATCGCCATGATGCAACCGTTCGGCTGGGAGACGGCCATTGTCGAAACCCTGGAGCGGGTGCGGCCGTTCCTCTGCCACGTGGCAGGGACCGACCGCAAGCGCCAGACCACGGCCTTCGGCACGGGGATCCTCTTCGACCACTGGCACGTGATCTGCAACGCCCAGACGGTGGACGACGCCGTCGAGGTGGTGGTGACCCTGCCCGGCGGCACCAAGGTGGATGCCACCGTCGTCGGGTCGGATCCGGTGTACTTCATCGCCGTGTTGCGGCTCGCCGAGCGGTTCCCGGGGCCCCTTCCCACCTGGCGGCCCACGACCGAGCTGCGGGTGGGCCACTTCGTGGTGGCCGCGGGCTACCCTCTCAACCTGCAGCTCAACGCCACCTTCGGCATCGTCAGCACCGTGGACATGACCCTGTACCGTCCCGACCGCATTCCTGTGGACGGGTTGATCGTTACCCAGGCGCCCATGCACCCCGGCAACACCGGCGGGCCCCTGGTCACCCTGGACGGCGCCGTGGCCGGGGTCAACGGCATCCCCTGGTCCCACGGCATGAGCCTGGCGGTGCAGGGCGACGTGGTGCGCCGGGTGGTGAACCAGATCATCGAGTTCGGCCGTGCCACCCATCCCTGGTTGGGCTTCTCGGGCCAGCCCGACGTGGTGGACCCCGCCCTGGCCCAGCTCTTCGCCCTGCCGGTGGACCGCGGCCTGGTGGTCGGCCACGTGGCCGACAACGGGCCGGGCAAGCGGGCGGGCATCAAGCCCTTCGACATGGTGGTGCGCGCCGACGACCAGCCGGTGACCCACGCCGGGACCATCCGCAAGGTGCTGGCGTACCGGCGGCCGGGCGACCGGGCCCGGCTGACGGTGCTGCGGGGTGGCGAGCTGATCGAGCTGGAGTTCCCCGTGGAGGAGATCCCGCGCCTGGCGTCGGCGTCTTGACGGCATCCCGCCGCAGAAAAGAAGGCGCCTTCCCGGGGCGTCTTGGAAGCTTGCCCGGCCATGCGACGGCGGCCGCCGGGAGGCGGCCGCCGCCATTGTTCGGGAACCTCGGCCACCCGACGGCAAGGCCGGCCGGAGGACCCGGCCGGCCAGGCGGTGGGTGCGGCCGGTGCCCCCGTTGGGGGCGTACCCGGCGCCATGCTGCGGCACACGTCGCCGTGGCCTGGCGGTGGGTGCGGCCCGTGCCCCCGTTGGCGGGCCGCCCGGTCGGGGGCCCACGGGGAGGTGCGGCAGGGGCATGTGGCCACCGAGCGGCCACGCCGCCTGTGGCAGCGCCGGCAGGTCGTGCCACCGGCCATCCCGCAGGTGCGGGCGCGCTAGGCGCCGGCCCCCGCCTGGGCGCGCCCCGCGCCGGGTTCGTCGGGAAGAACGGGTGCCGGGCTTCCTGTGGGTCGCGGCAGGGCGGCGGTGGCCTGGTCCCCGCTCTCCGCGGAGGCTCCCGTGTTGCCGCCTCCGGGAGACCGGGAAGCGGCGGCCCCGGAAGCCGTGCCCGAGCGTGCGGCGCTGCGGCAGCGCGGGCAGATGCCGGTCACCTTGATTTCGATCTCGGAGATCTGATAGCCGCTGGTGTGGGCCAGGTGCTTGAACAGCGGCTCCAGCTGGCGGTCGTCGACGGGGGCGACCTCTCCGCAGCACTCGCACACCAGCTGCTGACGGATCTCCAGGTTGGCGTTGCGGAGCCCGTATTTCGTCGGCCCTTCACCCACCTGCACCCGGTCCACCAGCCCCAGCTCGACCAGCAGGTCCAGGGTGCGGTAGACCGTGGCCAGGCCGATGTCCGGCCAATCCTTTTTGAGCTGGGAGTAGAGCTCTTCCGCCGTCAGCAGGCGGTCCTGATTGAGGACCACCGCTGCCGCCACCGCCCACCGCTGCCAGGTCAGGCGGTACTCGTGCTGGGCCAGGGTCTCCAGGATCCTGCGGATGGTCACCGGGCTCACCCCACGGAACGGGCGGGGGCGCCGCCACCCCCGGCTCGGCCAACTACTCGATACCGGTTCTAAAAATACAACCGTTATCGCTATTATAGGCGGAACCGGCTGCCAGCGTCAAAGACTCCGCCGGGGCCAGGCGACCGCCGGGCGGGCAAACGCCCGCCCGGCGGCTGCAGGCCGGCACGGGCCGGGCGGCACCGTCGCGGGCCGGGCGGCACCGCCGCAGCCAGGGCTGCCCCGGCGGTACCGCCCGATGCCATGCCCGTATCCTCCTGCCCCGCCGGTCCCTTGACCCGGCTTGTAGCCGACCGGGCCTCCGGTGCTCGCAGGTCCACCCGGCCGCGCGGGCTGCGGGTCCGCCGGTTCACCCGCCCCGAGCGGGGCCGCCGGGCAGGAGCCCGCCGGGCAGGACCCGGGGGAGCCGGTGGGGCCGGCGGGCACGCCCCTGATCCCTGCCCTGGGTGCCCGCCCCCCGGGCTTCAGGCCTTCCCGCTGTTCCGGTGCCGGCGCCCTACAGCCTTTCCGAGACCGCCTTGGGCTGCATGAACCAGAGCAGATAATCCGGCCCGCCGGCCTTGGCGTCGGTGCCGGACATGTTCCAGCCGCCGAAGGGGTGCACGCCCACCAGGGCGCCGGTGCACTTGCGGTTGAAGTACAGGTTGCCCACGTGGAACTCCCGCTTGGCGCGCTCCAGCTTGTACCGGTCGCGGGCGTAGACGGAGCCCGTCAGCCCGTACATGGTGTCGTTGGCCAGGGCCAGGGCGTGGTCGAAGTCGCGGGCGCGGATGAAGGCCACCACGGGCCCGAAGATCTCCTCCTGGGCGATGGTGGCGCGGCCGTCCACGTCGGCGAAGACGGTGGGCTGGATGAAGTAGCCCTCCCGGTCGTCGCCCTGGCCGCCGGCCACCAGCCGGCCCTCGCCGCGGCCGATCTCGATGTAGCGCATGATCTTCTGGAAGGCCGCCTGGTCGATGACGGGACCCACCTGGGTGGCCGGGTCGTCCGCCTGGCCGACCCGCAGCTGCTGGGTCTTCTCCACCACCCGGCGCAGGACCTCATCGTAGACGCTGTCGACCACGATGGCCCGCGAGCAGGCCGAGCACTTCTGGCCCTGGAAGCCGAAGGCCGACGTGACGATGCCGCTGGCGGCGTCCTCCAGGTCGGCGCTCTCGTCCACGATGATGGCGTCCTTGCCGCCCATCTCCGCCACCACCCGCTTGAGCCAGATCTGGCCGGGCTGGCGGCGCGCCGCCTGCTCGTAGATGCGCAGGCCGACCTCCATGGAGCCCGTGAAGTTGATGAACCGGGTGCGCGGGTGGGCCACCAGGTAGTCGCCCACCTCCGGGCCGGGGCCGGGCAGGAAGTTGATCACCCCGGCCGGGATGCCGGCCTCGATCATGATCTCCATGAACTTGGCTGCGATGATGGGGGTGTTGCTGGCCGGCTTGAGGACGACCGTGTTGCCCGCCACCACCGGGCCCGCGGTGGTGCCGGTCAGGATGGCCAGGGGGAAGTTCCACGGCGGCACCACCAGGCCGGCTCCCAGGGGGATGTAGAAGGCCTCGTTGAACTCCCCGGCCAGGGGCGTCAGGGGCTGCGGTTCCTCCAGCCGCAAGGCCTGCCGCCCGTAGTACTCGAGGAAGTCGATGGCCTCGGCCACGTCGGCGTCGGCCTCCGGCCAGGTCTTGCCGGCCTCGTAGACCTCCCACGCCGCCAGCTCGAGCTTGCGCCGGCGCATGATGGCGGCGGCCCGGAACAGCACGGCCGCCCGGGCGGCGGCCGAGAGGCGGCTCCAGGGTCCGAAGGCTTCCCAGGCGGCGGCCAGGGCCTGCTCGGCGTGCTCGCGGCCGGCCCGGGCCACCGTCCCCACCACTTCCGACTTGCGGCCCGGGTTGTACGAGACGATGCGCTCCGGCGTGTCGACCGCCCGGCCGCCGATCCAGAGGGGATAGTGGCGGCCGAACTCCGCCCGCACCCGGGCCAGGGCCTCGGTCATGGCCTGGTGCGCGGCCGGCTGGGTAAAGTCCGTGAGCGGCTCGTTGCGGAACTCCGGCACGGGCATCTACGCATCCTCCTTCCGCCGATACCTTGCCAATGGCGCGGCGCACCCGATACACCCCAGGGGGCGGCGAGGGCTGTGGAAGTCCTCACCAGTCCGGTGCCGGCCGCGCCAACCCTTAGACAGCCGCCGCCCACATCCCTGCCGTTCCCCCTGCCCCGCCCGCGCGACCGGTCCAACCGGGTGCCACCCGCCGGACGAACCGGCGGCCTGGCGGCCGGTTCGTCCGGGGCCTCCCGCACCCGGTGTCGACACAATGGCTACATCACGCCGGTGTATGTCCGCTGTGGCTATAGGAAGCCTCCCGCCCAGCCGGAATGCATGGCAGGGAGTGCCGGGCATGGGCCCGCGGGGTGGACCATTCACCACCGCCTGGAGTGACCAGCGTGGACGACCTGGGAGGCCGCTTGCGCCGCATCCGCGAAAGCCGCAACCTCAGCATCTACGAGGTGGAGCGGCGGACGGGGATGCATTTCTCGACCATCAGCAAATACGAGCGCAACGAACGGCAACCCAGCCTGGACGTGCTGCGGGAGCTGGCGGCCCTCTACGAAGTGCCCGTTTCGGTCTTCCTGACGGACCGGCTGGCGCTGGAGACCCTGCTGCCTCAGCCGCTGGCGGGACTGGCGCTCCAGTTGCTGGACCGGCCGGCCCTGGCGGAGGCGTGCCAGCGGCTCGCCGCCCTGGACGACCAGCAGGTGGAGGCGGTGGCGGAGTTTCTCGACCGGGTGGGGCTTACCGGGCGGGGGCGCGGGGCTACCGGCGGCCGCCGCCGGGGGGGCACCCTGTACCCGCGCCCGCGGGGCGGCCCCCGCCTGGGCGGCGACTCCCGTTCGCTCGCCCCTTCCGGCCCGGAGGCACATGCAGCCCCGGAAGCGGACACGGCGGCGGAAGCGGACCCGGCGGACGCTGCGCCGGGAACGGGCAAGCGCTCATCACCGGCGGCCCCACCCCCGGCACCGGGCGGCCCGGCACCGGGCGGGATGCCGGGCGGATCGTCTCCGGACGGGGCACCGGGGGAAGAACCCGGCCCCTCGGGCTGAAGCCGGGAGGGACGGCGGCCTTCGGGGCCGGCGGGCGGGCGGAGCCCCGGGATTCCGGCCCGGTTGACCCCGCACCGGGGGCGCGCCGGAGCCGCCGTCGGCCGGGCAGGCCCGGCAAGCGCGGTGCCGGGGGCCCGCCGAGGGCGTGGCCCCAGGCTGCGGGGATCTACTGCTCCCCTTCACTGCCGTCTTCCGTGGCGCGCGGGGCCCCATCGGCGCGCGTGGCGCCATCGAGCCCCACCCCGTCCCCGGGCTCCCTGGCGGGGTCCCCGGGCTCCCAGACCGGATCGATGTCCTGTTCCAGGGACCGCTTCCGCAGCCACCAGGCCAGGACCAGCAGCGGCCAGGTGGTCACCTGGGTGACGGTCAGGATCTCGATGCCGTAGGCCGGGTTGGCGTAGACGGGCCAGGCGATGGGGGCGTCCCGCACCGTTTCTTCGACCGCCACCCGCCACCACTGGTAATAGTAGAGAAAGCTCCAGAAGAGATAACCGGCGGGAGGCCGGCGGCGCGCCAGCCGTTGATGCAGGAGCAGGAGCCCGAGCCCCGCCGCCGAGGCATAGAGCTGGACGGGGTGGCGGGGAAAGGGCAGGGCGGTGGTGAAGTTGCCCAGCACCTCGCCGTTGAACAGGTTGCCGATGCGTACCAGCATGTAGCCGATGGCCACGCCCGGCACCGCCAGGTCCAGCAGGCGCTGGAAGTGGGGCCAGGCCGGCCCCGGCAGGCGGCGGCGGATGTACCACCAGCCGGCCAGGCCGCCGCCCAGCAGGGCGCCGTGCAGGGAGAGCCCGCCGTGGTCGACGCGGATGATCTCGCCGTAACGGCCGGGAGCGAAGTAATCGCCCGGATTGGTCAGCACGTAGACCAGGCGGGCGCCCACGATCCCGCCGACGATGATCAGCGCGCTGGCGTTGTAGAGGAACTCCTCGTCGTAGCCCCGCCGGATACCGTCCCGCACCAGCACGTACAGGCCCGCGGCCATGGACACCGCCATGAAGAACCCGTACCAGCGGATGGCCAGGGGGCCGATCTGAATCAATACGGGGTCCCAGTTGACTTCCACGGCGCGCCCTCCTCGTCTTCCTTGCCGGTTCATTGTACCATTCAACCTGAAATCACCCGAGGTCCGGCCGCATGGGCCGGCCCGCCACCCGCCGGCGCCATGCCGCTGGCGGCGGCCCGGCGACTCCGGGCCCGGGCAGCCGCCGCAGCCCCGGTCGCGGCTAGGCCGCCGGCCGGGGCTGCGGCCCAGCGAAACGAGGCCGCCCATGAGGCCTGGCAGGCCGGCCCGGCCAGGCCCCAGGAGCAGAAAGGGGACGCCCATGGACAGCGGGGAAGAGCGCCGCGCCGCCCGCTCCCGGGAGCTCTGGGAGCGGGCGCGACAGTTGCTCCCGGGCGGGGTGAGCAGCCCCGTCCGGGCCTTTGCCGCCGTCGGCGGCACGCCGCGCTTCATCGACCGGGCCAAGGGGCCCTACGTGACCGACGTGGACGGCATCCGCTACGTGGACTACGTCATGGCCTGGGGGCCTCTGATCCTGGGCCATGCCCACCCGGCCGTGGTCCAGGCCGTCCAGCGCCAGGCGGAGCAAGGCACCGCCTACGGTGCCCCCACCGAGGTGGAACTGGCCCTGGCCGAGGCCATCACCGCCGCCATGCCCTCCATGGAACGGGTCCGGTTCGTCAATTCGGGCACCGAGGCCGCCATGAGCGCCCTGCGCCTGGCCCGGGCCTTCACCGGGCGGGACAAGATCGTCAAGTTCGCCGGCTGCTACCACGGCCATGCCGACAGCCTGCTGGTGGAGGCGGGTTCGGGCGTGCTGACCCTGGGCCTGCCGGGGTCGCCGGGGGTCACGGCGGGAGCGGCCGCGGATACGTGGGTGCTGCCGTACAACGACGTGGCAGCCGTCGAGGAACTGTTCGCCCGGCACGGCGAGGAGATCGCCGCAGTGATCGTCGAGCCCATCGCCGGCAACATGGGGGTGGTGCCGCCCGATCCGGGGTTCCTGCCCGCCCTGCGCCGCCTGACCCGGGAGGCTGGGGCGCTGCTGATCTTCGACGAGGTGATCACGGGGTTCCGGGTGGGCCTGGGCGGTGCCCAGGGGCTGCTCGGCATCGTGCCCGACCTGACCTGCCTGGGCAAGATCATCGGGGGCGGCCTGCCGGTGGGCGCCTACGGCGGCCGGGCCGACATCATGGAGCGGGTGGCTCCGGCGGGGCCCGTCTACCAGGCGGGGACCCTCTCGGGCAATCCCCTGGCCATGGCGGCGGGGCTGGCCACCTTGGAGGTGGTCAGCCAGCCCGGCACCTACGAGCGCCTGGAACGCCAGGCGGCGCGGCTGGCGGAAGGCCTGCTGGCCGAGGCCCGGGCCCAGGACGTGCCCTACTGCGTGCAGCGGGTGGGGTCCATGTGGACCGGGTTCTTCCACCCGGGGCCGCTGCGGAACCTGGAGGAGGTGCGCCGTTCCGACACGGCCTTCTACGCCCGCTACTTCCACGGCATGCTGCGGGAGGGCGTGTACCTGCCGCCTTCGGCCTTCGAGGCGGCCTTCGTCTCCCTGGCCCACACGGACCAGGACATCGAGTTCACCGTGGAGGCCCATGCCCGTGCCCTGCGCCGCGCCCGGCAGTGACAGGCCCGGGCCGGCGGCGAGGACGCCGGTCCCGGCCGCGAGCGCGAGGGAGGCCGTCATGGAAGTCGTCGCCCTGGTGGGGCCGAGCGGAACCGGCAAGAGCCACCGCGCCGCTGCCGTGGCGCGGGAGGTGGAGGCCGACGCCCTGATCGACGACGGGCTGCTCATCCGGGAGAGCCGCATCGTGGCCGGCGTGTCGGCCAAGCGGGAGGCGACCAAGATCGGCGCCATCCGCCGCGCCCTGTTCGTCGACCCGGCCCACCGGGACGAGGTGCGGCGGGCCCTGGAGGCCCTCCGGCCCCGCCGGGTGCTGATCCTGGGCACCTCCCGGGACATGGTGGACCGCATCGCCGCCGCCCTGGGGCTGCCGGCTCCAGCCCGCTACATCGGCATCGAAGAGGTGGCCACGCCGGCGGAGATCCGGCGGGCCCAGCTCATCCGCCGGACCCAGGGCCGGCACGTGATCCCGGCGCCCACCTTCGAGGTGAAGCGCAGCTTCTCCGGTTACCTGCTGGACCCGCTGCGCCTGTTCTACCGCGGGAAGAACCGGCCGGCGGGCCCGGGCCAGGTGATCGAGAAGACCATGGTGCGCCCCACCTACAGCTCCCTGGGCCGCTTCTTCATCACCCGCCAGGTGGTGGGCAGCATCGCCGCCTACGCGGCCGCCCGGGTGACGGGGGTGTCCGAGGTGTTGCGGGCCGGCGTCACGGACCGGGAGGAGGGGGTGGCCATCACCCTGGAGGTGGCCGTGGAACCGGGGCGCCCCCTGCGGGCCGTGCTGGCCTCGGCCCAGCGCCAGGCGCTGCAGGCGGTGGAGCACATGACGGCCCTGAATGTGGTCACCCTGGACGTGGTGGCCCGCCGGCTGGCCGGGGGCGGCGCCGGCCCGGCGGCAGGTCCGGCCCGGGGCGGTTCGGCCCAGGGCGTT
Source organism: Thermaerobacter subterraneus DSM 13965 (assembly GCF_000183545.2). Classification (NCBI taxonomy): domain Bacteria; kingdom Bacillati; phylum Bacillota; class Clostridia; order Eubacteriales; family Clostridiales Family XVII. Incertae Sedis; genus Thermaerobacter; species Thermaerobacter subterraneus. Next base: position 252,762 of record NZ_JH976535.1, read on the forward strand.
GATTGCGGCGAGGCCGTCCCGTCCGGGCCGGAGGGCGTGGGGGCGGCCGGCCCAGCCGGCGCGGGCGGGCAGGGCGCGGAGGGGCAGGATGCCCGAAAGCAGGGCGCGGCGACGGCGGCACCTCCCCCGGCCACGGCGGCGCAACTCAAGGAATCATCAGGGGAAACTGCTATGATGGACCCGTAGGCACGGGCTGGAAAGGAGCGGGATGTCATGGCCGTTCGGGTTGGCATCAACGGGTTCGGCAGCATCGGCCGCCGGTTCTTCCGGCAAGCCTGGCGCCGGGACGACATCGAGATCGTGGCCGTCAACGACCTGGCGCCGGCGGCCACCTTCGCCCACCTGCTCAAGTACGACTCCAACTACGGCATCTTCGACGCCGACGTCCGGGCCGAGGACGACGCCCTGATCGTCGACGGCAAGCGCATCCGCTTCACCGCCATCAAGGACCCGGCTCAGCTGGCCTGGGACCAGGCAGGAGCCGAGGTGGTCATCGAGTCCACCGGCGTGTTCACCGACGCCACCAAGGCGGTGGCCCACATCGAGGGCGGCGGGGCGAAGAAGGTGATCATCTCCGCCCCGGCCAAGAACGAGGACATCACCATCGTCCTGGGCGTCAACCACGACCGGTATGATCCCGCCCGGCACCGGGTGATCTCCAACGCCTCCTGCACCACCAACTGCCTGGCCCCCGTGGCCAAGGTCCTGGACGACCGCTTCGGCATCGTCCGCGGGCTGATGACCACCGTCCACGCCTACACCAACGACCAGCGGATCCTGGACCTGCCCCACAAGGACCTCCGGCGGGCGCGGGCCGGGACGATGAACATCATCCCCACCACCACCGGCGCGGCCAAGGCCGTGGGCCTGGTGCTGCCCCACCTGCAGGGCCGGCTCAACGGCTTCGCCCTGCGGGTGCCGGTGTCCACGGTGTCCATCGTCGACCTGGTGGCCGAGCTCAAGCAGCCGGTGACGGTGGAGCAGGTCAACCAGGCCTTCGCCGAGGCGGCAGCCGGGGAGCTCAAGGGCATCCTGGGCTACACCGAGGAGCCCCTGGTCTCCAGCGACTTCCGCGGCTCCACCTACTCGTCGGTGGTCGATGCCCTCTCCACCATGGTGATGGAGGGCAACATGGTCAAGGTGGTGGCCTGGTACGACAACGAGTGGGGCTATGCCGCCCGCCTGGTCGACCTGGTGGCCTTCATCGGCGAGAAGGGCCTGTGAAGAGCGGCGCATGGGGTAGCTCGCAGGAAGCCGGGGCGCCCGGCCGGGAGCGGCCGGGCGCCCCGGGCCTGGAAAGGAGGCCCGGCCTTGCGCAAGCGCTCGGTGCGCGATCTGGACGTGCGCGGCCGGCGGGTGCTGGTCCGCGCCGACTTCAACGTTCCCCTGGAAGGCGGCCGTATCACCGACGACACCCGCATCCGCGCCGCCCTTCCCACCATCCGCTACCTGCTGGAGCAGGGCGCGGCGGTCATCCTCTGCTCCCACCTGGGCCGGCCCAAGGGCAAGGTGGTGGAGGAGCTCAGGCTGGCCCCCGTGGCCCGGCGCCTGGAGGAGCTCCTGGGCCGGCCGGTGCGGGCCCTGCCGGAGGTGGTGGGGCCCCAGGTGGAGCGGGAAGTGGCCGGTCTCCAGCCCGGTGAGGTGGTTTTGCTGGAGAACCTGCGCTTCCATCCGGGGGAGACAGCCAACGACCCGGAGTTTGCCGCTGCCCTGGCCCGCCTGGCCCATGTGTATGTGAACGATGCCTTTGGCGCCGCCCACCGGGCCCATGCCTCGGTGGTCGGCGTGGCAGAGCGCCTGCCCGCGGCGGCCGGGTTCCTCCTGGAGAGGGAGCTCGAGGTGCTGGGCGGTCTGCTGGAACGCCCCCGGCGGCCCTTCTGGGCCGTGCTGGGCGGCGCCAAGGTGTCGGACAAGATCGGGGTCATCCAGCGGCTCCTGGAGGTGTGCGACGGCCTAGCCATCGGCGGCGCCATGGCCAACACGCTGCTCGCGGCCCGGGGCTTCGACGTGGGCCGCTCCCTCTACGAACCCGAGCAGGTCGAACCGGCCAGGCGGTGGCTGGAGACCGCGGGCGATCGCCTGCTGCTGCCCGCCGACGTGGTGGTGACCGAGAAGCTCGAGCCGGGGGCGCCCAGCCGGGTGGTGCCCGTGGACCGGATCCCCACCGGGGCCATGGCCGTGGACGTGGGACCGGCCACCCTGGCGGCCTGGCAGGAGCGGCTGCGGGGGGCGGGCACCGTGTTCTGGAACGGTCCCCTGGGGGTGTTCGAGGTGGAACCCTTCCACCGCGGCACCTTTGCCCTGGCGGAGTTCCTGGCGGGGCTGGAGGCGGTGACGGTGGTGGGAGGCGGCGACAGCGTGGCGGCCGTCCAGCGCACCGGCGTGGCCGGCCGGATCGACCACATTTCCACCGGGGGCGGGGCGTCGCTGGAACTGCTGGAAGGCAAGGAGCTGCCCGGGGTGGCGGTCCTGCCCGAGGCGCCGACGCCTCGCGGGAACGGGAGCGGCCCGGGCGGTGCGGGTGGGGCCGGTGGCGTCAGCGACCCCGGCGGCCCGGCCGGGCCGGGCGGGGGGATGGCGGGATGAACCCGGCGGCCTCCGGCGGGCCGGCGGGGCGCAGGCCCCTTCTGGCCGGAAACTGGAAGATGCACACCCTGCCTGGGGAGGCCGCGGAGCTGGCTGCGGCGGTCCGCCAGGGCCTGGAAGGACAAGCCCTGTCCGCCGAGGTGGTGCTCTGCCCGCCCTTCACCTCGCTGGCGGCGGCGGGTCAGGCGCTGGCCGGCAGTCCCATCGCCCTGGGGGCCCAGGACCTGGTCTGGGGGGAGTTCGGTGCCTTCACCGGGGCCATCTCGGCCCCCATGCTGCGGGAGCTGGGCTGCCGCTACGTCATCGTCGGCCACTCGGAGCGGCGCCAGCTGCTGGGCGAGACCGACGCCCTGATCCAGCGCAAGCTGGAAGCGGCCCTGGCGGGCGGGCTCACCCCGATCCTGTGCGTCGGCGAGGATGCCGCCCAGCGCCGGGAAGGCCGGACGGCGGCGGTGGTGCTGGGGCAGGTGGCCTTCGCCCTGGCGGGCCTCGAGCCCGGCCAGGCCGCCCAGGTGGTCATCGCCTACGAGCCGGTGTGGGCCATCGGCAGCGGCACCCCGGCCACCCCCGGCGACGCCCAGGCGGTGGCGGCGGCCATCCGGCAACTGGTGGCGCGGCTGCACGGTCCCGCGGCGGCCGCTGCGGTGCGGGTGCTGTACGGCGGCAGCGTCAAGCCCGACAACATCGCCGGCTTCATGGCGCAGCCCGATGTGGACGGCGCCCTGGTCGGCGGGGCCTCCCTGGACGGGGCGGCCTTCGCCCGGCTGGTCCGGGAAGGCGCGGCGGCCCGGGCCGGCGGCGTCCCGGAGGGAGGACGGCCATGACCATCGCCGGGATCCACCGGCCCCGCCCCGTGGCCCTGATCATCCTCGACGGCTGGGGGCTGCGGGCCGAGCGGGAGAACAACGCCGTCGCCCTGGCCGAGACCCCGGTGATGGACGAGCTCTGGGCCCACTGGCCCCACAGCCAGCTGGAGGCCAGCGGCGAGGCGGTGGGCCTGCCCCGCGGCCTCATGGGCAACTCCAACGTGGGCCACCTCAACCTGGGGGCCGGGCGCATCGTCTACCAGGACATCGTCCGCATCAGCCGCGCCATCGCCGACGGGTCCTTCTTCGCCAACGAGGCCCTGGTGGGCGCGGCGCGGCGGGCCCGGCAGCGGGGCGGCCGGCTTCACCTGATCGGGCTGGTGTCCGACGGCGGGGTCCACTCCGACCTGGAGCACCTGCTGGCCCTGCTGGAACTGGGCCGGCGGGAGGGGGTCGAGACGGTGGTCCACGCCTTCACCGACGGCCGGGACACGCCGCCCACCAGCGCGCCCGAGTACCTGCGGCGGGTGGCGGCGGCCGGGGGCCGCATCGCCACCGTGGTGGGCCGCTATTTCGCCATGGACCGGGACAAGCGCTGGGACCGCACCGAGCGCGCCTACCGGGCGCTGGTGCTGGGGGAGGGCCGCCGCGCCCCCTCGCCCGAGGCGGCGGTGGAACAGGCTTACGCTGCCGGGCAGACCGACGAGTTCATCGAGCCTGTGGTGATCACCGGCGAGGACGGGCAGCCCCTGCCCCGGATCACCGCCCGGGACGAGACGGTCTTCTTCAACTTCCGGGCCGACCGGGCGCGGCAGCTGGCCCGTGCCCTGGCCGACCCGGCCTTCAACGCCTTTGCCCGGCCCCAGGGGGTGGGCCCGCTGCCGCTGACCCAGATGATCGAGTACGACGAGGAATTCCCCCTGCCCACCGCGTTCCCGCCGGTGTACCTGAAGGAGACCTTCGGCGAGGTGGTGTCCCGGGCCGGGCTTACCCAGCTGCGCATCGCCGAGACGGAGAAGTACGCCCACGTGACCTACTTCTTCAACGGCCGGGAGGAGACGCCGTTCCCCGGGGAGGAGCGGGTGCTGGTCCCCTCCCCCAAGGTGGCCACCTACGACCTCAAGCCGGAGATGAGCGCCCCCGAGGTGACGGAGCGGGTGGTGGCCGCCATCGACAGCGGCCGCTTCGACGCCGTGGTCCTCAACTTCGCCAATCCCGACATGGTGGGGCACACGGGCGTGCTGGAAGCGGCCATCCAGGCGTGCGCCACCGTGGACCGCTGCCTCGGCCGGGTGCTGGAGGCCATCCGCCGCCAGGACGGGGCCGCCCTGGTGCTGGCGGACCACGGCAACGCCGAGATCATGGTCGACCCGGCCACGGGCGAGCCGCACACCGCCCACACCACCAGCCCCGTGCCCTGCGTTCTGGTCGACCGGCGGCGCCGCCACGTGCGGCTGCGGGACGGGATCCTGGCCGACGCCGCGCCGACGCTGCTGGAGCTTCTGGGGCTGGAGCCGCCGGGGGCCATGACCGGCCGGTCCCTGATCGCCGGGGGCTAGCGGCTCCGCCCTGGTCGGAGGCGGGCGGTGCCGGCGGGGGCGGGATGGCCATGGGCCGGCCCGGCGCGGCGGGCCAGGGCACCGGTCCCGGGCGGCGGCCCGGGCGCCCGGGGACGCCTCCACAGCCAGGAAGCGGTAGAACCGGCTCCAGGAAAGCGGCAGAGCGATTCGGAAGGGAGGAACCGAGCCCGGTGAGCACGCTGATCGCGGGGGTCGAAGCCCGCCAGATCCTGGACTCCCGGGGCAACCCCACGGTGGAGGTGGACGTCTGGCTGGAAGACGGCGCCTTCGGCCGGGCCGCCGTGCCGTCGGGGGCGTCGACGGGTACCTTCGAGGCGGTGGAGTTGCGGGACGGCGGCGAGGCGTACGGGGGCAAGGGCGTCCTCAAGGCGGTGGAGAACGTGGTGGAGGTCATCGCCCCCGAGGTAGTGGGGATGGACGCCCTGGACCAGGCCGCCATCGACCGCACCCTGGTCGAGCTGGACGGCACCCCCAACAAGGGGCGGCTGGGCGCCAACGCCATCCTGGGGGTGTCCCTGGCGGTGGCCCGGGCCGCGGCCTCGTCCGTGGGCCTGCCTCTGTACCGGTACCTGGGCGGGGTCAACGCCCGGCTGCTGCCGGTTCCCCTGATGAACATCCTCAACGGCGGGCGCCATGCCGACAACAACGTGGACGTGCAGGAGTTCATGGTGGTGCCGGCGGGCGCGCCCACCTTCGCCGACGCCCTGCGCATGGGCGCGGAGATCTTCCACGCCCTGCGCCGGGTGCTGGGCGAGCGGGGGCTGTCCACCGGCGTGGGGGACGAGGGCGGCTTCGCTCCCAACCTTCAGTCCAACGAGGCGGCCCTGGACGTGCTCATGGAGGCGATCCAGCGGGCGGGTTACCGGCCCGGGGAGGACGTGGCCCTGGCCATCGACGCTGCGGCCAGCGAGTGGTACCGGCCGGAGGAAGGCGTCTACGTGCTGGAGGGACAGGGCCAGCGGCTGGAGGCCGACGAGCTGATCGCCATGTACGCCCGCTGGCTGGAGCGCTACCCCCTGGTCTCCCTGGAGGACGGCCTGGCCGAGGAAGACTGGGAAGGCTGGCGCCGGCTCACGGCCCAGCTGGGCGGCCGCCTGCAGCTGGTGGGCGACGACCTGTTCGTCACCAACGTGGAGCGGGTCCAGCGGGGCATCGCGGCGGGGGCGGCCAATGCGGTGCTGGTCAAGGTGAACCAGATCGGCACCCTGACGGAGACCCTGCTCACCATGGACACGGCGGCTCGGGCAGGGTACCGCAACATCATCTCCCACCGGTCGGGCGAGACGGAGGACGTGACCATTGCCGATCTGGCCGTCGCCACCCGGGCGGGCCAGATCAAGACCGGCGCTCCCTCCCGCTCGGAGCGGGTCGCCAAGTACAACCAGCTGCTGCGCATCGAGGAGCAGCTGGGGGACAGCGCCCAGTACGCCGGCTGGGCCGCCTTCGGCCGCCGCTAGGGCTCTGGCCGCCATCGTTGCCGGTCCCCGCCGGCTGTGGTAGCATGGCACCGCACAGCCACCGCCGGCCGCAGGGCGGCAGCGGCCGGCGGCGGGATTGGGGTGGATGCCTTGGAGACGGTGATGCTGATCCTGCACATCCTGGCGGTGATCGGCCTGATTGCCGTGGTCATCTTGCAGTCGGGGCGCAGCGCCGGCCTCTCGGGGGCCATCGCCGGCGGGGCCGAGGCCTTCTTCGGCAAGCGGCGGGGGCTGGACGATTTCCTCGGCCGCATGACGGTGATCCTGGCCGTGGTGTTCTTCGTCACGTCCTTCGTGCTGGGCTATTTCATGAAGTGAGCTGCAGCCGGCGCCCGGCCTGGCGGCTGGCGGGAAGGCCGCCGTACTGCCGGGAGGGCCGCGGGGGCCGGTACCGGGCCGCGGCCGCGGGGCCCGCATCCTGCGAGGATGCGGGCCCCGCGTTCTTCCCCCTTTCTTCCGGTCCTGGCGGCCGGGATGACAAGCCGCCCACCGGCATAGGACTTCCCAGGAGCCCGCGGGGGCAGGTCCCCGGACCGCGGGCGACCGAGGGAGGGGTCATGCCGTGGTGGAGCGGGAACTGGCCCTGCTGGTCCCGGCCGCCGGCCTCTTGGCGCTCGTGGTGGCCGTGTCCCTGGCCCGCTCGGTGGCGCGGGTCGACGCCGGCGAGGGCAAGATGGTCGAGGTGGCCCGGGCCATCCAGGAGGGGGCAATGGCCTTCCTGGCCCGCGAATACCGGGCGCTGGTGGCCTTCGTGCTGGTGATGGCGGGCGTGCTGGCGGTGGCCGGTCGCTGGGCGCCCGGCGCCGGCTTCGGCCCGGCGGCGGCCGCTGCCTACTTGATCGGGGCCACGGCATCCCTGGCGGCCGGCTTCGGCGGCATGCGGGTCGCTACCACCGCCAACGTGCGCACCGCCCGGATGGCCCAGCAGGGCGGGTTGCCGGCGGCTCTGGCCGTGGCCTTCAGCGGCGGGGCGGTGATGGGGCTGGCGGTGGTGGGCCTGGGCCTGCTGGGCCTGGGCGTCCTGTACCTGGCGTGGGTCGACCCGGCCCGGCCGGCGACCCTGGCGGTCCTCAACGGCTTTGCCATGGGTGCCAGTTCCGTCGCCCTCTTCGCCCGGGTCGGCGGGGGCATCTACACCAAGGCGGCCGACATGGGCGCGGACCTGGTGGGCAAGCTGGAGGCCGGGATCCCGGAGGACGACCCGCGCAATCCCGCGGTGATCGCCGACAACGTGGGCGACAACGTGGGCGACGTGGCCGGCATGGGGGCAGACCTCTTCGAATCCTACGTGGGGTCGGTGGTGGCGGCCGTGGTGGTGGCGGCGGCCGGGGGGGCGGCAGCCGGCGGGGCCGGCGGGGGGCTGGCGGGAAACGGCGGCGCGGGGCCGCTGGCGGGCGCGGCGGCAGCCGGACCGGCCCAGGTGCTCTTTCCCCTGGTGCTGGCCGCCGTCGGCGTGGTGGCCTCCCTGCTGGGCATCGCCATCACCCGGGCCGGGGCGGGTGGCGATCCAGCCGCCGCCCTGCGCCGGGGTACCCTGGCCGCGGCCTTCTTGCTGGCGGCAGGCGGGGGGCTGGCGGCGGGCTGGCTCGGGCTGCCCCGGGCGGCGGCGGCCATGGTGGCCGGCCTGCTGGCCGGCGTCCTCATCGGCCTGGTGACGGAGTACTACACCTCCGGCGACCGGCCGCCGGTGCAGCAGGTGGCCCGTTCTTCCGCCACCGGCACCGCCACCAACATCCTGGCTGGTCTAGCAGTAGGCATGAAGAGCACCGCCCTGCCCGTCCTGGTGGTGGGCGTGGCCACCCTGGTGGCCCACCACTACGCCGGCCTGTACGGCATCGCCGTGGCCGCCGTGGGCATGCTGGCGACCACGGGCATCACCGTCGCCGTTGACGCCTACGGTCCCATCGCCGACAACGCCGGCGGCATCGCCGAGATGGCCGGTCTGCCGGCGGAGGTGCGGGCCGTCACCGACCGGCTGGACGCCGTGGGCAACACCACCGCCGCCATGGGGAAGGGCTTCGCCATCGGTTCCGCCGCCCTGACGGCCCTGGGGCTCTTCTCTGCTTACGCCACCACCACGGGGCTGGGCGCCATCGACCTGCTGGACCCGAGGGTGATCACGGGCGCCCTGGTGGGCGGCATGCTGCCCATGCTGTTCTCCGCTCTGGCCGTCGAGGCCGTGGGCCGGGCGGCCTTTGCCATGATCGAGGAGGTCCGGCGCCAGTTCCGCCAGAAGCCGGGCATCCTAACGGGGCAGGAGCGGCCCGATTATGCCCGCTGCGTGGACATCAGCACCCGTTCGGCCCTGGCCCAGATGGTGCTGCCGGGCCTGCTGGCGGTGGCCGCGCCCCTGGCCGTAGGCCTGATCCTGGGGCCCGAGGCGGTGGGCGGCCTGCTGGCGGGGGCCATGGTGACCGGCGTGCTGGTGGCCATCTTCATGGCCAACGCCGGCGGCGCCTGGGACAACGCCAAGAAGTTCATCGAGGGGGGCGCCCTGGGAGGCAAGGGCTCCGACCCCCACCGGGCGGCGGTGGTGGGCGACACCGTGGGCGACCCCTTCAAGGACACGGCGGGCCCGTCCCTGAACATCCTGATCAAGCTGATGTCCGTGGTGGCCCTGGTCTTCGCGCCCCTCTTCCTGCGGCTGGGCGGCTAGGCGCCGGGACCGCGGCGCGGCGGGCGTAGGCCGGCGGCCGCCGGCCGTGTATCATGGGGACAGGCAGGGCGTGCCAGGGTCGGGCGAGCCGGCCCCGGCCCGGTCCCCCGGGGACCGGCGCCTGCCGGACTGCGGGTCCTGGGCCGTTCCCGGGCCCGGGAGGGACCTTCATTTGGCAAGGCGGAGAAGGAAGCAGGGCGAGACCACAACCGGCCTCGCGGCCCAGGCTGCCGGCCGGGACGAACAGGCCCCGGCCGGCCCGGCAGCCGGCGCCGGCCTGGAGCAGCCCGAGCGGGCTGCCGCCGGGGAAGGGACGGGGGCGGCGGGCGCAGCGTCCACCGGTGCCACCCCGGCCGCTGGGGCCACCCCCGCCGCCGGTGGCCCGGCGGCCGCCCCGGCGGCGGTGGCCCGCTGGGAAGAGCGCATCGTCGCCTTCATGCGGGAAAAGGCCTACCGCCCCCTGACGGCGAGCCAGCTGGCCGCGGCCCTGGGCGTGGAAGACGCCGCGGCGGATGCCGCCTTCCGCGCCGCCCTGGAGCGGCTGGAGGCCGAGGGCCGGGTCGTCCGCACCCGCACCCGCCGCTACGGCGTCCCCGAGCGGATGAACCTGGCCGTGGGCGTGCTGCAGGGACACCCCAAAGGCTATGCCTTCCTCATCCAGCCCGACGGGGACGACGTCTTCATCCCGGCGGAAAACCTCAACGGGGCCATGCACCGGGACCGGGTGGTGGTGCGGCTGGTGGGCCGCGCCCGGGGCGGGCGGAAGGCCGAGGGCGAGGTCATCCGCATCCTGGAGCGGGCCAACCGCGAGCTGGTGGGGCGCCTGGAGTGGCACGGGGGCGAGGCAGGCTACGGTTATGTCACCCCCGTGGACCAGCGGGTGTTCTGGGACGTCTTCATCCCCCAGGGCCGGCTGGGCGGCGCCCAGGCCGGCGACATGGTGGTGGTGGAGATCACCCGCTGGCCGGAGAAGCGGCGCGGCCCCGAAGGCCGGGTGGTGCGGGTGCTGGGCCCGGCCGATGCGCCGGGCGTCGACGTGGCGGCCATCGTCGCCAAGGCGGGCCTGCGGGTGGAATTCCCGCCGGCGGCCCTGGCCCAGGCGGAGCAGGTGCCCGAGAAGGTCACCGCCCGCGACCGCCGGGGCCGGCGCGACCTGCGCGACTGGCTGATCGTCACCATCGACGGCGCCGACGCCAAGGACCTGGACGACGCGGTCTCTCTGGAGCGGCTGCCCGAGGGCGGCGAGGCGGCCTGGCGGCTGGGCGTCCACATCGCCGACGTGTCCCACTACATCCCCGAGGGCAGCCCGCTGGACCTGGAGGCGCGCCGCCGGGCCACCAGCGTCTACCTGGTGGACCGGGTGGTGCCCATGCTGCCGCCCCGCCTATCCAACGGCATCTGCAGCCTGAACCCGCGGGTCGACCGGCTGACCGTCACGGTGCTGATGGACTTCGACGCCCGGGGGCGGCGGGTCGGTTACGAGATCTTCCCCAGCGTCATCCGCACCCGCCACCGGCTGACCTACGAGGGCGTGCAGCGGATGCTGGAGGGGGACCCCGCCGACCCCGAGGTGCGGGCGCTGCGGCAAAAGCACGCCGACGTGCTGCCCATGCTGGAAGACATGGCGCGGCTCTCGGCCCGGCTGGCGGCGCGCCGGGAGCGGCGAGGCAGCATCGACTTCGACATCGCCGAGGTCAAGGTGGTCCTGGACGAGCAGGGCATGCCCCGGGAGCTCCTGCGCCGGGAGCGCACCGTCGCCACCCGGATCATCGAGGAGTTCATGATCGCCGCCAACGAGACGGTGGCGGAGCACTGCCACTGGCGGCAGGCGCCCTTCCTCTACCGGGTCCACGAGGAGCCCGACCCCGACGAGGTGGAGGAACTGGCGGCCTTCCTCACCATCCTGGGCTATCACCTGCCGCCCCGGCGCAAGCTGCACCCGCGGCTCTTCCAGCAGGTGCTCAAGCAGGTGGAGGGCCGCCCCGAGGAGTACCTGGTCAATGCCGTGGTGCTGCGCACCATGAAGCGGGCGCGCTATGCCACCGAGGCCCTGGGCCACTTCGGGCTCGCGGCGCGGTTCTACTGCCATTTCACCTCGCCCATCCGGCGTTATCCCGACCTGGTGGTGCACCGCATCGTGAAGGAGCTGGTGGCTCGGGGCACGCTGCCGGCGGCCCGGGTCGACCAGCTGGAGGCCCTCCTGCCCGAGATCGCCGACCACTGCTCCCAGCAGGAGCGGGTGGCCGAGGAGGCCGAGCGGGAGAGCGTCGACCTGAAGAAGGTCCAGTTCATGGCGGACAAGGTGGGCGAGACCTACCGGGGTATCATCTCGGGGGTGACCTCCTTCGGCCTGTTCGTCACCCTGCCGAACCTGGTGGAAGGGCTCGTCCATGTCAGCACGCTGACCGACGACTATTATCACTACGAGGAGAAGCTCTACAGTCTGGTGGGCGAGCGGACCCGCCGCACCTTCCGCCTGGGCGACGAGGTGGAGGTGGTGGTGGCCGCGGTCCATCCCCAGACCCGCACCATCGACCTGGTGCTGGCGGAGCTGGCCGGCGAGCTGGAAGACGATGCCGGCCGGACGGGGCGCGGCGGGCGCCGCAGGGGCGGCGCCGCGACCACCCAGGCTGAGCGAGGGAAGAAGGCGGCCCGCACCGCCGCGGCGGCGGCGCCGGCCGCCGCCCGGAGCAACGGCGGCAAGGGCCGGGAGAGGAGAGCCCATGGCGGCACGGGGCGACGGAGTGCGCCTGGTGGCGGAAAATCGAAAGGCACGTCATGACTACTTTGTCGACGAGACCTTCGAGGCGGGGCTGGTGCTGACCGGTACGGAGATCAAGTCCATCCGCGCGGGCCGGGTCAACCTGCGGGACAGCCACGCCCGGGTGGAACGGGGCGAGGTGTGGCTTTACGGCGTCCACATCGCGCCCTACGAGCACGGCAACCGGTTCAACCACGAGCCGGACCGGCCGCGCAAGCTCCTGCTGCACCGCCGGGAGATCGACTACCTGGCGGGGCGGGTGCGGGAGCGGGGCTACACGCTGGTGCCGCTCAAGCTGTACCTCAAGGGCGGCTGGGCGAAGGTCGAACTGGCCCTGGCCCGGGGCAAGAAGAGCTACGACAAGCGGGCCACCATTGCCCAGCGGGAAGCCCAGCGGCGCATCGCCCAGGCCCTGCGCGCCCGCCGGTGAGCGGGGGCCGGGACGGGGGCGGACCGGCGGTGGCACTGCCGCCGGTGGTGCGGGCCGGGAGCCGGGCCGGCGCGACCGCTGCGTGGGGACGGCCGCTGCGCCACCATGCTGCGCGGCGGTGGCGCGGCCTCCCCCCCGCCCCCACCGCGGCGCGATTGCGCTATAATGTACTCAGCCTTTCTGTGCCCGCCGCCCGGCGAGCCGGCCCAGGGAAGGGCGGGCGCGGCGGCGGGGTCGCCCGCCGCGGCGTGGCGGGCGACGGCATCCCTGCGGGGGTGATTTAGATTCGACGCCGGTAGGGTGGGTTGGAGAAGCGAGCCGAGGTTCCGCCCCTCGTTAAACAGCGGAACGGCCAATAAGTGCCAACGAAGAGCTCGCTCTGGCTGCTTAATCACTAGCGGCCAAGCCGCGTGAGCCCCTGCCTGCGGGGCTGGCGCGGTTCCATGCAGCAGGCTGGCCGCCTGCCCGGCCCGCGGGGTGGGCGGTGAGATCGAAGCGGGCTGGCCCGTCCCGGACCCTGCCCCTGGGGGACGGGAGGGCGAGACCCATCCAGGGGCTACGCTCGTAGAGGCTCCGGCTGGCCCGCCGGCGGACCGGGGTGCAAATCCCCGCACCTCCACCGGGGCGCCCCGGGTGGCCGGTGATCCCGGCCGCCCGGGGCGCCGGCGTGCTTGTGGGCGGAAGCCGGCGCGCGGCGCCGGCTGGCTGCGGCCCGGCGGCTCCACCGCGGCGGCTCCTGCCGTGGCGTGGCCCGGCCGGTTGGGGCCGGCCACGGTGGCGTGGCCGCCCGCCCTGCCGTCCGGGCGCAGGCCGGTTCGTCCGAGGAGGAACCTGATGGACCGCTGGGTCCTCCATTGCGATCTGGATGCCTTCTTTGCGGCCGTGGAGCAGCTGGACCGGCCCGAGCTGGCGGGCCGCCCGGTGATCGTGGGCGGCGATCCCGCGTCCCGGGGCGTGGTGGCCACCTGCTCTTACGAAGCCCGGGCCTTCGGGGTGCGCTCCGCCATGCCCCTGGCCCAGGCGCGCCGCCTGTGCCCCCAGGCGGTGTTCCTCCCCGTGCGCCGGGAACGGTATGAGGAAGTGTCCCGCCGGGTCATGGCGATCCTGGCCCGGGAGAGCCCGGTGCTGGAGCCGGTGTCCATCGACGAGGCGTACCTGGAGGTGCGGGGCGACGGCCCGGCGACCGCGCGCCGGCTGCGGGAAGCCGTGCGGCGGGAGGTGGGGCTGGCCATGACCGTGGGCGTGGGGCCCAACCGGCTGGTGGCCAAGATGGCATGCCAGATGGCCAAGCCCGACGGGCTTTTGGTGGTCCCGCCGGACGCGGTGGAGCGGTGGCTGGCGCCCCAGCCGGTGGATGCTCTGCCCGGCCTGGGTCCGGTGACGGCCGCCCGCCTGCGCCGCCTGGGCATCGAGACCCTGGGCCAGCTCGCCACGGCCCATCCGGCCCGGTTGCACCCCGTCCTCAAGAGCCGGGTGGCCGAAGTGCAGGCGCGGGCGCGGGGCTGGGATCCGCGCCCGGTGGGAGCCGGCGCGCCGGTGCGGTCCTTCAGCGAGGAGCGCACCCTGGCCCGGGACCGGCGGGCGGGGCAGGTCCTGCCGGTGCTGGCCGAACTTTGTGAGGAACTGGGCAGCCGGCTGCGCCGCCACGGCTATCGGGCGACCCAGGTGACCCTCAAGGTGCGCTACGCCGACTTCACCACCATCACCCGCAGCCGCAGCCTGGAGCAGCCCGTCTGCGGGGACGGGGAGCTGCTGGCCGTGGCCCGGGAATTGCTGGAGCGGCATGTGCCCGCCGGGCGCTGGGTGCGGCTGGTAGGGGTGGCCGCCGGCGGCCTGGTCCACCGCCAGGACCCTCAGCAGCTGCAGCTCTGGCCCGGCGACCAGCGGGCCCAAAGGCTGGCGGAGGCCGTCGACCGGGTGCGCGGGCGCTTCGGCCCCAGCGCCATCGGCCTGGCGGCCCGCTGGTTGCACCAGGGCCGGCCGCAAGGCCGCCGCGTCCCGTCGGAGCATGGCCCCGCCGGTTTGCCCGGAGGGGGCCGGCCCGTCTCGCCCGCCGGCCCTACGCCAGGGGCGCGGGGCGCGCCGGTGGAACCGGCTCCCGGCCGCCGGCCGCGGGGAGGCGCCCAGCGGTGAGCGACGGTCTCAGCTACGTCCTGGTTTTCCTGGCCCGGGTCGCGGACGTCAGCCTGAGCACGCTGCGCCTGATGCTGGTCTTCCGGGGCCAGCGGCTGCTGGGATCCCTGGTCGGCCTGTTCGAGGTCAGCATCTACATCGTGGCCCTGGGCTTCGTGGTGGAACGGCTGCACGAGGATCCCATCACCCTGCTGTTCTACGCCCTGGGTTTCGCCAGCGGCAGCTACCTGGGCGGCGTGCTGGAGGAGCGGCTGGCCCTGGGCGTCGAGATGGTGCAGGTGATCCCCCACGGGTCGGGGGGCCGGATCCTGGCCGGTGACCTGCGGCAACAGGGCTACGGCGTGACGGAGCTGGAGGGCCAGGGCCGGGAAGGTCACCGCACCGTCCTGCTGATCACCGTGGAACGCAAGCGGCTGCCCCAGCTGCTGGCCACCCTGCGGGAGCGCGAGCCCCAAGCCTTCGTGACCGTGCTGGATACGCGGCGCGCCATCGGCGGCGTCCTTACCGGCATGCGCAAGGGGAAGTAGCCGGGGTGCGCCGTGGTAGAACCCGCGATTCCCGCCGGGGAAGCACGACGCGGACCGGGGGACCGGGATGGGGAGGGCTCGTAGCTGCTTACCGTTCCATCGTCACCTCTTATCAGCCGTAGGCGAATCTTTCGCAGCACTGTGCCCCCACCTCCGACATCCCCCACTTTCGGCTGGCGGACGGAACAGATGTTTGGTACCCTGGGGAAAGGAGGATGATCGGGCCGATGCAGGCGACCTTTCAGACAAAGATTCAAGACCCGTCTGTTTATCCCGTGCTGGACGCCATCGCCGCCCTGTACGGTCGCCTGCTGCGCCGGTTGTTTGTCGATGTCTATGTGCGGAAGCGTTCCCTTGTCGAATGCAAGCGGGAATACATTGCCCGCTACGGCATCACAGCCCGCCACTTCAACGCGCTGGCCACCGAACTCCAGGCCAAGGTGAAGGCGGCGGAGGAAAGTCTTCGGCACCATCAGGCCAACCTGCGCGGCCAAATTCAAGCCACGGAACGAGCGATTGCCAAGCTCCACAAGCAGGAGAAAGCTTTGGCAGCGGGGAAGGGGCGCTGGGCTGCCCTTTCGCCCGAAGATCGGGCGGAGCGACGGCGCCGGATCCGCTTTCGGCTTCACCAGAAGAAGCGACGGCTGGCGATGCTTCGCGCCCGCCTTGAAACGGCAAAAGCCCGGACGGGATTGCCGCCGATTTGCTTTGGCTCACGGCGTTTGTTTCACCGGCAGTTCCACCTTGCAGAGAACGGCTTGGCTTCCCACGACGAATGGCGCAAGGCATGGCGCGATGCCCGAAGCCAAGGCTTCTTCTGCATCGGCTCCAAAGACGAGATGAGCGGCAACCAAACGTGCTCGCTCTTTGGCGACAGCTTGCGCCTTCGGGTGCCCAACGCCCTGGCCGGCCGCTTGGGGCGGCATGTTTGGCTACACGGCATCCGCTTCCCCTACGGACAGGATGTCATCCCGGCGGCCCTTGCGTCCGGGCAAGCCATCAGCTATCGGTTCGTCCGGCAAAACGGCGCGTGGTATGTCTTCGCCACCACCGAACGGCCCGCGGCTCCGATCACCACATCGCGGAGGGCTGGCGCCCTTGGCGCGGATCTGAACCCCGACCGGCTGGCCGTGGCGGAGGTGGACCGTTTCGGCAACCCGATCGCGGCTCGCGACATCCGCTTTCAGATCCAAGGCAAGCGGCAGGAGCAGGTGAAGGCCATCCTGGGCGAGGTGGTGGCGGACCTGGTGGCATGGGCAAAGGGCGCCGGCAAGCCCATCGTCGTTGAGCGGCTGGATTTTCGGGAGAAGAAGGCTCGTCTTCGAGAAGAGGGCGATCGGTACGCCCGGATGCTGTCCGCCTTTGCCTACGGCGCGTTCATGACCCTGCTGCTCTCCCGGGCCGCCCGGGAAGGCGTGGAAGTGATCCGGGTCAACCCGGCCTTCACCAGCGTGATTGGCAAGGTCAAGTTTATGGCCCGGTACGGACTGTCGCCCCACGCCGCCGCGGCGGTGGCGATTGCCCGCCGGGGCCTTGGTTTGGGCGAGCGCTTGCGCTCCGGAACCGCCCGCCCTCTACCCGTGAGGAATCGAGAGCGGCACGTCTGGAGCGATTGGCGGCGCATCGCCCCGTCGGTGCGCGGCAAGCGGGCGCACCGGCTTTACGAGCGGTCCTCCGAGGACGCCCCAGGTCGGGGGGAACCCCGATCCACCCGGGCACCGGCGGCTTCCGCGCCGCACGGCCCCGGGTGGGATGGTCTGGCTTGGGGGCCGGGGTGCGATCCCCCGGCGCGAATCGTCGGGAGCGCCGTTCGCCCGGCGTCATAGGTGGATGCAATAAACGCCTATGTTTTGAGGAGCGGTCCGATGAACGTCGCCCTGCTGGTCGATTTCGGCAGCACCTTCACCAAGGTTTCGGCCGTCGACCTGGACCCGCCGCGCCTTCTGGCCCGCGCCCAGGCCCCCACCACCTACGCCACCGGGCTGGAACAGGGGCTGGAGAGGGCCCTGGAGGCCCTCCGGGAGGCCCTGGGCGGGCGCCTGCCCGCCTTTCGTCACCGGCTGGCGTGTTCCAGCGCCGGGGGCGGCCTGCGCATGGTGGCCGTCGGCCTGGTGCCCGGCCTGACCGCCGAGGCGGCCCGCCGCGCCGCCCTGGGAGCGGGGGCGCGGGTGCTGGCCACCTTCAGCGGCGTGCTGCGCCCGGCGGACCTTGACCGGCTGGCGGAGCTGGAGCCCGACATCATCCTGCTGGCGGGCGGCACCGACGGGGGAAACCGCACCGCCCTGCTGGACTTCGCCCGCGCCCTGGCCCGCTGCCCCACCGGCGCCACCGTGGTGGTGGCCGGGAACCGGGAGGCCAGCCCCGATGCGGCCGCCATCCTGGAGGCGGCGGGGAAGGCGGTGCGGGTGGTCGAGAACGTGCTGCCGCGCCTGGACACCCTGCAGGTCGAACCGGCGCGGGAGGCCATTCGGCGGGTCTTCATGGAGCGCATCGTGGTGGCCCGGGGGTGGAAGGAGGTGGAGTCCCGGCTGGGCTCCATCCTGATGCCGACCCCGGCCGCCGCCCTGCGCGGGGCGGAGCTTCTGGCCGCCGGCGCCGGTCCGGAAGAAGGCCTGGGGGATGTGCTGGTGGTGGACATCGGCGGGGCCACCACCGACGTCCATTCGGTGGCCGACGGGCTCCCCACCGACGGGAAGACCGTGCTCCGCGGGCTACCGCCGCCCCGCAGCCAGCGCACCGTCGAGGGCGACCTGGGCCTGCGCCATGGAGCGCCGTCCCTCGCCGAGGCGGCCGGGTTCATCGTTCCGGACGGCGCTCCGGGCCCCTGGCAGGATCGGGTGCGGCGGCGCGCCGCCGACCCGGCCTTCGTGCCGGGCCCCCGGGAGACCGAGGAGCGGCTGGCCGACCAGGAACTGGCCCGGGCGGCGGTGCGGCTGGCGGTGGAACGCCACGCCGGCCGCCGTGAGGCCCTGGCCACGCCCCACGGCCGCCGCTGGATCCAGCGGGGCAAGGACCTGCGGGGCATCCGCCACGTCATCGGCACCGGGGGCATCTTCCGCCACGCCCCCGACCCGGCCGCGATCCTGGCGGCGGCCCTGGACCCCCAGGACGAAGGGCCGGTGCTGCGGCCCCGGCAGGCCCGCCTCTGGGTCGACGGGGAGTACCTGTTGAGCCATGCCGGCCTGCTGGCCGCGGTCGACCCGGCGGCCGCCCTGAAGCTGCTCAAGGCCGGCCTGGTCCCCGTGGGCCAGGCCTGAGTTGCCGGCCGCGCGCGGGCCGGGGCCCGCCGGCGGTCCCCGGTCGCCCGGCGGAGAAGGCGCAGGAGGGCGCCCATGGACCGGGCCCCGCCCCCGCCGGGCCGGGGCCCGGCAAGGCGCCAGCAAGCCAAAGCCAGCAAGCCGAAAAGGTGTGATGGAGATGCAGCGGCACGGGAAGCACCCGCCAGCGGAAGGATCCGGCCGGGCGCCGGCCCGGCTGGTGCTGGCCACCCACAACCCGGGCAAGGTGCGGGAGCTGGAAGAGCTCCTGGAGGCGGCGAAACTGCCCGTCCAGGTCCTCACCCTGGACCAGGTGGGGCCCGTGCGCCTGCCGGAAGAGACGGGTTCCACCTTCCTGGAGAACGCCCGGTTGAAGGCGGAGGCCGTGGCCCGGCAGGCGGGCCTGCCGGCCCTGGCCGACGATTCCGGCCTATGCGTCGATGCCCTGGGCGGGCGTCCCGGGGTCCACTCGGCCCGGTTCGCCGGGCCCGGCGCCACCGACGCGGCCAACAACGCCCGCCTGCTGGCGGAACTGGCCGGCGTGCCCCCTGCGCGGCGCACGGCGCGCTTCCGCTGCGTAGTGGTGCTGGCCCTGCCGGGCGGCCGCTGGACATGGGCGGAAGGGGAGGCCCCCGGGCGGATCCTGGAAGCTCCCCGGGGCCAGGGCGGCTTCGGCTATGACCCGCTCTTCTACTCGGACGAGCTGGGCATGACCTTCGCCGAAGCGGGCGCGGAGGCGAAGAATCGCGTCAGCCACCGGTCCCGGGCGCTGCGCGCGCTGCTGCCGGCGTTGCGCGCCTGGCTGGCGGAAGGTATAGTTAATTGACGGCGTGGACCGGCGGGGCGTGGTGCAGGGGCAGCACGCTTGCTTTGGGAGCAAGAGGTCGGCGGTTCGAATCCGCCCGCCCCGACAACCCGGCGCCCCCCGCGCCCGGGCGTGGAAGCGGGCCCGAGCGGTCCGTATTCCGTATGAAGAGCCGGCCCGTCACGCGACGGGATCTCACACGCGGGAGTAGCTCAATGGTAGAGCGCCGGCCTTCCAAGCCGGTGACGCGGGTTCGATTCCCGTCTCCCGCTCAGCGGGCGCGCGGCGTTCGCCGGCGCTTCCACCCGCGCCCGTAGCTCAGCGGAAGAGCAACCGCCTTCTAAGCGGTGGGTCGGGGGTTCAAATCCCTCCGGGCGCGCCAGCCGGCGCGGTGCCGGGAGTGGGACGAACAGGAACGCCCGGTGGGTCCACGGGGCACGCCCGGTGTGCTATCATAGGGAAGCCGGTGGGATGCCGGGACCCGGCGCCGCGATCGGGCGGCGAGGGGCCGTGTGGCGCGGGCGCGATCGAGGCTCCGGCGCCGCTGGGCAGCCCCGGGCCCGTCCGGACGCCGGCTGGGCGCCAACCGGTCCGCTGCCGGCCGGGGCAAGCCCCCGCACGGGCCCGCAGAGCCCGGGAAGACCCCGGGAAGGCCCCCGCGACGGTCCCCCCGGAAGGCCCCCGGAACGGTTCCAAGGGTGGCCGGGGACTACCGGGGCAAGGTGAAACGGCGGTACGAAACGTGGTGGCTGTAGCTCAGCTGGTTAGAGCGCCAGGTTGTGGCCCTGGAGGTCGGGGGTTCGAATCCCCTCAGTCACCCAGCGCGGCGGCTCCGAGCCGAACAGGCTTCGAGCCGCCCATTGGCCTTATGCCGGTCTCGGTGGGGCGTAGCCAAGCGGCAAGGCAGGGGACTTTGGATCCTCGATCGCAGGTTCGAATCCTGCCGCCCCAGCACAAGAGGGGCCATTAGCTCAACTGGCAGAGCACCCGGCTTTTAACCGGGGTGTTGGGGGTTCGACTCCCTCATGGCCCACCCCCGCAGGGCTCGCCCGGAGGTGTCATCCGGCGGGCCCTTCGTCTTTGTGCCCGCGGTGGCCAGGGTTGCGGGACCGGCCTGGCTGCTGCCCCTGGCGGGCTGCTCCCAGCCCGCCGGCCGCCGGGGGCACCGGGGGCCGGGGCGGCGTCCTGCCGGTGGCGGGTTCGCCCGGGGTGAGTTCGGGGGCCACCTCCCACCCCAGGGCGGGTGCAGGGACAGGTTCGGGACGGTCCGGCGCCTGCAGGGGCGTCCTCGCCGGATCCGGCGGGAGCCGCCGGGAGGAAGGAGCACGGTGGGGAGCGGGGGCGGCAGGGGCCGCGGGGGCCTGCTCGGCCCGGGCCGGGGCTGACTGACCGGGAGTAGGGGCCACTGCCGGCGTCCGCAGGCGCCTCCGCGCCCGCCAGGCGTAGATCCCTGAGACCAGAGCGGTCATGGCCAGACCCGCCCCCAGCCCGGCGCCCTGGCCCGGTACCAGGGGCATGCCCGCCAGCACCGCTGCCACGACGGCCAGGACCAGGGCGTTGCTCCAGGGGAATCCAGGCACCAGGGTGGGCCGGGACCCGGCGGCCCGGCCGCCGGCGGCGTGGAGCCGGGCCTGTGCCGCCCGGAGCCGCCAGTGGGCGGCCACGATGCCGGCGTACACCAGCAGCAGGGCGAAGCCGCCCGCGCTGACCAGGAAGAGGTACACCTGCCGCGGCACCAGGTAGCCCAGGGCCACCCCGGCCAGCATCACCGCACCGGAGAACAGGATCCCGCGGCGCGGGACGGGGCTACGGTCCACCAGCCAGGGCGGCCCCATGCCGTCTTCGGCCAGGGAGCGCACCACCCGGCCCAGGCTGAACATCACCGCCAGCATGGTCGACAGGATGGCCGTCACCAGGACCCCGTTGACCGCGCGGGCGGCGGTCCCCAGCCCGTGGGCGGCCAGGGCCGCCACCAGGGGGCTGGCGGAAACGCTCACGCTGCGGGCGGGGATCAGGGCCAAGAGCACCCCCACGGCCAGCACGTACAGCCCGGCCAGCACCACAGCCGTCCACCGCGCCGCCCGGACCACGGTCCGCCGGGGATCCCGGGCCGAGGGGGGCCGCCAGCCCGATGATCTCCGTCCCGGCGTAGGTGAACATCACCACCAGCATGGCCCCCAGCAGCCCGCGCCAGCCTGCGGCCTGCCAGGGCTCGCGCGCCAGGGCGCCCAGCCCCACCGGGGCCTTGCCGGGCCAGAGCCCCGCGATCAGGCTCAGGGCCACCAGGACGAACCCCGCCACCGCCAGCACCTTGACGCCGGCCAGCGCGCCTTCCAGCCGGGCCAGCTGGCGCGCGCCCAGCAGGTTCAACCCCGTTACCACCAGCACGATCAGGGTCGCCAGCACGGGACCGGACAGGCCGGGCCACCACGCCCGCAGGAACACGGCCGCCGCCGTGGCCTCGCTGGACATGGCCAGGGTGAGCCCGGCCCAGTACACCCACCCCACCACGAAGCCGGCCAGGGGGCCGAAGGCGCGCTGGGCGTAGTCGCGAAAGGATCCGGGGGCCGGGTCGTCCAGGGTGAGGTCCGCCAGCGCCATCAGGACCACGTAGACGAGGGCGCCGCCTGCGGCAAACCCCAGGAGGACGGCCGGCCCGGCGCTGCGGATGGCCACGGCGGAACCCAGGAAGAAGGCTCCCCCGATGGCACTGCCCAGGGCCAGCATGGTCAGCTGGCCGGCCGTCAGCCCCTCGCGCCTGGCCATGGCGACTCCCCCTTGCGTGGCGTCGCGCGGTGCGGCACCACCAGCGGGTGGCGCGCGGCACCGCCGGGTCTTAGCATGGGAGCCGGGCAGGGGACTCATCCCGGACAGGGACGCCACAAGGAAGGGGGCCGGCGCGGGCCAGGGCCGGCCCCCGGGGCGGTGCAGGAGCTGGCGCCGGGAGCTCATCAGGGCCCAAACTGGAAGTCATCATGGCGGTGAGGTGAGCGGGATGGAGGGTCAGGGCGCCATTCCATCTCCCCAAGGCCGTCGCCGGGACGGGCAGGAGCCCGCCGCGCCGGAGCAGGACGCCACCCGGCAGAGGAGGGCCGAAACGGCCTGGACCCGGCAGCACAGGGGCGGCCCGGGCGGGGACCGTCCGGGCGGGGCCGGGCCGCTAGGGTGCGCACAGGGCGGGGCCGGATACGGCGGAACGCGGCCGGTAGGGCGTGCACAGGACGGGGACGAACCGGCTGCCCGCCTGCTCCGGGCCGGGCGGGACGGGCGGAGGGAGGAGGTGCTGGCGCTGCTGGCGGCTCAGCCTGGACTGGCCCGGGTGACGGCGGCCACCGGGATGACGCCGCTCCACCATGCCGCGCGCCACGGCTGGGCCGGCGTGGCGCAGCGGCTGCTGGACCTGGGGGCCGACCCCGATGCGGTGAACCGCTGGGGGCTGGTCCCCCTGCATTACGCCGCCCGGTACGGACACGGCGCCGTGGTGGAGCTGCTGCTGGACCGCGGCGCCCGGCCGGACGTGGCCGCAGCAGGGGGGCAGACGCCCCTGGACTGGGCCATCGTCTTCGGGCACCCGCAGGTGGCTCGCCTTCTGGTCGAGCGGGGGGCCGCCATCGGGCCCTTCGCGGCCGCGGGTCTGGGCGACGTGGTACGACTGGCCGCCTGGGTGGAGCGGGACCCGGGGTGGCTCTCGGCACGCAACGACTGGCAGGGGACGCTCCTGCACGTGGCGGCCCTGGCGGGACAGCGGGAGGCCGTGCGCTGGCTGCTCGACCGGGGCGCCGACCCGCGGGCCCGCGACGCCCGCCAGCGCACCCCCGGTGATCACGCCCGCGACCCCGTCATCC
The DNA here is from genome assembly GCF_000183545.2 of Thermaerobacter subterraneus DSM 13965. Classification (NCBI taxonomy): domain Bacteria; kingdom Bacillati; phylum Bacillota; class Clostridia; order Eubacteriales; family Clostridiales Family XVII. Incertae Sedis; genus Thermaerobacter; species Thermaerobacter subterraneus. Next base: position 275,626 of record NZ_JH976535.1, read on the forward strand.
GGCGCTGGCTGGCCGTAGCGCCGCCAGAGCCGGCGGGGTGACGAAAGCCGCCCGGTGCACCTCCGGAGTGTACCACCGGGTCCCCTGCGGGGCGCCGCGCACCGGCCCGGCGCCCGGGTCCGTCCCGCGCGCTCCCCAGACGAAGGCCTGCAGGCCGATGAGGTACGCAATGGAAGGGCAATAGTACACCCCGCTGTCGGGGAACACCGTGGCCAGCCGACCGGTGATGGTGGTCAGGGCCTCCCGGTGGATGAAGGGAGAGAGGGCCTGCTGGACCAGCAGGCCGCCTTCGGCCAGGGCCCGGTAAGCCAGCCGGTAGAAGGTCTCACCGTACAGGGTGTCGGCCGGCGTGCCCGGGTCGCTGCAGTCGACCAGGATGGCGTCGTAGCGGCCCGGCTCGGCCTTCTGGAGGAACGCGAAGCCGTCGGCGTAGTGGATCTGCAGGCGCGGGTCCGACCAGGCGGTGCCGCCCACCTGGGGGAGCCACTGGCGGCAGACCCGGACCACCGCTTCATCGAGCTCCACCATGTCGATGGCCTCCACCTCGGGCCAGCGGCTTACCTCCCGCAAGGTGCCGCCGTCACCGCCGCCGATGATCAGGACCCGGCGCGCCCGGGGCAGCGACGCCAGGGGCACGTGAACCAGCATCTCGTGGTAGATGAACTCGTCCAGCTCGGCCACCTGCAGGATCCGGTCGAGGAAGAGGGCCCGCCCGAATCCCTCCAGCTCCGCCACCACGATGTCCTGGTAGGGGGAACGCTCGTGGTGGAGCAGGCGCTGCAGGCGCCACCGGACCTGAAAGCCCACCGTCTGGTTCTCCACGAGCCAGCCCGATTCGGGGTCCACCTGCCAGCCGGCCTGGGTGAGCTCGTTGACTCCCACTCTGCCGTCCACTCCTTTGCCCTGAGGGTTGTTGCGATCGAGGTCAGGTTCGTGCGGTGCCGTCGGCCGGGTTCCGCCCCGGGCCGGCGCAGCTGCGGCCCGCAGCGCGCGGCCGGGAAGCGGCCCTGCAATCCAACACTTTGCCACTTTGCCACGGGCTATGGGAACCCTCCCGGCCGCCGCCGGTTGCCGGGCGGCAGCGCCGCCCACGGCCCCGTTGCGGCGTGGACACTCGCCGGACCGGGATGCTAAAATGAGCCTTGCTGCGATCCCGGATCCCGCTGGCAGGCGGGCGTGGCGGAACGGCAGACGCGCCAGACTTAGGATCTGGTGGGTTCGTCCCGTGGGAGTTCGAGTCTCCCCGCCCGCACAGGGACGGCCATCCCGGCCGAGGCCGGCAGGTCCGGCCGGCCGCCCCGCGACCTGGCACCGGCTGCTTGAGCCGGCTTGAAGATGCAGGGGCTCAGCCGGGTTCAGGGCGCTGCGCCTGCCCGGGGCAGCCCGGCGGGTCGGGGTGCAGCCGGCGGGTTCGGGTTGCGCCGTTACGGATTTTGTGCTATCGTCAAGTGCTGTCAGGCGGCCCGAAGCCGTCCACACCAGGCCGGCTCAAGCGCTTCGCCAAGCAGCCGCGGTTCATTCGAGACAGCGTGCGGGAGTAGCTCAGGGGTAGAGCGTCTGCTTGCCATGCAGAAGGCCGCGGGTTCGAATCCCGTCTCCCGCTCCACGGTGGCGCCCTCGGGCGCCGGGTCGCATCCCGGTGCCGAAGGGCGCCATCTGCGCATGAAGCCGGAGGGCGCTTGCGCCAAGGGTTCACCGTGACGACCCGCGTTCCCAGGAACCGGCCTGGCCCGTGCCGCCCCGCCGCGGCCCGGGCCCGTCCGTTGAAATGCAGGTCACGGGCCCCGGTGACGCAGGTGCACGGAAGAGGCCACGCGTCGCGGGCACGGGCAGAGGGCAGGCGCCGGTGCCATGCCTTGGCCGGTCGTCCCCTGGTATGCTAAACTTTTCGGGTCCTGCGGATCGGATCCTGCTCTGGCATGCAGCATGCGTGCAGTACGGCGAGGGCTTGCTCCTGTTGCTTGCGCCGGGGCGAGCCGGGGAGGATGGGCTGATTTGAAGGCGACCGTGGAAAAGATCGAAAATCGCCGGGCGACCCTCACCGTGGAGGTCGAGCCGGAGGCGGTGGCCCGGGCCCTGGACCATGCCTACCGCCATCTGGTCCGGCGGGTCCAGATCCCGGGTTTTCGCAAGGGCCGCGCGCCCCGGTTCCTGGTGGAGCGGCATCTGGGCAAGGCGGCCCTCTTCGAGGAAGCCCTGGATCACCTCCTGCCCGAGGCCTACAGCCGGGCCGTGGCGGAAACGGGCATCGAACCCATCGACCGGCCCCAGCTCAACATCGAAACCTTTAGTGAAGAGCAGGGACTGCGCTTCACCGCCGAGGTGGAGGTGAAGCCTGAGGTCGACCTGGGCGACTACCGGTCCCTGCGGGTCGAAGTGCCGGTGGCCACCGTCACCGAGGAGGACGTCCAGCGGGAACTGGAGCGCTGGCGCGAGCTGCGGGCGACCCTAGAACCTGCCGGCGAGGATGCGGTCGCCGAGAAGGGCATGGTGGCGGTCCTGGACCTGGAGGGAACCCTGGACGGCCAGCCCATTCCCAACGGCCAGGCCGAGGATTATGCCGTCGAGCTGGGCGCCGGCCGCCTGCTGGACGGCGTGGAAGAGCAGATCCTGGGCATGCGCCCCGGCGAGGAGAAGGAGGTTCCGGTGACCTTCCCCGCCGACCACCCCGGGGAGTCCCTGCGCGGCAAGACGGCCACCTTCCACATTCGCCTGAAGGAGCTCAAGCGCAAGGTGCTGCCGCCGCTGGACGACGAGTTCGCCCAGGAGGTGGCGGGACTTTCCAGCCTGCAGGAGTTGCGCGCCCAGGTCGAGAAAGAACTGACCCGAATTGCCGAGGAGCAAGCCCGGGCGGACCTGCGCCGGCAAGTGGTGCAGAAGGTGGTGGAAGGGGCTCGCCTGGAGGTACCGGAAACGCTGGTGCGCCGCCAGGTGGAGGATCGCATCAACAGCCTGGAGAACCGGCTGCGCCGCCAGGGCGACAGCCTGGAATCGTACCTGCAGGCGACCAACCAGACCCGCGAGCAACTGGCCGAATCCCTGCGGCCGCAGGCCGTGGAAGACGTCCGCACCGACCTGGTGCTGGATGCCGTGGCCAAGGCGGAGGGGATCGAGGCGACCGACGCCGAGATCGAAGCGGAACTGCGCAGCCTGGCTGCGGCCATGGGCCAGCCCTATCAGCGGGTGCGCCAGCAATTCACCCGTAGCGGCCTGGTCCTGGACGTGGCGGAGAACATCCGGCGGCGCAAGACCATCGACTGGCTGGTGGAACGGGCCACGGGCCAGGCGGCGGGGACGGCGGCCGCCGGCGGCGAGGCCGCTGGAGGGCGGCCCGCGCAGGCCGCTGCCACCGAAGCTGCGGTGGCGGGGGCTCCCGCCGGTCCCGGGCGGCAGGGCCAAGAAGGGCCGGTCGCAGAAGGCGCCGAGGCGCCGGACGCGCCGGAGGCGCCCGGCGCATCGACCGGGACCACGGAATGACAAACTGCAAGGGTGTGACGGAAAGCCGGCCGCAGGGACCGGGCGTACCGCCGGAAGGTCCCGGGCCGGTTCGGATTCCCTGACAGGTGCAGGCGGCCGGAGAATCGGGCCAATATAATAGACACCGAAGCCGCGCCTCCGGGCGGCCGGTTCGACCCTCTGGGGGGTCCGGCCGGGCCGGAGACCGGCCGGCCCCCTGCGGGTGCGCCGCCGGCTTCGGTGGGCGAGGGCGAGGTGGGCTGGAATGAACCTGGTTCCGTACGTCATCGAGCAGACCAACCGGGGCGAGCGGGCCTACGACATCTACTCGCGGCTTTTGAAGGACCGCATCGTCTTCATCGGCACCCCCATCGACGACGTGGTGGCCAACTCGGTGATCGCCCAGCTGCTGTTCCTCCAGACCGACGATCCCGACCGGGACATCTCGATCTACATCAACAGCCCCGGCGGAAGCGTCGACTCGGGGTTGGCCATCTACGACACGATGCAGCACATCAAGCCCGACGTCGCCACCTACTGCGTGGGCCTGGCGGCCAGCATGGGGGCGATCCTCCTGGCCGGCGGGACCAAGGGCAAGCGCTACGCCCTGCCCCACTCCCGTATCATGATCCACCAGCCCCACTCCCAGGTCGGCGGCACGGCGGCGGACGTCAAGATCTACGCCGATCAACTGCTCAAGCTGCGCCAGGTGGCCAACGAGATCCTGGCCAAGCACACCGGCCAGCCGCTGGAGCGCATCGAGCGGGACACCGAGCGGGACTTCTTCATGACCGCGGAGGAGGCCAAGGAGTACGGGATCATCGACCATGTCCTCGAGCCTCGGTCCAAGCGGTCGGACGGGTAGCCACCCGGCAAGAGAGGGGTCGTCATGTTCAAGTTCACCGACGAGAAGGGCCAGCTGAAGTGCTCGTTCTGCGGCAAGTACCAGGACCAGGTGAAGCGCCTGGTGGCGGGGCCGGGAGTCTACATCTGCGACGAGTGCATCGAGCTCTGCAATGACATCATCGAAGAGGAGCTCAGCGAGGAGGCCGACGTCGAGCTCAAGGACCTGCCCAAGCCGGCGGAGATCAAGGCCTTCCTGGACCAGTACGTCATTGGCCAGGAGCGGGCCAAGAAGATCCTCTCCGTGGCGGTGTACAACCACTACAAGCGGATCCACCTGGGCGGCCGCATCGACGACGTGGAGCTCCAGAAGAGCAACATCCTGATGATCGGCCCCACGGGCTCGGGCAAGACCCTGCTGGCGCAGACCCTGGCCAAGCTGCTGAACGTGCCCTTCGCCATCGCCGACGCCACCTCCCTCACCGAGGCGGGCTACGTGGGCGAGGATGTGGAGAACATCCTGCTGAAGCTCATCCAGGCCGCCGACTACGACATCGAGCGGGCCGAGCGCGGGATCGTCTACATCGACGAGATCGACAAGATCGCCCGGAAGGCGGAAAACCCCTCCATCACCCGGGACGTCTCGGGCGAAGGCGTCCAGCAGGCCCTGCTCAAGATCCTGGAGGGAACGGTGGCCAGCGTGCCGCCCCAGGGCGGGCGCAAGCACCCCCACCAGGAGTTCATCCAGATCGACACCACCAACATCCTCTTCATCTGCGGCGGCGCCTTCGAGGGCCTGGACAAGATCATCGCCAGCCGCATCGGGCGCCGGGTCATGGGGTTCGGCGCCGAGGTGCGCAGCAAGCAGGAGACCAACGTGGGGGACATCCTGCGCCACATCATGCCCGAAGACCTGCTGAAGTTCGGGCTCATCCCCGAGTTCGTCGGGCGCCTGCCCGTCATCGCCACCCTGGACGCCCTGGACGAGGACGCCCTGGTGCGGATCCTGACGGAGCCGAAGAACGCGCTGGTCAAGCAGTACCAGAAGCTCCTGGCGCTGGACAACGTGGAGCTGGAGTTCGAGCCCGAAGCGCTGCGGGCCATCGCCCAGGAGGCGCTGAAGCGGAACACCGGCGCCCGCGGCCTGCGGGCCATCGTGGAAGAGCTGATGCTGGACCTCATGTACGAGCTGCCCGGCCGGGACGATGTGGCCCGGGTGGTCGTCACCGAGGAGACGGTGCGGCAGCGGCGGGAACCCATCATGGTGACCCGCGAGCGCGTCAAGAAGCAGGAAGAATCGGCCTGAGGCGCCGGACCGCCGGCGCCGGGCGATCGCAACGAGGGCCGGCCCGTAGGGCGGGCCGGCCAGGGTCGCCCCGCCAGGGGCGGCGGGCCTGAAGTCACCCGGCCGGACTGCCGGTACGGCGGTGGGAAGCAGGGGCACCACACCCTGCAAAGGGCATCACGCCCCGCCACCTCCGTGCCGGCAGTCGCCGTTTTGCGGAGGCTCCGTCCCCGCGGGTCACCTGCAGCCGGCGCCCCCGGCCGGCATCTCTCGCGCGCTCACGGCCTGTGGCGCTCCCCTCCCCTCCCCCACTGCACTACTTGCCGACGGTCCCGCCCTGCCACCCCGCCGTGTCCCCGCCCGCCGGCCCCTGTCCGGGGTCTTACCAGGTGCCTTGGTGCCGCTGCCGGCCATTGCCCACGGGTCTCGGGGTGAAGGCGGGTACCCGGGCAGATACTAGGACCGATTCCCGGAACGCCGGCGCCCTCCACCGGCGCCGCCGTTCCGCCCACCAAGCGTGAGGGGAGCCCGGCGGCCATGGACTACGGGAGCATCATCACCTTCGTGCAGTTCTTCTTTGCCGTGGTGATCGGCCTCTACTTCTGGAACCTGCTGAAGGCCCAGCAAGGCAGCAAGGTGGCCGTGCGCAAGGAGTCGCGAAAGGAGCAGGACCGCCTGTCCCAGCTGCGGGCCATCGCCCTGACCGAGCCCCTCGCGGAGCGGACCCGGCCCCAGCGCTTCGAAGACATCGTCGGCCAGGAAGAGGGGTTGCGCGCCCTGCGGGCCGCCCTTTGCGGCCCGAACCCGCAGCACGTGCTGATCTACGGCCCGCCGGGCGTCGGCAAGACGGCGGCGGCCCGGCTGGTGCTGGAGGAGGCCAAGCGCAACCCGCGCTCGCCTTTCCGGCCCGACGCGGCCTTCGTGGAGATCGACGCCACCACCGCCCGCTTCGACGAGCGGGGCATTGCAGACCCCCTCATCGGGTCGGTCCACGACCCCATCTACCAGGGGGCCGGCCCGCTGGGAGTGGCCGGCATCCCCCAGCCCAAGCCGGGGGCGGTGACCCGCGCCCACGGGGGCATCCTGTTCATCGACGAGATCGGCGAGCTGCACCCCGTGCAGATGAACAAGCTACTCAAGGTCCTGGAAGACCGCAAGGTGCTGCTGGAGAGCGCCTACTATAATCCCGACGATCCCAACCTCCCGGCCCACATCAAGGACGTGTTCGAGAACGGGCTGCCGGCCGACTTCCGCCTGGTGGGCGCCACCACCCGGATGCCGGACGAGATCCCGCCCGCCATCCGCTCGCGGTGCGTGGAGATCTTCTTCCGCCCCCTGACGCCGGAAGAGGTCGGCCTCATCGCCCGCCGGGCGGCGGCCCGCCTGGACCTGCCCATGGACGAAGGGGCGGTGCGGGTCATCGAGCGGTACGCCCGCAACGGCCGGGAAGCCGTCAACATCGTGCAGATCGCCGCGGGGCTGGCGGAGACCGAGGGGCGCAGGCGGGTGACCACCGCCGACGTGGAGTGGGTGGTCAACACCGGGCAGTACACGCCCCGGCCCGAGCGCCGGGTCGCGGACCGGCCCCAGGTGGGGGTGGCCCACGGCCTGGCCGTGTACGGGCCCAACCTGGGCACGTTGATCGAGATCGAGGTGGTCGCCTCCCGGGCTGCCACTGCAGGCCAGGGGCGCATCACCCTGACGGGGGTCATCGACGAGGAGGAATTCGGCGGCGGCGGTCGCCCGGTGAAGCGGCGCAAGAGCACCGCCCGCGGCTCGGTGGAGAACGTCCTCACCGCCCTGCGGCGGCTGCTGCCGGTTCATCCCGCCGACTACGACCTGCACATCAACTTCCCGGGGGGCATTCCCCTGGACGGCCCCTCCGCCGGGGCGTGCCTGGCGGCCGCCATCTACTCGGCCCTGACGGGCGTCCCGGTGGACAACCAGGTGGCCATCACCGGCGAGGTGAGCGCCCGGGGCCTGGTCCGGGCGGTGGGCGGCATCCAGGCCAAGGTGGCGGCGGCGCGCCAGGCCGGCGCCCGCCGGGTGGTCCTGCCCCGGGAGAACTGGCAGGAGTCGCTGGGCCGCTGCGGCCTGGAGGTGGTGCCGGTGAACACGGTGGAGGAGGTGCTCCGGGCCGCCCTGGTACGGGAAGAACCGGCCGTGCCGCGGGCCGGTCAGGACGTGGGCGCCGAGGTGCTGACGGCCGCCCCGCAGCCCAACGCCTAGCCCATCCCGGCCGGTCCCAGAACCGGACACCGGCCGGCGGCAGGCGCCCGGTGCCCAGGACTGACGGACCTGCCGGAAAGTGCTTGTCCCGGCGAGGTAGGAAATCGCCCCCCGTTCCCCGAACCCCCTGGCCTGTGACCCGCGGCGGCTGGGGTGCCCCGGCCGCCGCGCCAGTTGGGGACGAGGGGAACCGGGACGATGACCGTACAAATCCGGGGGCAGCGGGTGGTCCTAACGCCCCTGACCCCCGCCGATCTCGCCTGGCTGGTGCACTGGGAACGGGATCCGGCGGTTGCCCGCTTCGCCGGGCAGCGTTTCGACAGCCTGGCCGCGGCCTGCACCTGGTGGCAGGCGGCGCAGGCCGACCCGCGGCACGTGGTGCTGGCGGTGCGCCTGCCGTCGGGACAGGTCATCGGTGATGTGGAGCTGGTGGAAATCAACTGGGGGCGGCGGGAAGCCGAACTGCGCATCCGCATCGGCGACCCCCGCTACCGGGGCAGGGGCCTGGGTCGGGACGCCGTCCGGGCGGCCGCCCGGTATGCCGCCGGGATCGGTCTCAAGCAGCTGTTCCTGCGGGTCGACGTGCGCAACGTGGCCGCCCTGCGCTGTTACCGGGCGGCGGGGTTCCGCTCCCGGGGACGGTTCACGGCCGGACGCCGCAAGGCGGACGGGCTGGCCGACATGTACCTGATGGTCCGGGCCCTGGACGCCGGGCCGGGCGGCGGTGCGGGGATCGGCCCTGCCGCGGCGGGCCCGCGGGCCGCAGCCGCCGACTAGCCGCAGCCGGTCCCCAGGGTGAGGGTTCCCCGCCGGGGGCCGGCTCCTTCGCCCCCGGGTCAGGGGTCTTCCAGCCCGGCCCTGTGGGTGGGAGAGAGGCTGCGCGGCAGGCCGCCGCACCCGGTGCAAGGGGTCCCGCTCTACGGGTCCCGCTTGGCCGAGTGCCGCCTGCCCCTTGTCGCGCCGCAGGCTGCAGCAGGCCTTGACAGGGCCGCCTTTCCTTCTTTTACACTACAGTCAACCCAATCCAGCTCGCCCCGGGGCCGGCGCGCGTGTCCTGCTGCCGGCCCGCGGGGGCGCGGCAGAGGGCGATGACGGGGAGGAGTAGGGGCCGCAACCCCGGCCAGAGAGAGGCGCCCGGCGGCTGGAAGGCGCCTTCCGGTAAGGCGGGCCCGAAGTCGCCCCGGAGCTCCCGGTCCCAACTCGCCTGCCGGTGTGCCCCCGGCCCGGGCCGGACCCTGGGGGGCGGGGGATGGCAGGGGGGCGTAGGCCGGGCGGGTGGCGCCCGTGAACGCGCCGTGAGCGTCCCGCACCCGGCGGGTGCCCGTTGCCGGTCCGTGGCGGCTGGCCATGGCGGCGCTGCCGGGCGGGGCGGAAGAAGGGTGGTACCGCGAGAGCAAGGCCTCTCGCCCCTTGGGGCGAGGGGCTTTTTTCATGGGCCGCCCCCGCCGGGCGGGAGCCACCCGGGTTGGACCCTGCTAGGATGGCGCCGGGGGCCGGTTCGTCCCTCCGGGCGCCGCGGGTGCCCTGCCGTCGGCCCGGCCGGGGGCGGGCGGCCAGGGGACGACAGCCTGGTGCCGGCGCGCGGGCCCAAGCCGCCGCGCCGGTGGAAGGAGAGGGAGCATGGCAAGCGGAGAGCCGGTGCACCAGGCGGTGGCGCCGGAACTGCCGACGCGCTACCGGCCACAGGACTTCGAGGAGGACATCTATCGCTTCTGGCTGGAGGAGCGGGCCTTTCACGCCGACCGGGACGCGCCCGGGCCCGTCTTCTCCATGGTGATCCCTCCGCCCAACGTGACCGGGAACCTGCACATCGGCCACGCGCTGAACAACACCATGCAGGACATCCTGGCCCGCTGGCACCGGATGCAGGGCGACGTCACCCTCTGGGTGCCCGGCACGGACCATGCGGGCATCGCCACCCAGCACGTGGTGGAGGTGCGGCTGGCCCGGGAAGAGGGCCTGCGCCGGCAGGACCTGGGCCGGGAGCGGTTCCTGGAGCGGGTCTGGGCGTGGAAGAACCAGTACGAAGCGAACATCCTGGGCCAGCTGCGCCGGCTGGGTGCCTCGGTGGACTGGGACCGGGTGCGCTTCACCATGGACGAGGGCTGCAGCCGCGCCGTGCGCGAGGTCTTCGTCCGGCTGTACGAGAAGGGCCTGATCTACCGGGGCGACTACATGGTGAACTGGTGCCCGGAATGCCATACGGCCCTGGCGGACATCGAGGTGGAGCACGAGGAGCGGGAGGGCCGGCTCTACCACCTGCGCTACCCGCTGGTGGACGGCGAAGGGGCGGTCGAGGTGGCCACCACGCGGCCGGAGACCATGCTGGGCGACACGGCGGTGGCCGTCCACCCCGAGGACGAGCGCTACCGCCACCTGGTGGGCCGGCGGGTGCGCCTGCCCCTGGTGGGCCGGGAGATCCCCATCATCGCCGATCCCCTGGTGGATCCGGAGTTCGGGACCGGCGCCGTCAAGGTGACGCCGGCCCACGACCCCAACGACTTCGAGATGGGGCGGCGCCATGGCCTGGAGGCCGTCCAGGTGGTGGGCTTCGACGGGCGCATGACCGAGGCCGCCGGCAGCCGCTACGCCGGGCTCGACCGCCAGGAGGCGCGCCGCCGGGTGGTGGCCGACCTGGAGGAGGGCGGCCACCTGGTGAAGGTGGAGCCCCATCGCCACAACGTGGGGGTCTGCTACCGCTGCGGGACGGTGATCGAGCCCCTGATCTCGCGCCAGTGGTTCGTCCGCATGAAGCCCCTGGCCGAACCGGCCATGGAGGCGGTCCGCAGCGGCCGCACCCGCATCGTGCCCGAGCGGTTCACCCGCGTGTACCTGCACTGGCTGGAGAACATCCGCGACTGGTGCATCTCCCGGCAGATCTGGTGGGGTCACCGGATTCCGGCCTGGTACTGCCGGCAGTGCGGCGAGACCGTCGTGGCGCGGGAGGACCCCGACCGCTGCCCCCGTTGCGGCAGCGACGCCCTGCACCAGGACGAGGACGTGCTGGACACCTGGTTCAGCTCGGCCCTCTGGCCCTTCTCCACCCTGGGCTGGCCCGACGCGGACAGCCCCGACCTGCGCCGGTTCTACCCCACCTCGGTGCTGGTGACGGGCTATGACATCCTGTTCTTCTGGGTCGCCCGGATGATGGTGATGGGCCTCGAGTTCATGGGGGACGTCCCCTTCCGCACGGTGCTCCTCCACGGCCTGGTGCGGGACGCCCAGGGGCAGAAGATGTCGAAATCCCGCGGCAACGTGGTCGACCCGCTGGAAGTGATCGACAAGTACGGGGCCGACGCCCTGCGTTTCACCCTGGTGACGGGCCTGGCGCCGGGCAACGACGCCCGCTTCTCCTGGGAGCGGGCCGAGGCCAGCCGAAACTTCGCCAACAAGCTGTGGAACGCGGCCCGCTTCGTGCTGATGAACCTCCAGGACTTCGACCCGTCCCGGGGCGAGCCCCGGCGCGAGAACGCCGCTGACCGCTGGATCCTGGCCCGGCTGGAGGCGGTGACGGCCGACGTGCAGCGCCTGCTGGAGGCCTTCGAGCTGGGGGAGGCGGCCCGGGCCCTATACAACTTCATCTGGGACGAGTTCTGCGACTGGTACATCGAGCTGGTCAAGCCGCGGCTGGCAGCACCGGCGGCGACCGGCGCGGAGGTGGCGGCGGCCCAGGATGCGGCGGTGCAGCCGGAAGCGCCGGCGGGGGCGGGTGAGGGCGACCCCGGTGCGGCGTCCAGCCGCTACGCCGCCCAGTACACCCTCTGGCAGGTCCTGGAGCAGACCCTGCGGCTGCTCCATCCCTTCATGCCCTTCATCAGCGAGGCCATCTGGCAGAAGCTGCCGCGTCCCGGCGGCGGGCCCCGGACCCTGGCCCTGGCCCCCTGGCCGCGGGCGGGCGAGGCGTGGCCGGAGGCGGCCGCCGGCGACGACGGCCGCATCGCGCGGTTCCAGCGGGTGATCGACACCATCCACGGCCTGCGCAGCATCCGGGCGGAGTTCCGGGTGCCGCCCGGGCGCAAGGCCCACGTCCTGATCTACGCGGAGGAACCCGCCCAGGCAGAGGCCTTCCGCGAGCAGGCCGAAGCCATTCGCCGCCTGGCCGGGGTCGACCGGCTGGAGATCGCCACGGGGAGCGGGGAGCGGCCCGCGCAGGCAGCCGCTTATGTGGGGCCGGGCGTGGTCGCCTACATGCCCCTGGCCGGCTTGATCGATCTGGAGGCGGAACGGAGGCGCCTTGAGCGGGAACGGGAGCAGGCCGAGGCGGCGCTGGGAAGGGTGCGGGCCAAACTGCAGAACCAGGGGTTCGTGACCCGGGCGCCGGCGGAGGTGGTCGAACAGGAGCGCCAGCGGGAGCAGGAGCTGGCGGCGCGGCTGGAACTCCTGGCCCAGCGCCTGGCGGAGCTGGGTTGAACGCCACCGGCGCTGCCTCCAACGCGGGCAGCGCGTCCAGGGCGCGCGGCAAGGGCGGCAGGGCGGCAGGCCGGCAGGCCGGGACGGGCGTGCCGGCAGATGTTCCGGCCCGGCAGGGGCCCGGCCCAGGGTCGGGTCCAGGGGCGGCGGGCCAATCCGGCGGGCCAATCCCAAGGGCTAGCCCAGGCCACCGGCCAGGGGCGGGCGGCAGAGCCGCCCGCCCTTCTTTTACTGCCCCCAAGCCACTGGGGCCGGCCGGAACCGCCGGGTGCCGGTCGCCGGGAGCAGCTGGCCGGGGACAGCAACAGGATGTAAAATAATGGCATGCCACAAAATAATGGTGATCCACATCACTTTTCGACAAAAGGGAGGCAACAGCGTGCCGGTACCGAAAAGAGCCACCGTCCAGGAAAGGACGGGAGGTCATGCGACGCAACGGCGGAGGATGGGGCGTGCTGGCCGCGGTGCTGGTGGGCAATGCCCTGGGCAACCTGGCGGCACGCCACGGGCTGTCGGGGTGGCTGCCCTGGCTGTCCCAGGGGCTGGGCCCTTCCCTGGAGCCCACCACCCTGGTGGTGCCGTACCTGGGCGCGGTGACCCTGGGCCTGCGCCTCGACATCACGGCGGGGGGCTTGCTGGGCATCCTCGCTGCATTGTTGTGGCTGCAGCGCCGCCGGTAGGTGCGCCGGGCGGCGCGGCTGCGGGGATGGGCCCTGGGGGCAGCCGCCCGCCTGGTCCGGGGTCCCGTCGCGGCGTGATGCGGGGGGAGGGCCGGTGAAGGGGACAAGCTCGCAGCGCAGGCTGGTGCTGGCATCGTCCTCGCCGCGGCGGGTGCAGCTTTTGGCCATGCTCGGCCTGCCCTTCGTACAGGACCCGTCCCGGGCGGAAGAACCCCTGCCCGCAGGGCCGGCCGGAACCGTGGACCCGGAGGACTGGGCCCTGCGGCAGGCGCTGCGCAAGGCCAAGGACGTGGCCCGGCGCCACCCCGGAGCGCTGGTCATCGGTGCCGATACCGTGGTGGAGCTGGACGGCCGGCTTCTGGGCAAGCCCCAGGACCGGCAGGAAGCCATGGCCATGTTGGGCGCCCTGGCCGGTCGGGAACACCGGGTCGCCTCCGGCGTGGCGGTGGTGGACGCCTCCACCGGCCGCGCGGCCACGGGGACCCGCCTGACGCGGGTCTGGATGCGCCCCCTGACCCGGACGGAGATCGAGGCCTACGTGGCGACGGGAGAGCCCATGGACAAGGCGGGCGCCTATGCCATCCAGGGCCTCGGCGCGACCCTTGTTCCCCGCATCGAGGGGTGTTACTTTAACGTCGTTGGCCTGCCCTTGCCCCTGCTGGCCGATCTGCTCTCCCTCTTCGGCGTGCGGGTGCTGGGACCCGAGAGGATCCTGGCCCACCCGGGCCCGGGGGCTTCCGGGCGATGAGGCGGGTCCGGCGGCCCGAGTCCTTGCGGGTCAAAGACCTGCCCCCGTCGGACCGCCCGCGGGAGCGGCTCCTGGCGGGCGGCGCCGCCTCCCTGAGCACCGTCGACCTCCTGGCCATTCTCATCGGTTCGGGGACGGGACGGGGCGAATCGGCCCTGGATCTGGCGCGCCGGGTGCTGGCCTGGGGCAGCCGGGGCTCCACCCGCCGGCTCCAGCAGGACGAACCGGGCCGCCGTGACCGGCGGGCCGGCGCAGCGGCCGCCACCGGTAGCGTTGCCGGCTGCCGGGCCGTGGCCGACGGGCCGGCAGCCGGAGGCATGGCGCCCGCCCAACCACCGGAGGAAAGGGCGGGAGCGCCGGAGCCCGGCGGGGAGTGGGATGCGTTGCAGTGGCTGGCGTCGGCCCGGGCGGAGGAACTCCGCCAGATCCCGGGCATCGGGCCCGCCCGTGCCGCCCAGATTGTGGCTGGGGTAGAACTGGGGCGGCGCCTGGCCACGGCGTGGCCGGTTCGGCCGCGGGTGCGGGGTCCGGAGGACGTCAGCCGGCTGCTGATGGCCGGCATGAAAGACCTGGATAGGGAACATTTATACGTGGTTCAGTTGAACACGAAACATTATGTACTAGGTGTGGACTTGATTTCGATCGGTACGCTGAACGGGTCCCTGGTGCACCCGCGGGAGGTCTTCCGGGCCGCCGTCCGCAGGGGAGCGGCCGCGCTGGTCCTGGTGCACAACCACCCGAGCGGCGATCCCACGCCAAGCCCGGAAGACGTCCAGGTGACGCGCCGCCTGGTGGAGGCCGGGCGGATCATGGGGATCGACGTGCTGGACCATGTGATCATCGGCAACCAGCGTTACGCCAGCTTGCGCGAGGCCGGCCTGGTGGGGGAGGCGTGAGGGCGCTCCCGCGGGAAGGCGCGGCACGGGCAGCGGGAGGCTGCACGGGCCCGGGGAAGGCGCCTGGCCGGCGGCTTTGATGCGCCCCGGTCCAGGGGAGGCGCCGGCCAGGTGAGGCGAAGGAAGGTCAAGAGGTGGCACGGTCAGGGGGCGTTGGTGGTGCTTGAATCGGTATACCGTTACTTCTCCCGCGACATGGGCATCGACCTGGGGACGGCCAACACGCTGGTCTACGTGCGGGGCCGGGGGATCGTGATCCAGGAACCCTCGGTGGTGGCCGTCCAGGCGGAGACCAAGCAGGTGCTGGCCGTCGGCGAGGAGGCCAAGCGCATGATCGGGCGCACGCCCGGCAACATCATCGCCGTGCGGCCGATGAAGGACGGCGTGATCGCCGACTTCGAGATCACCCAGGCCATGCTGCGCCACTTCATCGCCAAGGCGCTGCGCGGCCGGGCGCTGGTTCGTCCCCGGGTGGTGATCTGCCTGCCGTCGGGGGTCACCGAGGTGGAGAAGCGGGCGGTGGTCGACGCCACCGAGCAGGCGGGAGCGCGCAAGGCGTACCCCATCGAGGAGCCCATGGCGGCGGCCATCGGCGCGGGCCTGCCGGTCCACGAGCCGACGGGGAACATGATCGTGGACATCGGCGGCGGCACCACCGAGGTGGCCATCATCTCCCTGGGCGGCATCGTCACCCACCGGTCCATCCGCATCGGCGGCGACGAGATGGATGAGGCCATCGTCAACTACGTCAAGCGCAACTACAACCTGCTGATCGGCGAGCGGACCGCGGAAGAGGTCAAGATCGCCATCGGGTCGGCCTACCCCATGGACGACGAGGGCTCGGTGGAGATCCGGGGCCGTGACCTGGTCACCGGCCTGCCCAAGACCATCGAGGTGACGGCGGCGGAGATCCGGGAGGCCCTGTCGGAGACGGTGGCGGCCATCGTCGACGCCATCAAGGTGACGCTGGAGCGGACGCCGCCCGAGCTGGCGTCGGACATCATGGACCGCGGCATCGTGATGACCGGCGGCGGTTCCCTGCTGCGCGGCCTCGATCGCCGGGTGGCCGAGGAGACGGGCATGCCCGTGCACATCGCCGAAGACCCCCTGCTCTCGGTGGCCCTGGGTGCGGGCAAGTACCTGGATGTGATCGACAACGTCCAGCGGAGCCTGGCGACCTCGCGCCGCCTGGCCTGAGGCCGGTTCGTCCGGCTGAGGGCGGAGGGGGGCGGAAGGGCGATGGTGCCGTGGCTCCGCAGGCTGCTGGCCGTGGCCCTGGTCCTGGCCGTGGCGGGGAGCGTGATGGCGGCCACCCGCAACCTGCGGCCACGGCCCGCGTTGCTGGAAGGGGCGCTGCAGGAGGTCCTGGCGCCCCTCAGTGGCGTTACGGCCCGCATGGCGCGGGGGGCCGGGGAGATCGGTCGGACCCTGGCGACCCTGGGGCGGCTGGAGGCGGAGAACCAGACCCTCCGGGAGGAACTGGAGCGCCTGCGGGGCGTGGAGGCGCAAGTGCGGCAGCTGGAACGGGAGAACCGCCAGCTGGAGGAACTGCTGGGCCTCAAGCAGGCCCGGCCCGACGCCGTGCTGGCTGCCCGGGTGAGCGGGCGGACCCCGGACCGCTGGTACCAGGAGATCATCCTGGACCAGGGCTCGGCGGACGGGGTTCGACCGGGCATGGTGGCCGTGGTGCCCGGCGGCGTGGTGGGCCGGGTGGTGTCCGTCACCCCCCACAGCGCCCGGGTCCTCCTGATCACCGATCCCGAGAGCGGCATCGGGGCCCTGATCGGCCGCAGCGGGGAGGCCGGCGTCGCCTACGGCCGGGGAGGCGACCTGCCCCAGCTGGTGATGACCCTCTTCGCCGCCAGCGCCGACGTGAAGGTGGGCGACGATGTGGTCACCTCGGGGCTCGGACCGGTCTTCCCGCCGGGACTGCCCATCGGCACCGTGACCTCGGTGGGTCGCGATCCCACGGGCCTGGGCATCCAGGTGACGGTCGAACCCAGCGCGCCCCTCAACCGCCTGGCGGCCGTGCTGCTGCTGGAGCCGGCGCGGCAGGGTGAGGCGCCATGAGGCGTCCCCTGCGCTGGACCGTGCTGAGCCTGCTGTTGCTCTGGCTGGAGGTGGGGCCGCTTCCCGCCCTGGGCCTGCCCCGGTTCCACCTGCCCCTGTTGCTGGCCCTGGCCACCGGCGTCGTCTACGGGCCACGCCAGGGCATGGCCGTGGGGGCGGTGGCGGGCTTCGGGCTCGATCTCTGGACGGGCCGGCTGGTGGGGTCCTGGACCCTGCTCCACGCCCTGGGCGGCTGGGCCGGAGGCAAGGCCGGCGAGAGCCTGTACCGGGACGTGCCCGGCCTGGCCACGGCCCTGGGGGTGACCGCCACCTGGGTGGCGGAGCTGGCGCGCGGCCTGGTGGTGTCGGCCGCCGCCGGGCTGCCCCTGGCCATGGCCGACCTGGTGGCATGGTCCCGGGCTCTCTGGCCGGAGCTGGTGGCGGCGGCGGTGGCGGCGCCGCTGCTCCTGCGCCTCGTGGTGGGCATCGAGCGGCGGGAGCGGGAGGCCCGGGAGGCGGAGATCCCGGGCGGCTGGCGGGGAGGATGGCCATGAACCCGGAAGAACTGGCCCGCCGGCAGCGCCTGCGCCGGCGCAACATCCTGATGGGACTGCTGGTGGCCTGGACGGTCATCCTGCTGGGCCGCCTGTACATGCTGCAGGTGGTCATGGGCGACGAGCTCAGCGAGTACGCCGCCGGCCAGCGGCTGCGCAAGGTGTACGTGCCCGCACCGCGGGGGCAGATCCTGGACCGGCGCGGCCAGGTCCTGGCCACCAACCTGCCTGCCTATTCCGCCTATCTGGTCTACACCCGGGAGGGCCTTGACCCGGAGGCGCGCCGGCTGCTGAGCCGGATCCTCGATATTCCCGTCGAGGCCATCGAGGAGGCGGAGGCCGAGCTCCGCGTCCGGCCGGTGCCGGAGATCCCCGTCCGGCTCAAGGCGGAGCTGACCCCTGCCGAGATCACCGCCCTGGCGGAGCACCGCGACCGCTTGCCCGGGGTGGTGGTCGAACCCCAGCCCCTGCGCTACTACCCGGGCGGCACCCTGGCGGCCCATGTGCTGGGCTATGTACGTGAGGGGAACCGCCCGTGGGAACTGAAAGGGGATTCGGGCATCGAAGCCACCTACAACGGCCCGGTGCAGCTGCCCGGCGGGCGGACGGTGCGCGGCCTGACGGGGGTCGACGGCCAGCGGTTGGTGGAGGTGGATGCCCGCGGCCGGCCCCTCAGCGACGAATCCCGCCACCTGTTGCTGGGCGGCGATGCCGACCGGTATGCCGCGCCGCCCAAGCCCGGGAGCACCCTGGTGCTGACGCTGGATGCCCGGGTGCAGAAGGCGGCGGAAGAGGCGCTGGCCCGGCGGATCCAGGAACTGCGGGAACTGAAGACGAGGCCGTGCCCCTGCCCGGCCCGTAACGGCGCCGCCGTGGCCATCGACGTGCGGACCGGGGCTATCCTGGCCATGACCTCTTATCCAACCTTTGACCCCAACGATTTCGCCCGTCAGGCTTTCATGGAGCCCAGCGACCCGCGCTACGATGCGGTGAACCGCAAGGTTTACCAGTACGTCCATGGGAACGAGCGGTACCGCGGCAAGCGGGTCGAGGGGCCAACACGGAACCTGGCCATCGCCGACGCCTTGCCGCCCGGTTCCACTTTCAAGCCCATCACGGGGCTGGCGGCCATGCTGCGCGGTGTCCTGCCCGGCTCCACCTACTGCGGCGGTGAGTTCTATTTTGCCGGCCGGGCCTGGCCGGACTGGGGTGTCCACGGTCACGTCGACTTTGACAAGGCGATTGGGCGCTCATGCAACGTTTACTTCTACCAGACGGGTCTCAACGCGGGGATTGACGCCATCGCCGACGTCGCCACGCAGTTCGGGCTCGGACAGTTGACCGGTCTCCGGGACCTGGCCGGGGAGGTCCAGGGTTGGCTGGCCACGCCGGCAGTGAAGGCCGAGCTGGTGGCGCGTGCCGACCCGAACAGCACCGAATCCGACCGCCGCTGGTACGCCGGAGATACCCTGAATGCCTCCATCGGCCAGGGGTTCCATGCCTTCACGCCCCTGCAGATGGCCGTCTACACCGCCGCCCTGGCCAACGGCGGCACCCGCTACCGCCCGTACCTGGTCCAGGAGATCCGGGATCCGCAGACGGGCCGGGTGCTGTGGGAAGCGAAGCCCGACCCGCTGAACACGGTGGACGTTCCGACGGCGTTCCTGGATAAGGTGCGGGAAGCCATGGTGACAGTGACCCAGGACAACGGCGGCTGGTACGGCACAGCCTACGGTGTGTTCCGCGACGCGCCCTACGTTGCCGCAGGCAAGACGGGTACGGCCCAGGGAGGTACCCGCGAGCCCGAGTACGAAAACCACGGCTGGTTCATCGCTTTCGCACCCGCGGGCCCGGGCGAGCAACCGGAGATTGCTGTGGCCGTCGTCGTCCGGGCCGGGGGCGGCGGCTCGCTGGCCGCCGGTCCGGTGGCCCGCGCCATGCTGGACGCCTACTTCGCCGGCCGGTACGGCCTGCCGGCCAATCCCGAGACGGCTGCGGAGGAGGCCCACGAAGACGCGGCCCGCAGCGCGGCGGTGGTCCCTTCCGACTGACCGGATCCGCTGCCCATGGCATCCTGGACAAAGCCAGGGATGGGGGCGCCCGCCGGGGCGCCCCGGTGGCCGCCGTTGCCGCGCCGCTGTGTCGGCGGGCGGCATTGACGTGCCGAACTTTGCGGCGGCCGGGCGGGTTCGTCCGACACCCTTCGCGGCAGGACTTGTCCCCCCTGGAGCGAAGGACCGGGTCAGCGCCGGTTTGGAAGGGGGGGCCGCGGTGAAAGGATCACCGCTGGTGACGCGGGTCGGAGACGAGGTGGTCGTCTCCGTGACCGCCGACCTGGATTTCCCCACCTTGTGCTCCACCCTGGAACGGATGCTGGCCGGTGACCCCAGCCTGCGGGACTGTCCCGCCCTGGTGCTGGATACGGGCCGGCTGCAACTGACCGCCGACCAGGTGATGGCCATTGAAGGCCTGGTCAGCCGCTACGGTGGAACCCGCCTGTTGCACGTCATCACCGAGCAGGTGGACGAGACGCGTTCCCGGCACCCGCTCCGCGAGCGGTCCAACGGCTTCGCGTGGCCGGCGGGGGCGGGCATGCCGGTGCCCGATGGGCACCGGCATGGCCACCGGGAACCGGCCCAGGAGGGCGGCCGGGAGCCGGCCTCGGATTTTCCGCTGGCCGGTGCCCCGCCGTCTTTCCCGGAGACCGGCCGGAGGCCGGTCGGCCCGGCACCGGCCGGCGAGGGGAACCGGGCCGGTGCGGCCGGTGAAGCGGTCCGGGCCGCCAGGGTCCGCCGCCGGGGCCGGCAGGTTGGGCCGCCGGATGGCCCGGGCGGCGGGGATCACCGCCCACAGGCTCCGCGGGGCCGGCCCGGGACGCCCGGGGAGCAAGGCGGGGAGGAATACCCTGGCTCCCGCAGGCCTGCCGCCGGATCCCCAGGCCCCGCCGGCGGAGCCTCCGGCCTCGCCGTCACGGCGTGGGGCGAAACGGATCCGCACTGGCGCCAGCCCGCGGCCGCACCCCCGGCAGGGGCCGGTTCGTCCCGGGGGGCGGGCCGGGCGCGCGCTGGCGTGGTGGTGAGGCGGACCTTGCGCTCGGGCCACCGCCTGGTCTACGACGGCGACGTGGTGATCCTGGGCGACGTCAACCCCGGCGCCGAGGTGCTGGCGGCCGGCGACGTGGTGGTCTTCGGGCGGCTGCGGGGTACTGTCCACGCCGGTTTCAAAGGCGACGAGCAGGCGGTGGTGGCCGCCCTGGTGATGGAGCCGGTGCAGCTCCGCATCGCCCGCTGGATCGGCCGCGCCCCCGACGGGGAGCCGCCGCCCGGCGCGGCAGGCCGGACCGTCGCCGGACCCGCAGGCGGGCGCAGCCCGGAGATCGCCTGCGTCCGGGACGGGCAGGTGCTGATCGAACCCTTTGACCCGGCCCGCTGGTTCTGGCAGCGGCAGCGGGAGCGCGCCGCGGAGCGGGACGACCGGGGCCGCGCGCAGGCCGCCCAACCCTAGCAGGACGGAACGGAACCAGGCGCGGGGAACCGGGGGCGCGCGACAGCAGGGGCGCGCCCGCGCCGGCCGGCGTCCCTGCGCCCGCAGAGGCGAAGCAGGAATCACCGACGGCAGCCACGGAGGAGGGTACGCCTTGGGCACCACGCTGGTCGTCACCTCGGGCAAGGGCGGCGTGGGCAAGACCACCACCACCGCCAACCTGGGCACGGCCCTGGCCCTGACCGGCAAGCGCGTCGTGCTGGTCGACGCCGACATCGGCCTGCGCAACCTGGACGTGGTCATGGGCCTGGAGAACCGCATCGTCTACGACCTGGTGGACGTGGTGGAGGGCTTTTGCCGGCTGCGGCAGGCCTTGATCAAGGACAAGCGCTACGACGGCCTGTTCCTCCTGCCGGCGGCCCAGACCAAGGACAAGACCGCCGTCCGGCCCGAACAGTTCAAGGCGCTGTGCGAGGAGCTGGCGGCCGAGTTCGATTACGTGCTGGTGGACAGCCCGGCGGGCATCGAGCAGGGGTTCCGCAACGCCATCGCCGGGGCCCAGGAGGCGCTGGTGGTGTGCACCCCCGACGTGTCGTCGGTGCGCGATGCCGACCGGGTGATCGGCCTGCTGGAGGCGGAGGGCCTGGCGGCGCCGCGGCTGATCATCAACAAGCTGCGCCCCGACATGGTCCAGCAGGGGCGCCAGATGGGCGTGGAGGACGTGCTGGACGTGCTGGCCATCGAGCTCATCGGGGTGGTGCCCGAGGACGAGCAGGTGGTCGACTCCACCAACCGCGGCGAGCCGGTGGTGGCCCACGAGCGCAGCCGGGCGGGCCGCGCCTACCGGGACATCGTGCGGCGCCTGCTGGGCGAGCAGGTCCCCTTCCCCGATTTCAAGGAAGAACACGGCCTGTTCGGGCGGCTGCGGCGGCTTCTGGGCGGGGCCTGATGAGCGGCCGCAGCCGGGGACCATGGGGAGGGATGTGGGGTGATCCAGCTTCTGGCCCGCGTCCTGGGACGCGGCGGGGGCGGGGCGCCCGGGAACGGAGGGACGGCCGGACCTCGTGCCGGGGGAACCCCGGGCTGGGGGACGGCCCGGGTGGCCAGCAAGGACATCGCCCGGGAGCGGCTCAAGCTCATGCTGGTCCACGACCGGGTCGACATGGAGCCCGAGCTGATGGAAGCCCTCAAGGACGATCTGATCCGAGCCATCTCCCGTTATCTGGAGGTGGACCGGGCGGGGATGGAGGTCAGCCTGCACCGGGAGGCGGCGGCGGTGGCCCTGGTGGCCAGCATCCCGGTGCGCGCCGTCCGGCGGCGACCGCTGGCGGCGGCCGAAGGAGAGGACTGACGGGCGCCGGCGACGACCGAGCCGGGGCCGGATGAGATGCCAGGGACCGCCCCGGCGCCACCGCGGGCGCCTCAGGGCCGCCGGCGTGGCCGGAGTCATGGGCACGGGCGGCCTGGCAGCACCGGGGGTGGGGACCGGAGGCCGGCGGCCCCCGGGCGGCGGCCCGGGGTGCCCGGCCGGCGGCATCGAGGGCCGGGAGCCTGCCAGGGCAGGGAACCCAAGGCGCGGCGGACCGCGGCGGCACCCGCCACCGGACCCGCCGGGCGGTGGGAAGGTGGCGGTGACGGGCGGAAGGAGCGGCCACTGGGCCGCGCCGCCAGCCGCGGCAGCGAGCCCCGCCCCCGAACCGGCCGGACGGCTGCTATCATGGGAGGGTGATGGCGCCGGCAAGCGGCCGCGGACGCCGATGCCTGTCCGGGCGTCGGCGCCGGCGGGGCGGCCGGCGCGGGAGGGAAGGCCCGTGGGCTTGCTGGACCGGCGGTTGCTCAAAACCCTGGATCTGCCGTTGATCGCCCTGGTCATGGTCCTCATGGCTTGCGGGCTGGTCCTGATCTCCGTGGCGGTACGGGCCCGGGGGATGCTGGACCTGGTGGAGAAGCAGGCCGTCTTCGCCGTCGCCGGGCTGGCCACCATGCTGGCCGTCACCCTGTGGGTCGACTACCGTACTCTGCCGCGGGTGCAGTGGTACCTGTACGGCGCGGCCATCGCCGGCCTGGCGGCCATGCTGGTGGTGGCGCCCGAGATCAACGGGTGCCGGTGCTGGATCCAGGCCGGTCCGGTCAGCCTGCAGCCGGCCGAGTTCGTCAAGCCCATCCTGATCCTGGTCCTGGCCGACTGGCTCGCCCGCCACGAGGACCGGCCCTGGACGTGGCTGGACCTGGTGCCGGTGGGGGCCATGGTGGCTCCCCTGGCCCTGCTGGTGCTCAAACAGCCGGACCTGGGGACGGTGCTGGTCTTCTTCGGGATCACCGGCGGCATGCTGCTCATGGCCGGTTACCCGGTCTGGCGCCTCTTCGGCCTGGCCACGGCCGGCCTGGCCGCGGCCACCGGCCTGGTGTGGGCCCAGCTGCGCTTCCCTGACAAGATCTCGTTCCTTGAGCCCCACCAGCTGATGCGGCTGGTGGTGTTCATCAATCCGTACAACGATGGGCAGAACGGCCTGGGCGCGGGGTATCACGTGCTCCAGTCCCGCCTGGCGGTGGGCAACGGCCGGCTGTTCGGCCAGGGGCTGACCGGCACCAGCCAGACGGCGACCAGCTTCCTGCCCGAGCCCCAGACCGACTTCATCTTCGCCGTGGCCGCCGAGACCCTGGGCTTCGTGGGGATCACCGTGCTGGTTCTGCTGTTGCTGGCTCTGCTCCTGCGTACCCTGCACGACACCACCCAGGCCGGGGACACCTACGGCATGCTGCTGGGGGCCGGCGTGGTGTCCATGCTGGCCACCCACTTCATCATCAATGCCGGGATGACCGTCGGCCTGATGCCCATCACCGGCCTGCCCCTGCCCTTCATCAGCTACGGGGGCAGCAACCTCCTTACCAACTGCATCAGCCTGGGCCTCCTGATGAGCGCCTACGCCCGCCGGCACAAGATCCTGTTCTGAATCCGGAATCCTGCGCGGGATCCTGATCCTGGATCCTGATCCTGGAGGTCCGGACCGCCCGGGACGACCGCGGCCGCCGCAAAGCCCGCCGCCCCGGCCGGGGCCGGCATAGGGATGGCTAGGCGATCCATATACTGCGCCGGGAGGGACGGCCCATGGTGCCTCCAGGTGCAGGCGGCGGAGCGGGCGAGAAGGGTCCGGCCGGGGAAAGCGCGGCCCGGGACGGTGCGGCCGGTGCCCTGGCCGCGGGTGGTGCCTTTGCCGGTGGTGAAGCGGCCTCGCCGGCCCCCGGGCCGGCGGCCGGGGCCGGCCGCGGCGCTGACCGGCCCGTCCCGGCGGGCGATGCGGGCGGGCCGCCGTTGCCGGGCCCGGACCCTGGACCCGGCGCCGGCCTCGCCGGCCCCGTCACAGGCGGCCTGCAGCCGCCACCGGGGGGATGGATGCCCGGAGCGCGGCAAGGCCCGGCCCTGTGGGTGCCCCTGCTCCTGGCGCTGGCCCTGGTGGCGGGCCGGTGGCTGCCCGGTGACGCGGGCGAGGCCTGGGCGCGGGCGACCGGGGGCATGGTCAGCGCCAACTGGCTCGACCGGCCCCAGGTGGCCCGCTGGCTCTCCGGGCTGCCCGCCGGCGGCTGGCTCCAGGCGGCCGTCCTGGGGCGCCAGGACGCCGGTGACGCCGGCGCCGGGGGCGCCGGCGTCACCGGCGGCAGCGTGCCTGCGCTGGCCCCGCTGGCCCCGCTGGCTCCGGACCCGGCGGGGTCCGGAGCCAGCGGGGGGCAGGCCGGTGGGAGCCTCTCCACAGGCGGCGCCCCGGCCGGGAACTCCCCGGCGGGCGCCCCGGCCGGAGGCGGCCCGGGGGGCGTCGCGGCCGGCCCCACGGGGGGCGCTGCCGCACCGGACAGCGCTGCCGGCCCGGCCCTTCCGGGTGCCGGCGGCGGGGAGCCGGGCCTGGCGGCCGGCGAGGCAACCGGTCCCGGCCCGTCCGGGACCGAGCCCGGCGGCGGGTCGCCGGAGCGGGATGGTGGCGCCCAAGGTTCAGGTCCCGGCTCCGCCGGGTTCACCGGCGACGGCGATGGGGGGGCGGGCGGTTCAGCGGGTGGCGGCGCGGCCGGCAGCGGTTCCGGGGCCGGTTCCTCCGGGGGAGGAGGCTGGGAGCCGCACTGGGCCTGGCCGCTGGAAGGCCGGGTGACGGAACCCTTCGGCTGGCAGCTGGACGAAGGGGGTGCCCCGCGCTTTCACGAGGGCATCGACATTGCCGCCCGGGCCGGAACGGCCGTCCGGGCGGCGGCGGCCGGCGTGGTCACGCGGGTGTGGTACGACCGGGCAGGCCTGGGCTGGATGGTCGAGGTGGACCACGGCGGGGGCTGGGTGACCCGCTATGCGGCCGTCGACCACGTGGTGGTCCGGGACCGGGACGCGGTGACGGCGGGCCAGGTCCTGGCGGCGGTGGCCGCCGAAGGCGAGGGTGGCGGACCCCACCTGCACTTTGAAATGCGGCGCCGGGGGCAGGCCGTCGACCCCGAGTTGCACCTGCCGCCGGAAGGCGGTCGCTAGGGCGGCGGTCGCCAGGCGCCCTCGCCATGGCACCCTCGGGGCCCGGGGGGCGGCCCGGGCGCAAGGAGGCGAGGGCCCCTGCAGCTGGGCAGCATCCTGGGCGTGGCCGTGTTCGTCCATCCGCTGCTGCTGGTCCTGGTGGCCCTGGCGGCTCTGCTGGGCTTGCCGGGCCAGTTGCTGTTGCTCCTGGCCGTCCTGGCCACCCACGAGCTGGCCCACCTGGTCGCGGCCCGGCTCTGCGGGCTGGAGATCGCGCGCCTCGAGCTTCTGCCTTACGGCGCCGTGGCCGACATCCGCGGGCCGGGCCGGCGGGAACCCCTGGTGGAAGCGGTGGTGGCCCTGGCCGGCCCGCTCAACAACCTGCTGCTTCTGGCTCTCAGCATCGCCCTCCACCAGGCAGGGTGGCTTGTGGGGCCGTGGGTCGCTCCTTTTCAGGCCGCCAACCTGGCCATGGCCCTGTTCAACCTGCTGCCGGCCCTGCCGCTGGACGGAGGCCGCATCCTCCTGGCCTTCCTCAAGCGTACCCGCGGGCCGCGCCAGGCGGTCATGATGCTGGGCCGGCTGGGCCGGTCCGTGGCCCTGGTCCTGGCGGCGGCCACCTTTCTCGCCTTCTACTGGCAGGTCCTGGCCCCTCACCTCCTGGCGGCGGCCCTGACCATCTGGATCGGCACGGCGCGGGAAGAGCAGTGGGTGGGCGTCACCGCCCTGCGGGGCTTGTGGACCAAGCGCGGCCGCCTGCGCCGCACAGGCGTGCTGCCCGTGCACCGCCTGGTGGCCCTGGAGACCACCAGCCTGCGCCAGGTGGCGGAGGCCCTGCGGCCGGGCAGCTACCACGAGATCGTGGTGGTCGACACCCAGCAGCGCCCCCTGGGGGAACTGGACGAGGGGCGCTTGCTGCGCGGCATCCTCCAGCTGGGGCTGGACGCGCCCGTGCGGGACCTGCTCGAATGGCACGCCTGACGGCCGCCGCCCCTGCGGGCCGGCGGGTCCGCAAGGGGCAGGGGTGCTGCGGCCCCGGTCCCGCCGGCGGCTCCGCCCCGGCGGTCGCCCGGAACGGGTCAAGACCGCAGGGTAGGGGTCGATCCGGTCCCGAGGCTGGCCCGGCCGCGGCGCCCGCCGGAAGTGGGCGGGGTGCGGCCGCCTGATCCCGTGGTACGGCGGGCAGAAGCCGTCCCCGGCGGGAGCCGGCACGGCGGGAGCCCGCACGGCGTCCACCGACTTTCGCTCCGGAGAACCCCCTGCGACCTCTGCCGAGCCGCATGCCGCTCCAGCCATGCCAGCTCCAGGTATGCCCCCGGGGTGCCCCCGGCGGCGCTCCGCGCCATCGAGCCAGGGGTCTTCCGCAGGGGGCGCCCAGGCCGGTCCTGGTTGGACGGCGACGGCCTCCCGGCCGTATTGCCCGCGCCCCGTCCCGCCATATTCATCCATGGCAAGAACCAGCGCCGGCCGGCCCGGCGGGCGGGATCCCGGGGAGGCCGGCAGGGCGGCGGAACCCACCGGCCCGGCGCGCGGCCGGCGCCGGGACCCGCGGATGGTGCCGGCACCCGCAGGTGGTGCCGGCACCCGCGGGCGACGCCGGCACCGTGGATCAAAGGCGCGGCGATGGATTAAACTGAGCTTATCTACAAGTTTGGAGTGGTTTTTCATGAACAAGTCCATCCTGGTCACGGTGGAACCCGACGAGACGCGGGTCGCCGTGCTGGAAGACGGGCGGCTGGTGGAGATCTACCACGAGCGCCCCTCCACCCAGCGGGTCGCCGGAAACATTTACAAGGGGCGGGTCGAGAACGTCCTCCCCGGCATGCAGGCCGCCTTCGTCAACATCGGGCTCGAGCGCAACGCCTTCCTCTACGTCGCCGACGCCGTTCCCCGGGGCGACGAGGCCGACGACGCCGACGACCTTCCCGACGACATCCGCCACGCCGCCATCACCGACATCCTCCGCCCGGGCCAGGAGATCATCGTCCAGATCACCAAGGAGCCGACGGGCACCAAAGGGGCCCGGGTCACCCGCCACCTGACCCTGCCCGGGCGGCTCCTGGTGCTCATGCCCGGCGTGAACTACGTGGGCGTCTCCCGGCGCATCCACGACGAGAAGGAACGCCAGCGCCTGAAGCAGCTGGCCCAGGAACTGCAGCCCGCGGGTGCCGGGCTGATCGTCCGCACCGCCGCCGAGGGCCGCAGCGAGGCGGAGCTGCGTGGCGACGTGGCGTACCTGACCCGCCTGTGGGCGGACATCCAGCAGCGGGCCCGGCGACAGCGGGCGCCGGTGCTGCTCTACCGGGACCTGGGCCTGGTCTTCCGGGTGGTCCGGGACATGCTGACGCCGGAGGTCGACCAGGTGCTCATCGACGACCCCGGCGAGTACCGGCGGGTGCTGGACCTGATGGCCGCCTTCGCCACGCCGCTGCGGGACCGGGTCCAGCTCTACCAGAACCGCGAAATTAGCCTTTTCGAACAATTCGGGGTCAACGAGGAGATCGAGCGGGCCCTCAAGCGGCGGGTGTGGCTCAAGAGCGGCGGCTACCTGGTCATCGACCAGACCGAGGCGCTGACGGCCATCGACGTCAACACGGGCAAGTTCGTCGGCAGCAAGAACCTGGCCGACACGGTGTTCCGGACCAACATGGAGGCGGCGGCGGAGATCGCGCGCCAGCTGCGCCTGCGGGACATCGGGGGCATCATCGTCATCGACTTCATCGACATGGAAGAACCCGCCCACCGCCAGCGGGTCGTCCAGGAGCTGGAGCGGCACCTGGCCCGCGACCACACCAAGGCCACGGTGCTGGGCATCACGGCCCTGGGCCTGGTGGAGATGACCCGGAAGAAGGGACGGCGCAGCCTGCTGGAACAGCTGACCCGGGAATGCCCCTACTGCGAGGGGCGGGGCCGGGTGCTCAGCGAGGAGAGCGCGGCGCGCCGCGTGCGCCGCGAGATCAAGCGCATCCTGCGCCACTCGCCCAGCGAGGCCATCCTGGTGGAGGTGCACCCGTCGGTGGCATCGCTGCTCATCGGCGCCGGCGGGGCCAACCTGCGGGAGCTGGAACGGGAGACCGGGCGCAGCGTGTTCATCCGGGGCCGGGAAGACGTCCACCTGGAAGCCATGCACCTGGTGGCCCTGGGCAGCCGGGAGGAAGTGGAACGCCAGGCCCTGCCTGTGCACGCCGGCCAGCGCCTGGAGCTGGAGGTCGAGGAGCGCCATGCCAGCAACCAGGCCGACGGCATCGCGCGCCTGGAGGGGTACGTCATCGACATCCAGGGAGCGGGCGACCGGGTGGGGCAGCGGGTGGTGGTGGAGATCACCCGGGCCTACCGGACCTATGCCCGGGCCCGGGTGGTGTCCTGAGAGGAGCGGCCAAGGTCGTCGCCCGTGCCGCGCCGGCGGGCGTCCCCGCGCACCCCGGCGGCCGCGCGGGCCCCGCACCGGTCCCGGCCACCGCCCGGCCCGTCAACCGCCGGCCAGGGCAGCTTCGGCCCGCCTGCAGCTATGCAGGCGCCGGAGGGCCACCGCCCAGGGCGTCACCCACCGGGCAGGGCACCACCGGGTACGGCACCAACGTGTCCTGTGCCCCGTTGACCCGGCGGCCTTTACCTTGACACCCCGGCGGCCGGGCGACTAGAATACTAGCGCTGTGAAGGCCCCGGCGCCGCGAGGGCCCCTTTTTCTGCCTTTTTCTCCTCGGACAAGGGCACGGCGATGCTGCCGCGGCGATCAACCGGAACGGATGCCGGTGACCGGCACGGATCTGAACGCAGCCAGGTGGAGGCGGGGTGACGCCATGTACGCCATCATCGAGACGGGGGGCAAGCAGTACCGGGTGCAGGAAGGGGACGTGCTGCGCCTGGAGAAGCTGCCCGTGGACGAGAACGAGACGGTGGTCTTCGACCGGGTGCTGGCCGTCAAGCAGGGGGACGAATTCCGCCTGGGCACGCCGGTGGTGGAGGGCGCGCGGGTCACGGGCCACGTGCTGGGCCACGGCCGCGACCGGAAGATCATCGTCTTCAAGTACCGGCACAAGGTGAACTACCGTCGCAAGCGGGGTCACCGCCAGCCCTTCACCCGGGTGAAGATCGACCGCATCGAGGCGTGAGCCGTGATCCGGGCCGTGTTCTTCCGCGATGGCCAGGGCGCCATCACGCGCTTCGAGATCACCGGTCATGCGGGGTTCGCTGACCGCGGGGACGACATCGTCTGTGCCGCCGTGTCGGCCCTGGGGCAGGCGGCCATTCTCGGCCTGGAGGAAGTGCTGCACCTGGTGCCTGAGGTCGAGTTGGACGAGGAAGGGCGGCTGGTCTGCCAGCTCCCTGGCGATGTGCCGGCGGACCTGCAGCGGGCGGCCCAGGCGATCCTGGAGACGGCCCGGATCGGGATCCAGGCCATCGCCAGCGACTACGACGAGTACGTGCGCGTGGAAGAACGGTCGACCGGAGGGAGGTGAGGCCCATGCGCCGGATCAACCTGCAGCTGTTCGCCCACAAGAAGGGCGGCGGCAGCACCCGCAACGGCCGCGACAGCAACCCCAAGTACCTGGGCGTCAAGCGGTACGAGGGGCAGGTGGTGCGCGCGGGCACCATCCTGGTGCGGCAGCGCGGCACCCGGTTCCACCCCGGCAAGCACGTGGGCCGGGGCGGCGATGACACCCTGTTTGCTCTCATCGATGGCGTGGTCCAGTTCGGCACCCGGGGCGGCCGCCGGGTGGTCAACGTGATGCCGCTGGCGGCGGAAGAGCCCGCCCAGGTTGCTGCCGACTGACCTTGCCCCTTTGCCAGGCGCCTCCGCTGCGGCCGGTACCGGTTGGGCGGAGGCTTTTTGCTACCTGGCCTGCTGCGGAGGCCGCGGTCATCCTGGCGGCGGCCGCGGCAAACCTGGCTCGGCCCGTGGGGGATCCTGATGACGGAACGGGATGAAAGGGCCCCCGGCGCCGCCCCGCTGCTGAGCGTGGACGCCGGCCAGCTGGTGAGCGTGGTACGGGCCTGGCGTCACGGCGCAGTGAACCGGCTGCAGGTGGCGCTGGGATGGCTGCAGCTGGGGCGGCCGGAGCGGGCCGCTACGGCCCTTGCCGAGTGGTGCCGCCAGCTGGAGTGGGAGGGCGCCGCCCTGCGCTGCTGGCCGGTGGAGGCGGCCTCCTGCTACCTGGTGTGGCGGGCCCGCTGCGAGGAGCTGGGGCTGGAGGTGGCCTGGCGGCCGCCGGTCCCCGGTTCCGCCCCGGGCACGGCGGCCGGGCAAGCCCGCGGTAACGGGGGGCTGGGGCGGCCGGCCCGCCGGGACGGGACGCCCGCGCCGGCCGCGCCCGCAAAAGGACCGGGGCAGGGGAACGCCGCAGCCGCGGTGGAGCCTGCGCTGGAAGCGGCCCTGGAAGCAGCTCTGGAGGCAGCCCGGCAGGGGCCGGGCCAGCGCATCTGGCTGCAGTGGGACGGCCGGCAGGGCTGGTTGCGGTGGGGCCTGGAAGGCGGCGGCCCCGCTGCCGCCGCGGGGAGCCAGGGTCGCAGCACGGGGTGACGCCCTTGTCCGATTTCGTCGACGAAGCGGAGATCTACGTGGAAGGCGGTACGGGTGGGAACGGGGCCGTCAGCTTCCGGCGGGAGAAGTATGTTCCCCGGGGAGGTCCCGACGGCGGTGACGGCGGCCGGGGCGGGGACGTGATCCTGGTGGTCGACCCGGCCCTCACCACCCTGGCCGACCTGCGTTACCGCCGGCACTACCGGGCGGGTCGCGGTACCCACGGGGAAGGTGGCAACCGGCACGGCCGCCGCGGCGAGGACCTTTACGTGCGGGTGCCGCCCGGTACGGTGGTCCGGGATCGGGACACAGGCGATGTGCTGGCCGACTTGGCCGACCCCGGCCAGCAGGTGGTGGTGGCCCGCGGCGGGCGCGGCGGCCGGGGCAACGCCCGCTTCGCCACCCCCCAGCGCAAGGCGCCGCGCCTGGCGGAGAAGGGAGAGCCGGGGGAGCGGCGCTGGCTCAAGCTGGAGCTACGGTTGCTGGCCGATGTGGGGCTGGTGGGCTGGCCGAACGCCGGCAAGTCGAGCCTGCTGGCCCGGATTTCCGCCGCCCGGCCCAAGGTGGCGGCCTATCCCTTCACCACCCTGGCGCCCAACCTGGGTGTGGTGCAGCGGGGGCCCGGGCGCAGCTTCGTGGTGGCGGACATCCCCGGCCTGATCGAGGGGGCCAACCAGGGCGTGGGCCTGGGACACGAGTTCCTCCGCCACATCCAGCGCACCCGGGTCCTGATCTATGTCGTCGACGCCGCGGCGACGGAAGGGCGCGATCCCCGGCAGGACCTGGCCACCTTGCGGGACGAACTGGAAGCATACGAACCTGCCCTGCTGGACCGGCCGGGGGTGGTGGCGGCCAACAAGACGGACCTGCCCCAGGCCGCCCAGCACCTGCCCGCCCTGGAAGAGGCGGCACGGGCGGCCGGCCTGGAGCTGGTTCCCATCTCCGCGGCCACGGGCGAAGGCGTGGACCGGCTGCTGAACCGGGTCGAAGAGCTGCTGGCCCGGGCCCCCGTGCCCGCACCCCTGGTGGCGGCCGGTCGCAAGGTGTACCGGCCGGGACCGGACCCGCGCCGGCTGGAGGTCCGCCGCGAGCCCGACGGAACCTGGGTCGTCACCAGCCCTCTGGTGGAGCGCTGGGTTGCCATGACGGACTTCGACAACGACGAAGCCGTCCGCTGGCTGCTGCGGCGCCTGGAGCGCCTGGGGGCCGAACAGGCCCTGCGCGCCGCGGGGGCCGAAACCGGCGACACCGTGCGGCTGGGACCCATGGAGCTGGTGCTGGGCGACGAGGCGGGTTCGGTGGAACCCGCCGGGGCCGGGGCGGGCCCGAACTCCTCGGGGCCGGAGGCCGGCGGCGAAGGCGGCGCCTCTTGAGGCGCCGCCTGAGGGGTACAGGGGTGGAGGGGCGGGTCCGAAGGAGGATTCCGGTGGCCAGAGGGCTGGAGGAGTGGCTGAAGCCGCGCCGGGACGGCCGGCCGCTGCAGCTGGGGGTGCTCGGCGGGACCTTCGACCCCATTCACATCGGCCACCTGGTGGCAGCGGAAGCGGCGCGGGTCCACTTCCGCCTGGACCGGGTGCTGTTCGTGCCGGCGGGAAGGCCGCCCCACAAGGACCCGGCGGGCGTCAGTGACGCCGAGCACCGGTACCGCATGACGGTGCTGGCCACCGCCGGCAACCCCCACTTCTACACGACCCGGCTGGAACTGGACCGGGAGGGCCCTTCCTACACCATCGACACCCTGACCCAGCTGTCCACCATGGCGGGGCCGGGTGCATCCCTTTACTTCATCGCAGGGGCGGATTCGGTGGTGACCCTGCCGTCCTGGCGGGGCGGCCTCGGGCTGCTGGATGTCTGCCACCTGATCGTGGTGACGCGGCCGGGGCTGCCGGGCGCGGTGCTGCAGAGGTTTCTCGACGGGTTGCCGGCGGTCCGCCGCGCCCGGGTCCACGTCCTGCCCATCCCGGAGATCGGCATCTCGTCCACGGAGCTGCGCGAGCGGGTGGCCGCAGGGCAGTCCATCCGGTACCTGGTGCCGGCGGCGGTGGAGGACTACGTGGAAAAGTATGGGCTTTACCGCCCCGCGGCGGCGGAGCCCGCGGCCCGGCCCGCACCGGCCGGGGGCGGGCCGGAACGCGGGCCGGCAAGGGAGGCCGCCCAGGCCCGGGAGCAGGCGCCCCCGGGGACGGGGCCGGGGGGCGATGCGGGGGTCGAAGGCAGGGCGCGGAACGCGGCCGGCGGACCCGAAGGAGGAGGCGCTGCCAGGGTGTGGCCGCCCGCCGGCGGGAACCCGGCTGCGCGGCCGGGTTCGTCCGGCGTCGCCCTGTGAGCCCGGAGGGAGACTCGACATGCCGGGATCGCTGCCGGAAAGGCCGGGAAAGGTGCCGCAAGCCTTGCCCTTGCAAGCCTTGTCCCTGGAAGAGGCGCTGCGCCGCGCCCAGTTGAAAGCGCAGGCCACCCTCAGCCCCGGCCGGTACCGGCACGTGGTGCGGGTGGTGGAGATGGCGCGCCGGCTGGCGGGACACCATGCCACTGATCCCCGGCCGGTGGAGCTGGCCGCCTGGATCCACGACCTGGCCCGGGAGCGCCCGCCTGGCGAATTGTTGCGCCTGGCCCGCCAGGCGGGATGGGAACCCGATGCGGCGGAGCGCGCCGACCCCATCCTGCTGCACGGCCCGGTGGCGGCATGGGAGGCGGCGCAGGAAGGTCTCACCCACGATCCCGAGGTCCTGGAAGCGGTCCGGTGGCACACCACGGCGCGCCCGGGCCTGGGCCGGACCGGTTGCCTGCTGTTCCTGGCGGACAAGTTGGAGCCCGGCCGCACGTACCCTGGTGTGGAGGAGCTGCGGCGCCTGGCCTTCCGCGACCTGGACCAGGCCATGGCCGCCGTCCTGGACGACCTGATCCGCTATTGCCTGGATCGCGGCCTGTGGCTGCCCGAGGCCACGGTGGCCGCCCGCAACCAGTGGCTGCGCCGCGGGGCGGGAACCGCAGGCGGAGACGCGAAGTCTTGAGCGCGGGAGGGCGCGCGTCCCCGGCGGCGCCGGCACCCCGATCGGGACCCGGCCGGAGCGGGCGTCCCGGGGCCAGGAACGGCCCTGCGGCCGGTCCCCGCCCGAGGCTGGTACCGGTCGACCTGGCAGCCTGGCAGGCCGGCCGCTACCATGGCAGGAGGCGGCCGCGAGCAGGAGCGCCCGCCCTCCTGCGGCGCGAGGGCCGTAAAGGAGCGTCTTGACGGTGAGCATGCCCTTGATTGGACCGGTGGAACAGGAGCCCAAGCGCCCGCGGCGCAGGGCGGCCCGCGTGCTGGCCGTACTGGCGGGTGTCCTGCTGGTGGCCGGCGTGACGGGCGCCTTCTGGCTGGGGTCGACCCTGTACGGGTTTTTCAGCCACGTGCAGCAGGTGCCACAGGACGCGGACCCGGGGTCCCAGCATGCAGCCGCCGCCGACCGTCCCCTGAACATCCTGGTGCTGGGGGTCGACGCCGGCGCGGGTGCGGGAGAGCCGTCGGCACCCCAGCGGTCGGACACCATCATGGTGGCCAACGTCAACCCCACCACGGGGCGGGTGGGCTTGCTGTCCATCCCCCGGGACACCCGGGTCGCCATCCCCGGCCGGCCGCACCCGGAGAAGATCGCCCATGCCCACGCCTACGGCCAGGCCGAAGGCGGTCCCGGCGCGGGAGCGCAGCGGGTGGAGGAAACCGTCGAAGACTTCCTCGGCATCCGGATCGACTACTTTGTGGAAATCGACTTCGACGCCTTCCGGGCCCTGGTGGATGCCGTGGGCGGCGTCGAGGTCTGCATCGACAAGCCCATGCGCTACACGGCGCGCAGCCAGAACCTGCGCATCGACCTGAAGCCGGGGTGCCAGGTGCTGGACGGCGAGAAGGCGCTGCACTACGTCCGCTACCGGCAGGACGGGGATATCTTCCGGATCCAGCGGCAGCAGCAGTTCCTCCGGGCGCTGGCGGACAAGGTGCTGAGCATGCAGGGGGTCCTGAAGCTGCCCCAGCTGGCCAGCACCCTGGGCAGCCAGATCACCACCAACATGCCCGCTTCCCGCATGCTGGGTCTGGCGGCCCTGCTGCCCCGGTTCGACCTGGACCGGCTGGAGATGGGCATCCTGCCGGGCCGGCCGGGCTATGTGGACGGCCTCAGCTACTGGCTGGTGGACGAAGCGGCCGCCCGCCGCGAGGCCATGAAGATCCTGGCGGGGGTCGACGTGGAGGCCAACGCCCAGGTGCGCCTCGAGGTGCTGAACGGGAACGGCCGGCGGGGCGCCGCGGGCCAGGCCGCCGACCTGTTGCGCAGCCTGGGTTTTCGCGTGGTGACCGTCGGCAACGCCGAGCGCTTCGACTTCGCCACCACGGTGGTGGTGGTTCGTCCCGAGGATACGGCGGTGGCGGACCGCCTGCGCCAGGCCCTGGCCGGATCGGCCGTGACGGTGCGGGTGGAAACGGCCGAGGACCTGCCGGAAGGCATCGACGCGCGCATCGTGGTGGGGGCGGACTTCACCGGCACGGCCGCAGGAACGGCGACGGCCGCGGCCGGCAGGGAGGGATGAGGCGCTTGACCAGCCGGGAAAAGGCGCTGGCCATCGCCCGCGCCGCCGAGGCGAAGAAGGCGGGCGACGTGGTGGTCCTGGACATGGAAGGGATCACCCTGATTGCCGACTACTTTGTGATCTGCCACGGCCAGAACGCCATCCACGTGCGGGCCATCGCGGACGGGGTCGAAGAGGATCTGGCCGAGAAGGGGCAGGTGCCCAGCCACCGGGAAGGGTATGATGCGGCCCGCTGGGTGCTGGTGGACTTCGACGACGTGGTGCTGCACGTGTTCCTGGCGGCCGAGCGGGAATATTACGCCCTCGAGCGCCTGTGGGGCGATGCGCGGCGCCTGGAGCTGGAGGCGCTGCCCGAGGGGTGATGCCGGCGCGGCGGGCGGGCAGGGCGGTGGCGTGCCGTGGCCGTGGCGCGGCTGCGGGGCGGCCCCGCGCGGTGCAGCGGCCGCATCATGGGCCCCGCCGGTACCCCGGGCCGGTCGCCGGCCACCTGCCTTGACACTGCTGCGGGACCCTCTCTATAATGGGCTACGCGGTTCGACAACCGGAAAGGCAAAGGCCGTGAACGGGAGCAGTACCCTGCAGGCGGCCTGCAGAGAGCCGGTGGGGGTGCAAACCGGCGGCGCGCGGCAGGGGAACTCGCCCGGGAGCCGCACCGGCGAAGGACGGGCGGCAGGTTCCCGCCGGAGCCGGTGACGTGGCCCGCGTTAAGGGCGCGAGTGGGTCAGAGGCGTGGGGCGGTAGCTCAGTTGGGAGAGCGCGTCAATGGCATTGACGAGGTCGTGGGTTCGAGTCCCATCCGCTCCACACTGATCAAGAAGGGTGGTACCGCGGGAGCCTCCCGTCCCTTGAGGGCGGGAGGCTCCCGGCGTATTGGCCCGGGGGATCCCACGGCGCCCTGGGCCCCGCCGCGACCAGCCAGGAGCCAGGAGGAGGCTATGGCCATGGCCTTCGACGACCGGTACAACTTCCATGCTGCGGAAAAGAAATGGCGGCAGCGTTGGGCCGAGGAAGGCCTCTACCACGTGGAGGCCGACCCGTCGCGCCCCAAGTACTACTGCCTGGAGATGTACCCCTACCCGTCGGGCAAGCTCCACATGGGCCACGTGCGCAACTACTCCATCGGGGACGCCACGGCCCGGTTCTACCGCATGCGCGGGTTCAACGTCCTCTACCCCATGGGGTGGGACTCCTTCGGGCTGCCGGCCGAGAACGCGGCCATCGCCAACCAGACCCACCCCGCCCGCTGGACCTACGCCAACATCGCCGCCATGCGGGAGCAGATGCAGCGCCTGGGCCTGAGCTACGACTGGCGGCGGGAGATCGCCTGCTCCCACCCGGGGTATTACAAGTGGACCCAGTGGCTGTTCCTGCTCCTCTACAAGCGGGGCCTGGTGGAGCGGAAGAAGGCGCCGGTGAACTGGTGCCCGCGCTGTGCCACGGTGCTGGCCAACGAGCAGGTGGAGGACGGGACCTGCTGGCGCTGCGGCACGCCGGTGGAAAAGCGCGAGCTGGAACAGTGGTTCTTCAAGATCACGGCCTATGCCGACCGGCTGCTGGCCGACCTGGACCTGCTGGAGGGCTGGCCGGAGCGGGTCAAGGTGATGCAGCGCAACTGGATCGGCCGCAGCGAGGGCATGGAGCTGGACTTCCCCATCGCCGGGCGGGATGAGAAGCTCACCGTCTTCACCACCCGCCACGACACGATCTACGGGGCGACCTTCATGGTGCTGGCCCCCGACCACCCCCTCACCCTGGAGCTCGCCCGCGGGACCCCGCAGGAAGAGGCGGTGCGCGCCTTCGTGGAAAGGGTGACGCGCCTGACGGTCCGGGACCGGGCCGAGGCGGTGGACGCCAAGGAGGGGGTCTTCACCGGCGCCTACGCCATCAACCCGGCCACGGGGGAACGGATCCCCATCTGGACGGCCAACTACGTGCTGATGGACTACGGCACCGGCGCGATCCAGGCGGTGCCGGCCCACGACGAGCGGGACTTCGAGTTCGCCCGCCAGTACGGCCTGCCCGTCCGGGTGGTGATCCAGGGCGAGGGCGTGCCGGCCGAGGGCGACCGGCTGGAGGAGGCCTACACCGGCCCGGGCCGCATGATCCATTCGGGCCCCTACGACGGCATGGACAGCCGGGAAGCCTACCGGCGCATGGCCGAGGATTTCGAGCGCCAGGGCATCGGCCGGCGGACGGTGAACTACCGGCTGCGCGATTGGCTGATCTCCCGGCAGCGCTACTGGGGTGCGCCCATTCCCATCGTCTACTGTGACGCTTGCGGCGTTGTGCCGGTGCCGGAAGAACAGCTGCCGGTCCTCCTGCCCGACGATGTGCGCTTCGAGGTGGGGGCCTCGCCCCTGGCCACCTCCGAGTCCTTCGTGCGCACCACCTGCCCGGCCTGCGGCGGCCCGGCCCGGCGGGAGACGGACACCATGGACACCTTCGTCGACTCGTCCTGGTACTACTACCGCTACACGTCGCCGCGGGACGAGCACCAGCCCTTCGACCGGGAGAAGGTGTTCTACTGGCTGCCCGTCGACCAGTACATCGGCGGCATCGAGCACGCCGTGCTGCACCTGCTCTATTCCCGGTTCATCACCAAGGTGCTCTACGACGAGGGCCTGGTGCCCAGCCCCGAGCCCTTCCAGCGCCTCCTGACCCAGGGCATGGTGATCAAGGACGGCGCCAAGATGTCCAAGTCCAAGGGCAACGTGGTCAGCCCCGAGGACATCCTGGAGGAGTACGGGGCCGACGCCACCCGCCTGTTCATCCTCTTCGCCGCGCCGCCCGAGCGCGACCTGGAGTGGTCGGAGCACGGCATCGAGGGCGCCAGCCGGTTCGTCCACCGGGTCTGGCGGCTGGTGGCGGGGTGCGCCGGTGCGATCCGTGGCGCTACGGGGCAGGTGGCGGCAGCCCGCGACGGGGCGGTGGCGGTCCCCCGGCCCGAGGTCCCGCAGCCGCCGGCCGGAGGCCGGCAGGCGGCCGCGGCAGATGCTGGCGTGATGCCCGTAACGGAAGGCTGGGGGCCGGAAGAACACGCCCTGTGGCGGGAGGTCCACCGCGCCATCGCCCGGGTGACCGCCGACATGGCCGAGCGCATGCAGTACAACACGGCGGTGGCCGCCCTGATGGAGCTGGTCAACGCCATCTACGGCTACCGGGACCGGGTCGAACCGGCGGCGCAGCGGGCCGACCTGCTGGCCGCGGCGCTGGACCGCCTCTTGCGCATGCTGGCGCCCTTTACCCCGTACCTGGCGGAAGAAGCCTGGGAACTGCTGGGCTGGCGGGAGACGCGGGGCAGCGTGCACCGGCAGCCCTGGCCCCAGTGGGATCCCTCGGTGCTGGAGGCCGGCACCGTGGAGATCGTGGTCCAGGTCAACGGCAAGGTGCGGGACCGGCTGCAGGTCCCGGCGGGCCTGGGCGAGGAAGATCTGCGCCGGCAGGCCCTGGCCAGCCCGCGGGTCCGGGAGTGGATTGACGGCAAGACCGTGGCGCGGGTGGTCACCGTGCCGGGTCGCCTGGTGAACATCGTGGTCCGCTAGGCGGGGCCATGGGGCCCCGCAGGCGCCGGGGAACGGCCCCCGTGCGAAGGCGCGGCCGGGCCACGGGCCGCGGCTCCGGGGACAGGGGCGTGGCACCGGCGCCGGGGCCAGGATGCAGGACCTGGTGCCGGCCTTGCGCGGCGGCACGGGCCCGCGGTGCCGGCACGGTGATGCCCGGCGATTCATTCCCAAGGATTCTCAGGGCGCGCAAGGGGTGCTTAAGGCACGGTTTGCGGTTCGCGGTCGCCTGCGGTTCGCAGCCACCGGAGGACGGGTGCGGGTGCACCCGTCCTCGTTGTGTGCGCCCGGCATGGGCGAGTGCTAAGGGGTGAAAGTCCCCTGCGGAGGGTGGCCCCGTACAACCGCTAGCCGAAGGCAAGGGTGCCCGCGGCGACGCGGGATCCGAAGGAAGCCGGAGGCAAAGTCGCGACCCGACGACCAGGAACCGCGGGCGAGGCGGCGCCGTCTGGGCGAGCTGGCACAACACAGCGAAGCCCGAGATGGGCCGAAGGGCGGCGCTGTAAACGCGGCGGGTGTGCGACGAAAGTGCTCGCTCTTACCCGGGGAGGCCTGCCGGTAGGCCAGCGGAGCTGGCAACCCGCGACCGCAAGGCGCGGCTGAGCCGGCAGGAGTCAGCAGAGGCCGTAGTACCGCCGGCCGGGCCGGCGGGAAGGGCCGAACGTCGAGTCCGGGAGGGTGTTGGCGCGTTCGCGCCGGGTGCGAGGAGAGCAGCCAACCCGAGAGGGCCTCGCCCAGGAAGCGGTGGTGAATCCCACCGGGGCCTGGGTGAGAGCGGAGCACCCGGCCGGGACAGACCGGCGCCCCTCCCCGCGGAGGACGTGGTGGCGTGGACCTGATGGAGCAGGTGGTGGCCCGGGAGAACATGGGGGCCGCCCTACGACGGGTCGAGCAGAACCGGGGCGCGCCGGGTATCGACGGCATGACCGTCGAACAACTGCGGGGTTTTCTGCGGGAGCGGTGGCCGCAGGTGCGCGCCCAGCTGCTGGCGGGAACCTACCAGCCGCAGCCCGTCCGCCGGGTGGCGATCCCCAAACCCGGAGGCGGCACGCGCCTCCTGGGGATTCCGACCGTCCTGGACCGCCTGATCCAGCAGGCTTTGCTGCAGGTGCTGACGCCGATCTTCGACCCCGACTTTTCGGAGCACAGCTATGGCTTTCGGCCGGGACGCTCCGCCCACCAGGCAGTCGAAGCGGCGCGGCGGCACGTCGAGGAAGGGTACGCCTGGGTGGTCGACCTGGACCTCGAACAGTTCTTTGACCGGGTGAACCATGACGTCCTGATGGCCCGGGTGATGCGGAAGGTCGCGGACAAGCGCGTCCGCATGCTGATCCGCCGCTACCTGCAGGCCGGCGTGATGGTCGGTGGGGTGAAGGTGCGGACGGAAGAGGGGACGCCCCAGGGCGGCCCCCTCAGCCCGCTCTTGGCCAACATCCTTCTCGACGACCTGGACAAAGAGCTGGAACGGCGGGGACACCGCTTTGTCCGTTATGCGGACGATTGCAACATCTACGTCCGCTCGGAACGGGCAGGGCACCGGGTCATGGCAGGCGTACGGCGCTTCCTCGAGCAGCGGCTTCGGCTCAAGGTCAACGAACAAAAGAGCGCGGTTGATCGGCCGTGGCGACGCAAGTTCCTCGGCTTCAGCATGTATCACGGCCGGGACGGCGTCCGCCTGCGGGTGGCCCCCCAAACGGTGCAGCGGCTCAAAGACCGGCTTCGCACCCTGACCAGCCGGACGTGGTCCGTTTCCATGGCCGAGCGGATCCGCCGGATCAACACTTACCTGCGGGGCTGGCTTGCGTACTTCCGGATTGCGGACATGGCAAGCCTCCTCGATACCGTGGAAGGTTGGCTCCGGCGACGCTTGCAGGCGTGCCTTTGGAAGCAATGGAAACGGCCCCGCACCCGTTTGCGGGAACTCCGCGCCCTGGGACATCCCGAGTGGAAGGCCCGGCAGTGGGCCTTTTCGCGCCGGGGTTATTGGGCCATGGCCGGTGGCCCGC
The DNA here is from genome assembly GCF_000183545.2 of Thermaerobacter subterraneus DSM 13965. Taxonomy (NCBI): domain Bacteria; kingdom Bacillati; phylum Bacillota; class Clostridia; order Eubacteriales; family Clostridiales Family XVII. Incertae Sedis; genus Thermaerobacter; species Thermaerobacter subterraneus. The sequence goes on from NZ_JH976535.1 coordinate 316,392, forward strand.
TCAACAGCGCCCTGGGCAAGCGCTACTGGCTTGCCCAGGGGCTGCTGAGCCTGACCCAGTACTACCACCCACTTCGCCATGCTCGACGAACCGCCCGGTGCGGACCCGCATGCCGGGTGGTGTGAGAGGACGGGGCCGTGACCGGCCCCTCCTACTCGATTCTCGGCGTGAGCAGGCGGCCCGGCGGCCTCACGCGGGTCGCCCGTTCATCCAGTATTTGACATTGTCCCCGGTGTGGTGTAATAAATTGGTAGTTACGGTTGCCGTCCTTGGCGCTTCGGTGCCCGAGCCGGAAGCCCGCCATCACCGCGAGCTTCGCTGCCTGTCCCCGGGGTAGGGGTGGCGAGGGGCATCCGGCCGGTCGCAGGGCCTGGCCGGATCGCGGAGGGCGGGACCCTTTGTTGTGCGGGGAGGCATGGGACATGGATCCGGGGTCGTTCCGCCCGCCCCATGCGACGCACCACGGCGAGCGTGCCGGCGTGGTGTTCTTCCAGCCGCCGGAGCGGGTTGCCCCTGGCGCAAGCCGCCCCTCCGGATCCGTAGCCGGTGCCCGGGTGCCCGGCCCGCGGAGGGGCCCGGGGCGAGCCCAGCCGGGCCCGCCCTCGGGGGCGGATTTCACGCCGCCACCCCGGCCTCCGGTGGTTTCCGGTCCGGCCTCCCGGCGGCGCCGGGCCGGAACGGTGGCGCCGCTGCTGGGGCTCTGTTTCCTGGCCGCCGTCTGGTCGTGGCGCGCCATGACCGGCAGTGCGGCGGCACCGCTGCTGGTGGAGCCGGGGCCGGCTCCAGGGCCTGGCCGGCCGGAGGTCTCCGCCACCGCGCCGCCGGGGGAGCCCGAGACAGCAGGGAGCGAGACGGGCGCTGCGTCGAAGGGCGACCAGCCCGGGCCCCTACGGGCGGGGGCGACGCCAGGAACGGCGCCCGGGGATACCCCGTCCCCACCCGGCGACCCCGCGCTCCAGGGGCCGGAGGCGGCCGGTGAGCGTCAGGCAGGGGCCGGGGAGTCCGGTGACCCTGCCTCGCCCGCCGTCTGGGCCCAACTCTATCCGGGTGCAGCCGGTGCCGCCGGAAGGCCGGTGAGGCCGGGCGCGGCGGGCGGGCCCTCCGGGCCGGTCCTCACCGTGCACGTGGCCGGGGCCGTGGCCCAGCCCGGCGTGTACCTCCTCCCGGCCGGTGCCCGGGTGGTCGATGCCATCACCGCTGCCGGCGGCCCGGCGCCGGCAGCGGCGCCGCATGCCCTGAATCTGGCGGCTCCCCTGGCCGACGGCACGCGCGTCCTGGTGCCCACCCAGAAGGAGCTGGCGGCCGGAACCTTCGTCCCGGCCCGGGACGGCGTCACCGCCGCCGCTCCGGGGGCCGCGGCCGGCACCGCCACCGGCGGGGGAGCCGGCGCCGCCGGCGGGCCCCAGGGCCGGATCGACATCAACCGCGCCACGGCGGCCGAGCTGGAGGCTCTGCCGGGCATCGGGCCGGCCCTGGCCCAGCGCATTGTGGCGGACCGGGAGGTCAACGGCCCCTTCCGCCGTCCCCAGGACCTGACCCGGGTGCCGGGCATTGGGGAGAAGACCCTGGCCCAGCTGCTTCCGCACATCACCGCCGGCCCCTGATGCTCCCGGCGCCCGGTTGAAGGAGAGAGGGCAGGGTGGTCTACCGCACCGGCTGGATGCTGGCTTACGCGGCCACCGTCGGCTTGTGGGCCCTGCTGCGCTGGCCGGGCTACCAGGCCGGCCCGCCGCCGCCGGGCGCACCCGCGGCGGAGGCGGCGCTGCTCGGGCTGGGGGCCGCCCTGGTCACCATGCCGTGGAACGGGGTGGCCGGAGACGGCCGGGGCGGTCGCCGGCCGTGGTGGGTTCCGGAGCGCATGGCCGGCTCGCTGCTGGTGGCGCTGGCGGCCGGCTCCGCCTGGCTGGCAGCCGACAGCTGGATCCGTGACGCCTGGGGGCCGGCCCCATGGGAAGGGGTGCGGCCGGTGGTGGTGACGGGGCGCCTGGAGGGAGCCGAGCGGCTGGCCGTGACGGCCATCGGCGACACCCCGGTGCGCACCCGGCTTCGGGTCCGCTGGCCCCGGACCATGGGTGCGGGCCCAGGCCAGGGGATCCCGCCGGGGGCGGTGGTCCAGGTGACGGGCACCCTGCGGCGGCTGCGCCCGGCGACCAATCCCGGCGGCTACGACGACCGGGCGGCCGGGCTGCGCCAGGGCTATGCTTATGAGCTCCGGGCCGACGGGCCGCCCCGGGTGCAGGTCGCGCCGGGGCCCTTCAGCTGGGCCGGCCGGGGTCTGGCCCGGCTCAGGCATGCCCTGGAAGCGGGCCTGGTCCTCGCCTTGCCGCCGGGCCCCCGGGGCGTGGCCGCAGCCCTGCTCCTCGATCAGCGCCAGGGCCTTTCCGTGACGGCGCGGAACGCCCTGGCCGAAACGGGACTGATTCACGCCCTGGCCGTGTCGGGCCAGCATGTGGCCATGGCCGCGGCCCTTGCGACCTGGACGGCCGGCAGGGCGCGCTGGCTGCCGCGCCGGAGGCGGGCGGGTGCCATGGCGGTGGTGGTCCTGTATGCAGGCCTGACCGGCGGGCCGCCGTCGGTGCTGCGGGCCACCGCAACCTTTCTGCTCGCGGAGCTTGCGCGGGCCCTGGCCCGCCCGGTGAGCCCCCTCACCATTCTGGTATGGTCGGGGTTTCTGCAGGCAGCCTGGCGGCCCCTGGTCCTCCTGGATCCGGGGTTCCAGCTGTCCTTCGCGGCGACGGCGGGACTGATCCTGCTGGGAAGCCCCCTGCAGCGGGCCTGGCGGCGGTGGTGGAACCGCTGCCGGGCCCTCGTGGCGCCGGTGGGACCGCGACGGCCCGGAGGGGAGCGCGCGGCGCCGGCCGGGCTCGCTGCGACCCGCCTGGAGCACGCCTTTCCGGAACCGCCGCTGGGCTTCCTGGCGCCACTCCTGGCGAACCCGCGCGAGCCCGTTGTGGAAAAAAGGCACCGGCCCGGCGCCGGTCCGGCTCCACCGCAAGCGGCACCAGGACAGCCCCAGGGTGCCCTCGTACCCAGCGGCGGGTCCAGGGCCGCTCCCGCCGCCGCCGGGATGCCGGCCGTTTTCGCCGATGCGAGCGGCCGGGCCGCACCCCTAGGGCTGCCCTGGCGGGAAGGAACGGCCGGCCGGGTACGGGGGGCCTTCTGGCACGTCGCCGGCTGGGCCGGCGATGCCCTGGCGGTCACCCTGGCGGCGCAGCTGGCCGTCCTGCCCGTGCAGGTTGCCCTCTTCGGCCGGGCGCCCCTGCTGGCCCTGGTGGCGAACCTGGCCGTGGTGCCCGTCTCCGCCGTGGCCCTGGTGGCGGCCGCCGCGGCGGCGGCGCTGGGCGCGACGCTCCATGCTCTCCCCTTGCCCTCTGGCTGGCAGGAACCGGCCGCCCTGCTGGCCAGGCTGGCGGGGTGGCCAGCAGCTGCCAGCCTGGCGCTCATGGTGAAGACGGCCATGGTGGCGGGGCGGGTACCGGGTGCCGCCGGCGGGCTGGCGCCGGCGGCCGCGGGCTGCCTGGCCCTGGCCACCACCTGGATCCTCTGGTGCCTGGGCGACGGGCGCCCGGCCTACGCCCGGCGCCGGCGTCCTCGCCCCCTGCCCCCTCTGCAGCAGCTGGCCCCGGCCGCTACGGGGCTGGTCGCGGCGGTGGCCCTGTCCGCCTGGCTGCTCCGGCCGCCCGCCCCGGGGACGTGGGTGGCCTGGTTTCTCGACGTGGGGCAGGGTGACGCCATCCTGGTGCAGTTCCCGGGGGGCCGGAGCGCCCTGGTGGACGCCGGCGGCAAAGCCCTGCAGGCCGAACCCGGCCGGTACTGGCCCGGGCCGCCGCCGGTCGTGGCCGACGCCGTGGGGGAGCAGGTCACGGTGCCGGTGGTGCGGCGGCTGCTGGGCCGGGGGCCGGACCTGCTGGTCGTCACCCACGGAGACCGGGACCACGCCGGCGGGGCAGGGGCCGTCATCGAGCAGCTGGGGGCCCAGATGGTCTGGCTGGGCGGCATCCCGGGCGTGCCGCTGGACGAGGCCCTCCAGGCGGCCGCTGCCCGGCGCGGCGTGCCCCTGGTGCGGCCGGCGGCCGGATGGCGGTGGCAGCCGGCGCCCGGTTGCCGGGTCGACGTTCTGCATCCCCAGGAGCCGGGTGGCGCGGCCGGGACCGGCGCCGCGGCGGCAGATGGCGCAAGGGGAAGCGGCCGCGGCGGCGGGCCGGCCGGCAGCGAAAACGACCGGTCGCTGGTCCTGCGGCTCGATTGCGGCGGACCGCGCCTGCTCCTGACCGGCGACCTGGAGCGAGCCGGCGAGGAAGAGCTCCTGCGCCGGGGAGTGGACCTGCGCGCCGAGGTGCTCAAGGTCTCCCACCACGGCTCGCGCGGGGCGACCACCGCCGCCTTCCTGGCGGCGGTAAGGCCGCGACTGGCGGTGGTTTCCGCCGGTCCGAACCCTTACGGGCTGCCCCATGTGGAGACCCTGGCCCGCCTGCAGCGTGCCGGCATCCCCGTGCTGCGGACCGACCGGCTGGGTGCGGTGTCGGTCCGGGCAGGACCGGGCCAGCGCCTGGAGGTCCGGGTCATGCTTCCCGGCGGCGGGAACTCCGAGGCCTCCCGGGCGTTCAGGGGGTCGTGAAGGGCGCGACGGTCCGGTAGGATGTCCGGTAGGATGCTGGCTGGAGGCACGCAAGGGAGGAGGTCCGCCTGCCCTTGGAGTCGCAACCTGCCGCCACCGTGCTGGCCGCCATTGAGCAGGGCCAGATCCAGCCGGTCTACGTGCTGCACGGCCCGGAGACCTACTGGCACGACGCCATCATCCAGGCGTTGCGCAGGACGTTGCTGCCCGACGGCGATGTGCTGAACCTCACCCAGCTGGACGGCCGGTCGGCCGCGCCGGCGCAAGCGGTGGAACAGGCCCGGACGGTCCCGTTCCTGGCGGAACGGCGGCTGGTGGTGGTCCGGGAGGCAGCCTGGCTGGCCCCGCGGGGTGCTGCCGCCAGCAGCGGTCGCGGGACGGGGGGCAGTGCGCAAGGCGGAGGCGGCCGGACCACCGGTGGGGACGCCGGCGGGCACGCCGGCGCCGCGGGATCGCAAGGCGGTGCGGACCAACCGGAGGCGGGCGGCGCGGGGTCCGGTTCGTCCGCCGGAACGGGCCGGAGCGCCGACCCCGCCGAAGGGGCGCTGCTGGCCTACCTGGACGACCCGTCGCCCAGCGCCGTACTGGTCATCAGCCATCCTCCGGATCTGGACGGCCGGCGCGCCGCCGTCCGGCGCCTGCGGCAGCGAGGCTGGGCGGTGGCCTGCCAGCCCCTGCGGGACGAGGCCCTCGGGCAGTGGCTGGCCCGGCAGGCGGCCGCCTGGGGAAAGGAGCTCGACCCGGAGGCGGTGGCCTGGCTGGTGGAATCGGGCGAACCCGACCTGCGGCGGCTGGCCAGCGAGCTGGCCAAGGTCGCAACCTACGTGGGCGACCGCCGGCGGATCACGGCTGCCGACCTGCGCCAGGTGGGGGTGGCGGTGGCGACGGCCGGGGTGTTCGAGCTGGTTGATGCCATCGTGGCCGGGCGGCGCCGGCAGGCCATGGAACTGGTGGGGCGGTTGCTGGACGCCAGCGAGCCGCCCCTGCGCCTGCTGGCCCTGATCGCCCGGCAGTACCGCATCCTGGCCTATGCGGCCAGCCTCCGCCGGCAAGGGGGCGATGTGGCCGACCTGCAAGCGTGGTTGCAACTTCACCCCTTCGTGGCGCGCAAGGCCTGGCAGCAGTCCCGCCAGCTGGCGCCGGACCGGGCGATGGCGGCCCTGGAAGCGGTTCTGGAGGCCGATGTGGGCATCAAGCAGGGACGGTGGCCGGCCCGCATCGGCCTGGAGCGCCTGGTCTGGTTTCTGGCCGGGCTGCAGGTGGCGGAACCCGAGCCCACGGGAACCCCGAAACCCTATGCCAAAAAAGAAGCCGCTTCCCGACAGAAGCGGCCGTAGTACCAACCAGTTCTAGCGATCAGGCCGTTGCCCGGCGGCCTGCAGCACCAGCAGCAAAAAGGCAGCCCCGCACCCGCATGCACCAGCAGCATGGGCGCAGCCCCAGAGAGCAGGCCGCGGCAGCAGCGTACCGGCAGCACGACGGCGCCGGCAGCAGGCGATAAGCCGGCTCCCGGCTGCGGGGCACGCTTTCAGGAAGCGCGCCCGAGCTTCTTCAGCCGCTGCATCAGGCGAGACTTCTTGCGCGCTGCGGTGTTGCGGTGGATCGCACCCCGCACCGCCGCCCGGTCGATGGCGCTCAGGGCCCGCCGCAGGGCCGCCCTGATGGCGTCGTCATCGCCTCCGGAGAGGGCTTCCTCGAGGCGCCGGATGGCCGTCTTGATCCGGGTCTTGTACATCTTGTTGCGCAGGCGGTTGCGCTCCGCAATCCGGACCCGCTTGCGCGCCGAACGGGTGTTGGGCACCGTCTTCACCTCCGTGCCAGACTTTCATGTTAATCCACGGGGCCGGGCGTAGCAAGGGGACGTCACCTCCCGGCACCAGCTCTTCCTGCCGGCGGGGAATAGCGGCTCTCCCGGAGGGTTAGCCTACAGCCGGTGAAGGAGCTAGCGCCTGGAAGGAGTGACCCTGGTGGTGATTGGGGCCATCATTCGCTTCATCGTCTCCGCCATCGTCCTCTTGCTGGTGGGTTTCCTGGTGCCCGGGTTCCGGATCATGGGCTTCGTCAACGCCCTGCTGGCAGCGGTGGCCATCGCCGCCATCGGCTGGCTCGTCGAGGCGCTCCTGGGGAAGAACATCTCCCCGCAGGCCCGGGGCCTGGTCGGCTTCTTGACTGCCGCGGTGGTGATCTACGCGGTGCAGTTCATCGTGCCCGGCATGAGCGTCTCCATTCTGGGCGCGCTGCTGGCCTCGCTGATCATCGGCATCATCGACGCCTTCGTCCCGACGGAACTCAGGTGAAGGGGGAGCGGTGGGGGATCCACCGGTTCCGGCTGCACGCCAGGCCCGTGGCCTGGGCCGGCTGCGGGTGCGGGCTCCGGCGGGAGCCCGCCCTGCCGTGCGCCGGGACCGGCGTTCTCCGCTCACTGCCTGCACCCTGCCCTCTCCGCCACCCCGTGCCCTGCACGCCCGGCTCTCCGCGCAAGGCCACGCCGGCCTTCCGCAAGTTGTCGCCATAGGCTGAACGCTCGGCTCCCCGCTCTTTCTCGCCCCGCTCCACGCCCTTCTCTGCTCCGGCTTTCTCCGCTGTCTCGACCCGGAGGCGGACCCCGTCCCGGTACCTGGCGGGGCTGAGGCCCTCGGGCCCGTGCCCTGCGGCCGGCCCCCGGCATGACCACCTGACCTGGCGCATAGGTGTGCAGCGGAGGCGAATGGAGGGACAGCCATGTCCGTAAACCGGCCTCCGGGTCACGGCACACCCGGCGCGCCTGCACCGGCCGCCCGGCCTTTCGGCGACCCGTCGCTCCCGCCCACCGCGGGCCGGTCCCAGCCGGACCGGGCCCGAGCCTCCCACCGGGACGAACCGGCCGGCGGGCCGGCCCTGGAGCGTGCCTCCGGCGGGTACGCCCCGCCGGCCGGCGGCGGGCCCAGCACGGCCCGGGGGGCGGGCGGCGGCCCGGCAGTGGGAGGTGACCGGGAGGCAGGGCGTGCCGCGGGTGACGACGCCGTCCCACCGCCCGGTGAGGCCGCGGGAGGGAGCGCGAGCCGGGCCGCGCCCCCGCCGGGGCTGCAGCCCGGCGATGGGACAGGCCCTCTCGCCCCGGCTCCCGTGCCTCCGGCTCTGGGCCGGCCGGCTGGCGGGCGCCGCCGCCCGTCCCCTGGCGCGGTGGTGCCCGATCGTTCCCGGCCTGCCGTCCCGTCCCGGACCGGGGCCCGAGAGGCCGTCGCCGCGGCAGAACCCGGCGCGGCGACGGGTCCCGGCGTGCCGCCGGGATCCGGCCGGCCGGGGATGCACCCGGCGGCGGCCGGGACGCGCCGGCCCGGGGAGCGAGCGGCCCGGCCGGTCCCGGCCGGCGGGGTGCGGGCGGTCTCGACGAGGGGGGAAGATGCTTCCCGGCGAACCGGTGCTGCCGGCACCCGGGACCCCGGGGCGCCGGACGCCGCAGGCCCGCGCGGCGGCCCGCCCGGGGCGCAGGAGGAAACGGGTGCCGGTTCCTCCGGCGATGGCGGCGCCCGGGACGACTCGGGACCCGGGGGACCGCCCGGCAGGCCGGGGCCCGCCAGGAAGGACGGCGCCCGGCCGCAAGGCGGCGGCGGGCGTCCCGACGCCTGGTCCCTGGTGGCCACCTACGCCGGTCTGGTGGTCGCGGTGTTCCTCTTCCTGGCCGGGCTGGGGGGAGGGTTGCCCTGGGACCGGGCGGAGGCACCCGCCCGGCTGGCGGGTGGCGGTGCCTTCACCGCACCAGCCCGTCCGGGCCAGGATCTGGAGGAACCGGCCGTTCCGGCCCTGAGCGGCGGCGGCCGGGCCCCCCAACCAGGGCAGGAGGACGGCCCTCTGGCCGGTGGCGCAGACGATACTGCACTCGGTGCTGCAGGTGGTGCTGCTCCCGGTGGTGGGGACGGCGCCGGCCCTGGTGCTGCGGGCGGCGAGGCCTCCGGCGGGGGCGATTCCGGTGCCCCGGCCGCGGGCGGCAGCGGGGAGGAGCCCGATCTCTGGCAGGCCCTGGGCGAGCGCCTGTGGGGCTGGCGCGCCGTCCTGCGTGCGGTGTGGCCGGGTTCGCCCGCCGGTGAAGGCGAGGGCGCGGGGGATGCCGGCGCGGGTGCGGGCGACGCCGGCCAGCTGGGCCGCCGCTTGGCTTACCTGCTGGTCGAGAAGGCCAGCGGCGTCCGGCTGGACGAGCCCCTTACCCTGGTGGCCGCCCAGTTCCCCGGAGAGCACCATCTGGAACTCTTCGAGGAAGAGGGCGGGCCGGTGGTCGGCCGGCTGGCGCCCCCCGACGTGCTGGCCGGCGGCCTGCCCCGCTTCCGCCCGCCGGCGCCGGCCCAGGACGGCGGGGAGGTGGCAGTCACCGGCGACCGGCCGCGGGTGCTGATCTACCACACCCACACCAGCGAGGCGTACGTGGGCGCCGTACCGGCGGGGGCCGGGTTCGACCCGGCGGTGGAGGCGTTTACCAGCGACCCCGGGGCCAGCGTGGTGGGGGCCGGGGCGGTGATCCAGCAGGTGCTGGAGGAGCACGGCATCGGCGCGGTCCACCTGCGCCAGGTGTTCGACCGGGACGGCCAGCGGGTGACGCGCATCGGCAATTACCAGCGTTCCCTGGCGGCCCTGGCCGGCAGCAAGGAGGAACCCGGCCTTTTGGACCGCTATCCCACGGTCGACGTGGTGCTGGACGTCCACCGCGACGGGATCCCGCGGGATTCGACCCTGGTGAAGGTGGGCGGGCGGCCGGCCGCCGGCATCCTCTTCGTCGTGGGGACCGACCGCCGGTTGGAGCACCCCCACTGGAAGAAGAACTTCTGCTTCGTGCAGTGGATCGTGGCGGAGCTCAACGCCCGCTACCCCGGCCTGGTCAAGGGCGTGCTGTTGTCGGACAACCGCTACAACCAGCATGTCCGGCCCGGTGCGGTGCTGGTGGAGATCGGCGGCTACGGCAACACGCCCGAGGAAGCGGACCGCAGCGCCCGGATGTTCGCCGAGGCGCTGGCGGCGGTCATCGAAGCGGGCAAGGTGCCCCAGGCGGACCGTCCCTTTCAGTGCCCGCCGGGGGTGGCGCCGCCCCGCTGAGGTCCGGCTCCGGGGGCCCGGTCCGGCGGGTCGCGGCGGGTCCGGGTGGAGCCCCGGGCGGGCCGGGCCGCGGGATGCGGGCGGTTCCGGGGGACCCGGGCCCGCCGGGCGGTGCCTCCGGGCCGGGGGTGGCCGGGCTTGTGACGGCGGGCCCTCGCCGGTATCCTCAACGGTAGCGGCAGTTCCCGGCCGGGGGCGGCCGGGAACTGCCGCCGGCGTGAGGAGGCGATGGGCCCGTGGCGATCCTCGCCGAGTCCCAGAGGCGGGCGGTGGCCGAGCGGCTGGCGGCGGTCGACGCTCCCGTGGAGCTTGAACTGTTCGTCCGCGATACCCGCCTGATCATCCCCGGCCGGGAGTGCCCGCGCTGCGAGGAGACGGTGCAGCTGCTGAAAGAGGTCTGTGCCCTCAGCCCCCGGCTGGCGCTTGTCGTGCGCGACCTCGACCGGGAGAGCGAGCGGGCTCGCCACCTGGGCGTGGAGCGCACCCCCACCCTGGTGATCCACGGGCGGGCCGGCGGCCGCATCCGCTTCGTGGGGCCGCCCATGGGCTACGAGTTCGCCACCCTGCTGGAGGCGCTGGTGGAAGCAGGCCGCGGGGACGGCCATGGGGCGGCGCTCGGCGGCCCGGGCGGCGAGGACCGGGGCGGCACGGGCACCGAGGGCCGGGGCGAGCCGGGCGGCGAGGCCGCGGCTTCGGGCGGAGCCGCGGAGACCCAGGGCCCGGCGGAGGGCGGCCCCGGGGCGGGTTCCTCCGCGGCGGACGGGGTGCTGGACGCCCACCGCCTCGCCCTCCTGGAACAGGCTGAGGAAACGGTCCACCTGCGGGTGTTCTTCACCCCCACCTGACCCCATTGCCCGCGGGCCGTGCGCTCCGCCATGCAACTGGCCCTGGCCAGCCCCCGGGTGATCGCCGAGGCGGTGGAGGCCAGCTCGTTCCCGCAGCTGGCGCGCCAGTACCAGGTCTGGGCCGTACCCAAGACGGTGGTCAACGACCGGGTGGCCCTGGACGGGGCCGTGGGTGACGAGATGCTGTGGTCGGCGATTGCCCAGGCTCTGGGAATCCCGCCGGCCTGAGCAGGCGGCGGGGTGCCGGGCCCGGGTCAAGGTGGGCGCCCGGGACCGGGCGTCCGGGGCCCGGTGAACGGCCCGGGCATTGCGCGCCATTCCGATTCCGCAAACGGCGAGGTCTCGGTGCAGGATGAACCAGGCTGCCGGAGGGGGCCTCCAGGCCCGGATCCGCAACTTCTGCATCATCGCCCATATCGATCACGGCAAGTCCACCCTGGCCGACCGGTTGCTGGAGCAAACCGGCACCATCAGCGAGCGGGAGCGCCGGGACCAGGTGCTGGACATGCTGGACCTGGAGCGGGAGCGGGGCATCACCATCAAGGCCCAGGCGGTCCGCATGTTCTACCGCGCCGCCGACGGCCAGGAATACACCCTGCACCTGATCGACACGCCGGGCCATGTGGACTTCAGCTACGAGGTCTCCCGCGCCCTGGCGGCCTGCGAGGGCGCCATCCTGCTGGTCGACGCCACCCAGGGGGTGGAGGCCCAGACGGTCGCCAACCTCTACCTGGCGCTGGACGCCGGCCTGGTGCTGATCCCGGTGATCAACAAGATCGACCTGCCCGCGGCCCGGCCTGACGAGGTGCGCCAGCAGCTGGCCGACCTGGGCTTCGATCCCGGCGAGGTCCTCCTGGTGTCCGCCAAGGAAGGCACCGGCGTGGAAGCCTTGCTGGAGGCGGTGGTCCGGCGAATCCCGCCCCCGGCCGGCGATCCCGAGGCGCCCCTGCGGGCCCTGGTCTTCGACAGCCACTACGACCCCTACCGCGGCGTCATCGCCTACGTCCGGGTGCGGGACGGCCGGTTGCGCCCCGGCGACCGCATCCGCCTGATGGCCACGGGCACGGAGTTTGAAGTCGACCAGCTGGGCACCTTTCGGCCCATGCTGGTTCCCGTGGACGAGCTGGCCGCCGGGGAGGTGGGCTTCGTCGCCGCGGGCATCAAGAACGTGCGGGACTGCCGCGTGGGCGACACCATCACCCTGGTCGACCGCCCGGCGGCGGAGCCCCTGCCCGGCTACCAGCCCGCCAAGCCCATGGTCTTCACGGGCCTCTACCCCGTGGACCCCGGCGATTACGACCGGCTGCGGGAAGCGCTGGAGAAACTGCACCTCAACGACGCGGCACTGGTGTTCGAGCCGGAGACCTCCGAGGCCCTGGGCTTCGGCTTCCGCTGCGGGTTCCTCGGCCTGCTGCACATGGAGATCGTCCAGGAGCGCCTGGAGCGCGAGTACGACCTGGACCTGATCACCACCGCGCCCAGCGTGGTCTACCGGATCCGCCTGCGGGACGGGAGCGAGGTCGAGATCCAGAACCCGGCCGACCTGCCGCCCCGCGACCGGATCGAGGCGTTCCTGGAGCCCTACGTGCGGGCCTCCATCTTCACGCCGAAGGACTACGTGGGCTCCATCATGGAGCTCTGCCAGGAGCGCCGGGGCGAGTTCGTCAACATGGAATACCTGGACCCGCGGCGGGTCCGCCTGGAGTACCTCATGCCCCTGGCGGAGATCATGTACGACTTCTTCGACCAGATGAAATCGCGCTCCAAGGGCTACGCCACCCTGGACTACCAGCTGGAGGGGTACCGGGAGTCGGACCTGGTGCGGCTGGACGTGCTGGTGGCGGGGGAACTGGTGGACGCCCTGTCGGTCATCGTCCACCGGGACAAGGCCTACGCCCGCGGCCGCGCCCTGGTGGAGCGGCTCAAGGAGCTGATCCCGCGCCAGCTCTTCGAGGTACCCATCCAGGCGGCGGTGGGTTCGCGGGTCATCGCCCGGGAGACCATCCGCGCCCTGAAGAAGAACGTGCTGGCCAAGTGCTACGGCGGTGACGTGACCCGGAAGCGGAAACTTTTGGAGAAGCAGAAGGAAGGCAAGAAGCGCATGAAGCAGGTGGGCCGGGTGGAGATCCCCCAGGAGGCCTTCATGGCCGTGCTGCGGGTGGACGAGCCCCGGGGAGGCGGGGGCAGGTGATGCGGCCGGTCGCCGCCGGCGACAAGGTCGGGGCGCCGGCCGGGTCCGCAGGGCCGGTGCCAGGCGTGAGCCAAGGGCCGGCGGCGGGGACCGGCGGCTCGCCTGCGGGGGGCGGCCCTTCAGGCCCTGGCGGGTCCACCGCCCCCGGCATCCGGACGAACCCGGCCCGCAGCCCGTCCCCGCCGGCCGGTGAGGCCCGGCGCGGGGCCGGTGCTGGCGCCGGGACCCCGGCCCCCGCGGCCGCCCGCCTGGATCCGGACCCGCCCGGGGCCGGGACCTGGCCCGATTGGGATGCCGGACCCGCCCTCTACATCCACGTCCCCTACTGCCGCCAGCGGTGCTACTACTGCGATTTCAACACCTACCTGCTCGACCCCGAAGGCAAGCGCCGCTACCTGGCCGCCCTGGAGCGGGAACTCGACCTGCTGGCGGCCGATCCCGGCCTGACCCGGCCCCTGGTCTCGGTCTTCGTAGGCGGCGGCACGCCGTCCCTCCTGGAGCCCGCCGAACTGGAGCGGCTGCTGGAGGCGGTGCACCGCCGCTTCGCCCTGGCCCCCGGGGCGGAGATCACCGTGGAGTGCAATCCCGGCACGCTGGACGAAGGCCGGTTGCGGGCCCTGCGCGGGGGCGGGGTCACCCGGCTGAGCCTGGGGCTGCAGGCGGTGCAGGACGAGCTGCTCCAGGCCATCGGCCGGGACCATACCTGGGCGGATTTTCAGGCCACGTACGAGCGGGTGCGCCGGGCCGGGTTCGACAACGTGAACGTCGACTTGATCTTCGGCCTGCCCGGGCAAACCCTGGCCCAGTGGGAGGAATCCCTCCGGGCCGTGGTGGCGCTGGAGCCCGAGCACGTCTCCTGCTACGGCCTGGAGCTGCACCCGGGCACGCCCTTCCACCGCCGGTGGGAGGCCGGCCTTCTGGACCTGCCGGGGGAGGACGCGGAGCGGGCCATGTTCGACCGGGCGTACGAGGTGCTAGGCGCGGCCGGGTTCGTCCGGTACGAGATCTCGAACTTCGCCCGGCCCGGGCGGGAGTCGGTCCACAACCGGGTCTACTGGCTGAACGGCTCCTACCTGGGGGCGGGGCCCGGCGCCTGGTCTTGCTGGCAGGGGGAGCGGCGGCGCAACCGGCTGCACCCCCTGGCCTACGCCGCCAGCCTGGAGCAAGGCGAGCCGGCCGTGGACCTGCGAGAACCCGTCGGCCGGCGCCAGGCGATGGAGGAGACCATGATCCTGGGCCTGCGCCTGGCCGAGGGGGTTGAGGAGGCTCGCTTCGCCCGGCGGTTCGGCCTGACCCCGGCGGAAGCCTTCCCGGAGGCGGTGGCCCGGCTGCTGGCCGGGGGCTGGCTCCTGCGGGAGGCAGGGTACCTGCGCCTCAGCCTTCAAGCGGTGCCCGTGGCCAACAGCGTGCTGGCCGAGTTCGTCGGCGCGGACCCGTCCCGTTGACGGCCGGCGCCGCCGGTGCTACCTTGTTAAGAGGATCATTAGCACTCTCTGATATTGAGTGCTAACCGGCCCGCATCCGGGCGCCGGCTCCGGGTCCGTGAGACCGCCGGGCAGGCGGCAGCCGGCTCCGGCAGCGGGCGTCGACTCGGTCTCCGGAGAGGGCCCACCGGGCGGCCCGGGTCGAGGTCGCCGGTCCGGCCATGGGTGCTGGGCCGTACCGGCCACGGCTGCCGGCCTGCAGCCTGCCGCCCTTTTGGCCCCGGCAAGCCCCGGGCTGGAAGGGTCCCGGGTCCGCCGGCTTGCGGCAGGTGCAGGTACCCGGTGGGGAAGCGGGGTCCGGAGCCGAGGGGGGAATCACCATGGACCGGCGCAAGCAGCAGGTCCTCAAAGCGGTGGTGGAAGACTACGTCGACACGGCGGAACCCGTGGGCTCCCGGACCCTGGCCCGCAAGTACGGGCTGGGGGTGAGCCCGGCCACCATCCGCAACGAGATGGCGGATCTGGAGGAGATGGGTTTCCTCGAGCAACCCCACACCTCGGCCGGGCGCATCCCGTCGGACCGCGGGTACCGCTTCTTCGTCGACATGCTGATGGAGGCCGTGGTCCCGCCGCCGGAGCTGGTCGAACGCCTGCGCCGGCTTTACGCCGAGCGGGTCGACCAGGTGGGCCGCCTGCTGCGGCAGACGGCCCAGGTCCTCAGCGAGGCCACGGACTGCCTGGCCCTGGTGGAGGCTCCGCGGGTGGAGCCCGTGACCTTCCGGCACCTGCAGGTGCTCCCCCTCAGCGAGCGGCGCGCGGTGCTGGTCCTGGTGACCGACGAGGGGCTGGTCCAGCAGCGGCTGGTGGAGCTGCCCGAACCCGCCAGCGAGGCGGACCTGCAGCGCATCTCGGCGGCCCTGACCCGGCGCCTGGCCGGCCTGACCCTGGACCGGGTGGGGCACACGGTGCTGCGGGAGCTCTACGACGAGCTGGCGGCCTGCGGGGCGCTGCTGGAGGTGGCGCTGGAGGCCTTGCGGCCTTCGGCCTCGGACGACGACCACCCGGTCTTCGTCATGGGCACGCGCCGCCTGTTCCGCCAGCCGGAGTTCCAGGACCTGGAGCGGGCCCAGGCCGTGCTGGGTCTGGTGGAGCGGCAGGAGCTGGTTCGGGACCTGCTGGGCCGGCAGGGGAACGACGAGCTGGTCATCACCATCGGACACGAGAACCCGTACCCCGATCTGTACGACTGCAGCGTGGTCAGCGCCACGTACCGTCTTGGTGGCGAGGTGGCCGGTCGCATTGCCGTGCTCGGCCCCAAGCGGATGCACTACCCCCGGATCACCAGCTTGATGGAGCTGCTGGCCCAGCTGCTGACCGAAGCCCTCGAGCGGTCGGTTCGGTGACCGGGCCCGCCGCCGGACGGGAAAGCTTGTCCCTGCCAGCCGGTGGCGGGGCTTTTTTGTCCGGGAGCCGGGACGGGTGCGGGGCGCTGGGAAGGAGGCAGGGCCCATCGTGACGGGTGAGGCGGTGACGAATACTCCAGGGGGCGCGGTGCCGGAAGGGTCCGGTGAATCCGGCCCCGGCTCCGGGGACGAACCGGCAGGGGACCTGGGTGCGGCCCAGGCGGCCCTGGCCGATGCGCGGCGCCAGCTGGATCAGGCCCGGGCGGAAGCCGAGGCGGCGCGGGCCGAGGCCGCTGCCGCCCGGGCGGAGGCCGAGGCGGCCCGGCGGCAGGCCCAGGAGACCCTGGATCAGCTGCGCCGGCTGCAGGCCGATTTCACCAACTACCGCCGGCGCATGATGGAAGAGCAGTCCCGGTGGCGGCAGGAGGCGGAGGCCGAGCTGGCCCGCGCGCTGCTGCCGGTGGTCGACAACCTGGAGCGGGCCCTGGCGGCCGCCGGCGAGGACGACCACCCGGTGGTGCAGGGGGTCGCCATGGTCCACCGGCAGTTCCTCGAGGTGCTGCGCCAGGCCGGGGTGGAACCCATCGCGGCCCAGGGGCAGCCCTTCGACCCCTACCGGCACGAGGCGGTGGCGCGGGAGGAAACGGCCGAGCATCCCGACGGGACCGTCATCGAAGTGTTCCAGAAGGGCTACCTGTACCGGGGACGAACGCTGCGCCCGGCCATGGTGAAGGTGGCCGTGGCGCCGCCGGAGGCCGCCCCGGGCGAGGGGACGGCCGGTTCGTCCGGATGAACCGGAGCCGGCGCACCGGCCGCAGGTTGAGTGCTGGAGGAGGCGACGCGACATGGGCAAGGTGGTGGGCATCGACCTGGGCACCACCAACTCCGTGGTGGCGGTGCTGGAGGGCGGCGAGCCCACGGTGATCACCAACGCCGAGGGGAGCCGCCTGACTCCTTCCGTGGTGGGTTGGTCCAAGGGCGGCGAGCTGCTGGTGGGCCAGGTGGCCAAGCGGCAGGCCGTCACCAACCCCGAGCGGACCATCTTCTCCATCAAGCGCTTCATGGGGCGGCGCTTCGCCGAGGTGCGGGACGAGGCCGGGCGGGTGCCGTACAAGGTGGTGGAAGGGCCCAACGGGGACGCCCGGGTGGAGGTGGACGGCAAGCTCTACTCCCCCGAGGAGATCTCGGCCATGATCCTGCGCAAGCTCAAGCAGGACGCCGAGGCCTACCTGGGCGAGCCGGTCACCCAGGCGGTGATCACCGTTCCGGCCTACTTCAACGACGCCCAGCGCCAGGCGACCAAGAACGCCGGCCGCATCGCCGGCCTCGAGGTGCTGCGCATCATCAACGAGCCCACGGCGGCCGCCCTGGCCTACGGCCTGGACAAGGAAGAAGACCAGAAGATCCTGGTCTTCGACCTGGGCGGCGGCACCTTCGACGTGTCCATCCTGGAACTGGGGGACGGCGTCTTCGAGGTCCGGGCCACCAGCGGCAACAACCACCTGGGCGGGGACGACTTCGACCAGCGGATCATCGACTGGCTGGCCGAGGAGTTCAAGAAGGAGCACGGCATCGACCTGCGCCAGGACCGCATGGCGCTGCAGCGGCTCAAGGAGGCGGCGGAGAAGGCCAAGATCGAGCTGTCGTCGACCCTGAGCACCAACATCAACCTGCCCTTCATCACGGCCGACGCCAGCGGCCCCAAGCACCTGGACATGACCCTGACCCGGGCCAAGTTCGAGGAGCTGACGGCCGACCTGGTGGAGGCCACCATGGGGCCGACGCGCCGGGCCCTGGAGGACGCCGGCCTGAAGCCCGGGGACATCGACAAGATCATCCTGGTGGGCGGCTCCACCCGCATCCCCGCGGTGCAGCGGGCCATCCGGGAGTTCTTCGGGAAGGAGCCCCACAAGGGGGTCAACCCCGATGAGGTGGTGGCCATGGGGGCCGCCATCCAGGCGGGGGTGCTGGCCGGCGAGGTCAAGGACCTGGTGCTGGTCGACGTCACGCCCCTGACCCTGGGCGTGGAGGTCCTGGGCGGCGTGGTGGAGCCCATGATCCCGCGCAACACGGCCATCCCCACGTCCAAGTCCAAGATCTTCTCCACCGCCGCCGACGGGCAGACCCAGGTGGAGATCCACGTGGTCCAGGGCGAGCGCCCGCTGGCCCGCGACAACAAGACCCTGGGCCGGTTCATCCTGGACGGGATCCCGCCGGCGCCCCGGGGCGTGCCGCAGATCGAGGTCACCTTCGACATCGACGTCAACGGCATCGTCCACGTGCGCGCCAAGGACCTGGGCACCGGGCGCGAGCAGAAGATCACCATCAAGTCCCAGGGCGGGCTGTCCGAGGAAGAGATCCAGCGGATGATCAAGGAGGCCGAGCAGCACGCCGAGGAGGACCGCCGGCGCAAGGAGCTGATCGAGGCGCGCAACCAGGCGGACAGCCTGATCTACCAGGCGCGCAAGACCCTCAAGGACAACGAGGGCAAGCTGGACGAGGCCCTCAAGCAGCGCATCGAGGAGCGCATCAAGGCGCTGGAAGAGGTCGCCCAGGGCGACGACCTCAGCACCATCCGGCGCCGGGCGGAGGAGCTCTCCGAGGCGGTGCTGGAGGTGGGCCGGCGCATCTACGAGCAGCAGGCGGCCGCGGCCGGCGGCGGCGCCACGGCCGGCAACGACGGGGGCGGCTCGCCCGGACAGGCGGCCGGTGGCACCGGCGCGGCGGGCGACGTGTACGACACGGGCTTCCGGTCCAGGGACGACGAGCGGACCGGTACCGGTGGCGACTGAGCAGCCGCCGGGGGTCGCTGCAGCCGGTTCTCGCCCCGGACCATGGAGCCGGCCGGGGGCCGGGCTGGGGTAGGGGCGGTTCGGCCGCCCGGCCGGCCGGGGCACCGGCCCGGGCGCCTGCCCGGTGAGGGAGGAGGTGCGGCGTGGCAAAGGACTACTACGCGATCCTGGGCGTGTCCCGGGACGCCTCCCAGGAAGAGATCAAAAAGGCCTACCGGCGGCTGGCCCGCCGCTACCACCCGGACGCCAACCCCGG
This sequence comes from Thermaerobacter subterraneus DSM 13965, assembly GCF_000183545.2. Classification (NCBI taxonomy): domain Bacteria; kingdom Bacillati; phylum Bacillota; class Clostridia; order Eubacteriales; family Clostridiales Family XVII. Incertae Sedis; genus Thermaerobacter; species Thermaerobacter subterraneus. The sequence goes on from NZ_JH976535.1 coordinate 334,985, forward strand.
CGACCCCGAGGCAGAGCGCCGGTTCAAGGAGATCAACGAGGCGTACCAGGTCCTGGGCGACCCCGAGAAGCGAGCGGCCTACGACCGCTTCGGTACCGCCGAGGGGCCGGCGGCCGGCGGCTGGCCGGGCGGCGCCGGCGGCTGGCCGGGCGGCGCCGGCGGCTTCGGCACCGCCGGCGGCCCGGGCGGCGGCTTCGGTCCCTTCGGCGGCTTCGGCGACTTTGACGGCTTCGGCAACTTCGGCCTCGGCGACCTGTTCGACGCGGTCTTCGGCGGCGGGCGGTCGGCGCGGCGGGGCGGCCCCGCGCGGGGTGCCGACCTGGAGATGGAGCTGGAACTCACCCTGGAAGAGGCCGCCCGCGGCGGCCGCCGGGAGATCCGGGTCGAGCGGCCGGAGGAATGTGCCGCCTGCCGCGGTACGGGCGCCGAGGGCGGCCGGCTGGTGAGCTGCCCCCAGTGCGGCGGCAGCGGGCAGGTGCGTACGGCTCGGACCACGCCCTTCGGCCAGTTCGTCACCGTCCAGACCTGCCCGCGCTGCGGGGGGGCGGGGCGGCTGGCGGCGGCGGCGTGCCGGGCCTGCGGCGGCCGGGGCGAGGTGCCCCAGCGCCGCACCCTGGAGATCGACATCCCGGCCGGGGTCGACGACGGCATGCGCCTGCGCCTGCGGGGCCAGGGGCAGCCCGGGCGCCGCGGCGGCCCGCCGGGCGACCTGTACGTGCGCATCCGCATCAAGCCCCATCCCGTCTTTCGGCGGGAGGGCGACGACATCGTGGCCGAGGTGGCCGTCGGCATGGCGCAGGCCGCCCTGGGCGCCCGGCTGCGGGTCCCCACCCTGGACGGCGAGGAGGAGCTGCTGGTGCCGCCGGGCACCCAGCCCGGCGAGGTGATCCGGCTCAAGGGCAAGGGCATGCCGCGGCTGAGGGGGAGCGGCCGGGGCGACCAGCTGGTCCGGGTGCGGGTGGAGATCCCCCGGCGGCTTTCCGACCGGGAGCGGGAGCTCTTGCTGGAACTGGCCCGGCTGCGGGGCGAGACCGTATCGGACGAACGCGGCCTGTTCCAGCGCATGCGGGACGCCTTCAACCTGTAGGCAGGACCGGACGGGGGGTTGCCGGTGCGCTGGCTGGAGATGGTGATCGACGTACCCGCCCAGGCGGCCGAGGCCGCCGCCGCTGCCCTGGTGGAGATCGCGGGCTCCGGCCTGGTCTGGGAGGATCGCGACGGTGCCGTGCGCCTGCGGGCCTACCTGCCCGAGGAGGGCTTCGAGGAGCGGTACCGGCAGCTGGGGGAGCGGTGGCGGCGGGTGCGGCAGGTCTTCCCGGCCGTCGGTCCCTGGGCGCCGGCGGTGCGGGCCCGGGACGAGGCCGAATGGGCGGAGGCCTGGAAGGCCTACTTCAAGCCTTTGCCCGTGGGCCGGCACCTCCTGGTGGTCCCCGGCTGGCTGCGGGATCAGGTGGACCCGGGTCCCCGGCTGCCCCTGGTGCTGGATCCGGGGACGGCTTTCGGCACGGGGCAGCATGCCTCCACCCGCCTGGCCCTGGAGCTTTTGGAGGAGGTGCTGGTACCGCCGGGGGGAGAGGGGAGCTCGGAAGCCCCCGCCGGTCCGGCGGCCCCGCCCCACGGCGCGGGTGGTGCCGGCGCGCCGGTCGCAGGCCCGGAGCCCGCCTCCCTCGGGGGTACCGTGCTGGACGTGGGCACGGGGTCGGGCATCCTGGCCATCGCCGCCGCCCGGCTGGGTGCCCCCCGGGTGCTGGCCATCGACATCGACCCGGTGGCCGTGCGGGTGGCCGGGGAGAACGCCGCGGCCAACGGGGTCGCGGAGCGGATCGGCCTGGCTTGCGCGACGCCGGCGGGCCTTCGCCAGGTGCCACCCGCCGGGTGGGCCGGCCACCTGCCCGCCGCCTTGACCGTGGCCAACATCACCGCCGAGGTGCTGTCCGGAATGGTGGCCGACCTGGACGCCCTGACCCGGCCGGGCGGCACCATCATCCTTTCGGGGCTGCTGGAGGGCGCGGCCGGCACGGCCGTCCTGGAAGAACGCTGCCACGACCGCGGCTGGCAGCTGGAGGAGCGGCGCCGGGCCGAGGGCTGGGAGGCCTGGCGGCTGCGGCGGCCCGGCGCCACGGCGCCAGAAAAGATTGCCGGGACGCCGGCCGGTTCGCCCTCCGGGGCGCAGTAGGAGCGGGAAGGCGGAAGGAAAGGGCATGTTCGTCCCCCACGTCTTTGTCGACCGCGAGCTGGCCCCTGGTGCCGCGGCGCCTCTGGCTGCCGACGACGCCCACCACCTGCTGCGCGTCCTGCGCCGCCGTCCCGGCGATCCCGTGGTGGCCGTCACGCCCGCCGGCCGGCGGTGGCTGGGCCGGCTGGCGCCGGGCTCCCCGCCCCAGCTGGAGGCCCGGGAAGAGCTGCCCTCCAGCGAGCCGCCCGTCGCCGTCACCCTGGGACAGGGCCTGCCCAAGGGACCCAAAATGGAAGAGGTGATCCGGCACGGCACGGAGGTGGGGGTCGCCCGCTTCGTGCCCGTCCTGGCCGCCCGCTCGGTGAGCCGCCCCGGGGAGGCAGGCGCCGCCCAGCGGGTCCAGCGCTGGCAGCGCATCGCCCGGGAAGCGGCCCGCCAGTCCCAGCGCTCCGCCGTGCCGCAGGTCGAACCGCCCTGTTCTCTGGACGGGCTGCTCTCCCGGGGGGAGGCATGGGACCTGATCCTCATGCCCTGGGAGGAAGAGGAGGCCCGGGGCCTGCGGGAGGAGCTCGAGGCCGCCGCCGCTGCCTGGGGACGCCCGGCCGCCGGCCGGCGGGTGCTGATCCTGGTGGGGCCGGAGGGCGGTTGGGACGCCGGGGAGGTCGAGGCCGCCCGGCGGGCCGGCGCCCGGGTGGTCACCCTGGGGCCCCGCATCCTGCGCACCGAGACGGCGGGGGTCCTGGTGGCCGGCCTGGTGCTGCACGTGCTGGGTGATCTGGGTTAGGCCCGCCGGGCCGCCGAGGGACGGGTCGGCGAAGGCCGCGACGGTCTCCAGGGTGGGACCCCGGCAGGCGATGGCCGGCCCTTTGCTGCATAGATACCATTGAATCGATACCATCGGGCGAGAAGCCGCAGGGCCGGCGACAGGCCGCGGTGCCCGGCTGGCCCCGTACCGTTGGTGCCGCCCGGAAGCCTTCCGGCCGGAGGCGCCTCTGCCGGACACCGTGCGGCCGCGGCAGGCTGCGGAAAGGCGGGGAAATCATGCAAGAACACGCGGCGGCCCCCCAGGGCGGCGGGCCCGCACCGGCCCCGCGTCGCCAGGACGGCGGAAGGACCACCGGACCGGCCGCGGCGGGCCCGGGGGCCGCACCCGGGCCGCGCCGGCTGCGGGTGGGCATCCTGTTCGGCGGCCGGTCGGGGGAGCACGAGGTCTCCCTGATGTCGGCCCGGTCCGTCTTCGAGGCCATGGACCGGCGGCGGTTCGAGCCCGTGCCCATCGGGATCACCCGGGAGGGGCTCTGGATCCTGCCCCACGATGCGCCGGGCCTGCTGAAGGCAGGGCGGGGGGTCGAACCCGGCGACGGCATCCCCCTGGCTGTGGTGCCCGGCCCGCAGGGCTCCCGCCTGCTGCTGCTGGAGGCCGGCGGCGGAGCCGGTTCGTCCGCAGCCGGAGGGGCCGGGGAGGACGGGGCGCCCGTGCAGGGGCGCCGGCTCGAGCCGCTGGACGTGGTCTTCCCCGTGCTGCACGGCACCTTCGGCGAAGACGGCACCGTCCAGGGGCTTCTGGAGCTGGCCGGCATCCCCTACGTGGGGGCCGGCGTCATGGCCTCGGCCGTCGGCATGGACAAGGCGGTCATGAAGGAGCTTTTCCGGGCTCGGGGCCTGCCCGTGGTGCCTTTCCTGGTGGTAACGGCCGCCCGCTGGCGGCGGGAGCCGGCGGCGGTGCTGGACGCCATCGAGCAGTCCCTGGGCTACCCCTGCTTCACCAAGCCCGCCAACCTGGGGTCCAGCGTAGGCATCACCCGCTGTCCCGACCGGGTCGCCCTGGAGGCCGGCCTGGCCGAGGCCTTCGCCTACGACCGCAAGGTGGTGGTCGAGCGGGGCGTCGACGCCCGGGAACTGGAGATCAGCGTGCTGGGCAACGACGACCCCGTGGCCTCGGTGCCGGGCGAGATCCGGCCCCGGGACGCGTTCTACACCTACCGGGCCAAGTACACCGAGGGCGGATCGGAGCTCATCGTACCGGCCCCGCTTCCGCCCCGGGTGGTGGAGGAGATGCAGCGGCTGGCCATCGCGGCCTTCCAGGCCATCGACGCCGCCGGCCTGGCCCGGGTGGACTTCTTCCTCGAGCGGGCCACGGGACGGCTGCTGGTCAACGAGATCAACACCATTCCCGGCTTCACCGTCCTGAGCATGTACCCCAAGCTGTGGGAGGCGGCGGGCCTTCCCTATCGCGACCTGATCACCCGCCTCATCGAACTGGCGCTGGAGCGGCATGGTGAACGAGCCCGCCTCCGGACAACCTATGGAGACGGGGAATGAGGTGCCCCGCGAGAGGGGCAGGGGGCGCCCGGGAGGCTCCGCCAGGCAGCTGAAGGACCCGGGCCCCCGTGTGGCGAAACTGGCTTTGATCCCGCCGGCGGGAGCAAGGACAGGGAGGTGAAGCCCGTGGCGGATTGCCTGTTCTGCCGGATCGTCGAGGGGCAGTTGCCCGCCGACAAGGTCTACGAAGACGAGCACGTCCTCGCCTTCCGGGACATCAACCCCCAGGCGCCGCAACACGTCCTGGTGATCCCCAAGCGGCACATCGCCTCCCTGAACGAGGCGGGGGACGACGACGTCCCCGTGCTCGGGCACCTGCAGCGGGTGATCCCCGAGGTGGCCCGCCGGGTGGGCGTGGCCGAGAGCGGGTACCGGGTGGTGGTGAACACCGGGCGCGATGCCCTGCAGACCGTCTTCCACGTGCACTACCACGTGCTGGGCGGTCGCACCTTGCAGTGGCCACCCGGCTGATGGCTCCCTGCGGCCACCCCGGTGGCCGGAGGTCGTGGCTGGGAAGGAGGGATCCGGGGTGGCCGAGATCAAGCGCCGGGAAAACGAAACCCTGGACGACGCCCTGCGCCGGTTCCGCCAGGCTTTGCGCAAGGCCGGCATTCTCGGCGAGGTGCGCCGGCGCGAGCACTACGACAAGCCCAGCGTCCGCAGGAAGAAGAAGAGCGATGCCGCCCGCCGCCGCCGGCGGAGCCGCTAGGGCCGCCCAGCGCCCGGAGGCTCCGCCCGGGACCGCCGTGACGGCCCGATCGCGCCGTGACGGTCGGGTCTTCCAAGACCGGTGCAAGACCGGCGGTTCCTCGGGAGGCGACGCCGCGGTGAGGAGCCCGGGGCGGGCACCCGGGGCGGCGGGACGGCGGGGGAGGTCTTCCCATGTCCCTGAAGGAGCGCCTGGAACAGGACATGAAGGAGGCCATGAAGGCGCGGGAGGCGGGCAAGACCCGCCTCTCGGTCATTCGCATGGCCCGGGCTGCCATCAAGAACGAGGAGATCGAGCGGGGACATCCCCTCAGCGATGACGAGGTGCTGCAGGTCCTGGCGCGGGAGAAGCGCCAGCGCCAGGAGGCCCTGGAGGAGTACCGCCGGGCCGGCCGGCAGGACCTGGTCGAGCAGATGGAGGAAGAGATCCAGGTCCTGGCGTCCTACCTGCCCGAGCCGCTGACCGAGGCCGAGCTCGCCCTGCTGGCGGAAGAGGTCATCGCCCAGGTGGGCGCCCGGGGGCCGCAGGACATGGGCAAGGTCATGGGTCAGCTGATGCCCCGCATCCGCGGCCGGGCCGAGGGCAGCGAGGCCAGCCGGATCGTGCGGGAGCTGCTGAGCCGGATGAACTAGCTGGGTGCGGTGTGCCGGTCGCCACGCCCCAGACCCGCCGGCAGGCACCCGCCGGGCCGGCAGGGCGCGGCCGGTCGCACCGCATGGGGGAGCCCGGGGGAGGCAGGCTCAGGTGGTGAACCCGAACCGGTTCCGAACGGTCCTCTTGCGGGTGGCCGGCCTGCTGGCCCTGCTGGCCGCCCTGGCGGCCCACGGGCTGGGCGGCGGCCCGCCAGCGGCAGCCCAGCAGGCGCCGCCCGCCAGCGGCCCGCCCCAGCGGGTGCTGGTCATCCCCGTGCGCGGCAACATCGAACCCGGCCTGGCCCGCTTTGTCCGCCGGGGGCTGGAACAAGCCCGCCGCAGCGGGGCGGCGGTCCTGCTGGAGATCAGCACCTTCGGCGGCCGGGTGGACGGGGCCACCGAGATCCGCGATGCCGTGAACGCCGCCGCCGCGGCCGGGGTGCCCGTGGCCGCCTGGGTTCCCGACCGCGCCATCTCCGCCGGAGCGCTGATCGCCATCGCCGCTCCCTCCCTCTACATGGCGCCCGACGCCACTCTGGGCGCCGCCGAGCCGCGTCCCGCCGACGAGAAGACCGTCTCCTACGTCCGCGCCGAATTCGAAGCCGCCGCCCGCAGCCGCGGCCGCGATCCCCAGGTGGCCGCCGCCATGGTGGACAAGGACGTGGCCGTCCCCGGCCTGGTGGAGCGTGGCCACATCCTCACCCTCACCGGCGAGCGGGCGCGGGAGATCGGCTTCATCGAGGGATTGGCGGCAAGCCGCCAGGCCGCCCTGGAGGCTGCAGGGTGGGGCGGCCTGCCCGTGGACGAACTGGTCCCCACCGCGGCCGAGCGGGTGGCCCGGTTCGTCACCGATCCCGTGGTGGCGCCGATCCTGCTCTCCCTCGGCATGGCGGGCCTGGTGGCCGAGTTCTACGTCCCCGGTTTCGGCTTCCCCGGCATCGTGGGCCTGTTGAGCCTGGCCCTTTTCTTCGGCGGCCACCTGCTGGCCGGCATCGCCGGGTGGGAAATCCTCCTGCTCTTCCTCGTGGGCGTGCTGCTGCTGGCGGTGGAGCTGCTGGTGCCGGGCTTCGGCGTGTTCGGGGTGGCCGGTCTGCTGGCCATGGGCGCGGCCATCGTGCTGGTGACCGGGGACCCCGTGCGGGGGTTGCAATCCCTTTTGATCGGCCTTGCCGTGACCACCGGTGTGCTGGTCGTCCTGGCGCGGGTGGCCGGCCGCAGGGGCCTCTGGCGCCGGCTGGCCCTGCCCACCCGCCTGGGGGAGGCCGAGGGCTTTCGCGCCACGGCGGAAGACGCGGCGCTGGTGGGGATGGCAGGAACGGCCCTCACCCCGCTGCGACCGGCGGGGACGGCGGCCATCGCCGGGCGGCGCGTGGATGTGGTGACGGAAGGGGAGTACCTGGCCGCCGGGACGCGGGTGGAGGTGATCCGGGTGGAAGGGCGCCGGGTGGTGGTGCGGGCGGCCGGACCCGACACCGGTCCGGGGGGTTCCGGGGAGGGGGGGTCCGGGGAGGCGGCCCCTGGCGCCGCGGGCGGTTCCGGTCCCGTCGCCGGTTCCGGTGGCAGCACCGCTGCCGGCTCGGAGGCCGGAGAGGCGTCCCATGGGGACTAGGGTGCCGCGATCCCGGGCGGTGCCGCTGCAGGCTCTGGCGGCGGGCAGGGCGCCCCGGGGCAAGCAGCTTTTGCGCCGGTACCCGGGCCGTCGCCTAGGGCCGGCCCCCGGCCGGGGGCCTGGCCAGCGGCAGCGGGCAGCCGGTGAGGGCGGGAGACCGGCGGCCACGGCCGCCGGTGCGAGGAACCCAGCCGCCGGGCGGCGGCAAGGGCGAGGCAAGGGGAGGGGACGACCATGGATCTTTCCTGGCCGGTTCTTCTGGTGAGCATCGGCCTCATCCTGGTGGGCCTGACGGTCCTGTTCAGCTTCATTCCCGTAGGGCTCTGGATCTCGGCCCTGGCGGCAGGGGTGCGGGTGCCCATCATCACCCTGATCGGAATGCGGCTGCGCCGCGTTCCACCCCACCGGATCATCAACCCGCTGATCAAGGCGGACAAGGCCGGCATCGACGTCAGCCTGGACAAGCTGGAGGCCCACTATCTGGCCGGCGGCAACGTGGACCGGGTGGTCGACGCCCTGATCGCCGCCCAGCGGGCGGAGATCCCGCTGACCTTCGAGCGGGCCGCGGCCATCGACCTGGCCGGGCGTGACGTGCTGCAGGCGGTGCAGGTCAGCGTCAACCCGCGGGTGGTGGAGACGCCCGTGGTGGCCGCCGTGGCCAAGGACGGCATCGAGCTGCGGGTCAAGGCCCGGGTCACCGTGAGGGCCAACATCGACCGGCTGGTGGGCGGCGCCGGCGAGGAGACCATCATCGCCCGGGTGGGAGAGGGCATCGTCACCACCGTGGGCTCCGCGGAAGATCACAAGGCGGTGCTGGAGAACCCGGATTCCATCTCCCGGGTGGTGCTCAACAAGGGGCTGGACGCAGGCACGGCCTTCGAGATCCTGTCCATCGACATCGCCGACGTGGACGTGGGCCGCAACATCGGCGCCCAGCTGCAGATGGACCGGGCGGAGGCCGACAAGAACATCGCCCAGGCCAAGGCGGAGGAACGCCGCGCCATGGCGGTGGCCGCGGAGCAGGAGATGCGGGCCAGGGTCCAGGAAATGCGGGCCAAGGTGGTCGAGGCCGAGGCCCAGATTCCCCTGGCCATCGCCGAGGCTTTCCGGCAGGGCCGCCTGGGCGTGTTCGACTACTACAACCTGCGCAACCTCCAGGCCGATACCGAGATGCGCGCCTCCCTGGCGGGCGGTCCGGGCCAGGACGAAGGGGTGCCGCCGCGGCAGGATACGTGAGCCGGGCGGCTGCCCGGGCGCCGGCGGCCTTTTTGGCGTCCGGGGCTGCCGCTTCCGGCAGGGCGCGACGCCGCGCCGGTTCCTCCGGGTTCGGGCGCCGGGAGGTGGGCGGTGGTGAACGGCTGGTTGGAGTGGCTGCTGGAATCGGGAATCAATCTGGCCATCCTGCTCGCGGTCCTGGCCAGCGTGGCCCGGGGTCTGGCCGACTTTTACCGGAAACGGCCGGGTCAAGGGACCGGGCCGGCACCGGACCGCCCCGCGGCCGGACGGCGGGAGCCCCCGGCGCACCAGGAGCCCGGGAGAGACCTGGCGCCGCCCGGGCCGCAGCCGTCGCCGCCCCGCGGGCTGGGGGAGCCGGGCCGGGCGGAAAGCCCAGGATTCCCGGCTGCCCGGGGCCGAGGGGACGGCCCGGACGGTGGGCCTCCGGGGCACCGTCCCCCCGCTGCAGCAGGGGCCCCGCCACCGCGGGCCGGCCGCCCGCAGGTGCCGGCCCAAGGGCCCCGGACCGGTCCCCGGCGGGGCCCCTGGGGCGACCTCTGGGGTGACCTCTGGGGTGACCTCCTGTCCCAGCTGGAAGACCTGCTCCGGGAAACCGACGTCGCGCTGCCCCAGGACGAACCCGGGCGGGCCCGGCCGCCGGCCCGCAGCCGCCCGGAGGGGGGCGAGGCGGCGCAGGAACACCGGCCGGCAACCGGCCGGGCGGGCACCGGCGGCAGAGGTTCGGAGCGGGCGGGCGGTGAAGGACGGGCCGGCCGGGAGGGGGTGCCCGGCGGTGAGGGCCTCTGGGGCGGCGAGGGCAGCCCCGGCAGGGAGGGCCTGCCCGGCGGCGAGGGAAGCCCCGGCGGGGAGAGCGGGCCCGGTCGCGAGGGCCGGCTCACCCGGGAGGGGCTTGCCGGAAGGCACGCGACGGCCGCCCGGCCGGCCATCCGGGCCGGCACCGGGACCTCGGCCGCCCCGGGCGGTCCGGCGGCCGCCGCCACGGGGGATGGGGGTGCCGCGCCGGGCCCGGCCGCTTCCGGCCGGCAGGGACCCCTGCCGCCGGCGGCCGCGGTCGCGTTGATGGCGCCGGCGGCCCGCCGGGAAGCCTTGCGCACCGCCTGGATCTGGACGGAGGTGCTGGGCCGGCCCCGCGCCCTGCGCCCGTGGACGCCGGAACCCCCTCTTCGCCGCAAGCGGTGACGCCCGAACTTCCGCGAACGACTCAGGTCCGGCAGGGGCCGCGGTGACGCCGCGGCCCCTGCCGCGTTGCCCGGGGAGAGCCGGTGGCCGCCGGCAAGGCCCCCGACCCCGGTGCGGGGCCGTGACCTGCCCATCATATCGCTCCGTCCCCCGCCGTAACCTTCACCGGAGGCTTGTGCACGAAGGAGGCAGCGCCTTGGCGCGGGACGGGCGCGGGGGCGGAGCAGGCGGAGGGGTCGCCGGTGGGGAGGGGTGGCGCCAGTGGCTGGCGGGCCTGGAGGACTCCCTTGCCGGTGCCCTGGAACTGCCGCGGGATGCGGTGCGCAACCTTCCCCGCATCACCTTGCTGGGCGGGCTCGAGCTGGTGGTTGAGAATCACCGGGGAGTCCTCTTGTTCGGTCCGGGCCGGGTGCTGGTGGCCGTGCCCGGCGGCCGCCTGGAGGTCACGGGCCGGGAGCTGGCCATCGGCCGGATCGACCGGGAACAGCTGTGCCTGCAGGGCCAGGTGGAACAGCTGCGCTTCCTGCCGGTGTCCGGCGGCGGGGAAGAAAGCGGCAGGGCCGGGCCCCGCAGGACGGGCGGCTTCTCCGGCAGAGGCGCCTCCCGTCCGGGAGGGAAGGCCCGGTGACCCGAGGGCTGTGGCAGTTTTTGCTGGGTGCGGTGGAGGTGACCGTCAGCCCCTCGCCTCGGGGCCGCCGGTTCGTCCCCCTGTCCAAGCGCCGGCCGGGGGATCCCGCCCCGGCACCGGGTGACGATCCCGGCCTGCCCCGAGCCGGGCCCGAGGCCTTTCTCAACCTGGCGGCCGCCCGGGGGCTGGTCCTCTGGCGAGTGCGCCGGCGGGAAGACGGGTCCCTGCGGGGCTGGGTGGCCGCCGGCCAGGTGGGTGGCCTGCGGCCGGTGGCCCGGGCCGCCCGCTGCCGGGTGCGCTTCGGCCGGCGGGTGGGCTGGCCCTTCCTGTGGCGACGCCTCCAGCGGCGAAGGGTGCTGCTGGGAGGCGCCCTGGCGACGGCGCTGCTGGTCTATTACCTGTCCGGTGCCATCTGGTTCATCGAGATCCGGGGCCTGGAACACCTGCCGGAGGCCGTGCTGCGGCAGGAGCTGGCCCGGGCCGGGCTGCGCCCCGGGGTGCGCCAGGCTGCCATCGACCTCCGCCAGCTGGCCGAGCGGCTGCCCCTCGAGGTGCCGGGGGTGGCCTGGGTGGGCATCACCCGTTACGGCGTCAAGGTCGTGCTGGATGTGGTGGAAAAGGATCCCCCGCCGGCCGTGCCCGCCGACCGCCCGGCCCACGTGGTCGCCCGCCGGCCGGGCGTCGTCGTCCAGATCATGGCCTTGCGGGGTGAGCCGGTGGTCCAGCCCGGCCAGGTGGTGAAGGCCGGGCAGATCCTGATCCGCGGCGCCTACCTGCCGCCGCCTCCCGCCGATGCCGCCCGCGGCGGCCGCCCGTCCCCGTCCCCCAGCCAGGGCAAGCCGGTGGCCGCCCTGGGCCGGGTGCTGGCCCGGACCTGGTACAGCGAGTACCGCGAGGTGCCCCTCGAGCAGACCCGGCCCGTGCGCACGGGACGCGCGTCGACCCGAATCGTCCTGCGTATCGGATCCTGGCGCCTGCCGGTATACTGGCAGCGGGGGGATCCCGGCCGCTACGAGGTCGAGCGCCGGGTCCTGGTGGCCATCCCCGGGTGGAGGGATGGCCCGCCGCCTGTCGAACTGCTCAGGGAAACGCGCCACCAGGTGGTGCTGGCCCGGCATGTGCTGACCCTGCAGCAGGCGGTGCGGCTGGTGGAGCGGCAGGTGGTGGCCCGGGTGACCGCCGGCCTGCCGCCGGGAAGCCGGGTGGTGGCGGTGCGCAGCCAGGTGGTGCAGCAGGGCGCCGGGTTCGCCGGGGTCCGCACCACCGTCGAGGTGATCGAGGATATCGGCGTCCAGCGCCCCTTTCAGCCGCGGTAGGCGGTGCGCCCCGGGCGGGATGGGCCGCGGGGCTGAGCCTGCCGGGCGCGGGGCGCGGGAGGACCTCACCCGGTGCACGAAGGAGGGCGATGGGCTCATTGCCCGATGCGCGGCAGCCCAACGGTGCGGCGCCGCCGGCCGCCGAAGGCCACGTGGCCGTGATCGACCTGGCGGACCACAGCGAAGCGCTGCAGCTCTTCGGGCGCGGGGACCAGAACCTGCGCCTGATCCAGGACAGCTTTCCCGTGCAGATCGTGTCCCGGGGTGATCACATCCGCCTGCGCGGCCGCCCCGAGGAGGTGCGGCAGGTCGCCACGCTGTTCGAGGGCCTTCTGCAGCAGGTGCGGCGCGGGGTGGCCCTGGGGCCCGAAGACGTGCGGTACGCCATCCAGCTGGCGCGGGAGGGGCGGGCCGAACGCATCCCCGAAGTGACCGACGACGTCATCGTGACCACGGCCCGGGGTAAGCCGATCCGCCCCAAAACCCTGGGCCAGCGCCGTTACGTCGAGGCCATCCGCGAGAACGGCATCGTCTTCGGCATCGGTCCCGCGGGGACGGGCAAGACCTACCTGGCCATGGCCGTGGCCATCGCCAGCCTTAAAGCCCACCAGGTGGCCCGCATCATCCTGACCCGGCCTGCCGTAGAGGCCGGTGAGAAGCTGGGCTTCCTCCCGGGCGATCTCCAGGACAAGGTCGACCCTTACCTGCGGCCCCTGTACGATGCGCTGTGGGACATGCTGGGCGTCGAGACCTTCCAGAAGTACATGAACCGGGGCCTGATCGAGGTGGCTCCCCTGGCCTACATGCGCGGGCGTACCCTGGACGATTCGTTCATCATCCTGGACGAGGCGCAGAACACGACCCCCGAGCAGATGAAGATGTTCCTCACCCGCCTGGGCTTCGGCTCCAAGGCGGTGGTGACGGGCGACGTGACCCAGGTCGACCTGCCCCGGGGGCGCCACTCGGGCCTGGCCCACGTCCAGCAGGTCCTCAAGGGCATCGAGGGCATCCAGTTCGTCTACCTGACGGAGCGGGACGTGGTGCGCCACCCCCTGGTGCAGCAGATCATCCTCGCGTACGAGGCGTACGAACGCCAGGAAGAACAGGCTGCAGCCGGCCGCGACGGGACGCACCGGGAGGGGGGAGCGGCGCCGCCGGCGGGTGCCCCTGGGGAAGGGCGCCCCAACGGTGGGCAGGGTGCGGGCGAGGCGGCCGGCCGTCCTGGCGCCGGGATGCCGGCCCAGCAAGCCGGGCGGTGAGCTACCGCCCGTCCACCGCGAGCGACGCCTGTGCCGGGAGTGGACAAGATGGACGGAGGTTTTGCCGGCCTGGGGCGGTGGCTTGATCGCCACCTGGGCGAGCAGTGGCGGGAGCCCCAGGTGCGGCGCTTCATGTGGAGTGGCCTGTTCTTCCTGTGTTTCACGCTGCTGCTGGCCACGGCGGTGGCGCCGGCCCAGGTGCGGGTGCGGCCCGGCCAGGCGGCTCCCCGGGATCTGGTGGCGCCCAAGCAGCTCATCGACCGCCCGGCGACGGAACGCCTCCGCCAGGAGGCGGCCCGGGCCGTCCCCGACCAGTACCAGGAGGACGATTCGGCCGCCGAGCAGGCCCGGCGGGACCTGGAGGCCGCCTTTGCCGCCGTGGCGGCCGTGCAGGACGCCATGGCCCGGCGGGACCAGACAGACGGCCAGGGTGCGCCGGCGGAGGCCGCCCCTACGGCTGCGGATCGCACCCGGCTGGAAGAGCGGCTGGGCTTTTCTCTACCGGCGGAGGTGGCGGACGCCGTCCTGGCGGCCGGCAAGGGCACGCTGGAGGCCATGCGCCGCGACCTGTGGACGCTGGTGCGGCGGGAGCTGGACCAGGGGATCAAGGAAGACCAGCTGGCCGCCACCCGGCTGCGGCTGGGCGAGGAGATCGAGAACCTGGACTACCCCCAGCCCCTGCGGCAGTTCATGCGCCAGGTGGGCAGCCGCGTGCTGCGGCCCAACCTGATCTTCGACCGGGAAGGCACCGAAGAGGCCCGGCGCAGGGCCATGGAACAGGTCGATCCGGTGGTCATCGTCCCCGGCGAGGTCATCGTGGAAGCCGGGGAAAAGGTGACGGAAGAGGACATGGTCCGCCTGCGGGACGCGGGCCTGCTGCAGGAAGATCCCTGGGACCTGGCGGGCATCTGGGCGGGCACGGGCCTGCTGGTGCTGCTGGGCATGGCGGCCGGGGGCGCGTACCTGGCCACCTTTGATCGCCGGGTTTACGAGGACGAACCGCGGTTCGTCCTGTTCGGCCTGGTGCCGGTGATCACCCTGGTCTTCGCCCGCCTGCTCCAGCCCGTGTCGCCCTACCTGATGCCGGTGGCCACGGGACCCATGCTACTGGCGGTCTTGCTGAACCCTCGTACGGCCCTGGTGGCCGCCATGCTGCTCTCCGTGGCGGTGGGGGTGATGGCCGGCGACGGCCTGCGGTTCGGCATCGTGACCTTCCTCGGAGGGGCGGCGGCAGCCTTTTCCGTCTCCCGCCTGGGGCACCGGTCCGACTTCATCCGCGCCGGGGCCATCATCGCGGGCGTCAACGTGGCGTCGACCCTGGCCCTGGCCCTGATGTTCGGCAGCCCGCCCCTCACCGGGCTCGAGGTCTGGAAGCAGGTGGGCTGGTCGGCCTTCGGCGGGCTGCTGGCGGCCATTCTCACCATCGGCCTGCTGCCCTTCCTGGAGAGCTTTTTCGGCCTTGTCACGCCGGTCCGCCTGATCGAACTGGCGAACCCCAACCAGCCGCTGCTGCGCCGCCTGCTGGTGGAGGCGCCCGGCACCTACCACCACAGCCTGATGGTGGCCAACCTGGCCGAGGCGGCGGTGGAGGAGATCGGCGGGAACTCCCTGCTGGCGCGGGTGGGAGCCTACTACCACGACGTGGGCAAGATCCGGCGCCCCTACTTCTTCATCGAGAACCAGTTCGGGGGCGAGAACCCCCATGACAAGCTGTCGCCTAACCTCAGCGCCCTGATCATCACCGCCCACGTCAAGGACGGCGTCGAGCTGGCACGGCAGCACGGCCTGCCGGAAGAGATCATCCGGTTCATCCGGGAGCACCACGGGACCACCAGGGTGGAATACTTCCTGCGGCGCGCGCAGGAGATGGGTGAACCGGACCAGGTGCTCGAGGGCAACTTCCGCTACGACGGCCCGCCCCCCACCACCCGCGAGACGGCGGTGGTGATGCTGGCCGACGGGGTGGAGGCGACGGTCCGGTCCCTGGGACACCTGACCCCGGGCCGCATCGAGCAGGTGGTGCGCAAGATCATCAAGGACCGCCTCAACGACGGCCAGCTGGACCGGGCCGACCTCACCTTCCGCGACCTGGACCGGATCGCCAGCACCTTCGTCCGGGTCCTGACGGGGATCTTCCATCACCGCATCGAGTACCCCGAGGTGGTGCTCAAGGAGATGGAGCGGGCCCGGCGCAAGGAAGGGCCGCCCTCCCGGACCGCGTCCCGGCCACCCCAGACCCCGGAGCCGGCCGCGCCGGAGCGGGCCGCGACGGGAGCGGATGACCCGCCGGGACCGGCCGCGGGAGCCGGCGGTCCCGGCGGCTCCCGCCCCCCGGACGGCGGCGACTGAGGCCGGGCAGCTGAGATCGCAGGAGAGGGGCGTCCGGCCGGCCTGGGGCGGCCCGGCCGGAGGCAACGAAGCAGGAGGGAACGGGATGCACCAGGATGGCGGCGCCGTGCCGTCCCAGCCCGTGCTGGCGATGGACAACCACCAGGACCGGCTGGCCGTGCCACCCCACTGGGATCGCCTCCTGCCGGCGGTGGTGGGCCGCCTGCTGGCGGCCGAGGGCCTTGGGGTCCCCGTGGAGATCTCCCTCACCTTCGTCGACGACGTGGCCATCCAGGAACTCAACCGGCGTTACCGGGGCAAGGACGCGCCCACCGACGTGCTCTCCTTCCCGCAGCTGGAACCGGACGAGGTGGCCGCGCTGGTGCGGGCGCCGGCCGTCCCCGCCCAGGTGGCGCCCGGGCCGGAGCCGGTGCCCCTAGGTGACGTGGTGATCTCCCTGGAGCGGGCGGCGGCCCAGGCCCGGGACTACGGCCACTCCCTGGACCGGGAGGTGGGCTACCTGCTGGCCCACGGTGTGCTTCACCTGCTGGGCTACGACCACCCCGACGCGGAGCGCGAGCGGCGCATGCACGAGAAGGCGGAAGCGGCGCTGGCCGACTGCGGGCTGAGCCGGCCATGACAGGCGGCCGGCGGCCCAGCTTCGGCCGGGCCGGCACCCTGGCCGAGTCCTTCCGCTACGCGTGGGCCGGCTTCCGCTGGATCTGGGCCACCGAGGCCAACATGCGCCTGCACTTCGCCGCCGCCACGCTGCTCTTCACCGCCGCCTGGTGGCTCGGGGCCGCGTCCTGGCAGTGGGCCGTCCTGATCCTGGCGGCCGGGATGGTCATCCTGCTGGAGTGGCTCAACACGGCCATCGAAGGGGCGGTGGACCTGGCCACGGAGGAGTTCCGGCCCCTGGCCGGCCGGGTCAAGGATGTGGCCGCGGGGGCCGTGCTGGCGGCCGCCCTGCTAGCCACCCTGACGGGGGTGGTGGTGCTGGGTGAGGGGCTGCTGCAGCTCCCCGGCCTGTTCCTGGCCCACGCCCGGGAAGCGCCCTGGCGGCTCTGGCCCCTTCTCCCTGCGCTGTATTTCGCCGTGAGCTCCCTGGGCGTCCGCCGGGCGACCCGGGACGAGCCGGTTCCCCGCCCCCCTGCGCGGGACCGGCGGCGGGCAGCGGCCCGCCGGCCGGCCCGGTAGGCTGGCCCTGCCGGGCCGGCCCCCGCCGCTCGCCGGTTGCCGCCAGGACCTGCCTGGGACCACCGCGGGTGCCAGGGGGGCCGCGCCGGCGGAGCCGCAAGCGGCCATCCCATTCCAGCCTGACGGGAGGAGGAGACACCCTTGCCGCCGTCACCGCGCGAGCCATCCCTGCCGCCGTCGCCGGAGCGGCCCGGTCGCCGGCCCGCCGTACCGCCCCTTCACCCCGGCCGGCGGCTCGTCCCGGGCCCGGTCCTGGCCCTGGCCCTGATGGTCCTGGCCGGCGTGGCACTGGTCGCGTGCAGCCGGCCGCAACCGGCCACGGTCCCGACCTCGCCACCACCCCCCGGACCGGCCGAACCCGCCCCAACGCCGCCCGCGGCGGTGAACCCGCTGACGGGCCTGCCGCTGGACGATCCGGCCCTCCTGGAGCAGCGCCCGATCCTGGCCAGCATCGACAACCATCCTGACGCCCGCCCCCAGGCGGGACTGGCGGCGGCCGATCTGGTGTATGAGGTGCCGGCGGAAGGCGGCATCACCCGCCTGCTGGCCCTGTTCGTCACCCAGCGGCCGGAGCGGGTGGGGCCCGTGCGCAGCTCGCGCCACTACTTCCTGGACCTGGCGGCCGAATGGGACGCCCTGTACGTCCACGCCGGGGGCAGCCCCCAGCACTATGCCCGCATCGGGGCCAGCGGCCTGGATGACCTGGACGGCGTCCGTTCCGATCCCCGGGGCGGGGGGCGGCGGGTCTTCACCCGGGACAACCGCCGGGCGATGCCCCATAATCTTTATGCATCCTTGCCGGTGGCCGTGGCGGCTGCGGAAGAACGCGGCTGGGCCGTCACGGCGCAGCCGCCGGCCGCCCCCTTCACCTTCCTGGACCCCGGAGCCCGTCCGGCGGGCCAGGAGGTAGAGGAACTGGTCGTCCACTGGCCCGGCTGGCGCCAGGGGTGGGTGCGCTACCGGTGGACGGGGCAAGGCTTCCGGCGGGAGACCGCCTTCGGCCCCCATGCCGCGGAGGAGACCGGGCAGCCCCTGGCGCCGGCGAGCCTGCTGATCCAGTTCGTGCCGTCCCGGCCCATCGCCGGCGATGCGGCCGGGCGGCTGGACGTGGACGTGACGGGTTCCGGGCGCCTGCTCATCGCCACCGGCGGGCGGTGGCGGGAGGGGCGCTGGGAGAAGCCGTCGGCCGCCGCACCCACCCGCTGGCTGGAGGCCGGCGGCCAGCCCGTGACCCTGGTGCCCGGTCCGGTCTGGGTCCACCTGGTTCCCACGTCCACCCGGGTGGAGATCCAGGGGCCGGACCAGGGGCCGGACGCCGCCGGCGAAACGGACAACCGCCAGGCGCCGGCGGGCAACTAGCCCGGGCAGAGAGGAGGGATGGCGCATGACAACCGGTGGACCGGGGCAGGAGTCGCCGGCCCCTGGCCGGGCCGGAGCCGCCGAGTCGCCCCGCGAGCCCCACGAGCGCCGGCCGGACCTGCCCGGCGCCCCGGGCGGGCCGGGCGCCCATCCCGCCCCGGGCGCCCGCGCCCAGGGTTTCCGTTCGGGCTTCGTCGCCCTGATCGGCCGGCCCAACGTGGGCAAGTCGACCCTGCTCAACCAGCTGATCGGGCGGAAGATCGCCATCATGTCCGACAAGCCCCAGACCACCCGGACCCGGATCCTGGGGGTGCTCAACCGGCCCGGGGCCCAGCTGGTCTTCGTCGACACGCCGGGCATCCACAAGCCCCAGCACCTGCTGGGCGAGCACATGGTCCAGATCGCCCGCCGCACCCTCCAGGAGGTGGAGGCCGTCTGCTGGCTGGTGGAGGCTCCCGACCGGGAGCCGGGGCCGGGTGACCGGTTCATCGCCGAGCAGCTGGCCGGTCTCAAGACGCCGCGGGTCCTGGTGGTCAACAAGATCGACCAGGTGGCCCCGGGGGAGGTGCCGGCCATCGCCGCCCGCTTTGCGGAGCTGGGCACTTTCGCCGCGGTCCACCCCGTCTCCGCCCTGCACGGGGTCGGCGTCGCCGAGCTGGTCGGGACCCTGGAGGGCCTGCTGCCGGAGGGGCCCCGGTTCTTCCCCGAGGATATGGTGACCGACCAGCCCGAGGCCCAGATCATGGCGGAGCTCATCCGGGAGCAGATCCTCCACCTGACCCGGGAAGAGGTGCCCCACGCGGTGGCGGTGCAGATCGAAAAGGTGGAACGCCGGCCCAACGGGGTGGTCTACGTGCCCGCCACCATCTACGTGGAGCGGGAGGGGCAGAAGCGCATCCTGATCGGGGAGCAGGGCCGCATGCTGAAGGAGATCGGGCGCCTGGCGCGGCTCGAGATCGAGGCCCTGCTGGGCTCCCGGATCTACCTGGACCTGTGGGTCAAGGTCAAGCCCGACTGGAGGAACAAGCAGGGCGCCCTGAGCAATTTCGGCTTCCACCAGTGAGGTGGTCCGGTGGCGCAGTCGGAAGGGAACGGGCAGCAGAGACACCGGAACGCACCGGCCGCCCCCGCCCAGCAGGGGCGGCGGAATCCACCGGCCCGCCCCGCCACCGCCGGCGCGGCAGCTCCCTGGCAGGAGCAGCTGGCCCGGGCCGTACAGGACGGCGATGGGGCGGCGGCGGGGCGGCTGGCCGGCGAGCTGCACCCGGCGGACCTGGCCGAGTTCGTCCTGAGCCAGGAGCCGGCCCTCCGGGCCCGGCTGCTGGGGTGGCTTCCGCCGGAGCAGGCCGCCCTGGTGGTGGAGGAGCTGCCGGCGCCGGTCCAGTCGGAGATCCTGGCGGTCCTGGACCGCCAGCGGGCCGGGGCCGTCCTGGAGGAGATGTCCAGCGACGAGGTGGCGGACCTGCTGGGCGAACTGCCGCCCCAGCGGGCGGTCGACCTGCTGAGGCTGCTGCGCGACCGGGAAGCGGCGGACGTGCGGTCCCTGCTGGCCTACCTGGACGACACCGCCGGCGGCCTGATGACCACCGAGTTCGTCGCCCTGCAGGACGACCTTACCGCCGCCGAGGCCATCGACGCCCTGCGCCGGCTGGCGCCCGACGCGGAAACGATCTATTACGTCTACGTGGTGGACCGGGAGGAGCGGCTGCAGGGAGTCCTCTCCCTGCGGGAGCTCATCGTGGCGCCGCCCGACACCCCCATCCGCCGCATCATGCGCACCCGCGTGGTGACGGTGCCGCCGGACATGGACCAGGAAGAGGTCGCCCGGGTGGTGGCCAAGTACGACCTGCTGGCGGTGCCGGTGGTCGATGCCGAGGGGCGGATCCTGGGCATCGTCACCGTGGACGACGTGGTCGACGTGCTGGAGGAGGAGGCCAGCGAGGACATCTACCGGCTGACCGCCACGCCCGAGGGGGCGGCGGCCGGCACCTCCTGGCTGCGGGCCCGCCTGCGCCTGCCCTGGCTGGTCGGCCTCTTGCTGGGCGAGCTGGTGGTGGCGAAGGTGATCCAGGGGTTCGAGGGCACCCTGGAGCGGGTGGCGGAGCTGGCCTACTTCATCCCCCTGCTGGCGGCCACCGCGGGCAACGTGGGCACCCAGTCCCTGGCCACGGCGGTGCGGGGGCTGGCCACGGGGGAGATCGAGCGCGGCGAGGCGCTGGGGGTGCTGGGGCGGGAGCTGCAGGTGGGGTTGCTCCTGGCGCTGGTGCTGGCGCTGACCAGCACCGGCCTGGTCTACGCGGTGCTGGGGAACGGCGCGGTGGCGGTGACGGTGGGGACGGCCATGGGGCTCAACACCCTGGTGGCGGCGGCCATCGGCGTGGTGGTGCCCCTGGCCCTGCACGGGTTGCGGGTCGACCCGGCCGTGGCATCGGGCCCCTTCGTCACCACCACCCTGGACGTGGTGGGCACCCTGGTGTACTTTCTCACCGCCACGTGGCTGCTGTTCCGCGTCGCGGGCTGATGGCGGGCCGGGCGACCCGGCGCGGAGCGGCCCTCGTGGTGCCATCCCAACCGGGCCCCACGCAGCCCGCCCGGGGCGGGGAGGTGGGCGGCATGCCCCTCTACAGCGTGGAAGGGATCGTGCTCAGGACCCGGGAGTACGGCGAGCGGGACCGGCTGGTCACCCTGGTGGACCGGGACGGGACCCGCCGCACCGTGCTGGCCAAGGGGGTGCGCCGCCCGCGCAGTTCCTTGGCGGCCGGGGTGCAGCCCTACACCTACAGCCGGTTCCTCCTGTGGAAAGGGCGCTCCCTGGACGGGGTAAGCCAGGTCCAGGTGCTGGACGCCCACGCCGGCCTGCGGGGGAGCCTGGAGGCCCTGGCGGCCGCCGCCTACGTGGCCGAGCTGGCCGAGGCGTTCACCCACGAAGGGGCACCGAGCCCCGGGGTCTTCCCCGTACTGCTGGCGGTGCTGCGGGGGCTGGCGGCGGCCCCTGCCGACCGCGTGGCCCAGGGGCTCTGGCTGCGCCATGCGGAGCTCCGGCTGCTCGATCTGGCCGGCCTGGGCATCCAGCTGGAGGCCTGCCAGGACTGCGGGCGGCCCCTGGTGCTGCCGCAGGGGCGCGGCGCGGGGGGTGGCCCGCCCGCCCCCGCGCCCGGGGAGGGGGCCCTGCCCGCGGGTTACAGCGCCGAGATGGGCGGCGCCCTCTGCCGGAGGTGCCGGCCGGGCCGGCCGGCGGCCCTGTCCCTGGACCCCGCCACCTGGCAGGTGCTGCGCCTGGCCGGGCGGCTGAACCCCCAGCTGGCGGCCCGGCTGCGGCCGGCGCCGGCGACCCTGGCCCGGGCGGCGGAGGTGACCCAGACCCACCTGGTCTACCACCTGGGCCGGCCCTTTCGATCGGCCGGCATTTTGGCAATACTGGATGAAGCAGCGATGCCGCCGGCGGGGCCGCCGGCACCCGGGGCGAGCGCAGGCCGCTAGCCGGTCGTGACCCAAGGGGGTGGAGCGGGTGAGCGAGCTGGAGAAGATCGATATCCTGAGGGAGCGGGCCGGGGTCAGCTACCGCCGGGCCAAGGAGCTTCTGGACCAGTGCGGCGGGGACGTGGTGGAGGCCCTGATCCGCCTGGAGGAGGAGTCCCGCCGCAACACCTGGCAGGAGCGGATCCAGGTCCAGGGGGCCGAGCTGGTTGACCGGGTGCGGCAGCTGATCAACGAGGGTAACGTGCGCCGCATCGTCATCCGCAACCAGGACGGGCAGACCCTGGTGGAGCTGCCCGTCACCGTGGGCGCCCTGGGGGCGCTGCTGGCGCCCATGCTGGCGGTGGTGGGCGTCATCGCGGCCCTGGTCACCCGGGCGACCATCGTGGTGGAACGCCGCAACGACGGCACCGCCGGAGCCGGCCAGGGAACGGGCGGCACCGGGGGTGCGGGCCCGGCGGGGGCCGGCGGCTGGGGCGAGACCGGCACGGGCCCGGGTGCGGCCGGCGGCCCGGCGGGCGGCTATGGTGAGGGCGGCACCTACGGGGGCAGCGGCGGCTGGGATTCCCCGGGCGACGGGGCGGCGGGCGGGACCCAGGATCCGGGACCCCGCCATTGATGGGCGCGCCGGCCGGAGCGGGCCCCACCGCCGGGAGGATTCCACCCGGCGCCGCCGAATGGGGCCCTTCCGGGCGGCATCTGCAGGCGGAATGCCTGTTTTGCCGATATCGACGGAATATACGCAATCGACGACATTCACCTTGACCGTCCAGCCGGCGGGCGGGCCGGCAGCCAGGCTGCCGGCGGCCGGCCGGTCGTTGTCAGGCGATGAAGGGGAGGAGTACCCCGGTCCTTCCGGTGGCAGCGAGCCGGCGAGGGTGGAAGGCCGGCCCGGACCCCGGGGGAAGGCGCCCCTGAGCCCGCGGGAGGAAAGGCGGAGGCGGCGCAGGAGAGCAGCATCCCGGAGGCGGAGCAAGATGATGGGGATCATGGCGGCGCCCCGGGGCTGCGGAGGCCGTCCTCTGCCGAGTAAAGCCCGCACGGAGTGAGGTGGGTTTGCCGGGCTGCTCGCCTGCGGGGCGGGAAGCGGCGGCCGGTGCGGTGCCCGTCGAGGGGCGTGGCGGGCCCGGGGCCGGGTTCGCCCGCGGCCGCCGCCGGCGGGGGGTGCCGGTGGACCAATCAGGGTGGAACCGCGGGGGCCAGGGGCCGCCCGTCCCTGAGGGGGCGGGCGGCCTTCGATTTTCGTGCCCCATTCGACCTTTGTGCCGCAGGAGGGATGTCCCGGTGGACTTCCAGCAGATGATCCTCCGGCTCAACCAGTACTGGGCCGAGCAGGGGTGCGTGCTGGCCATGCCCTACGACGTGGAGACGGGGGCCGGCACCATGAATCCCCTGACCTTCTTCCGCGCCCTGGGCCCCGAGCCGTGGCGGGTGGCCTACGTGGAGCCGTCCCGCCGGCCCGCCGACGGGCGTTACGGCGAAAATCCCAACCGGCTCTACCAGCACTGGCAGTACCAGGTGATCCTCAAGCCGTCCCCGCCGGACGTGCAGGAGCTCTACCTGGGCAGCTTGAGGGCCCTGGGCATCGAGCCCCTGGAGCACGACATCCGCTTCGTCGAGGACAACTGGGAGTGGCCCAGCGGCGGCGCCTGGGGCCTGGGCTGGGAGGTCTGGCTGGACGGCATGGAGATCACCCAGTTCACCTACTTCCAGCAGGTGGCGGGTTTCGAGTGCAAGCCCGTGTCGGTCGAGCTCACCTACGGCCTGGAGCGCATCGCCACCTACCTGCAGGGGGTGGACACCGTCTTCGACATCCGCTGGGTCGACGGCGTGACCTACGGCGAGATGTTCCGCATGGCGGAGTACGAGCACTCGGCCTACAGCTTCGAGCATGCCGACGTGGACATGCTCCGCCGCTGGTTCGATGACGCCGCCCGGGAGGCCGGCCGCGCCCTGGACCAGGGCCTCGCCCTGCCCGGTTACGACTACGTGCTCAAATGCTCCCACCTGTTCAACGTGCTGGAGGCCCGCAACGCCGTCAGCGCCAACGAGCGCACCGCGCTGCTGGGGCGGGTGCGGGCCCTGGCCCGCAAGGCGGCCGAGGCCTACCTGGCCCAGCGGGAGCGGCTGGGCTACCCGCTGCTGCAGGCCGGAGCCTGGGGCGCCGGTCCCGCCCCCGCGGACGAACCGGCCTCCGGCCCGGCGGCGGGCTGATCCGGGCGGGTACCGGGGTTGACAGCGAAACTCGTCGGGGGAAGGAGCCAGGACCATGGAGCAGCGTGAGATGGACCAGTCCGAGATGGACCAGCGGCTCGATCTTCTGGTCGAGGTGGGGTGCGAGGAGATCCCTGCCGGCGACTGCGGGGAGGCTCGCCGCCAGCTGGCGGAGCGGGCCGGCACGGCCTTGGCGGAGGCGGGCCTGACGTATGAGGTGGTGCGGTCCCTGGGAACCCCGCGCCGGCTCACCCTGGTGGTGCAGGGGCTGTCACCGCGGCAGGAAGCCCGGGAGGAGTGGGTCCGGGGGCCGTCCCGGGCCGCGGCCTTCGGTCCGGGCGGCGAGCCGGCGCCGGCGGCCCTGGGCTTCGCCCGCAGCCAGGGGGTCGAGGTGAGCCAGCTGGTGGTGCGCCAGACCCCCCAGGGCGAGTACGTCTTCGCCCGCAAGGTCCACCAGGGGCGGCCTGCGGCGGAGGTGCTGGCGGAGTTGCTGCCGGCCGTCCTGGGCGGCCTTGAGTTCCGCCGCACCATGCGCTGGGGGGCCGGCGAGCACCGGTTCATCCGCCCCGTCCACTGGCTGGTGGCCCTGCTGGGCGAGGAGGTGCTGCCGGTCTCCTTCGCCGGGGTGCGGGCCGGGCGGGTGAGTTACGGTCACCGGTTCCTCCATCCGGAGGCGGTGGAACTGGCCTCGGCGGCGGAAGACGAGTACCGCCGCCGGCTGGCGGAGGCGTATGTGGTGGTCGACCCCGAGGAGCGCCGGCAGCGCATCGTGGAGCAGGCCCGGGCCGTGGCCGCCGCCGTGGGGGGCGAGGCGGAGATCGACCCCGAGCTCCTGGACGAGGTGGTCGACCTGGTGGAGTACCCCACGGCCTTCACCGGCTCCTTCGCCCCCGAGATGCTGGAGCTGCCCCGGGACGTGCTGGTCACCACGATGAAGGTCCACCAGCGCTACTTCCCCGTGCGGCAGCCGGGGGAGAGCCGCCTGATGCCCTACTTCATCGCCGTCCGCAACGGCGACGAGCGGCACCTTCAGACGGTGCGGCAGGGGAACGAGCGGGTGATCCGCGCCCGGCTGGCCGATGCCCGGTTCTTCTTCCAGCAGGACCGGCAGCGGCGGCTGGCGGACCGGGTGGCGGACCTGGAGCGGGTCTCCTTCCTGCCGGGGCTGGGCACCCTGCTCGACAAGACGCGGCGGCTGGAGCGGCTGGTGGGCTGGCTGGCGGAGGAGCTGGGGCTGCCGGCCGAAGAGCGGCAGCAGGCGGCCCGGGCGGCCCGCCTGGCCAAGGCCGACCTGGTGACCGCCCTGGTCTACGAGTTCACCGAGCTGGCAGGCCGCATGGGGAGGGAGTACGCCCTGCTGGACGGCGAGCCGCCGGCGGTGGCCCAGGCCCTGGCCGAGCAGTACCTGCCGCGGGGCGGGGACGACGGCGAGCTGCCGTCCACCTGGCCGGGCCTGCTGCTGGCCATCGCCGACCGGGCCGACACCCTGGCGGGTTGCTTTGCCGCAGGCCTGGAACCCACGGGCTCCCAGGACCCCTACGGCCTGCGCCGGGCGGGGGTGGGCCTGCTGCGCCTGCTGGCCGGGCCCGCGGCGCAAGGGCCGGCGGGCCGGGCGGAAGGCGGCGGCGCGCCGGCCGGCGCGGGCGCAGCCGGATCGGGCCACCCGGCCCTGCCCCCCCTGGATGCCCTGCTGGATCAGGCCCTGGCCGGCTACCTGCCGCCCGTGGCCTCGCCGGCGGTGGAGGTACGGTTCGACCCGGACGAGGTCAGGGCCAGGCTGATGGACTTCCTGGCAGCGCGGCTGCGCGGGCTGCTGGCCGAGGCGGGTTACGCCCACGACGTCATTCAGGCGGTGCTGGCGGTCGACGCCCGCGACGTGCCCGGGGTCTGGGCCCGGGCCCGGGCGGTGGCGGAACTGGTGGCCTCGCCCCTGGCTGCCGACGTGCTGACCGTCCACCGGCGGGCGGCCAACCTGGCCGGGCGGGCGGAGGCGGACGCCGTCGACCCGGCCCTGTTCCGGGAGGCCGAGGAGCAGGCGCTCTACGCCGCGGTGGAGGCAGCCGCCGGGGTGGTGCAGGAGGCCCTGGCCGTCCGGGATTACGGCGCCTACTTCCGGGCCATCGCCGGGCTGCGGCCCGCCGTCGACGCCTTCCTCGACCGGGTGCTGGTGATGGCGGAAGATCCGGCCCTCCGGGCCAACCGCCTCGCCTTGCTCAAGCGGGTGGCCGGCCTGGCCGGCCGGGTGGCGGCCCTCGGGGAGCTGGCGGCCGGCGTCTAGCCCGGCCGCCGGCCGCTGAAGCCCGGGCCGCCGGCACCAGGGATTGGCGCCAGGATGTCCAATCCTGACACCCGATGGCCGGGGGAGGGGGAACCTGGTGGCAGAACCGGTGGTGTTCATCGTCTCCGATTCCCTGGGCGAGACCGCCGAGCTGGTGGCCCGGGCGGCCGCCAGCCAGTTCAACGGTCATCGTGCGACCTTCTACCGCTTCCCCTACGTCGATCGCATGGAGACCGTCGACGAGATCGTGGCGCGGGCCCGTCGCGAGCAGCGCAGCCTGATCGTCCACACCCTGATCCTGGAGGACTTGCGCCGGGCACTGAACGAGAAGGCCCAGGCGGCCGGCATCCCCGTGGTCGACATCATGGGGCCGATGATGGCGGCCTGGATGCGGGTGGCGGAGCGCCCGCCGCGGCTGCAGCCCGGCCTGCGCCACCGCCTGGACGAGGAGTACTTCCGGCGGGTGGAAGCCGTGGAGTTCGCCGTCAAGTACGACGACGGCAAGGATCCCCGCGGCCTGCTCCAGGCGGACATCGTGCTGCTGGGCGTCTCCCGCACCTCCAAGACGCCGGTCAGCATGTACCTGGCCCACCGCATGTACAAGGTGGCCAACGTGCCCCTGGTCCCGGAGGTGGAGCCGCCTCCCGAATTGTATAAGGTACCGCGGAACCGGCTGGTGGGCCTGATCATCCGCCCCGACGCCCTGCAGCGGATCCGGCGGGAGCGGCTCAAGGCCATCGGCCTCGGTGAGGACTCCAGCTACGGCAGCATGCAGCGCATCCAGGAAGAACTGGCCTACGCCCAGCGCATCTTCCGGGAACTGGGCTGCCCCGTCATCGACGTCACCAACAAGGCCGTGGAGGAGACGGCCAACACGGTGCTGCAGATCCTGGCGAAGGGGGAGCTCCATGAGCACGGGGACCGCTGAGCCCGCGGCCCAGCCCCAGGCGGCGCCGCGGCGGTGGGTCTACTTCTTCGACGAGGGAGCGGGGGCCGGCCGGGCCCTCCTGGGCGGCAAGGGCGCCAACCTGGCCGAGATGACCCGCATCGGCCTGCCCGTCCCGCCGGGCTTCACCATCACCACCGAGGCCTGCAAGGCCTACCAGGCCGCCGGCGGGGTGTTCCCGCCCGGCCTCATGGAGCAGGTGGAGCAGCAGCTGGCGCGGCTCGAGCGGGAGATCGGCCGCCGGTTCGGCGATCCCGAACGGCCCTTGCTGGTGTCGGTCCGGTCCGGGGCGCCCGTCTCCATGCCGGGGATGATGGACACCATCCTCAACCTGGGGCTCAACGACCAGGCGGTGCAGGGGCTGGCCCGGGAGACGGGGGACCCGCGCTTTGCCTTCGACTGCTACCGGCGGCTGATCCAGATGTTCGGCGACGTGGTGCTGCGGGTACCGGCCGCCCGCTTCGAGCACGCCCTGGAAGCCGCCCGGCAGCGGCGCGGCGTCCGGTTCGACCACGAACTGCCGGCGGAGGAACTGGAGCGGCTGGTGGCGACCTTCAAGGAGATCGTCCGGCAGGAGGCCGGTCGCGACTTCCCCCAGGACCCGCGGGCGCAGCTGGAGCTGGCCATCCGGGCCGTGTTCGACTCGTGGAACAACGAGCGGGCCAAGGTCTACCGCCGCATCCACAAGATCCCCGACGACCTGGGCACCGGTGTCAACGTGCAGGCCATGGTCTTCGGCAACACGGGCCCCGACTCGGGAACCGGCGTGATGTTCACCCGCAATCCCTCCACGGGTGCCCGCGAGCTGTATGGCGAGTACCTTCCTAATGCCCAGGGGGAGGACGTGGTGGCCGGCATCCGCACGCCGGAGCCCATCGCCCGGCTGAAGGAGCAGCGGCCGGCGCTCTACCGCCAGCTGGAGCAGGTGGCGGAGCGCCTGGAGCGCCACTACCGGGACATGCAGGACATCGAGTTCACCGTCGACCGTGGGCGCCTGTTCCTGCTGCAGACCCGCAGCGGCAAGCGGACGGCGGCGGCCGCCGTGCGCATCGCCTGCGACATGGTGCAGGAGGGCCTCATCGATCGGCAAACGGCCCTGCTGCGGGTCGACCCCGACCAGGTGGCCCGCCTCTTGCACAAGCACGTGGACCCCAACGCGGCGGTCGAGCCGCTGGCCCAGGGGCTGCCCGCCTCGCCGGGGGCGGCCGTGGGGGCCATCGTCTTTGACGCCGATGAGGCGGAACGGCTGGGCCGGGACGGCCAGGCGATCATCCTGGTCCGGCCCGAGACCACCCCCGATGACATCCACGGCATCGTGGCGGCCCAGGGTGTCCTGACCAGCCGCGGCGGCATGACCAGCCACGCCGCGGTGGTGGCCCGCGGCATGGGCAAGCCCGCCGTCTGCGGCTGCGAGGCGCTGCGCATCGACCTGGAGCGGGAAGAGTTCCAGGTGGGGGGCCGGGTCTTCCGCAAGGGCGACATGATCACCATCGACGGCGCCACGGGCCGGGTATTCGCCGGCCAGGTGCCGCTGGTGGAACCGGAGCTGTCGCCCGAGTTCCGGCAGCTACTGGAGTGGGCGGACGCGGCGCGGCGGCTGGGGGTGCTGGCCAACGCCGACACGCCGGAAGATGCCCGCCGGGCGCGGGAGTTCGGTGCCGAGGGCATCGGCCTCTGCCGGACCGAGCACATGTTCATGGGCCCCGAGCGGCTGCCCGCCGTCCAGCGCATGATCCTGGCCGAGACCCGGGAGGAGCGGGAGGCGGCCCTGGCCGAGCTGGCGGTGATGCAGCAATCCGACTTCGAAGGGATCCTGGAGGCCATGGCCGGGCTGCCGGTGACCATCCGCCTGCTGGACCCGCCGCTCCACGAGTTCCTGCCCTCCCTGGAGGAGCTGCTGGTGGAGGTGACGCGGCTGGAGCTGGAGGGCGGCGACCCGGCCCGGCTGGAGGAGCGCCGCGAGCTGCTGCGCAAGGTGCGGGCCCTGAACGAGGCCAACCCCATGCTGGGCCACCGTGGCTGCCGCCTGGGCATCACCTTCCCCGAGGTGTACGAGATGCAAGCCCGGGCCATCTTCCGGGCCACGGCCAACCTGCGGCGCCGCGGCGTGGATGCCCGGCCGGAGATCATGATCCCGCTGGTGGCCCACGTGCGGGAGCTGGCCTTCTTGCGGGAGCGCATCGAGGCGGTGCGCCGGGAGGTGGAGGCGGAGACGGGCCTGGACCTGAAGGTCCGGATCGGCACCATGATCGAGGTGCCGCGGGCGGCCCTGACGGCGGGCGAGATCGCCCAGGTGGCCGAGTTCTTCTCCTTCGGGACCAACGACCTGACCCAGACCACCTTCGGCTTCAGCCGCGACGACGCCGAGGGCAAGTTCCTCCACCACTACCTGGCGGAGAAGATCCTGCCGGAGAACCCCTTCGTGTCCCTGGACGCCGCCGGGGTGGGCCGGCTGATCCAGCTGGCCGTGGCCGACGGCCGCCGGGTCCGGCCCGACCTCAAGGTGGGCATCTGCGGCGAGCACGGCGGCGATCCGGCGTCCATCGCCTTCTGCCACCGGGCGGGGCTGGACTACGTCAGCTGCTCGCCCTTCCGCGTGCTCATCGCCCGGCTGGCGGCGGGCCGGGCGGCGTTGGAGGAAGGCGGCAGCGAGGGCGGCGGGGGCGAAGGGTGAGGCAGCCCCCATCGTCACCCAGGGCGAGGCAGCCCGGGTGGCCGTCCGGTTGGATCAGGTGACCTCCGATGCCGGTGCGGGCGGCGGGGGTGCGCCGTCTCCGGCTGGGGGCCGGCCCGTTCCACCCCTCGGGCCGGGTTCGGTGCCCGCCAGCAGAGCGATCACCGGCTCCACGTCCCGCTCCTGTACGAGAACGTACAGGTGGTCCCCGGGATGGAGCACCGTCCGGCCCCGGGGCGGGATCACCCGGCCGTCCCGCACCAGCATGGTGACCGTCGCCCCTCCGGGCAGGTTGACCTGGGAGAGGCTGCGCCCCGCCGCCGAGGCATGTTCGGAGACCTGCACGTGGATCAGGCCCACGGCGGGCCGGCCCACCGGCGCCAGCTCCAGCCGGGGCTCCGCAGGTCCCGCCCCCGGCGCGGCCAGCCCCAGCCAGCGGGCCAGGGGAGCCAGCGTGGTGCCCTGGACGGCCACCGACGCCAGGACGACGAAGAACACCACGTGGAACAGGTACCAGCTGTCTTCCAGCCCGGCGGCCAGCGGGACCGTGGCCAGCACGATGGGCACCGCGCCCCGCAGGCCCGCCCAGCCGAGGAACAGGCGCTCGCGCCAGTCGAAGTCCCAGGGCAGCGTGCAGATCCAGGTGGCCAGGGGCCGGGCGACCAGCATGAGGGCGCCGGTGATCACCAGGGCCCCGCCGGCAACCTCCGGCAACTGGCTGGGAAAGACCAGCAGCCCGAGGAGGACGAACATGCCCACCTGGGCCACCCAGCTCAGGCCCTCGTGGAACCGCACCACCGTGAGCCGGTACACCGGCGCGTAGCGGCTCATCATGAGCCCGGCCAGATAGACCGCCAAAAAGCCGCTGCCGCCCACCACCGCCGCCGCGCCGTAGGCCGTCAGGGCGACGCCCGTGCTCAACAGCATGTACGGGTAGCTGGATTCCGCGGCCAGGCGGTTCATGGCGACGGCTCCTGCCCGCCCGGCCGCCCATCCCGCCACGGCGCCGAACCCGACCTGCCGGACCAGCAGCGCCAGGCCTTCCAGGGGGGCGACCGGTTCGATCGCCATGCGGACGAACAGGTCGGTGAGAAAGATGGCCACCGGATCGTTGGTCCCTGACTCCAGCTCAAGGGTGGCGGCCAGCTTGCGGGGGAGCGGCGTGCGGCGCAGGATGGCAAAGACGGCGGCGGCGTCGGTGGAACCGACGATGGCGCCGATGAGCAGCCCATGGGTCCAGTCCAGACCGGGCAGCCAGGCAGCCGCCGCTCCCACCAGCGCGGCGGAGATGGCGACGCCGGCCGTGGCCAGGACCAGCCCCGGAGCCAGGACGGGGCGCAGCTCGCTCCACCGTGAGGCCAGCCCGCCTTCGAACAGGATGAGCGCCAGGGCGACGGTGGCCACCTGGTGGGCAAGGCGGGCGTTGTCAAAGTAGACCCAGCCCAGGACGTCGCTGCCGGCCAGCATGCCCAGGCCGAGGAACAGCACCAGGGCGGGGAAGGCGACCCGATCGGCCAGCCAGGTCAGCGCCACCCCCAGCAACAGCGCAATGCCCAGTCCCAGCAGCAGCAGGGTCAGGACGTCGATGGTTCCACCCCCTGGCGAGAATTCCCCCTGCCTTCCCGCAGGCGGGTACAGGCATAGGCCTGGCGGCCGGGCCTTGTGACCGGTCCCTGCGGCAGGGCTCCGTGCTCGGGTGTCGCGGCCGGTCTGTGCGGCCGAGCTCCGTGCTCGAGCCTCGTGACCCGTCCCTGCGGCCGGGTCCCTCGCACGGGCTCCGCGCCCGGTCCTAGGGCCCCGGCCCCATGCCCGGTTCCGCTGCCGCCTGCCCGTCCCCTTATCTTGTGGCTCGCGTCGCGGATCGTGCCGTGCCCGCGCTCAGCACGGCCAGGCCGGCGATACCGGCCACCGCCGATGCGGTCAGGACGCCGATCTTCGCCTGATCGAGGTAAGGGGTGCCGTCGAACGCCAGGCCCGCTATGAAGAGGGACATGGTGAAGCCAATCCCTGCCAGCAGGCCGGCACCGGCCATGGCGCTCCAGCCCGTGCCGGCCGGCAGGGAGGCCCAGCCGGCGCGGACAGCGAGCCAGCTGGCGCTCAGGAGGCCGGCGGGCTTGCCCAGGAGCAGGCCAAGGAACGCGCCCATGGTGACACGGCTCGGGGAGGCGGCCTCCAGCGATACTCCCGCCGTCAACAGCGCGAACAAGGGCAGGATGGCATAGGTCACCCAGGGGCTCAGCATGTGTTCAAGGCGGTGCAGGGGACCGGCCGCCGCGTGGGCCGGCGTGGTCCCACTGCCGGCCGGGCCGCCGGTGCCGCGGGCCGGCCCGGCGCCCTCTGTGGCCTCCATGGGGACGGTCAAGGCCAGGAGGACGGCGGCGACGGAGGGACTGATCCCCCCCTGGAGCGAGCCGTACCATGCCAGGAGACCGAAGAGCAGATACACCGCCAGGTGCTGGCCGCGGGCCAGGCGGCCGTAAGCGAGGGCCCCTGCCAGCGCCACCGCCATGAGCAGCAGGGGACCGGGCTGGAGACCCCCGCTGTAGAACAAGGCAATGACCAGTACGGCCCCCAGGTCGTCAACGATGGCCACCGCGGTGAGGAAGACCTTGAGCCCAACGGGCACCCGCGGGCCGAGCAGGCTGAGGACCCCGAGGGCGAAGGCGATGTCGGTGGCCATCGGGATACCCCACCCCGGTGCGCCGGGCCCGCCGGCATTCACCACGCTGTAGATCGCCGCCGGAACCACCATCCCGCCCACTGCCGCGATGACGGCCAGGGCGGCCCGGCGCGGATCGGCCAGCTCTCCGGCCAGCAGTTCCCGCTTGATCTCGAGACCGACCGCGAGGAAGAAGATCGACATCAGCCCGTGCTTCACCCACTCGGCCAGGGTCATGTCCAGCTCCATAGACCCGAGCCGCAGCGCCACCGGGAGTTCCTTCAGGGCCCGATAGGCTTCATATGCCGGCGAGTTGGCCCAGATCATGGCGATGACGGCACAGGCGATGAGGAGGATCCCGGCCCCCGCCTCGCTGGCCAGAAACTCCTGCCATGCGCCTGGCGCCGGCCGGACGCGGCCCTTGCCTCCCGCCACCGGCTACCACCTCCTGACGATTCGCTCCCACCGCTTCGTCATGGACCGGAGAAAGGACGTCACGAGAGACGCGCGAGCCAGGCCCTCTCGCCGGGGACCAGCCTGGGCATGGAAGCGCCGTGAGGAACCACACCATAAGATACCGGAAAGACACCGTTGTGGCCAACCTGGCCATGTGGACGGTGGCGAAGCGCAAAAGTCCTCGCCAATAACGCTTCATCACACGATATCACCGTCAATCTCGCTCGCGCTCTGCGGAAGCACTGCCGGGCAGCTCCAGGGCCGGGGGCGGCGCGAAGGGACGGCCGCCCATCACCCCCCAGCCCGCCGCAGCATGTATGGGTTGGGGAGGGAGGCACCGTGTTCGTCCATCTCGGCAGTCTTGCCCAGATTGCAGGTGCGGATTGGGTGCGGCGGGGCCTGGAGCTGGTTCCGCCCGCCGACGCCAGGATCCTGGCGCGGCGGTGGGGCCTGGACGGGGGGACGCCCCGGTCCATTGCCGAACTGGCCCGGGAAGAAGGGGTGCCCCCCATCGCCATGGTGAGGCGGCTGCAGGAAGCGGAGCGGCGCCTTCTCCGGGCCATGGCGGCAGCCCGGCCGGCGGCGGCGCCGGGCAGCGGTCAAGGTTCTTCGCCCGGGGTGGAGACGCCCGGAGCCTCCCCGGGTTCGCGGGCCACGGCACGGCCCCCCGCCCCGGCAGCCCGCGGCGCGGCGGGGACCGGCCCGGGACCGGGCGGCCGCCCGGGACCCGGACAGCCGGGACCCGGGCAGCCGGGTCCTCAGCCCCGCCGGAAGGCCGCCACGGGATCGGCGACCGGCACCGCGTCGGCCAGGAACGCCTCGCCGTAACGCACGCCGATGCGCAGGCCGTAGTGCCGGGCACGGACGGTGGCCGCCTCGAGGTAGTCCTCGACCCCGAAGTACTTGTGGTCGATGGGGGCCGTGGGCTCGACGAACTGGCTGGCGAAGGCCCGCATGGCCTGCAGCTTCCCCTCGAAGGTGTCCGTGATATCGACGACGAAGCTGGGTTCGACCCACTCGTTGACGGGGAAGAAGAGCAGGGCGTCCACCAGGTGGTACGGCTCGCCCAGATCCAGGTTGCGCAGGGCCGCCTGGAACACGGCCCGCCGCACCAGGGCCCACGCCCCCCGGTGGTCGGGGTGGCGGTCGTCGCCATGGTGGGTGAAGACCAGCCGCGGCCGGCAGCGGCGGATCAGGGCGGCCAGCTTGCGGCCCAGGGCGGGGGAGTCTTCCACCCGGTTGTCGCCCAGGTGGAGATTGAGGCGGAAACGGGCGCCGTACACCCGGGCGGCGGCCGCCGCCTCCTGGGCCCGCCGTTCCGGGGTGCCCTTGCTGCCCAGCTCCCCCCGGGTCAGGTCGATCAGGCCGATGCGGTAGCCGAGCCGGTGCAGCTTGACCAGGGTGCCGCCCATGCCGATCTCGGCGTCGTCCGGGTGGGCGCCGATGACCAGCACGTCAACGGGCTCAGGCTCGGCGGCCGGGGCCGGCGCCGCAACCTGGGCCTTGACCTCCGGCTCGGCCCGGGGTTCGGCATGGGGGTTGGCCTGGGGGCCAGTCGGGCCGGCCGGTGCCGCTCCCGTTCCCGGAGTCCCGGTGCCGGCAGTTCCCTGGGATCCGGGTTCCGCGGCTGCACTGCCCGCCGGTTCGTCTTGTGCGTCTTGGGTGCCGTGGACACCTCGTCCAGGCGCGAAATCTGCCACAGCCCTCTCCTCCCGTTCCGATGCCTGGAATCGTTCCGGCGTCTAATGTGCGGAATCCCCTGACCCGGTGCCCATCCCGGGTGCTTCCCGGGCACTCCTGCCGTCTGGTTCTTCCAGGGCGAGTCGTTCCAGGGTGGCCAGCGCGGCCCAGGTGACGAACCCGGCGCAGGTGGCGAAGGCAGGGCCGGTGCGGACCTGCCCCGTCGCCGCGTCCACGGTCTCGCAGGCGAAGCCGCTGTCCATGGGGGCCCGGGCCAGCCATCCCAGGTACTCCCGCCGCCCGGCCAGCAAGCCGGCGGCTACGCTGAGCAGCCAGGGATGGCGGGCGTGGGGGCAGGTGGGGGTGGCGAAGGGTCCCGCCGGCGGCCCGTAGGGATTGTGCGCCGAGTAGATCCACCGCACCGTGTTGGCGAGCACCGCCGCCACGTCCAGCGGGTCGTCCGGCCGGCGGCGGGCGAAGCCGTATGGGCCCAGAAGCTCCAGCGTGCCCGGCGGCTCGTCGTACAGCACGGCGCCCGCGCCGCCGGGTCCGGCCACGGCCCAGGCAAGCTGGGGGCCCCACGGCCCGGGCACCACGCAGTGGGCCAGCACGGCCCGACGGGTCTGCGCAGCCCGCCCGGCCAGCCAGGCGGGATCCGGGCTGCCGCCCGGATGGCGGGTGGTCCGGGTGCCCGCGGGTCCGGTGCCGGCGGGTGGGGCCACTCCGGGCCGAGAGGAAGCCAGGGCGCTGAAGGCAGAACCGGCGGTGGAGGCGGGCGGGATGTTCGGGGCGGCACCGGCGCCCGGGGTGTGGTCAGCCGCCGAGGCGCGGCCGGCGCTGCCGGCGGCGAGGGTGGGGCGCCAGGGCACCTCTGGCCCCACGGCCACCGGGAGTACGGCCACCGCGGAGGCATCCCCATGGCCTGGTGCGGCGGGCCGGTCCCGGCGGGCCTGGGTCCGGGCCGATGCCCGGGCCAGGTCCTCCAGCGCCTGGGCGTAGAGGGCGTTGTCGTAGGTCACGAAGGGCGCCTGGGCCGGGTCGTCCGACGGCAGCAGGAAGGTGGCGACGAGCCCCGTGGCCTCATCCCGCCGGGCCTCGGCCGCGGCCAGGACGGCGGCCAGCCCGGCGGCGACGGCCGGTTCGTCGAGGATGGAGGCGTCGCTCGTGGCCTCCAGGTACCGGGCCAGGGTCAGGGGCCAGGCCGCAGCCTGGTCCAGCTCCCAGCCCGGATAGAGGACCGTGCCGTCCAGGTACTGGCTGTGCTCCCCCGGGTAGCGGGTGTAACGTGCGAAGGCGGCCACCAGGATCTCTCGGGCCAGGTCCGGGTCGGTGGATAGCAGGGCGGGAAAGGCCCAGAGCAGGCTGTCCCGTGTCCAGTGGGCGCCGCTCACGTAGTAGCGCGGGCTGCGCGAGGTGAGCAGGACCCAGTCGTCCCCGTCCAGGGTCCGGCCGTGGGCGTAGAACAAGCTGAACCAGAGGTTGCACCGGAGGCGGTCTTCCAGAGCACGGGCTTCCGGCGGGCTGAGCAGGCCCAGGGCGACGGCCCGGTCCAGGCCGGCCCGGCGCAAGGCGGCCCGGCGCCAGGGAGACAGGGCGGGTTCGGGCGCCGGTGCCACCCGCTGGCGGTCCCCGTGAGGTTCGACCGGGTCCTGCTCGCCTGCCGCCTGCGGCCGGTTCCTGTCCCGCTGGGGCCGAAAGGGATCCCGGGCTGCCAGCCACTGCAGGGTGGCGTCCAGCAGCCGCTGCCATCCCACCCGGGCCAGGTGGACCGCCGTGGTGGCGGCACCGTCGGCTTCGGGCGCCACCCCGCCGTACACGATGAGCTCCCCGGTGCCGGGGGGTGACCAGAACGCCCAGCCATCCCCACCCGTCTCCCGCTCGGGGGGATCGCCTGCGGCCGAGCGCAGGGCCAGGGCGGCCACCGGCACCGTGCCGGGAGCCTCCCAGGCCAGGGCCTTGGTCCAGCGGTAGGGGAAGGGGCCGCCGTCACCGGCCAGGGGTCGCCGGTGGTAGACCGTGCGGTACACGGTCCCCGGACGAACCAGCAGTCCCAGGCGCACCCCCGCGGGCAGCGGGGGCCGCTCGCCGGAACCGGCCGCCGGGAAGAGGCGCAGGGCGACGGCAAAGCCCCGCTGGCCGGCCGGGGCCAGCCAGGTGACCTCCAGGCGCCAGTCCGGCAGGCCGGGGAGGTCGATCTGCCACTGGGGCACCCAGCCCTCCAGGTAGTGCAGCTCGGGGCTGGCCGGGGACGGGAGTTGCTGGGGGGCACCCCCGATGGTCTCGGGGCTTTCGGAACCAGGAAGGCGACCGGCAGGGCGGTCGCCCGCCGTTGCGGCCGCAGGCACCCTTGGGCCGGGCGTGACCGGGCCGTCGCCGGCTCCCGCCGCGGTCGCCCTTGCGGCGGTGGTGGCGGGGCGGTCGCAGGCCCCCACCGCCGCAGGCGCCCCCGAAGCGGTCGTCGCCGGGCCGGCGGTGGCCGTCCGGCCACCTTCCGGCGCCGGCGGCCACAGGCGCCGGCCGTCCTGCTCGACCACGGGCATGAGCAGGGGACCGGGCGCCTCACCGGTCCCGGGCCCCTCCGCCGGGCCGTGGCCGTCCCCGTGCCCGGGCTGCCGCCCCACCGGGGCTCCGGTGAACTCGATCAGGGCCCGGGCGACGCCGCTCAGCACGCCCACGGACCGCGCTGCCGCGGTGGCCGGGTCGAGGTCCGGCAGGGACACCCAGAAGTTCCCCGTCACCGCCACGGGCTCCACCGCTGCCAGCTCTTCCGGCACGGTGAGGATGGGGGAGCCGGGCAAGAGCGGCTCGCTGGCACCGTCCCGTGGCCGCTTCTCCGTACCCGGCCGCGATCGCCCTGCGGGCTGTGGTCGTCCTGTGCCTTGCAATGGCGGCCCTCCCCCGCCCCTGCCCCGGTCATGTCCCGGCGGCCACGGGGCTCCTGGCGCTCAGTGACGCAATGGCGGGACGGAACCCGCCCGGCAGCCTTTCGCCGGGGGCCGGCGGGGATCCTCCGCCGGGACCCGGTGGGGATCCTCCGGCCGGGGCCCTGTGGGGTGCCTCCGGTCCGCACCCGCTTGACCCCGGGAGTCACCCCTTGGTCCCACTAACCTTGATCCCACTCAAGGTATGTCCCTCCGCGAACTCCCGCTGCAACAGGAAGAAGAGCACCAGGGACAGCACGAGGGACGGGAGCACCACCAGGGTGGCCGCCGCCATCTGATCCATGTCGACGGGCAGTTGGACTCGATGCCCGGAATGTGGTCTCGAGGTCGCGGATCGGCACTTGCCGGTGGCCGGTCCTTCCATGCGAGCGGGGAATGCCTGGAGCTCTACCATCGCTTGGTCGCCGAAAACCCGGGGCGCCCCGATCCGGCCTTGGTGCACCAGCACTGCGTGGATGCCTATGCTGCGCAACACGTGGGGGAGCGTACCAAGCCGATCACCGCCGTGTTTGCCCTTGCCGGCTTGTACCTGGCGGTCGAACGCGGGTTCACGGGACGGCAGGTGCAGAAGGCACACGTGGAACTGGCCAGGCGCGCCGGACGGCGGATCGCTTGGTCGCGACTTGATCCCCGGCCCGGCCCATGGGCCCTGACGGTCCTGGATGTGCTGCAGGCCGGGGCGGGCAAGGCCCGGACCCTTGCGATCAAGCGCTGGGCGCAAACCGCTTGGGAGGGCTGGGCGCACGAGCACCAGCGTATCCGCGACAGGTGGCGTCGATGGATCCTCTAAGGGCCCCGCGGGGATGACCCGCCGATGGTAACCGCCCGCAATGCGGGTCACATGGAGCCGCGCCCAGGAACCCCCTGCCGCCCCGCCGAAACCTCCGGAAAGGCGCACCAGTCCGCGAGAGGGGGATGGATGGTGGTCAAGCTGGTGGCCCTATATCAGCATCCCGACGACCCGGAGGCTTTCGACCGGCACTACCGGGAGGTGCACCTGCCCCTGGCCCAGCGTATGCCGGGCCTGCGCCGCGTCGAGATCGCCCGGGTGACCGGCTCGCCGGGGGGCTCGTCGCCCTACTACCTGATGGCCGAAATGTACTTCGACGACGCCGCCAGCCTGCAGGCGGCGCTGCAATCGGCCGAGGGGCGGGCGGCCGGCAAGGATCTCATGGGCTTTGCCGGGAAGATCGTCAGCCTTCATATCGCCGAGGTGATCCAGCAAGACTAAACGGGTGTGCCGGCGGGGCGGGTATGGGGTGGGGTGAGTCTGCAGGCCGCGTGGGCCCGGGCGGGCGTGCCAGCACGGCGCCGGGGATCGGCGGGTGGCAGGGCGGGTCCGGCCAGGCGGCGGCCGGCGGGTCTCGCTGCCGAGGGCTGGGCTGGCACGGCGGTGTGGGAGGGCTGGCGCTGCCGAGGGCTGGGCAGGCAAAGCGGTGCCGGAGAGCTGGCGCTGCCAAGAAGGAGGGGCACCGGCCTGGAGGTGGGCATGCGGCTTGATCCGGGCGTGGGAGTGGTCGGAGCGGGGCCTGGTGGAAGGCAGGGTGCCCGGCGACGGGCAGGCTCCAGGCCAGGGACCGGGAGGCGCGGAGGCTCCCGGGGCCCCGGGCCGCGACCCTGAGGCCGGAGCGGCTCGCGTCGAGGCACCAGGTGACGGCCGCGCCGAGCCTGCAACACGTGGCACTACGGGCCGTGCCGGCGGCCACCGGGTAGTGGTCTGGCTCGATGTACGGGACCCCACCCCGGCCGACTGGGGCCTGCTGCGCCGGCGCCGCGCCCTGGCTCCCTTCCTCTGGAGCCGGCTGGAGTCGGGCACGGCACCCTACGGGGTCGAAGCCGCCGGTGGGACCCTGGTCTTTCAGATCCTGCTGCCGGCCGGCCGTCCTTGCCTGGTCATCCTGGCCCCCGGCGAAGTGACCACCGTCTGCGACGGGGGAGCCGACCCGTGGGAGCGGCTGCGGGAGCGGCTGGCCACCGGCCCGGCCTCCGTGCCCCGCACGGCGCCGTGGCTCCTCTACTTCTTGCTGGAAGACGTCCTGCACAGCTACGGCGACCACGTCCAGCGCCTTGAGGACCGCCTGGAGCCGGTGGAGGCCCACTTCCTCCGGGACGAACCCGGCCCCGGGGGCGCGCCTGCCGGCCAGGGCGACGCGGCCCGCACGGGCAACACGATCACGGTCACGGGCGCCCCGGGCCGGACGGGCCCTGCACCGGACGAAACCGCCCCCGCCCCGGCGGATCCCGCCGGCGGCCGAACCGGTAGGGCCCCGGCAGGCCCCGCCGCCGGCCAAACCGGCAAGGCCCCGGCGGGTGCCGCCTCTGACCGGACCCGACAGCCGCCGGCGGGCGAGCCCCGCTGGAGGCGGGTGCGGGGACCGCGGCCCGCGGCGGTCAATGGATCCAGGCACCCCGCCCCCGGGCGGTGGCGGGATGCCGGCGGCGTGTCGTTCCTCAGTACCTTGCACCGGCGGGCCGGCCAGCTGCACCGGCGGCTGAACAGCCTGAGCGAGGTACTCGACCGGCTTCTGGAGAGCAGCTACAACGGCTACGAAGGCCGGGGCGAGGGACTGGGCGACCGCCAGCTGCGTCCCTACCTGCGCGCCCTGCGGGACCACGCGGGGCGGCTGAGCGGCCGGCTCGAGAACGCCCGGGAGCTGGTCGTCACCCTGATGAACCTGCGGCTCGCCCTGGCGGCCGAGCGCACCAACCGCCTCATCCTGAGGCTCACGGTGCTCTCGACCATCTTCCTGCCCCTGACCTTCCTCACGGGCATCTACGGCATGAACTTCAAGTACATGCCCGAGCTGGACCTGCCCTGGGCGTATCCGGCCCTGCTGGCCTTCATGCTGGCGCTGGGCGTGGGCCTGTGGTGGTTCTTCAAGCGGGAGTACGAGTGGTGACGGGAGGGGACGAGTGGTGACGGGGGTAGGGGCTGAAGCGCGGGTGCGGTGAGCGCGGCTCAAAAGGCGGGCGCCCGCGGCCCAGGTCAGGCCGCGGGCGCCGGGCTTGCCTCCCGCCTTCCGGGACGTTCCTCCTCAGGCGCCGGCTGCCGCCTGGGCGGCCGGTTCGTCCCAGATGGGGGTGCCGTGGCTGCGGGCGTACTCGCGGAAATCGGCCATCAGCTGGCGGGTGATGGGACCCGGCCGGCCGTCCCCCAGCCTGCGGCCGTCGACCTCGATCACCGGGCAGACCTCGGCGGCGGTACCGGTGATGAAGCATTCCTCCGCCACGTACACGTCGTGCCGGGTGAAGACGGCCTCCTCCACGGGGATGCCCCGCCGCCGGGCCAGCTCCATCACCGTGTCCCGGGTGATCCCCTGCAGGATGCCCAGGTGGGGCGGCGGCGTCAGAAGCCGCCCATGGCGGACGATGAAGATGTTGTCGCCCGTGCATTCGGCCACGTACCCTTCCTCATTGAGCATGATGACTTCCGCAAAACCGGCCAGATTGGCCTCCAGCCGGGCCAGGATGTTATTCAGGTAGTTGAGGGACTTGACCCGCGGGTTCAGGGCGGCCGGCGAGGTGCGGCGGGTGGCGACGGTCATCACCCGCATGCCCTGCTCGTAAAGCTCGGCGGGGTATAGGGCCAGCCGGTCGGCGATGATGACCACCGTGGCCCGGGGGCACTTGCGCGGGTCGATGCCCAGGTCCCCCGGGCCCCGGGAGACCACCACCCGGATGTAGGCTTCCGCCAGATCGTTGCGACGGCAGGTTTCCACCACGGCGGCGGCCATCTCCTCGGGAGGGATGGGGATCTCCAGCAGGATGGCCCGGGCCGATTCATAAAGCCGCTGGATGTGTTCGTCCAGTTTGAAGACCCGGCCGTTGTATGCCCGGATGCCCTCGAACACCCCGTCGCCGTAGAGAAAGCCGTGGTCGAAAACGGACACGGTCGCCTCCTCCTTGGGGACGAAGCGACCGTTC
Organism: Thermaerobacter subterraneus DSM 13965; assembly: GCF_000183545.2. NCBI lineage: Bacteria > Bacillati > Bacillota > Clostridia > Eubacteriales > Clostridiales Family XVII. Incertae Sedis > Thermaerobacter > Thermaerobacter subterraneus. The sequence goes on from NZ_JH976535.1 coordinate 376,185, forward strand.
ACGTACACCAGCATACCGTTCGGACCCCCTCCATACCGCGGGCGCCTCGAATATGTTAACGTCGAAAATACCATCTGGCTGTGACGGGGTCAAGAAAGAACTGGCCGATTTGTGACGAACTTCACATAGGCACAGGTCTCAGGGTGCAGCCGGTACGGGTGCCGCACGACGGGGTACCGGGTGCGGGGTGGATGCACTGTGACGGCCGAATGGACCTTCCTCGACCACACCTTCCGCATCGGCGAGGAGACCCTGCCCTACGTGCGGCAGGGGCTGAACGAGGAAACGGCCCAGAAGATCTGCGAGATCATCCGCGACATCGCCGAGGTCGACGCCGTGGCCATCACGGACCGGCAGACCATCCTGGGCTACGCCGGCCTGGGCTGCCCCTTCATGGTGCGGCACCAGCCCATCCTCACCCGGGCCACGCGCAACGTGCTGGCGACGGGCCGGCTGCGGCTGGTGGCCTCCAAGGCGGATTTCGAATGTCCCATCGCCGGTTGCCCCTGCCCCCTGCAGGCGGCGGTCATCGCACCCCTCAAGGTCCGGGACCAGGTGGTGGGGACGCTGAAGCTGTATCGCACCCACCGCAACGACATCCCCGGCATGGTCCACCGCCTGGGGGCGGGGATCGCCCAGCTGCTCAGCCTGCAGATGGAGCTGGCCGAGGCCGAGCGGCTGCGGGAACTGGCAGCCCGGGCGCGGCTCGAGGCCCTGCAGGCCCAGATCCGCCCGCACTTTCTGTTCAACACCCTGAACACGGTCCTGATGTTCAGCCGCACCGACCCCGACCGGGCCCGCGACCTGCTGGTGAAGCTGGCGGTGTTCCTCCGCCGGGCCCTGACGGTACGGGACGAGTTCATCCGCCTGGAAGACGAGATGGAGTACGTGCAGATGTACCTGGAGATCGAGCAGGCGCGGTTCGGCGACAACCTGCGCTTCCGCGTGCGGATCGACCCCCGGGCCTTCGGTTGCCTGGTGCCGGTGCTGACCATCCAGCCCCTGGTGGAGAACGCGGTGGTCCATGGGCTGGCACCCCGGGAAGGCGGCGGGCGCCTGACGGTGGCGGCCCGGGTGCGCGGCGGCCACTTGCACGTGGTGGTGGCCGATTCAGGGGTCGGCATCCCCCCGGAACTGCGCCAGGAGATCTTCCGGCCCGGGGTCGGCAAGGGCATGGGGCTGGGTCTTTCCAACGTCAACCAGCGGCTGGTGGGCTTGTACGGGGAGGCGTACGGGCTCAAGGTGCGGAGCCGCCCGGGGCGGGGAACCCTGGTGCGCCTGGTGGTCCCCTTGCGGCGCCAGGCCGTGCAGCCGGCCAGGGAGGAACCGGCGCGATAAGGAGGAACCGGCGCCATGATGGTGCCTGCCGAGCGACAGCCAGAGTTGGAACGGCCGGACGAACAGGAACGGGCGGGACGGCAGCGGCCGGAACGGGAAGGGCCTGACGGGCTTGAGCGGCCGCAGGGGTACGAGCGCCGGCCCCGATCCGAGCGGCAGCCGGAAGGGCGGCCAGAAGAAGACCGGGGTGCGGACGCAGCCGCAGGACCGCTGCCCGCCACCGGGACCGGGAGGGGTCCGTCGCCCGCGGGGGAGCCGGGCCGCGGCGGGGCCGCGTTCGACCCGAACGGCGACCCCGAATGGGAGTGGGATCTGGACGGCCCGCCGCCAGGGGACCGGCCCATCCGGGCCCTGATCGTCGACGACGAGTACCCCGCCCGGGCGGAGCTGCGCTACCGGCTGAGCCGGGAACCGGGGGTCGAGATCACCGGCGAGGCGGCCACTGCCCGGGAAGCCCTGCGGCTGATCGGCGCCCTGGACTACGATGTGGTCTTCCTGGATATCGCCATGCCGGGAATTTCCGGTCTGGAACTGGCCGAGCGGCTCAAGCAGCAGCCCGGCGCTCCGTACGTGATCTTCACCACGGCCTACGACGAGTACGCCGTCAAGGCCTTCGAGGCCCGGGCCCTGGATTACCTCCTCAAGCCTTACAGCGACGACCGGCTGCGGGAGGCCTTGAGCCGGGTCCGGGAGCGGCTGGCCTTGCGGGGGGGTGCAGGGCCGGCGAGAACTCCGGCGACGCCGGTGGCGGGATCCACGGCCGCAGGAGCCGGAGCGCAGGCGGGTTCGCCGCCGCCAGGTGGGGTACCGGCGCAGACGGGGCGGCCAGGGGCGGCAGCGGCGGCCGACCATGCGGCTGCACCGGGCGCCGCGGAGGGAGCGGGGGGCGGGCCGGCTGCGACAGGCGGTGGCCGTGGGCGGCCCCGGCCGCGCTGGGTGATGGGGGTCCGGGACGAGGCCGCGGTGCCCATCCCCGTGGAAGAAGTGGTCTACGCCGAAGCGGAGAACGACCAGGTCTTCGTGTACACGGCGACCCACCGCCTCCCGACCCGTTACACCTTGCGGGAGCTGGAGGACCTGCTCCCGCCGGACCGGTTCTTCCGCTGCCACCGGGGCTACATCGTCAACCTGCGCAAGGTGCGGGAGATCAGCCCGTTCTTCAACGGGACCTACAACCTGACCGTGGTCCACGCCGGCCAGCCGGTGACGATTCCGGTGGCTCGCAGCCGCGTGCCCGAGCTGAAGCGGCACTTCTGGCCCGAGCAGGCCAGTTGATGGCGGGCCCGTGGTGTTGAAAACGGCGCTCACAGGCGGCCAGGTTCGGCTAGGCTTTGGGAGACGGTCACGGGTATCATGGGGTTAGGCACCTACCCATCCGGTGCGGACGCACTTGGCGTTCCGGCACACCCAACGCCCGGCCGGAACATCATCGCCGAACCATCACCAAGCATCAAGTTCAAGAACCATGACGCCACAATCCATGCAGGGAAGGCGGGAGCCACCATCGACCCCGTATTTGTCATCGCCGCGACCAACGCCACCCTCAACGCCATCAGCGCCGTGGTGATCGCCCGGGCGTACCGGCGGATCCGTGCGGGTGACGTGGCGGGGCATCGCCGGGGCATGCTGCTGGCGGCCGGGTTGCAGGCGGTGTTCCTCATCCTGTACCTGACCAAGAGCGTCCTCTACGGGACGACGCCGTTCGAAGGCCAGGCCGCCATTCGGCTGATCTACCTGGTGATCCTGGGCGCCCACAGCCTGGCGGCCAGCGTGACGGCCCCCCTGGTGCTGGTGGCGCTGGTCCTGGGTCTGCGCGGCCGCTACGACCGCCACCGCCGGGTGGCCCGCTGGGCCTATCCCATCTGGTTCTTCACGTCGGTCACGGGGCCGTTGACCTTCCTCTTGCTCTACGGATTCGGCCGGCCCGGCTATGGGGTCCAGGCCCTGGCCGCTCTGGTGCAGGGACTGCCGGGGGCTGTGGCCGCCATCGGCACCACCTGGGGCCCCTTCGCAGGGGCCGGAGGGATCTGGACGGACCCTGGGCTTTTCCTGACCCAGGTCCTTGCAGGGATGGGTCCGACTCTGGCCGCTCTTGTACGGATGGTGACCTGGGCGTGACAGGGGCGGCGGGGCGGACCTTGGCGGCGGCGGGTGGCGGTCCGGGTCCAACGCGGGTACCGGCGATCGAGGTGGAGCACCTGTCCCGGCGTTTCGGCGCCATTGAAGCCGTCCGCGACGTCAGCTTCCGTGTCGAGCAAGGGGAGATCTTCGGCCTGCTGGGCCCCAACGGAGCCGGCAAGACGACCACCATCAAGGTGCTGCTTTCATTGCTCAAACCATCCAGCGGCCGGGTCCGGATTCTCGGGATCGACGTGGCGGAGCAACCCGCGCGGGCCAGGCGCTATGTCGGGTGGGTTCCTCAGGAAACGGCCGTGGATCCCCTGTTGACCGGCCGGGAGAACTTGCTGCTGGTGGCCGGCATGTACCATCTTCCCCCTGCCGATGCAGCCCGGCGGGCGGAGGAGCTCTTGCAGCTGGTCGACCTGTCCGACGCCGCGGACCGGGTCGTCCGAGACTACTCCGGCGGGATGCGGAAGCGGCTCGACCTGGCCATGGGGCTGGTACACCGGCCTGCCGTGCTGGTTCTGGACGAACCCACCCTGGGCCTCGACATCCAGACCCGGCGGCGGCTGTGGCAGTACATCCGCACGTTCCGGGACCGGGGAACCACCATTCTGCTCACCACCCACTACCTGGAGGAAGCAGACTGGCTCTGTGACCGGGTGGCCATCATCGACGGGGGCCGGTGCCTTGCCCTGGATGCCCCGGCGCGGCTCAAGGCCCGCTATGGCAGCGAGTATCTGGAGTTGCGGGTGGCGGCAGGCCAACCGGCCGAACAGGTGCGGCAGCTGGCCCGGCAGCTCGAGGTCCTGGAACCGGTCATGGAGGTGGAGGTGGACTGGCCCGGTTCCAGCTCCGGGCTTGCCGTTCGCATCGGATTGCGGGTGCGGGATTCCCTTGCCGCCCTGGAACCGGTCCTGGCCACCTGCCGGGCGGCGGGGATCGCTCTTGAGGGGGTGGCGGCTCGGCCGGCCACCCTGGACGACGTGTTCCTCCACTTGACCGGGCGAGCCTTGCGGGATGGGGAGACGGCAGGCTAGGTTACCCTGGCAAGGGCTGGGTGTGAGCTGGCGGGGACTAGGTCGGAACTCGCGGAAGCTGGGTCTAAGCTGCCGAAGGTCGGATCCAATCCAAGCGGGACGGTACGGCGAGCGCTGCTGGAGGGGGCGGAGGATGGGCGAATTCTGGCTGGAAAACCGTGTGATGCTCCAGCGGTGGTGGTTCCGCTTGCGCCGGGAGCCCTTGACGTGGTTGTCGACGTTGAGCCAGCCGGTGCTCTGGCTGTTGCTTTTCGGTCACCTGCTGGCCCGCATGGCGGCGGGCGATGTGCCGGGGCACAACTACCTGGCCTTCATGAGCGCCGGGGCCATGGTGATGACGGTGTTCAACGGGGCCATAAACGGTGGGGTTGAGCTCCTTTTCGACCGGGAGACCGGGTTTCTGCAGCGCCTTCTGGCCGCGCCCATCCAGCGGCTGTCCATCGTCACCAGCCGGTTCGTCTACATCATGGCGGTGACCGCCGTACAGAACTTGCTTATCATCCTGACAGCCTACGGGCTAGGGGTTCGATTTGCCACCGGCCTGGGCGGGATCGTGGCGGCCCTTGGCATCGGTGCCCTTTATGGGGCGGGGGTCGCCACCTTGTCGATTGCCCTCGCCTTCGCTGTTCGCCGGCATCCCGAGTTCTTTACCATCACGGCGTTCCTGAGCCTGCCCCTGCTCTTTTTGAGTACCGCTCTGGCCCCCCTCGACCTCATGCCGGGATGGATGCAGGTCCTGGCCCGGTCCAATCCCATGACCTACGCCATCGAGGCCACCCGCGCGCTGGTCCTCAACGGCTGGGATACGCAGCTGGTTTTCTCTATGGTGGGAATCCTCCTGGCCTTCGATGCGGTGGCACTGGCCGTTGCGGCGCGGGTGTTACGGCGCGGCCTAGCGTAATAGCGTAATCTGGCGTAAGTAGAGCAGGGCGGCTTGGTGTTATGCCGGTGATTTTGGGTGTGGCGCCTGGTGCTGCGCCGTGGTCAACCTTGGACATGGTTTGCTTTTTGGTCCCCGTGGGCGATTGGACGAGTTGTCGCGGAGTAGGACGAATTCACCTTCCTCAAGAAGAGATAACGTTCCTCTTTGGCAACCTCCAAAACCAACCGGGTCATTCCAGGCACCCTACTCGGGTTTGAGACAAAAGAGGCCGTCGAGGAAGCCGGTTACGAGGTGGCCTGACGCGGAAAGGCGGGGCAGGGCCCGGCACTCCGGCCGGGTCCTCCTGCCCCTTCATCGATGCCTCTAACGGGCACGAAGGCCGTTGGCGACGGCCAGCAGCTCACTCACCTCGTGAGCGGTAACGGCCAGCGAGACGCCAACCCAGCCTGTCAGCGCGCCCGGGATCAAGATCGCCAGAACGGCTAGCGAGAAGATGATGTTTTGGCGGCTGATGGCGCGGGCCCGGCGCCCCAGGCGAACAGCGTAAGCCACTTTTCTCAGATCGTCGGCCATCAGGGCGACGTCAGCCGCCTCAATAGCGGCGTCGGTTCCCGCGGTGCCCATGGCCATCCCGACCGTGGCAGCGGCTAGGGCCGGCGCGTCGTTGATGCCGTCGCCGACCATGATCACACCGCCATACTCTTCAGCCAGCGCCTTCACGATCCTCGCCTTATCGTCCGGCTTCAGTTCCGCCCGGACATCGTCGATGCCAAGTTCCCGGGCGATGGCGTTCGCCGTCCGCTGATTGTCGCCGGTTAGCATGATGAAGTGCTCGACACCCGCTTCGCGCAATGCCTGTAGAGCGTCTTTTGCCTCGGGCCGGATCTCATCGCGGATGGCCAGCAGCCCCTTCACTTCCTCATCGGTGCCCACGAAGACGACCGTATGCCCGCCGTCCCGCAGCTCGTCGATCTTGTCCGACAGCTCCGCGGGGACCCGGGCTCCCAGCTGTTGAAAGAGAGCGGGGCTCCCAACATATAGGCTCACCTCGCCGACCACCGCCCTGGCCCCGGCTCCGGGTAGAGCCTGAAAGTCCCCGGCCTCGGGTACCTCGATCCCTTCATTCTGGGCCTTGGCCATGACGGCTCGGGCCAGGGGGTGCTCAGAGAAACGCTCAATCGCGGCGGCTCGCGCCAGCACTTCCCGCTCCGTCCATCCGGGCGCTGCGACAATGGTAGTCACCACGGGCTCTCCGCGCGTCAGCGTTCCGGTCTTGTCGAGGGCCACTGCGCGGACCGTGCCGAGGTTCTCAAGATGGATGCCCCCCTTGATGAGCACGCCGTTCTTGCCGGCTGTACCGATGGCGGAAGCCATGGCCACGGGCGTCGACATGACAAGGGCGCAAGGTGCCGCTGCTACCAGGAGGACCACAGCGCGGGTGGCCCAGGTCGACCAGTCGAGACCGATCAGGGGCGGGAGCAAGACCAAGGCCACGGCTGCAAGCAGGACAACAGGGCTGTAACGCCTACCAAACCGCTCGATGAAGCGCTGAGCCCGCCCTTTTTCTGATTGAGCCTGTTCGACCAGGCGGATGATCTTGGACAGGGTATTGTCCTCGAAAGTAGCCGTGGCCTCCAGAACAAGGGCGCCCTCACCGTTCACTGTGCCGGCAAAGACCCGGTCGCCTGGGCCCTTTGCCACAGGCACCGACTCGCCTGTGACCGCAGCTTCGTTAATGCTCGACCGCCCTTCACGAATGATGGCGTCGGTGGCGATGGATTCGCCCGGCCGCACGAGGAACCGATCGCCCGGTTTCAGGGAGCTCGCCGGCACCATGCGCTCCCGGCCGTTCTCGAGGAGCCGCGCCTCCTTGGGGGCCAAATCGAGCAACGCCTTGATGGCGGAGCGGGTGCGAGCGAAGGTGTACTCCTCCAGGCCTTCTGCCAGCCCGTAGAGAAAGACAAGGAAGGCGGCCTCAAACCACTGGCCGAGAAGGACGGCTCCCAACGTGGCGAAGGCCATGAGAGCTTCGATGCCTACTTCCCGCTCTTCAATGAACTCTTCCCAACCCTCGCGTACCCAGAAGTAGCCCCCGAGGGCAATGGCAACGACGTACAAGGGGATCTGGACCGCGGGGCCAAGGCCTAGCTTCCCGGCTAACCAGCCCAAGCCCAACACGATGCCTCCGAGGCCAGCATTACGGATGGGGGGGAAGCGGTACCAGGGACCTTCGAAGCCTTCTTCCTCTTCAGCGTCCTCATCTTCTCGGCTCGAGGAATGGCGTTCCGCCTCTTCGGCGACGGCGCGCGTGGTAAGGCTCTTTTCGTCCATGACAATTCCTCCTTCGCACTACTTCCGAACACGGACGTTGGGGGCCAGGTGCTTCTTCTGAATCCCCGCGCGGCAGCGGCCGCCGACGCGCAAGGTCATCTGTTGCTCGAAGTTTTTCTGGTCTTCACGGAATAAGTCGGCAGGGAGCCGCCTGACGACCTCTGCCAGCTCCTTCACGACCGGGTCCGTGAGATCGAGCGAATAGTAGACCCACCGGCCGTCTCGTCGTGCCCGCAGTAGCCTGGCGTTGCGGAGCTCTTTCAAGTGCCGTGACACGTGGTATTGGGGTACCTCAAGGGAGTCGACGAGTTCGCAGACACACACCTCCTCATCATTCGCGGCCATGAGCCGGACGATCCGGAGGCGCGTAGGATCTGACAGCGCCTTGAAGGCATCCGTAATCCGCGAGAGTTCCGTCTCGGTCACCCCCCCCCCTGCTTCCCGCCCGTTCTGGTTCTCCAGTACTACCGGCGCATGGCCGGGCCCCGCCGCTTTAAGAAGTATATATGTGCATATGCGCATATTTCAAGGCGGGGGCGCAGTCCTTTCACGCTTTCCTTTCCCATGCACCTTGGTGAGTAGTCGGCGCCCGTGAGGAACCGTCTGCCCGCGGACCATTCCTTCCGGGACATCGACCGGGCCGTCGATTTTGCGTTCGTCGAAGAAGAGACGGCCGATCTGTACAGCGCCGATCAAGGCCGGCCTTGTGAACGCTAATCGAAAAGTTACCTGTATCAGTTTCGGTAGGGGGTGCCCCTACTCCCGGCCAAGAGACGTCTTAGCCGGAGGGTTGGCGGGACCAAAGTGATCGGGCTTTGGCCCAGTAAGTGGGATTGCTGACCTCCGGGAGTGGCGAGACGACCTGGTTGGGGAAATAGGGTGCCCCCTCTTCCATTTGGTGCCGACCCGCATGAACCACAGGTGTCGGCATGATCGGAGTGCAAGCCCCCAGCGGGCAGCAGGACAAGCTCGGCCGCCAGGGTAAGGTTCTTCCCAGACTCGTGGGCGGCCGTTTGGCGGGGCACAGGCAGGAGGGACGGCCGACGGTGGTGTGGGCTTCGAGCTCGTAAAGTTGTCTGGTCGGCCCCCTCCTGCGAACCGCCTACATGGGCGCGGCTTGGGCCGACAGCCCGGATAGGTGAGTGCGCTGCGATCTCCGTCTCCGCCCCAAGAGCCCGGGAGAGGGGGGGCAACGCCGTGCCACGGTATTTCGGGCTCGACCTCCATAAACGGTACGTCCACGGCTGCGAATGGCAGGTGGACGTGCAAAAGGGAAGGCATTTCCGGTTCCCCAATACCGATGCAGGGTGGGCGACCTTCGTTGAGCAGCTGCGTGCGGATGACGAGATCGCCCTCGAGGTCACCGGAAACGCCTTCAACGTGCACGACTTGCTTTCGGCGTACGCCGGCAAGGTCCTGCTGGCCAATCCCCTGGAGCTGAAGCGCTTGGGTGCCGGTCGGCACACGGATCGCGTGGAGGCCGAACGGCTGGCCAAGATGCTGGCCCTGGGGATGGTACCGGCCGTGTGGGTGCCACCGCGGGAGGTCCGCGACGTCCGGTGCCTTTTGCAATACCGGGACCGGTTGGTCCGGAACCGGCGGCGGTACCTGACCCAGGCCAAGTCCGTGTTCCAGCGACACGGGCTGCCCATCCCGCGGAAGGTGGACCCCCGGCAGTGGCTGGACCGAGAAGCCCTGACCCCGTTGCCGCAAGCCGAACGCGTCATCCTCCTCAGCGCCCTCCGGCAGTTGGAGGCGGTGGACATAGAAATTCAGGCCATTGAAGCGGAGATCGCGCGACAGGTGGCCGACCAGCCGGCCGTTCAGTTGCTGACGATCACCGGGGTGGGCCTCATCACCGCGGTCACGATCTGGGCGTATCTGGGGGATCCGAGCCGCTTCCGAACCGCCAAGCAGGTGACGCGGTACGCCGGCCTGGACGCGTCGGTCCACCAATCCGGCGAGCAGGACCACCGGGGACGGATCAGCCGGAATGGATGCAAACTTTTGCGCACCACCCTCGTTGAGGCCGCTCTCGCGGTGGCGCGTCACGACCAGGGCCCCTTGGGGGCGTTCTTCCACCGGAAACAGCGGCAAATCGGACATCAGAAGGCCGTCGTGGCCTTGGCCCGCAAGCTCCTCATCGTCGCCTGGCGTATGCTCCTTACGGGCCAGCCCTACCGGGCGGCCAAGCCGTTGCTCGTGCAGCGGAAGCAACGCCGCCTGCTGAATGTAGCGCAGGCTGCTGTTGATTGGGATGCGGTGACCAAGGCCCTTTGGCCTGAGGACATCAAGACCCACCGTCGGCGAAAAGTCGCTTGATCGCTGGGTGCTTGACTTCGAACACACTTGTGATTGAGGTCAAGCCGGAACCTCTGTTTGGTATCCTTTCATTCTAGACTGGCGGGCCCGTTCTTGGGGCTTTGCCAGGACGGTGACCATCACATCCTCCCAATTCCGTTGATGACGTCGGAGCCCCCGAAGCTGGGACATCTTGTTCTGCACGGTTTTGGGGCGCTGATACCGGTAGGACTCCCCGGTCAGGAGCATCCGCCACGCGACGATCAGGAGCTTCCGCGCCAAGGCGACGACGGCCCGCTTATGGCCGAGCTGCCGGCGCTTCCGGTGATAGAACTGACCGAGGGGCCCGTTATCGAATCGTGCAAGAATGTGGGCCGCTTCGATCAAGTACGTGCGCAGGAGGGGATTGCCGTTCTTACTGATCTTGCCGTGGAAGTAGGTCTCGCCGGATTGGTAGGCCGATGGATCGAGGCCGGCATAGCGAGCGACCTGCTTGGGGGTCCGAAACCGGCGGGGATCGCCCAGGGCGGCCCAGATGGCGGCGGCCGTGATGGGCCCCACCCCCGTCATGGTGAGCAGGACTTGCGCTTCGGGTGTCCGGGCCAGGTGTTCGGCAATCTCGGCTTCGATGGCGGTGCACTCCTCCTGCGTGCACTGCAGTTGCCGAAGGGCGCTGACCACGATGGCCCGATCGCCGCTTGCGAAGGCGCCCAAACGCTCCGGCGTCAGAAACGCACCGAGGTCGACGCCCCGCGGTGGCTGTTCACCATACCGACGCAGCACGGCACGGATCTGATTTCGCCATCGCGTGGCGACGTTGAGGAGGCGTTCACGGTACCGTAGCAACCGCCGCAACTCGTGCACGGGTTGCGGTGGCACCCAGACCGTGGGCAACGTGCCCACCGCGAGCATCTTGGCCAGCCGGGCTGCATCGACGCGGTCGGTGTGGCGGCCCGACCCGAGCCGCCGTAACTCGACCGGGTTGGCCAGGAGGACCTGGGCGACATGCGGCGAAAGCCAATCGTACACTTCGAACGCATTCCCGGTGACCTCAAGGGCCACCCGGTCGTCGGGGCTGAGCCTTTGGAGGAAACGCGCCCATCCGTCCGGGGTGTTGGGGAACCGGGAATGCTTCTCTTTTTGGGTTTCAGGTCGCCACTCGCAGACGTGCACGTACTGGGCGTGCAAGTCAAGCCCCCAATACCGTGGCATCGACCTTCCCTCCTCAGGCCATCGAGCGCAGGGGCGGCGAAATGGGACAGCGTGCACGCATACACTTGTCCGGGCTCACGGGCACACATGCCCAGGCCCATGTGGGCGGTGCGCAGGAGGGGGCCACTCCACACACCACTGCGGGCTTGGTTGCCCATGTAAAATGGCGGCGCACCCTCCTGCCTGCGCTCCGCTGCCGCCTCCGCCCACGGAATCGGCACAAGGTTATCCCTTGAAGGTACCGATTCCTGCGCCGGGGGCTTGACCTCAATCATGCACACACCTTTTGAGGGTACCTCGCTGGCGCCCCCTTCGGCCGATCCAGGTTTCGATTCCTCATAGGCACCCTACAAACGCGACAGCTGGAAGACATTATCTGGGCGGCCGCCGATCGTTTCGATTCCTCATAGGCACCCTACAAACGCCATGCCGTGCATGCCACGGTCGGGTTCGCACCGAGCGTTTCGATTCCTCATAGGCACCCTACAAACGTATTGCTGGCATGGGTCACCGTGAAAGTCGTTTCGACGTTTCGATTCCTCATAGGAACCCTACAAACTGGACCCCTTGGGCCTTCCGGGCCTCCGCTTCGGGGGTTTCGATTCCTCATAGGCACCCTACAAACCGCCCGGCATAGCCGTTTCCCTGATGACGTGGTAAGTTTCGATTCCTCATAGGCACCCTACAAACTCGCGCCTGGCGCTCCATGACCGCCACGTATTTCCGGTTTCGATTCCTCATAGGCACCCTACAAACCGGGTTCCGCAGTCGTGCTTCGGCGGTGGATGGGGGGTTTCGATTCCTCATAGGCACCCTACAAACCTCTGGGCGTCTCTTGAGAGACGACCCACTGCCCGAGTTTCGATTCCTCATAGGCACCCTACAAACTCTGTGTGCATGGTAGCATCCGCCGTGCTTTCCGGGTTTCGATTCCTCATAGGCACCCTACAAACTTATCTGCTCCAGCACCCTTTCTTCCCCGAGTGTCGCGTTTCGATTCCTCATAGGCACCCTACAAACAGCCCTGGCGCTTTTCTTGGCGGTGGTGAAGCTGGGGTTTCGATTCCTCATAGGCACCCTACAAACGCGTCGAGGGCCCTAAACGGCGCCCCCGCGATCGTGTTTCGATTCCTCATAGGCACCCTACAAACAGGGCCGCTGGAAGAGCTGGGCCAAGCTGCTGGAAGTTTCGATTCCTCATAGGCACCCTACAAACGCCGCTGTCGGGGCGGCCGTCGCCGCGCATCCAGCCGTTTCGATTCCTCATAGGCACCCTACAAACTTTGGCGCGCCGAGCGAGCTCTTTGATGATCGTATGTTTCGATTCCTCATAGGCACCCTACAAACGCACGACCGCGAACACAGCGACCGCAATCGGTGCCAGTTTCGATTCCTCATAGGCACCCTACAAACAAGGCTGGTGGAGACGGTTGGTCTCAAAGAGGCGGCGTTTCGATTCCTCATAGGCACGCTACAAACGCCGCTTTGCCCACGCCAGAGCCAGCGTCGCGTTCTGTTTCGATTCCTCATAGGCACCCTACAAACAACGGGCGCGCCCGGAAGGGTCCGGCGGGATCGTGAGTTTCGATTCCTCATAGGCACCCTACAAACTGGCGGCTTCCGAGCGGCTCGCGAGGAGCGGCCTCGCGTTTCGATTCCTCATAGGCACCCTACAAACACGACTTTCCCGTCGCCCGGAAGCCCTTGACCGTCGCCGTTTCGATTCCTCATAGGCACCCTACAAACGTCCGGATCGAGGCGAAGTACGCGGGGACGCGGGGGTTTCGATTCCTCATAGGCACCCTACAAACCGCGCCACCCGGCCCGGATGCAGAGGTCGAGCACGGTTTCGATTCCTCATAGGCACCCTACAAACTCGGTTTGGCCGAATTGCTTACTTCGGTTTTTCATGAGTTTCGATTCCTCATAGGCACCCTACAAACGAAGCCGGTGTCTCATTGCGTGAAGCTGTCTGAGACACGTTTCGATTCCTCATAGGCACCCTACAAACCCGGCTGCAGGTGTGCAACGGAGACGGGTGCGTGGGTTTCGATTCCTCATAGGCGCCCTACAAACGTCGTCCGGCATATTGCGCCGCGAATCGAGACGACATAGTTTCGATTCCTCATAGGCACCCTACAAACGTGTGTGTGAGTGAAAACCCGTTTGCGCCGAGTGCCGTTTCGATTCCTCATAGGCACCCTACAAACGATCCAGTGGTCGTCTGATGAGGAAGCTGCAGTCGCGTTTCGATTCCTCATAGGCACCCTACAAACTCGCCCGTCGGCCGGTACCGCTGCGCCTTGAGATCGTTTCGATTCCTCATAGGCACCCTACAAACAAGTCGTCCCGGTGCCGATCCTGGGGACCATCCACGGTTTCGATTCCTCATAGGCACCCTACAAACGCAGTCGACGGGCCGGGCGGCGATGATGGGGTTGGAGTTTCGATTCCTCATAGGCACCCTACAAACTCGAACCGCCTCCGGCCGGATGGTCATGGAACTGATCGGTTTCGATTCCTCATAGGCACCCTACAAACTTTGCTACGGTCGAGGCGACGGCTCCCCAACGCTCGTGTTTCGATTCCTCATAGGCACCCTACAAACCTCCCGGTCTTGTTCCAGCCGGAGGTCAAAGACGAAGGTTTCGATTCCTCATAGGCACCCTACAAACGTTCCTTTCGAGTCAGTTGCCTTTTCGTGGATAGTTCGTTTCGATTCCTCATAGGCACCCTACAAACGCCGGACATCGGCGGCGGTGACTTTTCCCCGCCCCTGTTTCGATTCCTCATAGGCACCCTACAAACGGGTGGTGGCTGATCCAACGAGCCCCGAGGGGAGTGGTTTCGATTCCTCATAGGCACCCTACAAACAAACGGTCGAAGCTCCCCGGAAGCGACCGGGGAGACCGTTTCGATTCCTCATAGGCACCCTACAAACGGGGACTCCGGATGGCGAATGGACAGGCCACGGTTGTTTCGATTCCTCATAGGCACCCTACAAACAATTTTTACTTTCGTCGGGTTCGAACATACGTGGCAGTTTCGATTCCTCATAGGCACCCTACAAATGTGAACGCTAATCGAAAAGTGACCCACGTAGGGCCCTTGTGCTAACCGAAAAATTGACCACCCCGAGACCTGGCCCCTGTATGCTGGGAGGGTGTCCAGACCTTCCAGGGACAGGAGGCCGAAGGAGTGCTCGGGATGGTCGATATTGAGTTTATCCGAAAGCGCCACTTCGTCGATGGCTGGTCCATCCGGAAGATCAGCCGGCAGCTCGGGCTGGCCCCAGACGGTTCGCAAAGCCCTGGCGAGTGCGGAACCGCCTCGTTACCGGCTCAAGGCGCCACGTCCCAGCCCCGTGCTCGACCCCTACCGGGACGTCATCCTGACGTGGCTGGAACAAGACGCCACAGCCCCGCGAAAGCAGCGTCACACCGCCCGCCGGATCTACCAACGGCTGGTCGAGGAGTACGGCTTTCAAGGCGGTGAGTCCACGGTCCGGCGGTTTGTCAGCCAGGTCCGCGGTCGGCAGCCCGAACCGTTCCTCCCTCTGACGGCCGCCTGGGGCCAGTCGGCCCAGGTCGACTGGGGCGAAGCGGTGGTGGTGCTTGGGGGCCGCCGGACGGTTGCCCACCTGTTCGTCCTGCGCTTGCGGGCCAGCGGCGTGATCTTCACCTGGGCGTCGCCGACGGAACGGCTCGAGGCCCTGCTTGAAGGCCACTGCCGGGCCTTTGCCTGGCTCGGCGGCGTCCCCCGCGAGTGCATCTTCGACAACGCCAAGACGGCGGTCACCAAGATCCTCGCCGGTCCGGCCCGGGAAGAGCACACCCTCTTTGCCAGCCTCCGGGCCCACTACCTGTTCGACAGTGCCTTCTGCCGCCCCGGTGAGGCCCACGAGAAGGGAGCGGTGGAGAATGGCGTGGGGTACGTGCGGCGAAACGCCCTCGTTCCCGTGCCCGACTTTCCCGACTGGGAGGCGCTGAACGCCCACCTGCTCGCCTGGTGTGAGCGGGAGCGCCAGCGGCGCGGGGAGGCATGGGAACAAGAGCGGGCGGCGCTACGGCCCCTGCCGGACCGGCCCTTCCGCGCCGCCCGCCCCCACGTCGTCACGGTCAACAAGCTGAGCCTCGTGACCTTCGACCGGAACCGGTACTCCGTGCCTTGCGAGGGGGTGGGCCGCACGCTGACCCTGTGGGCCTATACGGACCGGATTGAGGTCACCGACGGCGAGCGTGTGGTGGCGACCCATCGGCGGGCTTATGGCCGTGGCGAGACGAGCCTTGAGCTGGCCCATTACCTCCCGGCCCTGGCCCGGAAGCCGCGGGCCGCAACCCACCTGGCCGTTGTGCCCAAGTTGCCCCCGGTGTATGCCCAGGTCCAGCGCGTCCTGTGCAGCCGACGTCCCGATGGGTACCGTGAGTTCGCCCAGATCCTGCTCCTGCACCGGGAGTTCCCGGCTGAGGTGATCACCGAGGCTTTGGAGCAGGCCTCCTCCCAGGGGCTGCTGGAGCCGCAAGCCGTTCGCCAGCTGATCCTCAACCGTCTGGCCCGTCCTGCACCCGAGCCGGTGCCCGTTCCGGACCGGTTCGCCGCCCTTCGGGTCCGGGCTTCCGATCCGGCCTGTTATGACGCCCTGCTGGGAGGGAATCGCCGATGAATGCCGCGAAGGCGACCCAGGAAGCGCTCATCGACCTCTATGCCCGGGAGTTACGGCTGCCGGGGCTCCGCAAAGCCTACCGCGAACTGGCCCGGGACGCCGCCCAGAGCGGCCAGGACCACCTGGCCTACCTGGCCGCCTGCCTCACGGCCGAAGTCGAGTCACGGCGCCAGAGCCGCTTGAACCGCCGGTTGGGGATGGCCCGGTTTCCCGCCCTGAAAACGCTGGAGTCTTTCGACTTCACGGCCCTTCCCGACCTGCCCAAGGCCCGGGTGCTCCAGCTGGCGGACGGGAGCTTCGTCAAGGCTCGGGAGAACGTGGTCTGCCTGGGCCCGACGGGAACGGGGAAGACCCACACGGCCATCGCTCTCGGGGTGGCCGCCATCCATGCCGGCTGGCGGGTGCGATTCACCACGGCCGTCGCCCTGGGGCAGGAGCTGCTGCAGGCCCACAACGAGGCCAGGCTGCCCAAGGCCCTCAAGGGGTGGGATCGCTTCGACCTCGTGATTCTCGATGAACTGGGGTACCTCGGCCTGGGCCCCGCGGGTCCGCTGCTGTTTCAGTTCTGCGCCCACCGCTACGAGCGTGGCAGCCTGCTCATCACGACCAATCTGGAGTTCTCGCGCTGGGTCGAGGTCTTTGGCGACGCCACCCTGACCTCGGCCTTGCTCGACCGGCTCACCCACCGGTCCCACGTGCTGCTCTTCAAGGGCGAGTCCTACCGGTTCCGCGAAAGCCAGCAGCGGTTGCGGAAGGAGGGGGTCTCACACTGACGAACCTCTAAATCCGACACCGGGGTGGTCAACAATTAGGTTGTCACGGTGGTCAAGTTTTCGATTAGCACGCACACATCAATCTGCGCCGCGTTTCGATTCCTCATAGGCACCCTACAAACGAAGATCCGCGTCGGGCTGGAGATTGCCAGTCTGGTGTTTCGATTCCTCATAGGCACCCTACAAACCAAGGCCAAGGCCAGCCGCGAACAGCTGCAGCGGATGTTTCGATTCCTCATAGGCACCCTACAAACCGGCGTGGTCGCCCGGGCCGTCACGGCGTACACGCCGTTTCGATTCCTCATAGGCACCCTACAAACGGATCATAAAAATGCGGACGCAGGTTATGAATCTGGGTTTCGATTCCTCATAGGCACCCTACAAACGATGAACAGTTGCGCCAGTATGCAGACCAGTTGGCCGGTTTCGATTCCTCATAGGCACCCTACAAACTCCCGTGTTGCGGTGGGTTATTGCGGCGCGTCCTTGGTTTCGATTCCTCATAGGCACCCTACAAACCGAGAGGAGCCGGTCGGCGAGCTCGGCGCGGCTCATGTTTCGATTCCTCATAGGCACCCTACAAACGCGGACTACACCATGGGGGGCCAGACGTACTCGGCGTTTCGATTCCTCATAGGCACCCTACAAACTCACCGAAGGAAAGCGCAGTCATCCAGGCATGGTTGTTTCGATTCCTCATAGGCACCCTACAAACGGCCGTAGGCCTTTGGCTCCGTTGGAATTGGAATTTGTTTCGATTCCTCATAGGCACCCTACAAACGAGACGGGCGACGTCGTAGCTCTCGATGATCGCCTTGTTTCGATTCCTCATAGGCACCCTACAAACCCTGGCGCGGGAGGAATCACCGCGCCGGATACCACCGTTTCGATTCCTCATAGGCACCCTACAAACAAAAGCGGCGGGGCTACTCGAAGCGGAACAGCTCATGTTTCGATTCCTCATAGGCACCCTACAAACGCAGTGGCGTTATCACGGGCGAATTTCTGGTCCCAAGTTTCGATTCCTCATAGGCACCCTACAAACTCTCACCACACTAAGCACGCTGGAGGCTTATAATCCGTTTCGATTCCTCATAGGCACCCTACAAACCCCACTCGTATACCGACCCCTGCCATGCCTCGATTCCGTTTCGATTCCTCATAGGCACCCTACAAACGTGGCGGTTGTATACGCGGACGATGCCGAGGAAGGGGTTTCGATTCCTCATAGGCACCCTACAAACGTCCATGTCGGCGTACTCGCGCAACTTTTCAACCGCGTTTCGATTCCTCATAGGCACCCTACAAACCCCGGGAAAACGGCGAAGGGCCTACCGCACTTTGTGGTTTCGATTCCTCATAGGCACCCTACAAACGACGCTGGAGGTTACGCGGTGCTGTACCGACGGCAGTTTCGATTCCTCATAGGCACCCTACAAACGCACCGGCCCAACGGGACGGTGGCGCCCAACAAGGCGGTTTCGATTCCTCATAGGCACCCTACAAACACAAGCGTGGGAGGAGGCACAGGAGGCACGAGAAGCGGGTTTCGATTCCTCATAGGCACCCTACAAACCGCTATCCCCCCGCGCCGTGGGGCGAACGGCTCTAGTTTCGATTCCTCATAGGCACCCTACAAACGGTCCGGCGTGAGGCGCCGACGGCCCGGGGCATGCTGTTTCGATTCCTCATAGGCACCCTACAAACCCCTACGCACCCTATCCGTTCCGCCCGTTCTGGAGCCGATGTTTCGATTCCTCATAGGCACCCTACAAACGCCCTGCTCGCCATCACCACCCTTCCGCGCCAGGAGTGGATTCGATTCCTCATAGGCACCCTACAAACCCTGGTATTTATCGCTAAGGATAAGCGCCAGTTGCTGTTTCGATTCCTCATAGGCACCCTACAAACGTTCAGCCGGCGCTGGAGATCGGACACGACGACGGGGTTTCGATTCCTCATAGGCACCCTAGAAACAGCGCAAGCGCCAGCGCAAGCAGGAGCAGGAGCAGGAGGTTTCGATTCCTCATAGGCACCCTACAAACCCTGGTCATCATCATAATCCGTGTCGGTTACCTTGGAAGGTTTCGATTCCTCATAGGCACCCTACAAACTCAGGCGTCACACCGAGCGTCACCATCTGGCCGGGCATGTTCCGATTCCTCATAGGCACCCTACAAACGAAGATGTCATCTGGGCGGCCGCTGATCCGAAGTCCGTTCCGATTCCTCATAGGCACCCTACAAACCCGCACATCGGCATTTTCGGGGTCTCGGGATCCGGGTTTCGATTCCTCATAGGCACCCTACAAACAGTAGAACTCAATCCCGTAGGTGTACACGTTGACAGGTTTCGATTCCTCATAGGCACCCTACAAACGTGGGCCGTCGCGGCCTTGCGGCCTTCGTTGACGGCCTGTTTCGATTCCTCATAGGCACCCTACAAACCGCATACCGAACAGCACGACTGATAGTCAAATTCATCATGTTTCGATTCCTCATAGGCACCCTACAAACTGGGACCAGAGGAATTAATCCTCTGGTCCCGTAACCTGTTTCGATTCCTCATAGGCACCCTACAAACGAAGTCAGAACGGATGAACTACTGCGAACCGAATGAGTTTCGATTCCTCATAGGCACCCTACAAACCGTCATCGCCGAATTCGTAATCCGACACTTCGCACTGTTTCGATTCCTCATAGGCACCCTACAAACGCGCAAGGCCTTCGCCCAGGCCTGGAGTGTGCGGCCTGTTTCGATTCCTCATAGGCACCCTACAAACTAGCCACCCGCGAAATGGCTAAACAGAAATTATGCTGGTTTCGATTCCTCATAGGCACCCTACAAACCCAGAAGTCACGGGACCAGAAGTCACGGGAGGCGAACGTTTCGATTCCTCATAGGCACCCTACAAACCCGGAAAGCGCCATGGCGGCGCTGGTGCAGAGCATTGTTTCGATTCCTCATAGGCACCCTACAAACAGGCCGCGCCGCCCAACATTCCAGGCCTTGTGCCGCGTTTCGATTCCTCATAGGCACCCTACAAACTCATCGAAGTGTAACGCAAGCCTAGCACGAAAGGCCGGTTTCGATTCCTCATAGGCACCCTACAAACGAGCGACAGGAGCAGGAGAATGGCAAGCGCAAGCGGTTTCGATTCCTCATAGGCACCCTACAAACACGCAACGGAAGAAGCCTTCCGCGATGACATGCTGGGTTTCGATTCCTCATAGGCACCCTACAAACTTGCAGTAGTTTTTGAGCATGTCCTTTTGACCCTTGTGTTTCGATTCCTCATAGGCACCCTACAAACAGGTGGCGGATGTCGGCGCGGCCCGCGAAGAGGTCGGTTTCGATTCCTCATAGGCACCCTACAAACTCAAACGGAATCCGAATGGGCATCCTGCTCCTGGTGGTTTCGATTCCTCATAGGCACCCTACAAACCGGGAGATGCGGACGGGGCCGATGAGGGTGTTGGAGGTTTCGATTCCTCATAGGCACCCTACAAACTGGCCGCCGTGATGCTGACCCCGGCGGGCGGTGCGTCGTTTCGATTCCTCATAGGCACCCTACAAACCTCATTGCGTGAAGCTGTCTGAGTCACCGGCGCAACAGTTTCGATTCCTCATAGGCACCCTACAAACTGTGACTCACCCACGCAAGCGCCCTGGTGTAGCGCGTTTCGATTCCTCATAGGCACCCTACAAACTCAGTCCGACGGGTCTCCAAACTTACCTGGAGTGCCGTTTCGATTCCTCATAGGCACCCTACAAACGACAACGGAACCCTTCCGCCGCGTTTATTGCTACCGGTTTCGATTCCTCATAGGCACCCTACAAACTCACGGCCTGCGCTAGCGGCCTTAGTCGTGATATCATGTTTCGATTCCTCATAGGCACCCTACAAACTACCAGGAGCATCCGTCTGGTCGTAGACAGGATAGCCGGGTTTCGATTCCTCATAGGCACCCTACAAACGCGCAACGTTGCAGGCCTGCCACACAACCAAATGAAGTTTCGATTCCTCATAGGCACCCTACAAACATGGCTACATAGTCGGCGTCTTCGGTCGAATTCCAGTTTCGATTCCTCATAGGCACCCTACAAACGAGCTGCTCCGTCGCGTCCTTGCGGGCGTAAAGGGTGTTTCGATTCCTCATAGGCACCCTACAAACTCTGAGTGAAGCTAGCTGAGTGAGACACCGGCGCAACAGTTTCGATTCCTCATAGGCACCCTACAAACATGGAAGCCCTCAAGGCGGCCAGTCTGAAACTCCCCATGTTTCGATTCCTCATAGGCACCCTACAAACCGACGGTGCTTGTGGGTTACACATTCACATTGGCCAGGTTTCGATTCCTCATAGGCACCCTACAAACACACGGCCTCTACGAATGCGGCCAGGCCTCGACGGCCAGTTTCGATTCCTCATAGGCACCCTACAAACCGCACACACTAAAAATAACAGAAGGGAGCGATTTTGTTTCGATTCCTCATAGGCACCCTACAAACGCAGGTGGCCTCGGGTCAGCCACGTTTTGAGACGGTGTTTCGATTCCTCATAGGCACCCTACAAACGGCCGTGTCGGGCACCACCAGGGCGTCCAGCTCGCGGTTTCGATTCCTCATAGGCACCCTACAAACGGTTCGGGTGGATAGTGGTCCTCATTCGGCTCGCAGGTTTCGATTCCTCATAGGCACCCTACAAACATTTGGCGGGTCCTGGAAGATATCATCTGGGCGGCCGGTTTCGATTCCTCATAGGCACCCTACAAACTCATCTGGGCGGCCGCAGACGTGAAGTCAGAACGCGTGTTTCGATTCCTCATAGGCACCCTACAAACTTGCACTCTGGCACGACGCCGGTGCCTTGGCACTCAGTTTCGATTCCTCATAGGCACCCTACAAACGCACTGCTGTTCCAGACGCCTCGCCATGTCCGGCGAGTTTCGATTCCTCATAGGCACCCTACAAACCCCCCCTTGCCGCGCCCTTCCCGCGGCCACGACACACGTTTCGATTCCTCATAGGCACCCTACAAACAGTGATGACGGTGCTGTAGGGTGGGCGTGTAGTTGGGTTTCGATTCCTCATAGGCACCCTACAAACTCTTCCGCCGCACGTGCCAGCCGCCGCGCCAAATCCGTTTCGATTCCTCATAGGCACCCTACAAACCCCATCTTCGACCGAAGAAACCGTTCTCCTTCAACGGTTCCTGCGCCCGCTTTCTGTCGATCCAGATACAGGGATACTGGGCAAAACAGGATGCGGGCAAGCCAAAAACGCAGGCGTGGCGCCAACTGGGTGGAATTACCTCCTGCTGTCGACCTCCCGGGGTTTTGCCGTGATCGGAGGTCGACAGCAGGGCCACCTTGCCTCCTCCCCCGGCCACCTATCCATCGGGCTATGCTCGATCGTCCGATCCGCCGTCATCCCATCCCCAAGTCCCAGCCCCCCCTCCAGGAGGACGGGCCCTTCATTGCGAACCTGCCATTGCGCGCTTGCCAGAACCGGCCTGGATGGCCGGGCGCCTCATGCACCATGGGGCGCCGAAGCCGGCCGGCGGTACCGCTGGGTCGGCCGCCGGCGGAAGGCGCCCCATCCACCATGGGGGCGCCGAAGGCGAGCCTGCCAGTACCGACCACATCGGCGGGGGGATGCTCAATGCGCTTCGTGGTCTTCGGCGGGGCGGGGGACATGGGAAGCCGGGCGGTCCGGGAACTGGCCAGGACCCCCGGTGTGGCCCAGGTGACGGTAGCGGACCGGGATCTGGAGGCGGCCCGGTCGGTGGCCACCGCGGCGGCGGAAGAGGCGGCGCCAGGTTGCCGGGTGGTTGCGGAGGCGGTCGACATCCTGGCACCTGGGGCAGCCGCCCAGCTGATGGCGGCTCACGATGTGGCGGTGGGAGCGGCGGGCCCGTTCTACCTCCTGGAAGAGCTCCTGGTCCGGGCGGCCATCGAGGCCCGGCGCCCCTACATCAGCCTCTGCGATGATCACGACGCGGCCCGGCGGGTCCTCGATCTGGACGAGCCGGCCCGCAAGGCAGGGGTCACCATCCTCACCGGCCTCGGCTGGACGCCGGGGCTAACCAACCTTTGCGTGCGCCATGCGGCCCAGCGGATGGACCGGGTCGAGGCGGCCCACATCGCCTGGGCCGGCAGCTCGGCGGATTCCCGGGGCTGGGCCGTGGTCCTCCACACCATGCACATCTTCAGCGGCACGGTCACGTCCTTTGCCGGAGGACGGTGGGAGGAGGTCCCTGCGGGGACCGGGGCGGAACGGGTCGAGTTTCCTCCGCCACTGGGTGCCGTGACGGTCTTTCACGTCGGGCACCCCGAACCGGTGACGTTACCGCGATTCCTTCCCGGCCTGCAGGAGGTGCGGCTGAAGGGAGGCCTGTCGGAGCCCGCCCTGAACCGGCTGGCTGTCACCTTCGGGCGCTGGGGGTTGATGGCCACCCACCGCCGGCGGCAGCGGTTGGGCGCGGTGCTCAAGCCGCTGCTTCCTCTCCTGGAACGGGTGGGGGCCCCATCCCGGCCCGCTTCCGGGCTCGTCGTCCGGGTGCGGGGCCGGGTGGGCGACCAGGTGGTGGAACGCAGCTACCGGGCGGCGGCGCCCATGGCGAGCCTGACGGCGGTGCCTCTGGCCCTGGGAGCGCTTTGGATGGCCCAGGGGCGAATTGAGGGACCGGGGGTGCTGGCGCCCGAAGCACCGGGCGGGCCGGACCCGGAGGCGTTCTTCCAGGAGCTGGCGGAGCGGGGCGTGGCTGTGGACCGGGAGCCGTGACGGCCCTGCCCAGCCCTGGGCGCCGGCCGGTGGCGAGGACCTGCGACCACTTCTCAGGGCTGGTGGTCGACAGGCGGTTTGCGTCTGGTAGAACTCCGAGGACGTTAGGCCGACTAGCACCAACACCATTGGGGAGGGGCTCCTCCTGTGAGAATCGCCCCGGTTCTCAACCTCGCTGTGCTGACAAACCGTTCCTTCCTTGCTCTCGGCCTGCCTGATCGCCGCCGGGGTCCCCCGGTCGGCCGGCACCGCTCCGGCAAGTCCGGTAGTCAAACGTCAGTTCTGCTGCAGCCTGAATAACTCGCTTAGCCTCTGGCTGCCCGTATTCTTCATCGGGTCCGTCGGTGTGGGCATCGGCAACGGCATCGTGCAGCCCTTGATCGCCACCCTCTGGCAGGAGCAGACACCAAACCATCTGCTCGGGCGGGCTCTGGGGCTCGTTAGCAGCCTGTCCGGGACGATCGCCCTCTTCACGATGGCGATCACCGGCCCCCTGGGAGAGATCTTTGGCGTCCGGGCCGTGTATGTGACAGCGGCCTCAGTGGCGGTCGCCATCGCCTTGCTTGCACGTACTTGGCCCTGGTCGGCGGCTGTCCGCGCCGCCTACGCAGGGCGGATGCTGCGAACGTAAGGTACGACTGACCCAGGAGCCGAACGGCGGTGGGATGTCGTGGCGGTTTTGCCACACGCGGTGGCCGCGGGACGACTTCTGGGACGCCGTCCTCGAAGAGCAGCGCGACGAAGGGGACGCAGCCCGAAGGGGCTGCGTCCCGCCCGGTGGCGAAGCTGGCGCCAGCGGACCCGCCTACGGAACTGGATCCAGGGACAGGGTGGCCGTCCAGGCCCCTGCCCCCACGCCCAGGGCTGCATACGGCTGCCCCGCCGGCGGCGGCGCCTACGCGGAGGCGGGTTCGTCCAGGGACCTCAGCCTTTTAAAGAGGGCGGGGATCACCTGGGTGACCAGCACCCGTTCCATTTCGCCCAGGCCGCCCCGCCGGGCGCTGAAGAGAGGCACCTCCGGAGCATGTTTCTGAATCATCATCTGGGTGGTGTGGTAGCCGTAGGCGGTGACCACGACGATGGCGTCGTAGCGGCCGTCCAGGGCCTTGCGCACCCACTGGCGGCTGGTGCCGTCGGCGAAGACCATGTCGCCCCCGTAGCGGTTCACCACCTGCTGGTAACCGCCGGCGTGGTTGGGGTCGCCTACGACCAGGATGCGGGTGTTCTGCAAGGGGCGCAGGGCCGCCAGCTGGCGGTTGACCTCTTCCAGGGTTGCAATGCGCTCCTTCAGCCGCTTCATCTCCTCGCGGCAGGACCTGGCCATCCTGACCAGGGCTTGCCGCATCCGGTCGCGCCGGGCCTCGGCCTCGGTGACGATGGACTGGGCAACCTGCACGGTCTCCTGCTCGTTCAGCAGGGTCAAGTATTGCTCGAAGCGCCGGCGCCAGTCCGCCGAGTCCTTGAGCCACTGGTTCCAGGCGGAAGCCCAGGCCGGGTCAACCAGGGTATCCCCCATGCCCCACAGCAGCCCGAGGGCCAGCCCTTTCCGGCGGCTCCGCTTGAGCAGGCTGACCACCTGCTGGGGTTCCGGCGGGCTGCCCGGGCGGTAGCCCGGAAGAAGGCACGGGGTCAGTTCAGCGGCCAGTCGCTGGGCCAGCTGCGGGTGGCGGCAGGCTTCGCGGAACAGCCAGTTCGCCAGTTGACCCCGCTTGCGCCCGCACCGGGGCTGGAGGTCGAGCCGCTGGCAAATCAGCCACAACATGCCTTGGTTGACCATGCCTAAGGCCATCTGCAGCCCGGTCAGGCGCTGCATTGGTTCCGCCATCATCGCCCATCCCCTCCCGCTGCGGCCGGGCGGGCCCGGGACCCGGCGGGCTCCGGCCTCTCCCCGCCCGGGCTTTGGCCGTATTATCCGGGATTCGCCTTGACAGGCGGCGTCATGGAGAAGGGACGGGGGAGTCCGGGGAGTGAGCCCAATGCACCGTTACGGCCCGCGACGGCACGGGCGCCGCCGCCTGCTCGGGCTGGATGGCAACGGTTGACGCCGGGGTTCGGCCGCTGCTATGCTGATTACCAAACGACCGTTTGTTGGTTTACCTTTGTTTGGTTAACCGGGAGGAGCCATGGGCCGTTCCACCGCCCGCCGGGAAGAGATCCTCACCGTGGCCGGCGAGCTCTTTCGCCAGAAGGGCTATCACGCCACCTCCATGCAGGACATCGCCGAGCGGCTGCAGCTGCAGCGGGGCAGCCTTTACGCCCACATCGAGAGCAAGGAAGAGCTGCTGTTCGAGATCGTGGACCGCGCGGCCGACCGGTTCCTGGCCGGGATCGAGCAGGCCTGGAGGGAGGGCACAACGGCCCGGGACCGCTTGCGGCGGGCCCTGGCCGCCCACATGGCGGTGATCGCCGAGCACCGCGACACGGCCAGCGTGTTCTTCCACGAGTGGCGCTTCTTGCGTGCTGACCTGCGGTCCCGCATCCAGGCCAAGCGGGACCGGTATGAAGCCCGCTGGCGGGAGCTCATCGCCGACGGTGTCGCCCGGGGCGAGTTCCGCGCGGTCGACCCGCGGTTCGCGGCCCTGCTGGCGCTGTCGGCGGTCAACTGGGCCTACCAGTGGTATTCGCCGGACGGGCCCTTGGCACCGGACGATGTGGCGGCCACCTTTGCGGAGCTGATCCTCAAGGGCCTGGAGGCCGGCTCGTCCTGAGGGCGGTGCCGGTCGGGCGGCCGGCGTTATGGCCGCAACGAAGCCGTGCCGGAAGGCGGGATCGTCCGGCCCCGGGAGCGGGCTTGGGCCAGGCGGGTCGCCATCGGTGCCTTGCAAGTCATCGCAAGTCTCAGGGCCGCCTTACAAGTCACCGCAAGTCTCAAGGCATCGCAAGACGCTTGTTTTGCGAGTCCTGGTTTGGAGTCTTGGGTCTTGTTTTGGAGTCTTGGGGACGCGTCACCCTGGGGGAAACACGGAGCGGTCCCCGGCCGGGGTCCTGGGGTGCCCGGCCCGCCGGTCGAACCGGCCCGCCGGTCGAATCGGCAGCCGGGTGGCCCCGTGCCCTGGGCGGGCCCAAAGGGCAGCCCGGGGCCGGATGCCCCGGCCGGGGCCGCCACGGGAGGGGAAACCATGGCAGACCAGGGCATGCAGAGCCCGGCCGATGCTGCAGCAGGCCAGCCGGCGGGGTGGCCTCCGGCCGGGCCGGCCGGCCCCCGTGACTGGCGGGAGGAGGAGCGCATCGCCGAGTTCACCGCCCGCCTGGAGCGGGGCGAGAAGGTGGAGGCGGGCGACTGGATGCCCAGCGAGTACCGCCGCCAGTGCCTCCGCCTGATCCAGACCCATGCCAACAGCGAGATCATGGGGGCCCTGCCCGAGCGGGAGTGGATCCCGCGGGCGCCCACCCTGCGCCGCAAGCTGGCCCTCATGGCCAAGGTCCAGGATGAAGTCGGCCATGCCCAGCTGATCTACCGCGTGGCGGAAGACCTGGCCGCACCCCTCGGCATCACCCGCGAGGACATGATGGACGCCCTGGTGGCGGGCAAGGCCAAGTTCCACAACGTCTTCAGCTATCCCGCGCCCACGTGGGCCGACGCGGGCATCATCGCCTGGCTGGTCGACGGGGCCGCCCTGGTGACCCAGGCGGCGCTGCTGCAGACCAGCTACGCCCCCTACGCCCGCATCCTGCGGCGGATCTGCGCCGAAGAGGCGATCCACCTCAAGCACGGCGAGGACATCATCCTCACCCTGATGAGCGGCACCCGCGCCCAGCAGCAGATGGTCCAGCACGCGCTGAACCGCTGGTGGCGGCCGCTGCTGCACTTCTTCGGACCGCCCGACGAGATGTCGCCCAACCTGGAGCAGGCCATGAAGTGGCGGATCAAGGTCCGCACCAACGAGGAACTGCGGCAGGAGTTCCTGAGCAAGTACGTGCCCCAGATCCGCGCCCTGGGGCTCCAGATCCCCGACCCCGAGCTGCACTATGACGAAGCGCAGGGCCGCTGGGTCTACGGCGACCCCGACTGGGACGAATTCTGGCGCGTGGTCAAGGGGCAGGGACCCAGGACGGAGGCGCGGCTGGCCATCCGGCGCCTCTCCCACGAGGAGAGCCGCTGGGTACGGGAAGCCCTGGCCCGCGGCGCCGCGGCCGCCTGACGGGCCATCATCCCGGCCCAGGAAGGGGACGAACCGGCCATGGGCGTCACCATGGAGGTCTACGAGGTCTTCGGCCAGCCGCGGCGGGGCGAGCCGTACATCCACTGCGGCAGCCTGCTGGCGGGGGACCGGCGCAACGCCCGGCTGCTGGCCCAGCAGCTCTATTGCCGGCGGCAGGAGTATGTCAGCCTGTGGATCGTGCCGCGCTCGTGCATCGAAGCCGTGGGCGAGGGTGACGCCGACTGGTGGCAGCCGGCCACGGACAAGACGTACCGCCTGGGGGAAGGCTTTGCCCGGACCCGGATCCTCTGGCAGCGCTTCGGCCGGGGGCCGGGCGGCGGCACGAGTCGCGGCGGGCCCGGGCGCGGTGGCGCTGGCACGGCCGGAGCCCACGCTTCCTCCCCGGGGCAGGACGGGCCGGCAGCCGTCGCCCCGGCCCACCGGGCTGGCGCGCCGGGCGCATCCGATGATGTGGTACCCGGTGCCGTGCTCAACCGCAGCGGTCACGTGCGGGTCCGCCGGGGGCCCCGGCGCCAGGACCGGGAAGGGCGGCGAGATCCCGAGGGCGCCGCGCCCGGTGGCGGGGGCGGTGCGGCAAGGCCCGGTACCGGGACCGCCGGTTCGGGGAGCAGTGCGGTTGCCGGCCGCGACGCCGGCAAGGACACCGGGCCCAGGCCGGGGACCGGCACAGGGTCCCCCGCCGGGACGGGCCCTGGGGCCGGGCCCGGGCAAGGGGGTGAGGGCCGGTGAAGGGGTCGAACCGGGCCCACGCCATGGAACCCCTCCCCGCCCACCCGGCGGGCGCGGCGGCCGCGGGCGCTGACCCGGGCCTGGTGGCCCTGCTCTTCGCCCTGGCCGACGACGAGCTGATCGCCGGCCACCGGGCGTCGGAGTGGACGGGCGTGGCTCCCTACCAGGAAGAAGACGTGGCCTTCTCCTCCATCGCCCAGGATGAGGTGGGGCACAGCGCCCTGCTCTATCAGCTGCTCGCCGACCTGGGCCAGGGTGGCGGGGATCCCGATGCCCTGGCTTTTGGCCGGGATCCTGCGGACTTTCGCAACGCGATCCTGCTGGAACAGCCCAACGGCGATTGGGCCGCGGAGATCGCCCGCCACTTCCTATACAGCGAGTACGAGGCCGTGCTGTGGCCGGCGCTGGCCCGCTCGCCCTACGAGCCGCTGGCCGCGGCGGCGGCCCGCGTTGCCCGGGAGGAGGCTTACCACCAGGCCCACTTCCGCCAGTGGGTGGTCGAACTCGGCCGCGCCGGTGGCGAGGCACGGGAGCGGCTGGCGCCGGCCCTCACCCGGGCCCTGGCCCTGGCGGCCGGGTTCTTCGAACCGGTGGAAGGGGAGGAGCAGGCTGCCCGCTGGCGGGGGGCCAGCCTGGAGGAGCTTCGCCGGCTGTGGTGGGCGGCCGTCCGCCAGGTGCTGGAAGAGGCCGGCCTGGCCGAACCGGTGCTGGGGCAGCCGGGACCGGGAGAGCCGGCTGGCGTGGAACCGGCGGATCCCGGGATGGGGGGAGGCCCGGCGGCCGCCGGGATCGAGCGAGGCCTGGGAGGCCGGCGAGGACACCACTCGCCCGCCCTGGAGACCTTGCTGGCTGAGATGACGTTGGTCTACCGCTCGGACCCGGCGGCGGAATGGTAAGGGGGCCGGCGGATGCAGGGCCGTGAGGCCGGACCGGGCGACGGCGCCGGTTCAGGGGAGGGAGAGCCCGTGGGTTCTGCGGGACCGTTGCGGCAGGCGTCGGGATCGGTGCCGGCCGGTTCGTCCGGGGACGGCAGCGCCCCCGGGCAGGCCCCGTGCCAGGAGAATCGCCGCTCCCGTGGGAACGGCGGGGCCGGGGGAGCCTGCCGGCCGGGCGAGACCGGAGCCCAGGGTAGAGGCGGGCCCGCCGCCCGCCGGCGTCCGGCCACTGTGCAGCCGGAGGACCAGGCGCTTCGGGACGCCCTGTGGCAGGCCCTGGCGGAGGTGCCCGATCCGGAGATCCCCGTGGTCAGCGTCGTCGACCTGGGGATGGTGGAAGCGGTGGAGGCCGACGCCCGCGCCGGCCGCGTCCAGGTCACGCTGCTTCCCACCTTCGTGGGCTGCCCGGCCTTGGGGCTGATCCGCCAGGCGGTCGCCGGGCGGCTGCAGGCGGTCCCGGGCGTGCGGGAGGTGGAGGTGCGGGTTGCTTACAGCCCGCCCTGGTCCACCGATCGGATCACGCCCGCGGGGCGCCGGAAGCTGGCCTCCTTTGGCATTGCCCCCCCTCCGCCCGTGGGAGCGGGGCGGCCCGCCGCCGGGCGATCTGCGCCGGAGCCGCATGGGCCGGGACGTTTGCCGGGCGGAGACGCCGAGGGCGCCGGCGCCGGGAAGCCGGATGCCGGGATGCCGGGTGCCGGAGCACCGGACCTCGCGGCGGCCGCCAGCCAGGTGCCTCCGGGACCTGCCGGCTGCGGGGCATTGCGGCGTCTGGAGACCCTTGCTGCCCATGCCGCCACCTGCCCCTTCTGCGGGTCGCGCCGTACCCGCCGGGAGAACGCCTTCGGGCCGACCCCGTGCCGCAGCCTGTGGTATTGCCTGGATTGCCGCAACCCCTTCGAGCAGATGAAGGCCCTTTGATCTTCGCCCCCCACCCCCCGGCAAGGAAGCCGCAAGGAAATCCACCCGCCTCACGCCAATTGGCGTAAAAGGCCCAGGCCGGGTCAGATCCTGCGGGGCCGCCCCGGCCGGGCCAGATCCTGCTGGAGGGGATGACGTTCATGGCCGAAGGCCACGGCCGCTACACCACCATCCTGGCCGAGCGGGAGGGCGGCGTCCTCACCCTTACCCTCAACCGGCCCGAGGTGCTCAACGCCTTCAACCGGACCATGACCTCCGAGCTGCTGGACGCCTTGCGCCGGGCGGAGCGGGACCCCGGGGTGCGCTGCGTGGTGATCACCGGCGCAGGGCGCGCCTTTTCCGCCGGGGAAGACCTGAAGAGCCGGCAGGAGGGCGGCGAGAAGTCCTTCATCGCATCCCTGCGCGAGCGGTACAACCCCCTGATCTGGAAGATCCGGACCATGGAGAAGCCCGTCCTGGCGGCCGTCAACGGCGTGGCGGCGGGGGCCGGCCTGGGGCTGGCCCTGGCCTGCGATCTGCGCCTGGCCTCGGAGCAGGCCCGCTTCGGGCAGGTGTTCGTCAAGGTCGGCCTGGCGCCCGATTCGGGCACCAGCCTGTTCCTCCTGCAGCTGGTGGGGCCGGCCCGGGCGGCGGAAATGGCCTTCTTCGGCGACCTGGTCCCTGCCGGGGAGGCGTTGCGGATGGGGCTGGTCAACCGCGTGGTGCCCCATGAGGAACTGGCCGAAGCCACGCGCCAGTGGGCCCAGCGGCTGGCCGCCGGCGCCACCCGGGCCATCGGCCTGGCCAAGCGGGCCTTCAACTTTGCCGCGGGAGCCCGCCTGGCGGAGGTGCTGGAATACGAGGCGTACCTGCAGGAGATCGCCGGCCACACCGCCGACCACGCCGAAGGAGTGCAGGCGTTCCTGGAGAAGCGCGAGCCCCGCTTCCAGGGGCGCTGACGGGAGGCCGCCCCGGTGAACAGGTCAACGGTGGCGGGCGGGTCCCCGGCGGATCTCGGGGCGGTCGTGGCGGTGCTGGGTGCCGGCACCATGGGCGGCGGCATCGCCCGGGTGGCCGTGGAGGCGGGGTTTGCCGTGGTCCTCTACGATGTGGCCATCGCCGCCCTGGAACGGGCCCGCCGGCGGCTTGCGGAGGCCTGGCGGCGCCACGAGCAGGAGGGCCGCGTTCCTCCCGGCACGGCGGCGGAACGGCTCGGGCGGCTGCAGACCACCACGGACCTGGGCGCCGTGGCCCCGGCGGCCGTGGTGATCGAGGCGGCGCCCGAAGACCTGGGGCTCAAGCAGGACCTGCTGGCGAGCGTGGGCCGGCGGGTCCGCCCCGAGGCCCTGGTCGCCAGCAACACCTCGTCCCTGTCCATCACGGCCCTGGCCCGGGTGGTCCCCGGGCCGGAGCGGGTCATCGGCCTGCACTTTTTCAACCCGGTGCCGGCCATGCGGCTGGTGGAAGTGGTCGCCGGTGCCCTCAGCGCGCCCGAGGCCGTGGCCCGCGGGGTCGACCTGGCCCGCCGGCTGGGCAAGGAGCCCGTGGTGTGCGCCGACACCCCGGGCTTCGTGGTCAACCGGGTGGCCCGGCCCTTCTACGGGGAGGCCCTCCGGCTGCTGGGCGAGGGGGTGGCGGGGGTCGAGACCATCGACGCCCTGCTGCGAGCCGCCGGCTTCCCCATGGGGCCTTTCCAGCTGATGGACCTCATCGGCATCGACGTGAACCTGGCGGTGACCCGTTCGGTGTTCGAGGGGTATGGCGGCGAAACCCGCTACCGGCCCCACCCCATCCAGCAGCAGCTGGTGGCCGCGGGGTGGCTGGGACGCAAGACGGGCCGCGGCTTCTACCGCTACAGCGAAGCGGGGGAGCCCGTGGGGGTGGCCTGGCGCGGCTGGCGGCAGGTGGCGGCGGGGAGCGGTTTGGCCAGCGTGCCCGCGGAAGGCCAGCCGGCGGCTGCCGGTGGCCCGGCGACCGGTTCTGCGGCCGGTGGGGGGCCGGAAGGCCGGCCGGACCACCTCTGGGTGGTGGGCGACGGGCCCCTGGCCCAAGCCCTTGGCGCGCGGTGGTCCCAGGCGGGCGTCGAAGTCGAGCGGATCGCGGGGCTGCGCGAGGCCCTGCACCGCCTGGCCGGGGTGACGGCCTCGGGGACCCCGGCCGCAGCGGCAGCTCCCGCCGGCGGGATCGGAGAAGCAATTCCGGCAGACCCGGTCGCAGTGCCAGTCTCCACCGCAGGGGCCGCGGCGGTCACCCCGGCGGCCCCGGTCCGGGCGGGGCGCCCCCTTCCCGCCGCGGTGGTGCTCACCTGGGAGGACCTCGACCCCCTGGCACCCGCCTTCTGGTCCCAGGCGCTCGGGGACCTGGCCCGGCTGGAGGCGGGGCTGCCGCCCGGGGTCTTGCTGTTGGTGAGCCTGCTGCCCGGGCCTGTGGCGGAGCAGTCCTGGGGCCTCGTGCACCCCCAGCGGGTGGTGGGATGGGCGGCCGTGCCGCCCCTGGGCCAGGCGGTGGAGCTGGCGGCAGGCCCCGTGACAAGCCCCGCGGCCCTGGCCCGTGCCTGGTCCTGGTTCGAACGGGCGGGCCTGGCCGCCCACCCCGTGGCCGACGGGCCGGGCGGCGTGGCGGCCCGGGTGGTGGCCATGCTGATCCAGGAAGCGGCGGCCGCCGAGGCGGACGGGATCGCCGAGGGGGAGGCCGTCGACCGGGCCATGCGCCTGGGCACCGGCTATCCCCGCGGGCTCCTGGAATGGGGGACCCTTTGGGGCTGGCGGCGGGTGCTGGCCCTGATGGAGGGCCTGTGGCGCCACTACCGGGAGGAACGCTACCGCCCCCTGCCCGCCCTGCGCCGTCGAGCGCTGGGCGAGCCCAGGGCGCCCGGGGGCCGGGCGAGCCGGGTGGCGGGCGGGTCCGGGCGACCCTGAGGTGGGGCGAGCCGGGTGGTGGGCGCCGGGCGAGTCGAGGGCGGCCGGCGGCCGGGCACGCCGGGCGCCGGAAGGCTGCGGCCCGGGGGCTGGTGGTCACCATCTTGGGCGCAGACCCGGGACCCATGGAGGGGGACGCGGGCGGCCCCTGGTGACGCCCGCAGGCACGGGAGAGGAGGGTGCGCGGTGGCAGAACCCGTCATCGTGGCGGCGGTGCGCACGCCCATCGGCCGCCATGGCGGCGCCCTGGCGCCGGTTCGTCCGGACGACCTGGCGGCGGTGGCGATCCGCGCCGCCGTGGAGCGGGCGGGCGTGGACCCTGCCGAGGTGGAGGACGTCATCCTGGGCTGTGCCAACCAGGCAGGGGAAGACAACCGCAACGTGGCCCGCATGGCCGCCCTGCTGGCCGGCCTGCCCGAGCACGTGGCCGGGGTGACGGTCAACCGGCTCTGCGGCTCTGGGCTGGAAGCGGTGCTGCAGGCCGCCCGGGCCATCCGCGCCGGCGAGGGCGAGGTCTTCGTGGCCGGCGGGGTGGAGAGCATGAGCCGGGCGCCCTGGGTCATGCCCAAACCCGAGCAGGGTTACCCCCGCGGCAACGTCCAGGTGTTCGACACCACCCTGGGCTGGCGGTTCGTCAACCCGCGGCTGGCCGCCATGTTCCCGCCCGAGTCCATGGGCGAGACGGCGGAAAACGTGGCCGAGCGCTACCGCATCAGCCGGGAGGACCAGGACCGGTTTGCCCTGGCCAGCCAGCGCAAGTGGGCGGCGGCCCAGGAAGCGGGGAAGTGGCGGGACGAGATCGTCCCCGTGGAGGTTGCAGGACCCCGCGGCCGCCGGGCCGTGGTGGCGGTGGACGAGCACCCGCGCCCCGACACCACCCTGGAGAAGCTGGCCAGCCTGCCGCCGGCTTTCCGGCCCGGAGGAACCGTCACCGCCGGCAACTCGTCGGGGATCAACGACGGCGCGGCGGCCCTGGTCATCATGGCCGATCACCGGGCGCGGTCGCTGGGGCTCCGGCCCCTGGCGCGGGTGGTGGCGGGCGCCGTGGCCGGGGTCGACCCGCGGTACATGGGGATCGGGCCCGTCCCCGCCACCCGCAAGGTGCTGGCCCGGGCGGGCTGGCAGGTGGACGACCTGGACCTGATCGAGCTGAACGAAGCCTTCGCCGCCCAGTCCCTGGCTTGCATCCGGGAGCTGGGGCTGCCGGAAGACCGGGTCAACGTCAACGGCGGGGCCATCGCCATCGGCCACCCCCTGGGCTGCAGCGGCGCCCGGATCCTGACCACGCTGGTCCACGAGATGCGGCGGCGCGGAGCGCGGCGGGGGCTGGCGACCATGTGCATCGGCGTGGGCCAGGGCATCGCGGCCCTGGTCGAGGCGACGCCTGCCTCGTAGGGGCCCGGCCGGCGCCTTGCACCGGCTCCGGCTCCGCGGACCGGCCCCGGCGCCTGGTGGCAGCTTCGGCGGCTCGTAGCAGCTACGGCGGCTGGTACCGGCTCGGCGTGCTCGCCTCCTCGGAGGCAGGCCGCCCGGTTGTCCCCTTGCGGGCCCGCCGGCCCGGGCCCGGACCGCCCTTGCCTATTAAGATTTATTATTAAAATAGATTGCCGGCAGGACGTGGGTGGTGCGGCGCGAACTCAATCCCCACAGGGTCGGGGAGGGTCGAGCGTTGTACCGCCTGGACGAGCACGTGGTCGACGAGATCCGCCAGCGCCTCGACATCGTCGAGGTGATCGGCGACTACGTGCCCCTGCGCCGGGCGGGCCGCGAGTACGTGGCCCTGTGCCCGTTCCACGACGAGCGCACCCCCTCCTTCACCGTCTCGCCCGCCAAGCAGATGTTTTACTGCTTCGGCTGCCAGGTGGGCGGGGACGTCTTCACCTTTGTCATGAAGAAGGAGGGCTGGACCTTCCCCGAAGCCGTGGCCCAGCTGGCCCGGCGGGCTGGGGTGGCCCTGCCCGAGCGGCCCCTGTCGCCCGGCCAGCGGCGGGTGCGGGACCGGCAGGAGCAGCTGGCCCGGGTGCTGGAGCTGGCGGCGGCGTTCTTCCGGCAGGCCCTGCGCTCCCCGGCGGGGGAAACTGCACGCGCGTATCTGGAAGAACGTGGCCTGCCCCCCGCCCTCTGGGACCGGTACGGCCTGGGGTACGCTCCACCCGGGTGGGACGGGCTGGTCGGGGCGCTGGAGCGGCGAGGGGTCGCGCCCGCCTTGCTGGCCGAGGCGGGGCTGGCGCAGCCGCGTCCGGGCGGCGGCTACTACGACCGGTTCCGCCACCGGGTGATGTTCCCCATCACCGACCCCCGGGGCCGGGTGGTCGGGTTCGGCGGCCGCTCCCTGGACGGCCAGGAGCCCAAGTACCTGAACTCCCCGGAGACGGCGCTCTTCAACAAGCGGCGCCTCTGGTACGGGCTCGACTGGAGCCGCCCGCGTCTGCGGGAAACGGGCACGGCGGTGGTGGTGGAAGGGTACATGGACGCCATCGCCGTTGACCGCGCCGGCGTGGGCTACGCGGCGGTGGCCTCCCTGGGGACCTCCCTGAGCGAGGAGCAGGTGGAACTCCTGGCCCGCTACGTGCAGCGGGTGATCATCGCCTATGATGCTGACGCGGCGGGCCAGCGGGCGACCATGCGCGGCCTGGCGATGTTCGCCGACGCCGGGGTGGAGGTGAGGGTGGCCCAGTTGCCGCCGGGCCGCGATCCCGACGACGTGGTGCGGCGGGAAGGGCCCGACGCCCTGCGGCGCATCCTCGAGGCGGCGGTGCCGGTGGTGGAGTACCGCTTCCGGCAGGTCATGGGCCAGGTCGACACGGCGACGCCCCGGGGGCGGGCGGAGGCGGTGGAAGCCCTGGCGCCCTGGCTGGCGCGGGTGTCAAGTCCCGTGGAGCGCGGGGAGTATGTGCGGCGGTACGCCGTCGCCCTGGGCGTCGAGGAAGGGATCCTCTGGCAGGAGGTGCGGCGAGCCGCCCGGGCCCTGCGCAGCAGGGCGCCGGCCACGGGGCGCCCCGCCCGGGGAACCCTGCGGGGAAGCATTGCCGGGACCGGAGGCGTCCGTGGGGAGCGTGCCGGCAGGGCCGGTGGAGCCGGTGGGACGGGCCTTCCCGATGCGGGTGGGAATAACGTCCAGACCGTCCGGCATACTAACCGTCGGGTTCCGGTGGAGGAAGTTCCTGCTGGTGTAGTCCGGGCGGAACGAGGTCTGGTGGCCGCCAGCCTGTTTCACCCCCAGTGGCAGGCCCTCATTGCCAGCCGGCTGGAGCCTGGTGACTGGGTGACACCGGCCCACCGCCTGCTGTTCGAACTGGCCTGCCGCGAGGCGCAGGCGACGGGCGGCGGGGTGGACACCGGCCGTGTGCTTTCGCGGCTTCACAGCCTGGCCGCCGGGGGTGGGGACATCGGGCGATCGGAAACGGGCCGGCAGGAAGGAAACATGGCCGGTTCTGCCGAAAATGAAAGAGATCGGGATGCCGATCAGCCCCAGAACGGGGTTCACGACGGGGTGGAAGAGCGGCTGCCCGCTGGGGCGGCCGGTTCTTCCTCGCCGGCCGTTGCCGGGGCTGCCGTGTACCAGGAGGCGGTGTCGGTCCTGGCGGCCCTGGTGCAGGCGCCGGAGCCCGGGCCGGACGAGCCCGGCGAGATGGAAAGGATTTTAGATGATTATATCAAAACCCTGAAGCGACATAGCCTATGGAAAATCCAGCGCCGGATTGCCCAGCTGGAGGCAAGCGGCCAGGATGTACCTGTCGACCTGGTGACCAGGTTTCAGCTGCTGTCGGCGCAGCTGAAAGGCCGGGTGGGAAGATGATCCCGCTGCGGCTGCCCTCGCCGGTCCAGTACCGGAAGGGACGGGGACCGGCGAATGCTTTTCTGCCAATGATCACGGGTCCCGATCCCCGCCAGGGAAGGTGGCCGGGGGCCACGCTGCGGGGGCCCGGGAC
This sequence comes from Thermaerobacter subterraneus DSM 13965, assembly GCF_000183545.2. Classification (NCBI taxonomy): domain Bacteria; kingdom Bacillati; phylum Bacillota; class Clostridia; order Eubacteriales; family Clostridiales Family XVII. Incertae Sedis; genus Thermaerobacter; species Thermaerobacter subterraneus. Next base: position 413,206 of record NZ_JH976535.1, read on the forward strand.
CGCGGCGGAAAGGGGGGAGTCCGATGGACGTGAGCGAGGTCAAGAGCCCGTTGCTGGAGATCGATGAAGTCAAGCGCCTGGTCGACCGGGGACGCCAGCGGGGTGGCGTGCTGACGGAGGATGAGGTCACCGACGCCTTGCAGGCTGTCGACCTGGATGCGGATCAGGTGGACGAGGTCTACCAGCTCCTGGAGGACCTGGGCATCGAGGTGGAGACGGGTCCCCGCCGGTCGCGGAACGGCGCCCGCAACGGGCGGGCGGCGCGCGGTCACCGTACCCGCTCCGGCGATGCCGGCCTGGACGGCATGATGGATGAGGCTGCCCTGGACGGGGTCGCGGGACTGGATCGACCTGAAGACCTGGACGCAGACACGGCCGGCGGTGGCGAGGCCGGAGACGAGGGCGACCAGGACGCGGCCGCCGAAGGGACCGGCGTCGACCAGCTGGGCGAGCCCGTCGATGACGAGGACGACCTGTCCATGCCGGATGGCGTCGCCCTCGACGACCCGGTGCGCATGTATCTCAAGGAGATCGGGCGCATCCCCCTCTTGACGCCGGAACAGGAGATCGAGCTGGCCAAGCGGATCGAGCAGGGCGACGAAGAGGCCAAGCGCAAGCTGATCCAGGCCAACCTGCGGCTGGTGGTCAGCATTGCCAAGCGCTACGTGGGGCGCGGCATGCTGTTCCTGGACCTGATTCAGGAGGGCAACCTGGGCCTGATCAAGGCGGCGGAGAAGTTTGATTATCGGAAGGGCTTCAAGTTCAGCACTTATGCCACCTGGTGGATCCGCCAGGCCATCACCCGGGCCATCGCCGATCAGGCCAGGACGATCCGCATCCCCGTGCACATGGTGGAAACCATCAACAAGCTCATCCGCGTCCAGCGCCAGCTGGTGCAGGAGCTCGGGCGGGAGCCCACGCCGGAGGAGATCGCCAAGGAGATGGGCATCGAGCCGGAGAAGGTGCGGGAGATCATGAAGATCGCCCAGGAACCCGTATCCCTCGAAACGCCCATCGGCGAGGAAGAGGACAGCCACCTGGGTGACTTCATCGAGGACGAGGATGCTCTGGCGCCCGCCGAGGCGGCGTCCCAGCTTTTGCTCCGGGAGCAGCTGGAGGATGTGCTCCACACCCTGACGGACCGCGAGCAGAAGGTCCTGCGGCTGCGTTTCGGCCTGGACGACGGCCGCCAGCGGACGCTGGAGGAAGTGGGCCAGATCTTCGGTGTCACCCGCGAGCGCATTCGCCAGATCGAGGCCAAGGCGCTGCGGAAGCTGCGGCATCCGTCCCGCAGCAAGAAGCTGAAGGACTACCTGGAATGAGGCGGCGGCTCGCGCCGGCGATGCCAGTCCATCCCATTCCGGGGCCAGTTAAGTACGTTCACGAAACGAGGAGGGGTAGGTCAAGAGCCTACCCCTCCTCGTCTGGCCGAGTCATGATTTGTGCAACCTGACTTGGAAGGAACCTTCCGCCGGGTGACCGAGAGAGGAACCACCGATCCGGAGCGCGGGCTGCCCGCAGGCAAGCGCCATGCTTTGGCTACGGGCGCAGCCGCTTTTCCAAGATCAGCTTCGGCTCGCCCTGCTCGTCCACGTAGACGCCGATGATGTCGAATCCGTGGCGCAGGTTCAGGATCAACATGTCGCGCCACTTGTTCTTCGTGGTGGTGCGGATGGTACCGTAGCCCTGTTCTCGACACCAGGCGTGTTGTCGACGCATCAGCTCGCTGGCGATGCCCCGCCGGCGGAAGCCGGGCGACACCGCCCCCACCCAGCTGTAGAAGTGGCCGGGTTTCCGCTCGTAGCCAATCTTGTAACCCACCACCTGTTGCCCCGCCATTGCCACCAAGGTCAGAAGGCGGTGCCTTTTGATTGCTTCCTGCAGCAGGCGATCCGCTTGGCCATCACCGAAGACCAGCTGGTGCAGCCGCAAAAGACCGGTCAGGACGTCGCCATTGGGGAGGCCATCAAACTGCCGGTATTCGACGGAGGGATCGGGTTCCATGACTGAATCTCCTCTACACCGGCCACCTTGGCGTGCGACCTGATGCGACGCCAGTATGCCACGGCCGCGGGCATAGGGCAACGCTGCCGGCCCGGGCCGATCAGCCCGTGGACCGGCGAGGAGTACCCGCCCGGCCCCGAAGCCTGCCGGCCCCGGTGGCCCCCGACGGCTCCCGGTCATGGGGCCGGGTGGGCTCGCTGGGGTGGACTTCGGGGACGAGGTTGCCTTGGCAGGGCCTGCCCAGCGGAAGGGGAAAACAGAAACCGGCAAGGGACGGGAAAGGGGAGGCGGCATCCCAGTGAAGGCCTGGCAGCTGCTGCGGCCTGCCGATGCCCGGGCGGCCCCCCTGTGCCTGGTGGAGGTTCCGGAGCCCGAGCCGGGACCGGGGGAGATCCGCCTGCGGGTGCGGGCCTGCGGCGTGTGTCTTACGGACGTGCATGTGGCGGAGGGTGACCTGGTGGCGCCCGCCTACCCCGTGACCCCCGGCCACCAGGTGGTGGGGATCGTCGAGGCCGTGGGCCCCGGCGTGGAAGGCGTTCGCCCCGGGGAGCGGCGGGGGGCCTACTGGCTGCACCGGGCGTGCGGGCATTGCGAGGCGTGCCGCCGCGGCGACGAGAACCTCTGCTCCTACGCCCGGTTCACCGGCCTCCATGCGCCGGGCGGCTTCGCCCAGGCCATGGCGGTTCCGGCGGCCTACACCGTCCCGATCCCGCCGGGCTACGACGACGCCACGGCGGCGCCCCTGCTCTGCGCGGGCGTCATCGGTTACCGGGCCTTGCGGCTCAGCGGCCTGCAGCCGGGGGAGCGGCTGGCCCTGTTCGGCTTCGGTGCGTCGGCCCACCTGGTGCTGCAGGTGGCGCGCCACCAGGGCTCCCAGGTGGTGGTCTTCACCCGCAGCCCGGCCCACCGGGAACTGGCCCGGCAGCTGGGCGCCATGTGGGCGGGGGGTGCCGAGGTCCTGGCGCAGGAAGAGGCGGCAGGGCCCGTTCCTCCTGCCTGTGACCGGGCCATTGTCTTCGCCCCGGCCGGCGAGCTGGTGCCCCTGGCGTTGCGGGCGGTGCGGCCGGGGGGCACCGTGGTCATCAACGCGGTCCACATGACGGACATTCCTTCGTTCCCCTACCGGCTCTTGCACGGGGAGCGGGTCCTGCGGACCGTGGCCCACGTGACCCGCCGGGACGCCGAGGAGTTCATGGCGGTGGCGGCTTCGGTGCCCCTCCAGGTGGCCGTCCAGCGCTACCCCTTCGAGCAGGCCAACCAGGCTCTGGCGGCCGTCAAGGAGAGCCGGGTCCGCGGTGCGGCCGTCCTGGTATTGGACGAACCCGCCGGCCGGTGAGGGGGCCCGCCGGTCCACAGCCGGGCCACGGGGAGACGGCCAGCGCGCACCGGTCGATCGGGGGCCGGCAAGCCACCGGCGGTCATCAGGTAGCCCCGGAACCCGGACAGCCGGCTGGGGTGGCACCAGGCCGGTCCCTGCGAACCAGGACGGATCCGGGGCCCCCGGGAGAGGAGCTGGCACCATGGTGGCGGTAGCGGACGCCCAGGACGCCCAGGGGGACGGGCGGGAGCGTGCCGGGAGGCTGTCCCTTCAGGAGGTCTGGCCCGGCGTGTACCGCGTTCCCATCCCCATCCCGGCGCCTCTGCGCGAGGTCAATGCCTATGCCCTCCGCGGTCCCCACGGCTGGACCCTGGTGGATACCGGGTTCCACACCCCGGAGGCCGAAGCCCGCTGGAATCAGGCCTTTCACCGGCTGGGCATCGGCCCCGGTGATGTGGAGGCCGTCTTCGTCACCCATTTCCATCCCGACCACTTCGGCGCCGCGGGGTGGCTGCAGCAGCGCACGGGAGCGCCGGTCCTGATGCACGACCGGGAACTCGAGCTGGCCCGGCGCATCTGGCGGCCGGCCGCTGTCGACGGCTACAACGCCTTTGCCGCCCGGCACGGGGTTCCGGATGAACTGGCCGCCCCTCTGGCCCAGCGCCGGGCCCGGATCGTCTCCTGGGTGGATCCCCAACCTCAGGTGACGCCGGTGCGGGAAGGGGAGGAGCTGCGCCTGGGCGGGCGGCGGTGGCAGGTCCTCTGGACGCCGGGCCACACCGACGGCCTGGTGGTCCTCTGGCAGCCGGACGAGGGCCTCTTGCTGGCGGACGACATGGTCCTTCCCGATATCTCTCCCAACATCTCCGCCGGCCCCCAGGCGACCCCCAATCCCCTGGGCCGGTATCTGGACTCGCTCGGGCAGGTGGGGCGGCTCCCGGCGCGGCGGGTTCTGCCGGGGCACCGGGCTCCCTTCGACGATCTGGCCGGACGGTGCCGGGAACTGGCCGAACACCACCGCCGCCGGCTGGAGGAGGTCGAAGCCATCGTCGCTGCGGGCGGGCCCGTGACGGCCTGGCAGGTGGCCGGGCAGTTGTTCGGGCGGGTCATGGATACCCTGGCCAACGTGGAGTTCGCCCTGGGAGAGACGGTGGCGCACCTGGACTACCTGGTGGAACAGGGCCGGCTGGCGGTGGTGGAGGCCGGGGACGAAGCCGCGGCCCTTGGCGGCAAAGAGGACGCGGAGCCCGGCCCCCGGGACGGGAGCCGGGCTTCCGTGCCGCGCCTGATGTACGAGAAGGGGCGATGAAAGAGCGAGAAGGAAGAACCGGCCGCGACCGGTGCACCGCGCGGCCGGCTCTGCGGCCGGGGCCGGGTTCTACCGCGCCGCCGTGCCCAGGGCGGAGCGGGCGGCCAGCACCCGCTCCCAGGCTTCGGCCGGCAGGGGGCGGTCGAAGCTGCGCAGCTCGGCCAGGCGGAACCCGTGCTGGCGGGCCAGGTCCTTCAGCCAGAGGATGGTCTCCAGGTTGAGGTCGGCCCCCAGGCTGGTGTGCCGGTAGTGGTGCTCCAGGGCCAGCATCATGGTCTCCGCCATGCAGGCATAGACCAGGCCGCGTTCGAAGCCGAAGTTCCACCCCATGGACGGCCGGCCGGGCACCTCGATGACGCCGCCGTCGATCACCAGCACGTCGGGCCGGGCATCGCCCACCTCCCGGCTGACGTTGGGCGGCCGGCTCAGGTCGCACACCACCGCTCCGAACTTCACGTTGCGCGGCGTGACCAGGTGGGCGGTGCTGCTGGTGGCGGTCACCACCACGTCGGCCTGGGGCAGCATGGCGTCCAGGTCCGTGGTGACGACCAGGGGGCACCGCCCTGCCGCCAGCCAGGCTTCCAGCCGGGGGAGGAAGGCCTCGGCGGGTTCTGCGGGATCGGGCCAGCCGCCGAATTCCACCAGGACCTGCGCCAGCGGGCCCAGGGGCCGGCCCGAGGCCGCCAGGCTCAGCACGTGGCGGGCCAGATCGGCCGCCACCCGCAGCAGCCGCCGCCGGCTCTGCTCGGGCCGGGCCGGGTTGCCGATCAGCACCAGCCGGCGCACCTCACCGGCCAGCAGCAGGGCCGTCGCCCGCCCGATGGCGCCCGTGGCGCCCACCACGGCCACGGTTCCCTGGCCAAGGGGGAAGCCCAGCCGGCGGCTGGCTTCGGCAATGGCCTCCACGGCCGCCACCACGGTGAAGCTGTTGCCGGTGGTCAGGGCGACGCCGGCGTCCCGCAGGTGCAGCCCGCCCCGGGTGACCACCGAGGTGTAGGCGCCCAGCCCGACGATCCGGGCGCCGTTCTCGCGGGCCAGTTCGATGGCTTCCTCGATCTCCGCCACCGCCTCCGCCTGGGGCATGGCCAGGAACTCGTCGGCGGTGCGGGGGACGGCGTAGAACTCGCCGTAGGCGGTGGCCCCGGCCGCCGAGACCACCCGGGTCCGGCCGATGCGGAAGGGCTTGAGGAGGTGATTCCAACGACCGGCCAGCTCTTCCAGCTCCGCCCGGCTGAAGGCGGCCAGGCTGGGATCAAACTCCGGGTAGTTCTCCAGGTCGACGGGATGAACCAGGAAGGCAAAGCGCCCTTCCCGGGGATCGCCGCTGGGGGCCACCGCCTCTTCCGGCTCGCGGGAGCGAACCGCCAGGAGGGCAGGCTGGTGGCGGGCGGGCCGGTCCACGGCCTGCCCGGTCGTCGCCTGCGGGCTGACCAGGTGCCGGAGCAGGGCAGCGGTGTCATCCCGGTCGATGAGTTCCACCACCCGCTCGATGGCGGCCAGGGCGTAGTCGCACTCCGCCCGGGTGGCGATGAGGGGCGGCTCGATGCGGATCACGTCGGCACCGTTCAGGGTCGGGGCGACCCGCAACCCCTCCACGTTGAGCAGGTACGAGGCGATGACCGGGGTGAGCAGCTCCTGCTCGCCCATCACTCCCAGCAGGTTGCCGGGGAAGGCCTCCCGGTCGACCCCGAACTGGATGCCCAGCATGAACCCCCGCCCCCGCACCTCCCGGATCACCCGGGGATGGCGCCGCTGGATGGCCAGCAGGCCCTGCCGCAGGTACTCGCCGGTCTCGGCCACGTGGCGGACCAGGGCCTGTTCGTCCCGGGTCAGGAGGTCCAGGGCGGCCAGGCCGGCCCGGCAGGCCAGGGTGTTGCCCGCGAAGGTCGAGGAGTGCTTGGTGGCGAACTCTTCTGTATACACCTCTTCGGTGCACAGCACGGCGCCGATGGGCATGAGGCCGCCGCCCAGGGCCTTTGCCAGGGTGATGGCGTCGGGTGTGACGCCTTCCGCCTGGCAGGCGAAGAGCACGCCCGTACGGCCCAGCCCCGTCTGCACCTCATCGGCGATGAACAGCACCCCGTGGCGCCGGCACACCTCCCGGGCCTCGCGCAGGTAGCCGGGAGGCGGCACCACGATGCCGCCCTCGCCCTGGATCGGCTCGACCAGGAAAGCGGCGTACTCGCCCGGCCGGGCCGCCAGCGCCCGCTCCAGGGCCTCCAGGTCGCCGTAGGGCACCTTGTCGAAGCCCTCGGCCGGGGCGAAGAAGGCGTCCTGATAGGCTGCCCGGTGGGTGGCGGAGAGGGCACCGAAGGTCTTGCCGTGAAAGCCGTTGTCCGTGGAGAGGATCCGCGGCCGGCCGGTGGCCGCCCGGGCCAGCTTGATGGCCGCTTCCACCGCTTCGGCACCGCTGTTGGCAAAGGTCACGTAGCGCAGTCCCGGCGGCGCCACCTCGATCAGCCGCCGGGCCAGCTCGCCGGCGGCATTCAAGAAGGACGGCTGGACGAAGGACGGCTCGCCGCGGTGGCGCGCCTCTTCCAGCGCCGCCCAGATCTCCGGCGGGTTGAAGCCGAAGGGCAGCGCGCCGTAGGCGGCGACGAAGTCCAGATAACGGCGGCCCTGGTCGTCCCAGAGCCAGCAGCCCTCGCCCCGGACAAACCGCTTGTCCATCTGGATCTGCTCGAGGAGCTCGGCCAGGTGGGGGTTGACATACTGCCGGAAAGGATGCATCCGGTGCCCTCCAATCCCGAAGAACCGTCTCCAGCTTGGAACGCTCTCCAGCCGGGTGCGCTCAGCCGGTGCGCCAGCCGCTCCAGCCGGTGCGCCAGCTAGGGAGCGGGCTCGCGCCCGCCGCGGTCGTCCCGCGGTAGCCGCAGCTGCCGGATCAGCTGGCGAATGGCTTCAGGGTCGACGAACCGGTCCTCGGTGATGGGCGACGTGCCGATCTGGATGCCCGTCACCCGGTCCGGCCCCAGGAGCGCTTCGACCAGCCGGATCCGCATGTCCGAGCCCAGGAAGATCAAGTGGTCCAGTTCCCGGGCGCGGGCGATGAGGGCCATGAGATCGTTGAGCAGGGCGGCGCCGCTGCGTTCCCCGATGAAGCGCCGGCGCTCCTCCTCGGTGAGCAGCCAGACGAAGTCGACACCCTCGCTGCGCGCCACGTCTTCCAGCGCCTCGCGGTTCCCTACGGGGAAGCCCACCAGGCCCAGCTTATGGCCCCGCCGCACCTCCCCCAGGCTTTCCAGGCGGGAGACCAGGGTCCGGTCGATGCCCAGCTCATGGGCCACGTCCTGCTGGGAGAGGCCGGAGGCGCGCAGCTCCAGGATGCGGTCGACCATCCGGTAGATCCGCTGCCGGTCGATCACCTTTTCGCCGACGCGCACCAGTTCCACGCCTGCGCCCCCCGCCGCCGCCCGCCCTTGTGCACAAATATGCGCACAGTCACCCTGAGTATAGCGCAGGACGGTGGTCCTGGGTATGCCTTTAGGGCGTGTCCGCACCGGCCCCGTGCTCCGGCCGGCCCGGTACTGGTCAGGCCCTGCGCTCAAGTCATGACCGCGGTCACTACCAGCGTGCTGCCATCCCCTCTACCATCGGAACCGGCGTGAACCCACAGCCGGGGAGTGAAGCGACCATGGCCCAGCCTTTCAAGCTCCTGGAGGAGCACCAGGATCCGGGCGGCACCGACCGGCACCGTGCCGGAGCCCTTGGATCCGCCGGTGGTGCGGAGGGGAAACCCCATCCAGGACCAGGGCCCGTGCTGGTGGTCCGGAACCTGGTCAAGCGGTTCGGGCGGAAGGCAGCGGTCGGCGGCATCTCCTTTGCGGTGGAACCCGGCGAGACCTTCGGGCTGTTGGGGCCCAACGGTGCCGGCAAGAGCACCACCCTGGCCATCATCGCGGGCCTGCTGAGGCCCGACGGTGGAGAAGTGGAGGTCGGCGGCTTCTCCCTGGCCGCCCGGCGCCGCGAAGCGCAGCGCCTGCTGGGGGTGGTGCCCCAGGACCTTGCCCTCTACCCCGAGTTGACGGCAGCCCAGAACATGGGTCACTTCGCGGCCCTGCGCGGCCTGCGGGGCGCGGAAAAGCGCCGGCAGATCGAAGAAGCCCTGCATCTGGTGGGACTGGCGGAGCACGCGGGCCAGCGGGTGGAGCGGTTCTCCGGCGGCATGAAGCGGCGGCTCAACATCGCCATCGGCCTTCTAGGGCGCCCACGCCTGCTGCTCCTGGACGAACCCACCGTGGGCATCGACCCCCAGTCCCGCCGCCACATCCTGGAGGCCATCCGGAAGCTGGCTGCGTCCGGCATCGCCGTCCTGTACACCAGCCACTACATGGAGGAGGTCGAGTTCCTCTGCCGGCGGGTCGCCATCATGGACCACGGCCGGATCATTGCCCAGGGGCCGCTGGACGAGGTCCGGGCCCTGGCGGGTGATGCCGCCATCCTGCGCCTGCCGTGGGACCCTGTGTACGTTGACGCGGATCCCCAGGCGGTCGCCCGCCAGCTGGGCGTCCCCGTCGAGGTGACGGGCGGCGAGGCCCGGTTCGTCCTGCCTGGGGGGCCGGAACAGGCAGCCCAGGTGGTCGCGGAACTGGTTCGCCGCGGCATCCCGCTGCGCGGGATGCGTGTGGAAACGCCCGACCTGGAGACGGTGTTTCTGGCCCTGACGGGCCGGGCCCTGCGGGATTAGGGGGTTTCGGCCATGGACGGGTTGCGACAGGCAGGTCTCATCGCGGCCAACCAGCTGCTGCGCTTCGTGCTGGACTGGCGGGGCGTGCTGATCCTCTTCCTCCTGCCCCTGGCCTTCAACCTGGTGCTCGGGATAAGCCTGCGCCAGGCCTTCACCCCCGAATTCCGGCCCGAGCGGCCCTACCGGGTGGCGATCGCCGCGCCGGCCGGCCACCAAGCGGCGCCGGCAGTCCTGCAGGTCCTGGCAGCGGGGGAGGCGGACGGCTGGATCGAGATCCAGAGGGTGAAATCAGGCGAGGCCGCCGTGGGAGCGGTCCGGCAGCGCCGGGCCGATGCGGCCCTGATCGTGCCGGCGGGGTTCCCCCAGGAGCCCCTCAGGGTCATCGCCGAACCCGGGACGGTACCGGCCTCTGTGGTCGAGACCCTGGCCCGCGAGGCCGCGGCAGCGGCTGGGTCCGGCCCTGCCGGAGAGGCCGGTGGCGCCGGCGGGGGGGACAGCGGCCGCCCAGTGCCCGTCGACCTCACCATGCAGCCCGCACCCCCGCCGGCCGGTGGAGAGTCGCCTGGCAGCGGCGCGCCACCCGAGGTGGGTGCCATGGCTTATTACGCCGCAGGTATGGCCGTCATGATGCTCTACCTGGCGACCCGCGAGGGGACCAGGGCCTACCTGGCCGACCGCAGCACCGGCGTGTACCTGCGCGTCCGTGCGGGAGGAACCGGCCGCGCCGCCTACCTGGCGGGCACCTTCGCCGGCAGCGTGGCCACGGGCCTGGCCTTCATGGTGGTCATGGCGCTGGTCACCCGGTGGCTCTTCGGGGTCCACTGGGGCCACCCGGGGGGATGGATCCCCCTGACCCTGGCCGCCACTCTGGCGGCCGCAGGGGTCAATGCCGTCCTGGTGGGGCTTGCCAGGTCCCCGGAGGTGCTGGAGGGTGTCAGCATCGCCCTGGCCCAGGTGCTGGGGTTCTTCGGCGGGTCGATGATGCCCCTGTTCATCTTTCCCGAGATCCTGGCCCGGCTCTCCCGCTTCGTTCCCAACCGGTGGATGCTGGACGGCTTCCTTGAACTCATGGCCGGCGCAGGACCGGCAGCGGTTCAAGATGAAATCCTGCGCCTCACGGCGGCGGGGGCGGCCTTGCTGATGGTGGGGTGGGCCCTGGACCAGCTCCTGGCACGATTGGTGGGGGAGGGGTGAACCGTGACGCCGGATGCGGGCAATCGCCACCGGGGTGCCACCTTGCGGCGGGTAGCGGCCATTGCCGCCACCACCACGCGCCGGACCCTGCTGCGGCCGCTCAACCTGCTGTGGCTCCTGATCGTCCCTCTGTTCTTCGGCGGTGTGATAGCAAGCCTGTTCGCCCCATCAGACAAGCCGCCGAGGCTGGCGGTGGTGGTCGAAGATCAAGGGACTTGGGTGGGTCCGTTGCTGGACGGCCTGTCCGCCACGCCCATGAACCTGCAGCGCCTGGCACGGGACGAAGCCACCGCGCGCCTGCACCAGGGCAGGGAGCGGGTGGTGCTCCTGATTCCCGACGGCTTTTCCCGGTCGGTCGAAGCAGGCGTGCCGCGGCTGGAACTCTGGTACGCTCCGCGGGCCGAGCCCGGCGCAGAAATCGCTAGGATCCGGACGGTAGCGGCCGGCCTCGTTACCGGAACGCCCGCGGGTCCTCTGTCGTTGGTGGTCAAAGCACCGCGGCAGGCAGCCGCGGCGGGCGACTTTGCGCTGTTGCGCACGGTCTACGGGTTCTACGTCATGTTCGCCCTGGTCTCCCTCATCACCCAGGCGGCCGCCCTGCACCGGGAACGGGAGCTGGGCACCCTGTCCCGCTCGCTGGTGGCGGGGGCCACCTACGGCGAGATGGTGGCCGGCCACGCCCTGGCGCTGTTCCCCCTTGGGCTGTTGCAGGCGGCGGCCATGGTGGGCGTCACGGCGCTGGGCGGTGCTCCGTGGTTCGCCGCCGGCCTGCCGGCCCTGGTCCTGGTCTTGATCGCACCTCTGGTGGCCGCATGCGGCATCGCCCTGGCGGTGGCAGGGTTCACCCGCACGTCGCGGCAGATCAACGCGGCCGGCTCGCTGGTGGGCACCATTGCCGCCATGCTGGGCGGCGCGTTCTGGCCTCTGGACGTGGTTCCGGTGTCCCTGCAGGAGGTGGCGCGGCTCAGCCCGGTGTATTGGGCGTTGGACGGATTGCGTGAGGCTTTCGTCTTCGGTGGCCCGGGTGCGGCCCAGTGGCCGGCGGCGGCGACCCTGGTGCTGATGGGGGTGCTGGCGGGGACGGCCGGTGTCCTGGGACTCCGCCGCTGGGCGGCTTAGCCGGTACCGAAGGTCACTGCGCAGGGCCGCCGGCGGCGGGGGGCGCAACGGGGGCCCGGAGCTTCCCACCACCGAACCGTTGCGCGCCGTGCCGGGCGCGCTACGCCGGACCAGGTGGGGACGGCGGGGGGAGCGGGCGTGGATCCGTGGAAAACCGGCGAACAGGATGGGTGGAACGACGCGGGGTTCCACCTGATCCGCCTGGCCCTTTTCGCCGCCGGCACGGCGGTGTGGCTGCTCAACCGCCCGCAGCCGGCACCGGGCGTGGCGGTGGCCCTGGCAAGCGGGCTGGTGCTGCAGGTGCTGGCCGAGGCGGCAGGGGGTGCGCGGGCCGGCAACGCCGGCTGGGACCCGCGCCGCTGGACGGCGGTGGCCGCCTGGGCGGGTGCGCTGGTCCTGACCCTGTGGGCTTCCACCAGCGGGGGCGACGCGGCCCTGATCGGGACGGTGGCGGCGGTGCTCATGGGGTCACCTACGGTGATGGGTCGGGGTGCGGCCCGGTGGGTCAACGGGGCGGCCGCCGTCGCCACCACGTTCGTGGCGGCGCAGGCATCCGGGCTGCAGGCCGCGTTGTTAGGCGGGGCCGTTCTGCTGGTGGCGGGTTGGAGCGGCGACATGCACGCGTCCTACCGGGCTGAGCGGGAACGGCTGCAGCAGGTGGTGGCCGGGCTGGCGGCCGCCCAGGACCGGCTCGCGGAACTGGCGGCCCGCAGCGGCGAACTGGGCGCGCAGCGGGAGCGGGAAGAACTCCTGGGTACCCTGCACGATGCCCTGGGGCACGCCCTGACGGCCCAGTTGCTGCAGGTGTCCCTGGCCCGCCGGTTGCTGTCCACGGAGCCGGAGGCTGCGGCGGCCTGCCTTGAGGCCGTCGAGGCGGGGCTGCGCGATGGGCTCGCCCAGGTACGGCAGTTGCTGCGCCGCTCCCTCCACCCCGGCCGCCTTCCCCTGGCTGCCGCCGTCCAGCGCCTGGCTGGCGACTTCGGCGCGGCCAGCGGTGTCCAGGTGGAGGTGGTGTTCGATCCCGATGCCGCCAGCGTATCCGACACCGACCCCGCAGTGACCGGTGCCGTCTACCGGGCCGTCCAGGAGGCCCTGACCAACGCCGCCCGCCACGGCCAGGCCCGGCACGTGCTGGTCTCCCTCACCGCCACAGGGCGGCGCCTGCGCCTGCGGGTTCAGGACGACGGCCTGGGAGCGGCCGAACTGGTTCCGGGGGTGGGGCTCACCCGCATGACCCGCACCGTCCAGCGGCTGGGTGGAACCCTTCGCTTCGAGACGCTGGCAGACCGGGGTTTCGCCGTCGAGATCACGGTCCCCCGCCGCGCGCCCATGGTGGTTGCGGGGATGACCGGCTCGGCCGGGGAAGCAGGGGATGAACAATGATTCGGGTGCTCCTGGCGGAAGATCAGGCTCTTGTGCGGGACGGTTTGCGCCTGCTGCTCGAACTCCAGGGTGACCTGCAGGTGACGGCCGTGGCCGACGGGGCGGAGGCGGTGGCCCGGGCTGCAGCTGCATCCTTCGACGTGGCCTTGCTGGACGTGCGGATGCCGCACATGGACGGCATCGCCTGCCTGCGGCGGCTCCAGGCCTTGCGGCCCCAGATGCCCGTGCTGATGTTGACCACCTACGACGACGACCGCCTGGTGCGCCAGTGCCTGGCGGCCGGTGCCGCGGCTTACCTGCTCAAGGACATGGCGCCGGAGGATCTGGCCAATGCCATCCGCCTGGTCGTATACGGTGGAGGGTTGATCCCGGGGGATCTGGCCGGAGTCCTGGCCCGCGCCGCGTCCACCGGTTCCGCGGCGGGAGGAACGGGCTCCGACATGCCACCGGGCCGTGGTGCTGGCCGCGTTCGGCGGGATGCCGGCACGCCCACCGGGGCCCCGCCGCCGTCCAGCCGCAAGGACGCCCTGTCGCGTCCCGCCCCGGCCGAGCAGGGCGAGCCCTTGACCCCGCGGCAGGTGGAGGTCCTCCAGCTCCTGGCCCGGGGGGTGTCCAACCGGGAGATTGCCGCCCGGTTGCACCTGTCCGAAGGCACCGTGAAGAACCTGGTCAGCGAGATCTATGCCCGGCTGCAGGTGCGGGATCGAGTCCAGGCGGTGTTGCGCGCCCGGGGCTGGTTGGGGCCGGGCGGTACCTCAGGGCGCTGACGCGATGAAAAGGGACAAGACAAGCCGAAGGCCGGCAGGCTCCCGGGCAAGCGGTGCCCGGGAGCCTGCCGGCCGCCATGGCCTTGCACCACTTGTGCACCCACTTACTCCATCGGGTGGCTGAAGTGCATCTCCACGTGCTCGATCTCGTCGCCGTCCAGCACGAAGTGGGCGGCGGGCCCGGTGATGCGGATCACCCGGTTCTGCAGGTCGAACTCCGTGTCGCCGATGTGCAGCTCGAACTTGCGTCCGGAGGCCAGGGTCACGATGACCTCGCCCCAGCGCTCCAGCTCGGCCTTCACCTGCTCCATCCGCATCCTTTCCACCTCCTGGGTCCCAGAGGGTGCGTCGGCGGCGGTTGCGCCCCCCTGGACCGGTTGTTGCTCGGGCCCCGACCGATGGGGACGAACCCGGCCAGGCCCTCTCCCCGCCCTTTCCTGACGGTCGCCGCCGGTGCCGGTGCCGGTAGTCGTCACCGCCGGCCGGGCAGGATACCGGGCGGCGCGGTGCCGGGCGCTTACACCGGACCCTTCGCCGGCGCCGGGTCCAATTCCGGCACCGGTCTCGCCAGCGCCAGGTCCGCTGCCCGCATCAGGGTCGCCGCCCCGCCCCGTTATGGTAAAGGATAACATGCGCACCCGCGGCGGGTGAAGAGGCCGCCCCGGTGCGGGCGGGCGCTCGCGAACCAGCGCAACGGGGCGTGGCGGGACATTCCCTGCCGGCCCCGGCCGCGCCGGGCGCATGGTCGTACGGGGCGGCGCCGCTGGCGGGGAGGCCGGCGGGAGCGGCGGTCCTTCTCGCGCCATCGTCCTTTCCCTCCGGCACCAGGGGTACGTCCATAGCAATCCCGGCCGCCGGGGGCGCCATACATCGCGGAGCTGTTGCACGCCTTGGCCGGGGCATTCAGCGGGCGCGAGAAGCATCAGGACATGGAGACACAACGGAGACACAACGCCCCGCCGCGCACCGGAACCGGCGCCGCGGCGGGGCGTTATCCGGTTGATTCCTGCGGTGGCTTAACCTTGTGGCCCCAAGGGGAATCGAACCCCTACCTCGGGCTTGAAAGGCCCGCGTCTTAACCACTCGACCATGGGGCCTAGAACCTGCGGTCCCCCGCAACCGGCGACGGCTGCCGGCCGGCGGCTGCTGGCGACCCTACGGCATTATAGTCCCCTTTGCGTCCCCCGGCAAGGCAACCACCGGTGGCGCAGGCAGCCTGGCCCACCACCAGGTGCCGGCCTGGCCAACGCAACCCGGCACCGTGGTGCGCAGCGCAGCGGGCTCCACGGTTCGCTGCGCAGCGGGCTCCCGGCAGGGCCCTCCCGCGCGGTGGCGGTGTACGAGCAGGCTTTTGCCAGCGGGCGCCGGCCCGACCCGGGCGCGCCGACCCGCTCCGGGCGCGCGGACCTGCTGCCGAGGAACCGCGGGCCGGGCCCCTACGGCAGACCGGCCTCGCTTGGGCAACGCACCGCGAACCCGATACCGCGACCGGCTTCCGGCAGGCCGGGGCGGCTGCGCAGGGCGCCTGGTGGGATTCGAACCCACAACCCACGCCTTATGAGGGCGCTGCTCTGACCGTTGAGCTACAGGCGCACGGCGTCAAACAACCAGGGGTTGCTGCTGGTGGATGCAGGGCGATTATACCACACGGGCCCTGGCAGCCGGGACTGGCTGGCCTCGCCCCGGACCGGGGCGAACCGCTGGCGTGCGGGGCGATTCCGGCCGTCATCGGACCGGGCGGCGCCAGGCCGGCAGCGCCGGGAGCCTCAGGTGCGCCGCGTGCGGCCCACCGCGGCCGTGACCGGCGGGGCCCGCTCCGTTCCGGGACAGGGGCCGGGCGCACCGGCGGCCGTCCGGGCATAGCCTCCCCATACAGGCACCGCGGGCGCCACCGGCGTCCGGCGGCGCCCGTTCCCGTGCCCCGAGACCGGCTGGCCTTCGAGTTCATCCAGCGTGGGGAGGAGAGCGGCTTCCATGCCCAAGGTCTATCTTGACCCCGGCCACGGCGGCAGTGATCCCGGCGCCGTGGGCAACGGCCTGGTGGAAAAGGATATCAATCTGGCCATTGCACGCCGGGTGCGCGTGCACCTGGTGCGCCACGGGCTGGCCGTGCGGATGTCCCGTACCGGCGACCAGACCCGGCCGCTGCGCGCGCGCACCGACGAGGCCAACGCCTGGGGCGCCGACGTCTACGTGTCCATCCACTGCAACGCCTACGTTGACGAGTCCGCCAACGGATTCGAGGTCTGGCATTCGGTCCAGCCGGGTTCCCGCAGCCGCATCCTGGCGCGCTACCTGGTCCAGTGGCTCGACCGGCTCACGCCCCTCGCCAACCGCGGGGCCCGTTCCCGGGCGGGCCGCGGGGGCAGGGACTACTATCACGTGATCCGGGAATCCCGCATGCCCGCGGTCATCGTGGAGTGCGGGTTCATCACCAACCGGCGGGACGCGCGCTACCTGGGCTCCGCATCCGGCCAGGCGCAGGTGGCGGAGGCCATCGCCCGTGGGCTCCTCGAGTACTTCGGCCGGAACTGGATTCCGCCCGGTCCTCCCGCGGAAGAACCTGCGGCCCCGCCGGCACCGCCCGGTCAGGAGGCGGAGCAGCCGGAGCCTCGGGGCGTCTGGTACCGGGTGATCATCGGTTCCTTCCGGAACCAAGCCAACGCCGAGCGGCTGGCCCGCCGGGCCCGGGAGGCCGGATTCGACGTCTGGATCGACCAGGTTCGCCTTTGATCGCCGTCCCGGCAGGGATTCGAGGCCGTTCGACAGAACGAGCACCGAGACCCCTTGCCGGTCCACCGCCGGCCGTCGCGCTGGTGGGCGCGGGACGGTTCGACCCGGAGGAACCGCGGCTCCGCGCCGGCCGGGGGGCGGCCGGCGCCGGAGCCCGGTGCCCGCCGGAGGCGCGGGCGCGACCGGCGAGGGCGCTGCGCAGGCGCGGCGAAGGAGACCACCCGCATCATGGACCCCATCCAGACCGTGGATTCCCCGCGGTCCACCGTTCCGGTACGACCCGGGGACTTGCGAGCCGGGGATTCAGCGCGAGGGAAGGGCCAGGGGGACCGCCCGGCGGTGGTCCGGGCAGGCCCGGGCGCTGCAGCGCCGGCTCGGCCGCCGTCCCGGCAGGATACCGTGCCGGCGTTCGCCTTGCAGACCGGGGCTGTAGCGGGGGCCGGCCGCCTGGACGCCCCGGCCTGGTTCGCCCGCCTCCAGCGGCTGGTGCGCAAGCGGCAGGTGCGCATCCGCATCGACCGGCGGGGCGTGGTGAACCTGTACCGGCAGCGGGCCCAGGTGGAACCCGCCCTCTACCTCACCTTTCTGGCGCAGGGATATGCCCACGTGCTGGCGGCGCTGCTGGCGGCACTGGCCGGGTTCTTCCTGTTGCGGGAACGGGCGTGGCAGGCGGGGCTGGCCGCGGCCACGGGGGCGGCTGTGATCGAGCTGGGTGCGCAGCTGGCCCGCTGGCGCCGGGAGCGGCGGTGGGTGGCCGGGCTGCGCCGCCGGCTGCTGGAGGACCCCGTCTTCTTCGCCCAGGCGTATGAGGACGGCCTCTTCGCCCTCCAGCGGGGCCGCCGCCTTTGCAGGTATCCCCGGCCGTGGCAGGGCATCTTCGGCGTGGAGGATGCGGTCGCCGAAGAGGAAGTCACGGTGGTGGTGCGGCGGCCGGCACCGGCAAGCGGCCCGCCGGCACGGGGCTCGATCTCCGTGGCACCTCGCACCACCATGCCGGCGGCCGGCGCCGCCCCTCACGGCCACGGGGCCGCTGCCCCTCAGGGCAACCGGCCTGGCCCCCCTCAAGGCGACCGCCCTGCCGCCCTGCCCGGGGGCCGGGATCCCCGCGGGCCGAGCCTGGGGTCAACGGGCGCGGCTCCCTGAAGTCGCCGCTCCATGGATCTCAGCCCCATGACGGGGGATCATTCCGCCGGCCCCTCGGGGGCCGATAGCGCCACTGCGCCCGGCTGCGGAGCGTCTCCCCACCGGCTGGCCAGCTGGTACAGGCCACCGGGGTACACCCGCGGCAGCTCCTGCTGCACAATGCGGCGCAGGAGGGTGCGGGCGGTACCGTACCGGGATGCCAGCACCGCCAGGGTCCGGCCCAGATAGGTCGTCCCGGCACCGCGGTGCTGGGCGGCGTACTCGTAGAAGCGGCGGCCCTCCCGCTCCAGCTCGCCCTCCGAGTAAGGCAGCACCGGCACGGCATCCGGAGTCTCCCTCCCGGTACCCGTCCTTCCGGTGCAACCTTCCGTGGCCCGGTCCCGATGCCGGCCGTCGCCCGGGCGGTCACCGCCCCGGGCCGGGGTCGGGTCAGCCGCCGCCCGCCCCGCCGGCCGCGGCGGAGAGGGTGGCGCCGGCTGGGGCTGGGCGGTGCCCCCTTCACCGGCCGGAAGGGCAACCGATGACAGGAACAGCGTGAGGTCGCCCAGGCGCCGGTATATGGACAGCCGGTCGGGTTCGGCCGCCAAAAGCGCCACCTTGTTCAGGGCGGCGAGATCGACCTCGGCCAGGGGCAGGCGGTACTGCCGGCTGCCCAGGGTGAAGGCGGCCATCCCCGGCGGAGTGTAAGCGAAGGAAGCCAGGAGTTCCGCCAGGTAGTGAACGGTCCAGGGCGATTCCAGCAGCGCCAGGACCGGCCCGCTGCGCCCGGGTTCGGTGCAGGGTCCGCTGGTCGCAGGCGCAGCACCCGGCCCGTCAAGGAGCATCAGGTCGTCGCCGGCGCCGCTTCCGGCCCCCGCCGGCGGCTCCTGGAGGACCGGCTCGTCGCCGGAGGGTGCCGGATCTCCGGCGCGGGCCCGTTCCTGGATCCGGCACTGGTGCAGCAGGAGGGAGAAGAGCAGGTAGGGGCTGATCTTCCGGGCGGCGTCGCCTTCCTGCAGGGCTTGATGGGTGCGGCCGTCCTCCAGCGCCCGCTCGATGGCCTCACCGCCGTCCCGCAAAAGCCGGGCGATGCGGTCGCGGGCGTCAGGGCGCGGGGAAACGGCCGCCGCGAGGAACCCGAAGTCGGCGTCGGTGAGGTGTTCGAGCGGGAGCAGGCTGGCGGTCACCGCCGATCCCTCCTACCCTATTTTAATCCAGGCGTAGCGGCCCTTGCCACCGCGGTCGACGGGATACGAAGGGTGAGACGCGCTTGATTTGGGTTTTCGTAACGTCGTGGCCGAATAGCGAGGTCATTCACGGAATCTGCGGCATATATCCGCTCCCAGGCCGTGGCCGTCCGGCGGGGCCGGCCCGAGGGGAGGGGAGCCCGGGCCTGCCCGCCCGTTCCCGGAACGAGCCGGCCGCCGGAACCACCAGGGCGCCCGAACCGGCTCTACCGCCGGCGACGGCGGTCTCCCAGGCGATCCCCGGGACATCCCGCGGCCCGGCACTTGGCCCAGCGGCACGGCGGGGTGGGGAGGCCGCCGCGGCACCGGCTGGATCCCCGCCCCCTGCGCTGCCGGCGGCGATGCCCCGCCAGGACCCGGGCTTGCCGGCCGGCAAGCCCCACGGCCCGGGGCAGCCGGCCGGTGGGGTTTACCGCGATTCGCCGCCCGGACCCGTCGTTCCTGCTGCCCCGGGCGCGTCCCCGGTGGAAACAGCGGGCAATTCGGCCCTGGGTGCGCCCGGCGGCTGGGCGGGCCTGACCGCGGCTGCCGCCGCTGCCGCCCGTCCGGATCCGCCCTCCCGCCCCGGGGCGACTTCGCGGTCATCCCGCTCGCCCCGAAGGGAGGTGGCCGGGGGTGCGGGCCCGCCACCCAAACCATGGACCCTGGAGGTCGAGTGGGCTTTACCCCGGGCCGGGCGCTGGCGTGTGCGGGCCGCCGGTATGGGAGGGCGGGTTTATTTGGACCTGGCGGTGGAGCCCCAGGTGGCCGGCATCCTGGCTGGGGTAGGCCTGGACGCGCAAACCCTCTGCCGCCTTCTGGCCGGCGCCGGGTTCGACCCCGCGGGTGCTGGAGTGCGCGCCGTCCACCGGGACCGGCGGTAGGGGCCGTGGGGGTAGGCTTCCGTGGATAGACTTCGCAGGGTGCCGGTTCGCTGCGCCCACCCCGGGCATCCTTGCGCCGGGCTAAGGAGTGGGATACCTTGAGCGAGACAACGGAGCCATCCCGGCTTGACGGGGCTGAACCCCCGCCCCAGCGGGCGGCGGCCGCCCTGCGGTTCGATCCCGGCACCGATCCGGCCCCCCGGGTGGTAGCGGCCGGTTTCGGCACCATGGCGGAAGCCATCCTGCGCCGTGCGCGGGAGGCGGGGGTGCCGGAGGTGACCTCGCCCCTGGCGCCGGTGCTGGCCCGGGTGCCACCGGGCCAGGCGATCCCGGCCGCACTGTTTGAAGTGGTGGCCCGGATCATGGCCCTGGCCCTGGAACTGGACCGGCAGATGGCCGGGGGCCTGGCGGGCCGGGCCCGCGGGCCGGATCTGGCGGCGCGCTGGGGCCTGGCCTCCGGGGCGGATTCGCCGGCTGGGGCGGGTTCGTCCGGCGGGGCGGGGGCTCCGGCGGGAAGCCGGTCCGGACCGGTACGGGGAGGGGGCGGGTCCTGGGACACGCCTCCCGGCGGGTCTGCTCCGCCGGGACGCCCCGATCCGGACGACGGGAGGAGCCAGGCGTGATCCGACCTGTGCGGTATGAAGGCGGTGTGGTCCATCTCCTCGACCAGCGCCGGCTGCCGGCGGAGGAAAGGTGGCAGGCATGCCGGTCGGTGGAGGAGGTGGCCCGCGCCATCGAGACCATGGTGGTGCGGGGAGCGCCGGCCATCGGCATCGCGGCGGCCTTCGGCGTGGCCTTGGCGGCGGCTGGGGCGGCGCGGGGACGGGGCGGAGGGGCCCTGGAACCGGGGGGCACCCCTGGCGAGGGGGCGGGCCTCGAGGAGGTCGTCGAGACTGCCCTGCGGCGCCTGGCGGCCACCCGGCCCACGGCGGTCAACCTGCACTGGGCCCTGGCCCGGATGGAAGGCCGGTACCGCCAGATGCGGTCGGCCGGCGCAGGCCCGGACCAGGTCGCGGCCGCGCTGGAAGCCGAAGCCCGGGCCATTCAGGAGGAAGACCTGGCCATGTGCCTCCGCATGGCCGAGCACGGCGCCGCCCTCCTGCCGGAAGGGGCCCAGGTGCTCACCCACTGCAACACCGGGGCCCTGGCCACGGGCGGCCACGGCACGGCCCTGGGCGTGATCCGCACCGCCTGGCGGCAGGGGCGGCTGCGCCACGTGTGGGTCGACGAGACGCGGCCCGTGTTGCAGGGCGCCCGCCTGACCGCCTGGGAGCTGCAGAAGGAAGGCATTCCCCACACCCTGATCGTCGACGGCGCGGCCGCGGCGGTGATGGCGGCCGGGCGGGTCGACGCCGTGCTGGTGGGCGCCGACCGCATCGCCGCCAACGGGGATACGGCCAACAAGATCGGGACCCGCATGCTGGCCGTGCTGGCCCGTCACCACGGGATTCCCTTCTATGTGGTGGCACCCTGGTCCACCGTCGATCCCAGCCTGCCGTCGGGCGACGGCATCCCCATCGAGGAGCGAAACCCGGAGGAAGTGACGGGCTTCGGCGGCGTCCGGTGGGCACCAGCGGGCACACCCGTCTTCAACCCGGCCTTCGACGTCACGCCCGCCTCCCTGATCACCGCCATCGTGACCGACCGCGGGATCTTGCGCCCGCCCTACATCGAAGCCATCGCCGCCCGGGCCCGGCGGGACGAACCCGGCCGCGGCGAGGCCGCACGGTGGGGCCGGAGCCCAGGCTGCTGACCGACCCGGGATGCCAGCAGGCCCCTGGTGGCAGCCTCCTGGTCACGTCCTGGTCCCGTCGCGCCGGCCCGGAGCCGGCCGCCGGCGGGCGGCTCCGGGGGTATGGGCGGCGTTAAGGGCGCACCGGGCCGCCGTCAGCGCCGGTTCGTCCCGGCGATCCGCCCGGGGCGCGAGGCGGCGGGCGCGAGAAGCCCGCCGGCCCCGCCGAACAGGGCCAGGGCGGCCGTCGCCAGGTTGACGGCCATGGAGATGCCGTGCAGCGGCCCAAAAGCGGCCGTCCCACGGGCGGCATGGGCGGCCGGCAGCACCGCTTCCCGGTTGACGATCACCAGCGCCAGGGCCATGAGCCCCGCCGCCAGCCGCCAGCCTGCCCCGGGAGCGTCCGGGCCGCCGGGCTGGCGGCGCTGGCTGCGGAACTCCATCCAAGCGGCCAGGGCGGCGACCAGGCCCAGGACCTCTCCCAGCCGGAAGTAGCCCGGGAAGAGGGTGGCGACGATGGTGCCGAAGTCGCCGGGGAAGGCGCGGGTCAGGGTGGGCGTCAGGATGAACGTGTAGTAGACCATCACCCCGAACCAGGCGACCATCAGAAAAACGTACAGGTTGCGCCAGGCCCTTGCCATGAAAGTCCTCCTTGCCACCCGCCCAATCCGGTGCGGGGCGTTCCACCCGGGATCCGCCTGCCGTCCCGCGGCTCGCGGCGCGTGGCTCACGGCGCAGGATAGGCCACGGTCACCAGCACCACGCTGATCAGGGCGAGCACGAAAGGTCCAGGCGCCCGCCCCTCCACTCGCCGGCCGGCGGCCACGCTCATGTGGGCCAGGACGGCCGCGGCCAGCATCAGGGCAGGGTGCTGCCAGCCCACGGTCCCGAAGCCCAGCGTCACCAGCAAGATGATGCCCAGCAAGGCCTGCAGGTCGAACAGGCCCACGGACAGGCCTCCCACCAGGCGATGGGCCGGCAGGTCGCGCCCGGCCAGCAGCCGGTATCCCGTCCAGATCACCCGCATGACGGCGAAGGCGAACACGATGGGTCCCAGAAAGCCGTGGACGAACGCCAGGTTGGCCAAGGTCGTCCCTCCCGTGAGCTTGGTTTCTCACCCTCCCGCCCCGGCGGCCCCGGCCGGGCGGTGCCCCCTGCGGTGCGGTACGGGGCAGGGTCCGGTTGCCGACCCGCCCGGGACGGGCGGGGCAGACCGGCGGACAAGCGCCGTGGTACCATGGTACCCGGGTTTCGGCACGGGAGGAACCGGTTGCCGGCCCGAAGGGAGAGGGGGTGCCCCGATGGAACGGGGCTTTGAGGTGGCAGGCGGGCGGCAGGGTGATGGCGATCCAGGGGGAGAGCGGCGTGGGGAACTGGCAGCGGTTCAGGCCTTCTTCGGCCGGCATGCGGAGGCGTACCGGCAGAGCCCGGGGCACCGGGCCGGGGCCGACCTGTTCGCCCTGGTCGCGGCCCTCGACCCCCAGCCCCACCAGCGCTTGCTGGACGTGGCCACGGCTGCAGGTCACACCGGCCTGACCTTCGCACCCCAGGTGGCGGAGGTCGTGGGCCTCGATGCCACCCCGGCCATGGCGGAGGCCTTTGCCCGGGAGGCGGAAGCCCGGGGAGTGCAGAACGCCCGGTTCGTCACCGGCGATGTCCACGCCCTGCCCTTTCCGGAGGGGTCCTTCGACCTGGTCACCTGCCGGCGGGCAGCCCACCACTTCGGCGACGTGGTGACCGCTGTGGCCGAGATGGCCCGGGTCCTCCGCCCCGGCGGCCGCCTGGGGGTGGTGGACATGACGCCGCCCGCCGATCCGGAAGCAGCTGCCCTCTTCAACGATCTGGAGCGGATCCGGGATGCCTCCCACGTCGAAGCCCTGACGCCGGGCCGCTGGGCGGGCGTCTTGGAAGGGGCCAGGCTTGAGCTGGAACGCCTGGAGGTCCTGGTGGAGCCTATGCCGCTGGATCGGTGGCTCTATCCCGTCGCCCCGGAGCCGGGGGTGCTGGCCCAGCTGGAAGACCGCTGGCAGCGGGATGAAGCGGCCGTGCGGGAGCGGGTGGTGACGCAAGGCCCCGAAGGATGGGTCTACATCAAGCGGCGGGTGCTGCTGGTGGCCCAGAAGCCCTGACGGCGCGAGACGACGCAGCGGCGGGACGCGGCCGGCGGGCGCCTGGCACCGCCGGACCGCCGCGGGGACGCCGGGCCTGCCGCCGGCGACCGTCCCGCCCGCCGACGGTTTCCGGTCCTCCTGCCGGCCCGGGGCGGGCCGGCAGGAGGCGCTCCACCTTCTGCAGTCGCCTCGCCATGGGCCCCCAGCGGTGGTGGAAGCCGCGGCGGGCCGGCGCAGGGCCCGTCCACCGGCTCAGTACATGGACTGGACCTCGATGCGGCCCTCGTCGTCGTAGATGTAGAGGGCGCCCTCTTTCTCGTCCCGGGTACGCTTGTGGGAACCGTCGCAGAAGGGCTTGTTCTTCGACAGGCCGCAGGCGCAGATCCAGATGCTCTTCTCCGCTCCCTCGGGCCGCACCTCATAGGGGCGGTTGCGATCGTGGCGGACCAGCCGGCTCACCGGTCGCACCCCCTTTCCCGCAACTCCCGGCGCCTTCCCGGGCGTTGCCGGAGATGGCGCCGGTCCTTGCCGTTCCTTGGCTTGCCACCAGTTTCACCCGCAGGCCATGCGGCGTCAACCGGCCCACCGGCCCCGGGTCCGGCCACAAGCGGCCGGGCCGGGTTCGTCCGGCCCGGCCCGGCCGCCCGCCATGGAGGGCCCGCCGGCTGAGGCCCGCAGGCCCCGGAGGGATCAGCCGGCCGGGGAGGCCACCGGCGCCCGGCCGTCCTGGCCCCGTCGAGCCAGGATGTCCCGCACGACCGCCTCTTCCACGGCCTTGTTGACCGCCCGCAGGCGCCGCGGGATGAAAAAGGCATCGATCAGGGCCCAGAAGCCCAAGCCGCCCAGTGTCACGGTCATCAGGATGCCCTGCCAGACCGGCCCCAGGTAATAGCGGTGGCCGCCCAGGCCGCCCAGGAAGAGCCACAACAGCCAGGCCACCACCGCCGACTTCTGGCGCCGCTCGATCTCCAGCCGGGCCACCTGCAGCTCCCGGTCGGTCAGGTCGTAGAGATCCGCCACATCTTTCCCTCCTTCCCGGCCCCCGTGGGGCGGGACGCCCCGGCAGCGACCGGATCCCCCCGCATTCCCGCCGGCTGCCGCTCCCGGGCGGGGACGGGCCGGCCGGAGGCAGGTGTTCCTTCCCGGGTCATCCGGGGGCACGAAAACACCCTATTCGAGCAGGGGGGCCTCCCCTGCTATGCCGGGGCGCGGCCGCGACACGGGTGTGGGCATCGGCGGCCGTGGGTACCGGAGGATAACCGTGCCACCGCGGGCGCACGTTACGCCCGGGAGGTGTCGCCATGACCGCAGGCTGGACGTTGCTGCGGGAGCTGGCGGAGGCGCCGGGCGTCTCCGGCTACGAGGCTCCGGTGCGGGAGGTGCTGGCCCGGCATCTGGGGCAACTGGCCCCCCGCCTGGAGACGGATAACCTGGGCTCGCTGATCGCCGAGCGGCCCGGAGGGGCCGCGAGGCCGCGGGTCATGCTGGCGGCCCACATGGACGAGATCGGGTTCATGGTGAGCCACATCGACGAGGGCGGGTTCATACGGTTCCAGCCCATCGGCGGGTGGTGGAGCCAGGTGATGCTGGCCCAGCGGGTGCGCATCTACACGGCCCGCGGGCCGGTCACCGGCATCATCGGCGCCAAGCCGCCCCACATCCTGCCGCAGGAGGAACGCAGCCGCCCGGTGGACATGCGGGACATGTTCATCGACGTGGGTGCGACCAGCCGCCAGGAGGCCGAAGGGCTGGGCATTCGCCCGGGGGACCCCGTGGTGCCGGCCAGCGCCTTCGAGCCCCTGGGGCCGCCCGGGGCCTTCCTGGCCAAGGCCTGGGATAACCGGGCCGGCTGCGTCATCCTGGTGGAGGTGCTGCGCCGGCTCGCTACGGTGCCGCACCCCAACACCGTCTACGCGGTGGCCACCGTCCAGGAAGAGGTGGGCCTGCGCGGGGCCACCACCAGCGTCCGGGCCGTGGCGCCCGACGTGGCCCTGGTGATCGACACCACGGTGGCCACCGATACGCCGGGGATCGACCGGAGCCGCCTGCCGGCTTCCTGCCGGATGGGTGGAGGGCCGGCCATCTCCCTTTACGACGCCAGCATGATCCCCCACCTGCGGCTGCGGGACCTGGTGGTCGACACGGCCCGCGACCACGGCATTCCCATCCAGTTCGACGTGATGCCGGGCGGCGGCACCGACGCCGGCAAGATCCACACGGCCTCGACGGGCGTACCGACCCTGTCCATCGGCATCCCGGTGCGCTACATCCACAGCCATGGCTCCATCCTGCATCTCTCCGACCTGGAACAAGCGGCCCGGCTGATCGTGGCGGTGATCCAGCGCCTCGATGCCGGCACCGTGGAGGCGCTCCGGGCGATGGGCCCGGCCCGGACGGTGGAGCCGCCCGTCCCGGGCACTCCGGCCATGCCCGCCGTGCCCGCCGCGCCGCCCGCGGTGCCTGTCGGGTGGGCCATTCCGCCCGCGGCACCTGCCGGATGGGTCGCGCCTGTTCCGCCGGCACCGGTACCGCGCTACGGGCACCCCCCGGCACCCTGGCCGGGACGATCCAATGGATGGCCTGGCCGGCCGGCACCGGCCGCGGCATCATGGCAATAAATGTAAGGCAAGCTGCCACGTGGCAGGAACGGTTCCCCACCGTGCCGAATCCCGTCGCGAGAACGCGTCTGGACAGGCCTCCGGCGGCCGGTCCGGAGGAAGCTGGGAGGGATGGGCATGCGGTGGCGGTTCACCGTGCGGAGGGCGGTACCGTTCCTGGTCCTCGCGCTGGTGGCGGCGGTGCTGGCCGGCTGCGGCGGCACCGGCACACCGGCCGGCAGCGGCGGCGGCAGCGCCCAGGGGGGCCAGATCCGCATCGCCACGGGCGGGACCGGAGGGGTGTATTACATCTACGGCGGGGCCATGGCCGACGTGTTGTCCAAGCACCTTCCGGGTGTCAACGCCGTCGCGGAGGTCACCTCGGCATCGGTCGACAACATCCTGCTCCTGGCCCAGGGCGACGCCGAACTGGCCTTCAGCCTGGCGGATACCGCCTACCTGGCCGTCCAGGGACAGGACCCCTTTGACGGTCCGCAGCCCGTGAAAGCGCTGGCCGTCCTCTACAACAACTACAATCACCTGGTCACCCGGGCCGATTCGGGCATCCGCACCCTGGCGGACTTGAAGGGGAAGCGGGTCTCCACGGGCGCCCCCGGCAGCGGCACCGAGGTGACGGCCCTGCGCATCCTGGAGGCGGCGGGCCTGGACCCGGACACCGACGTCCAGCGGGAGTTCCTGGGCGTCCAGGAGTCCGCCGATGCCCTGCGCGACGGCCGCATCGACGCCTTCTTCTGGTCGGGCGGTTATCCCACGGGCGCCGTGAGCGACCTGGCGAACACGCCGGGGCTTGACATCTACATCGTGCCCATGGGCGAAGTGGTGGACGACCTGGTCCAGAAGTACGGCGCCGTCTACGTTGAAGACATCTTCCCCGCCGGTGCCTACAGCGGTGACGTGAAGGAAGACACGCCCACCGTCGCCGTGCCCAATTATCTCCTGGTCCCTGCCGGCATGGACGAGCAGCGGGCCTACGACATCCTCAAGACCCTTTTCGAGCACAAGGACGAGCTGGTTGCCGTCCACCCCGAGGCCGAGAAGCTCACCCTGGAGAACGCCGTGACGGGCCAGGTGGTGGAGTATCACCCCGGTGCCATCCGCTACTACCAGGAACAGGGTGCCTGGAACCGCTGAGGCCGCACGCCATGCGGACGAACCGGCCCCGGCGGCGGGACCGGTGCGCCACCGGGCCGCCTTGCCCTGGGCAGCGGCTCGGGCGGGCCTCCTGGCGGTGACCCTGGCCGGGCTCCTTTTCTGGCAGGCAATCAGCGCCGGCGAGCCCCGCTGGTGGCTGGAGGTGCGGGCGGTGGGGCCGGAGGGCGGCATGACCGCTGCCCCCGGCCGGTTACCAGGCCTGGCCGGGGGGTCCCCGCAGCGGTGGCCGCCCGCACCGTTGGCCCGCTGGCCGGTGGCGCCAGGCCAGGAGGTGGTTCTGGAGTACCGCCACTCCATGTTCCGGGTTCCCGTGCGCGAGCGGTTCCGGGTGACGGGGCGGGGGCTGGAACTGGTCGCCGTGGAAGCCCCCACGCCGGACATCGCGTGGTACTACGGGGACGGGCTGGGGGCAAGGGCGAGGCTCGAGCCCATGGCCGCGGCCCCGGCCCTGGCCTGTCCCGGGACGGGCGGCGCCCAGGCCAACCGGCAGCAGGCCCAGGCCGGCGGGGCTGTCCCCGTCCCGTCCGGCGCGGCGGGGAGGACTCGCCTGGCGGGTGGGACCTGGAACTCGGTTCCGTGGTACCGGCTCTCGCTGAAGATGCCCCTGATTCCCCAAGCGGCGAACCGGCTGCTGGGGCAGCCGGGGGCGGGCGGGACGGTCCCGCAACCCGCTGGGACCCTCCAGGTGCGGGCCACGGTCACCGGCCGGCGGTCCCTGGTGGTGGGCGACCGGTGCCTGCCCCTCTACAGCCTGGTGGGAGACGGGGGCACGGCCGTCATCGGCATCCGGGCAGAAGGTGCGCACAGCAAGGTTTGGACGGCAGGGCCGAGGATGGACGGTGAGCGGCGGGCCGGCACAGAGTGACGGCCCCAGAGGCAGGCAAGGGGGACGCGGCATGGCGAGGGACGGAGCGGAAGGCATCGGGCCGGTGAGGGCCCGGGAGGCAGCGCCGGCGGTGGCGCCGGGACCGGTGCCGGGTTCCGATGACGTGGACGAACTGGTCGAGCGCTATGAAGGGGTGACCCGCCGGCCCCGGGGACCGCTGGCGGTGGTGATCCGGGTCCTGGCGGTGGTCATGGCCCTCTACCACGTCTGGGCCACCTTCGCATACATCCCGGCCCATCCCATGCGGGCCATCCACCTGGGCTTCGGCCTGGCCCTGATCCTGCTGCTGTACCCTGCCTCGGGGCGGCAGGACCGCCACCGCATCCCGTGGGTCGACGGCGTCCTGGCCCTGCTGGCGGTGGTCACCATGGCGTACCTGGTGGTCTTCTACCGGGAGGTGGCCTACCGCATCATTCGCCCGGAGACACCGGACCTGGTGCTGGGCACGCTGGCCCTGCTCCTGGTGCTGGAGGCGGCCCGGCGGACCACGGGCTGGGTGCTGCCTCTCCTGGCCGTGGCGTTTCTTGCCTACGGGTTCCTGGGGCCCTACTTCCCCGGCATGTGGGGGCACGGCGGCTACAGCTTTTCCAGGCTGATCGGCCAGATGTACCTCTCCCTGGAGGGGATCTTCGGCGTCCCGCTGGGCGTGTCGGCCACCTTCATCATTCTCTTCACCCTGTACGGGGCGCTGCTGGACGCTTCCGGCGCGGGCCGGTTCTTCGTGGACCTGTCCCTGGCCCTGGTGGGCCGTCACCGGGCGGGTCCTGGCCGGGCGGTCACAGCCGCCTCCTTCCTGCTGGGCGGCCCGTCGGGCAGCGGGGTCGCCACGGCGGTCACCCTGGGAGCCATCACCTGGCCCCTGCTCCGGCGGGCCGGATACAGTGCCGAGCGGGCCGGCGCCCTGCTCTCCGCGGGCGGCATCGGTGCCGTGATCTCACCGCCCATCCTGGGGGCGGCCTCCTTCATCATCGCCGAGATCCTGCGGGTGTCCTACCTGGATGTCATCCGCTGGGCCGTGGTGCCGACCGTCCTCTACTACCTGTGCATTCTGCTGATGATCGAGCTGGATGCGGCGCGGGGAGCGGTCAGGCCGGTGGTGGCCGAGGCGCCGCCGCTGGGGCGCCTCCTGCGCGGGTACGGGTTTCACCTGACCTCGCTGGTCGCCATCGTCGCGTTCCTGCTGGCAGGATATACGGCGGCCTACGCCGTCATGTGGTCGATGGCCCTGGCCGTGGCCGTCTCCTACCTGCGGCGGGATACCGCCCTGACACCCCGCAAGCTGGTCGAGGCGCTGGACCGGGGAGCCCGGTCCGCCCTGTCGGTGGTGGCCACCACCGCCGTGGCCGGCATCATCGTCGGGGTATTGAACCTGACGGGGCTGGGCCTCAAGTTCTCCTCCCTGGTGCTGGCGCTGTCGGGCGGGCAGCTGGTCCCCACCCTGCTGTTGTCGGCGGTGGTGCTCCTCCTGCTGGGCCTGGCCCTGCCCATCACCGCCTCCTACATCGTGGCCGCGGTGACGGTGGCACCGGCCCTGGTCCAGGTGGGGGTTCCCGAACCGGCGGCCCACATGTTCACCTTCTACTATGCCGTCCTCTCGGAGGTTTCGCCGCCGACGGCGCTGTCCTGCTTCGCCGTATCTGCCATCACGGGCGGCAATCCCTTCCGCACCATGTGGCTGACGTGGCGGTACGCCCTGCCGGCCTTCCTGGTTCCATTCCTCTTCACCTTGAGTCCCGCCGGGATGAACCTGCTGCTGGACGGGCCCGGGTTGGCCGTGCTGCGGGCGACCCTGACGGCGGTCGCCGGTCTGGCGGCCCTGGTGGCCGGTGTGGCGGGCTGGCTGCGGGGACCGGCCCGCTGGTACGAGCGGGTGCTGCTGGTGGCCGGGGGGATGGCGCTGATGTATCCCGGCTCGCACGTCGACCTGGCGGGACTGGTGCTGGGGGCGGCGGCGGTGGCCTTGCATCTGGCCGGGGGCCGGTCCCGGGCACCGGCGGCCGCGGCCTGACGGTCCTGGCTCCGAAAGCGGCGAAACACGCGGGGCGGCGGCCCGGCCCTGGCGGATCACCCGCAGACGGGCCGTCACCGGCGGGGCGGAAGGGACGGGGACCCTGCCGGGCCGGGCCGGGTGGCGGGTACGGCCTCGCTGGAGACCGGTTCGTCCCGGGTGTAGAAGCAAGGGGTGAGGTAGCGCAGGCCCGTTCCCGCCACGCCGTACAGGCTCTCGCTGCCGCCGATGAACAGGATGCCGCCCGGGCGGAGGCTGCCTGCCAGGGATGTCCAGACGCGCCGCTTCACCTCTTCCGTGAAGTAGATCACCACATTGCGGCAGAGAATCAAATCCCAGCCGCCCGGGTAGGGGTCCGTGATCAGGTCGTGCCGGGCGAACCGCACCCGGTGGCGGATCTCCGGCCGCAGGACCCACCCCTGGCCCTCGGGGCGGAAATAACGCTGCAGCAAGGCGGGCGGAACCGCCCGCACTTCCAGGGGTTCAAACACGCCCTGGCGGGCCCGTTCCAGGGCGGCCCCGTCGATGTCGGTGCCCAGGAGCTCGTGGTGGCCCGTGGGGTCCAGTTCCTGCAGGAGGATGGCCACGGAGTAGATCTCGGCTCCGATGGAACAGCCGGCGCTCCAGATGCGCAGCGGCGAGCGGCGGCGCAAGAGGGCCGGCAGGAAGCGGTCCCTGAGCACCTCGAACCGGTCCGGGTTGCGAAAGAATTCCGAGACGTTGATCGTCAGGAAATCGGCGAACTGGCGGGCCAGGCCAGGGTCGTCGCGCAGGCGGGCGGCCAGGTGCGCATTGTCCTGCAGGCCGTGACGCTCGCGGAAGAACTGCAGGCGCCGTTCCAGTTGCCGGGACCGGTAGGCATCCAGGTCGATGCCCAGGACCTGGCGCGCGGCGGCGGCCAGCACCGCGAAGTGGGGGTCGCCGGGGCCGCCGTTGCGGCCGGGGTCGCCGGGTTCCGCGTTCCCGGGCACATGCCTTCGGGCCGTGCTGCCCTCACGCCATGGCCGTTCCACCATGTCTCACCGGTTCCCCCTCCAGGCCTGTCGCCTGTGGCCCGGTCCCTCCAGCCCGCTGCCGTCCCGATCCCTGCGGGCCTCCCGGCGGGACGGCCTGGCCATACTGCGTGCCGGGACCGCACCCGCAGCGATTCGGGCCCGATTCGTTACCCAGGCTGGTTTCGTTGCCCGGGTCATCCCTTTTGCCATGCCCCGCCGGCGGTGCTGGCCGGCCCGATCCTCGCCCCACGACGTCACGGCCTCATGGAGCCGGCTCGCCGCCGCCGGCCAGGGCTTCCACGAGCCAGGCGGCCAGTTCTTCCGGGGTCCCTGACCGCTCGGCCACGCCCAGGGCCGCAGTGGCGCCGGGCATCCCGGGCACCACGCAGCTGGCGGCGTCCTGGACCCAGACCCGGGCGCCCCGCTGGTGCAGCTGCTGGGCGCCCCGGGCGCCGTCGGCCCCCATGCCCGTGAGGACCAGCACCACCGCCCGCCGGGCCAGTTCCTCAGGAACCGAGGCGAAGGTGATATCCGCCGCCGGGCGCACCCCGTGGACCGGCGGCCCCTGGTCGAGTCGCAGGGTGCCCGCCGTGGTGACCAGCAGGTGGTAATCGCCCGGGGCAACCCAGGCCCAGCCATCACAGAGCGGCGCGCCCTCCCACGCCTCGGCCACGGCGAGGCCGCTGGTGGCGTCCAGGTGCTCGGCCAGGGCTCGAGTAAACCCGGGCGGCATGTGCTGCACGATCACCACCGCCGCCGGCAGGCCGGCAGGAAGGGCGCCCAGCAGCCGGTAGAGCGCTCCGGGACCGCCCGTAGACGAAGCGATCAGGACGAGATGGGACAGCCGCCGGCCGGCGGGGGGCCTGCCCACAGGCTGGCCCGCAGACGCGCTGGGGCGCCCGGCAGAGGGGGTGCCCAGATGCCCGCCGGCGGTCCTGCCTCCCGCGAGCGGAGCCGGTCCTGGCTGCTTCCCGGGGGCAGGTCCCGGTGCCGGGGGTCGGCGGTCCAGCGCCATGCCGTCACGGGACGGCCCGGGAGCTGTGGTGCGGCCACCGTCCTTTTTGAGCGGGAAGGACAGCGGTATCCCGGCTGCCCGGCCGCCGGCCGACCCGGCCGGGCCAGCCCCCAGGGTGGGGGACCTTTTGGCCGCATTCCCCTTGCCCCCACCAGCTGCCACCACCAGCCGTTCCGGCGGAACGGACGCCGCAGCCTTCACCTTGGCAACCAGCTCGGCCGCTACCCGGTCCAGGTCCAGGGAGATGGCGCCCGAGGGCTTTGCTACGAAGTCGACGGCTCCCAGGGCCAGGGCACGCACTGTGGCCTGGGCACCTTGCTGGGTCAGGCTGGAGACCATCACCACAGGGCAGGGGTGGGCGGCCAGGATCTGGGGGAGGGCCGATAGGCCGTCCAGCCGGGGCATCTCCACATCCAGGGTGATGACGTCCGGCTTGAGCAAGGCCGCCCGGACCACCGCCTCCAGGCCGTCCCGGGCCGTTCCCACCACCTGCAGGGCGGGGTCGCTCTCCAGGATACGGGTCAGGACACGGCGCATGAAGGCCGAATCGTCGACCACCAGCACCCGGATGGGGGAAGGTGCCCTCATCGCGGCGGACCCCCCTCCCCGGCGCGGGCGGCCGCCGGACCGGCCGCGGCGGCGGCCAGCTCCGCCACCAGGGTCGGGGTGTCGAGGATGAGGGCCAGCCGCCCGTCGCCCAGGATGGTGGCGCCACTGAGCCCCCGGGTTCCGGCCAGGAGTTCTCCTAGCCCCTTTACCACCACTTCCTGCTCGCCCAGCAGGCGGTCGACCACCAGGCCGATGGGTTGGCCCCGGCGCTCCACCAGCACGGCGACCAGCGGCTCGTCCCCGGGCTGCGGCCCGAAGCGAGGGTCGCCGAACTGGCGCAGCCAGAGAAGGGGCACCACCTGGCCGCGGACGGTGGTCACCCACCGGCCCTGCAGGGAACGGAGCTCGCCGGGCGTCACCCGTACCGCCTCGCCCACATCGGACAGGGGCAGGGCATAAACGTAGTCGCCGACCTCCACCAGCAGGGCTCGCAGGGTGGCCAGGGTCAGCGGCAACACCAGGGTAAAGGCCGTGCCCTGGCCCAGGCGGCTGTGCACCTCCACCCGGCCACCCGCCTGCTCCAGGCGCTGGCGGACCACGTCCAGGCCCACCCCCCGGCCGGAAACACCCGTCACCCGGGCGGCGGTGCTGAAACCGGGCAGGAACATCAGGTCGAAGGCCTCCCGGTCGCTGAGGGCTGCCGCCCGGTCCGGGGAAATCAGCCCCTTTTCCACTGCCGCCCGGCGCAGCCGCTGGGGGTCCAGGCCCCGGCCGTCGTCTTCCACCCGGATGAGCACGTGATGCCCTTCCCGGGCGGCCACCAGCCGCACCCGGCCGGTGGCGGGCTTGCCGGCCCGCCTTCGCTCCTCCGGGGCCTCGATGCCGTGGTCCAGGGCATTGCGCACCAGGTGGAGCAGGGGGTCCGCCACCACCTCGTGGAGGGTACGGTCCAGCTCGGTGTCCTCGCCCACCAGCTCCAGTTCCACCTCCTTGCCAAGCATCAGGGCCAGGTCGCGGACCAGCCGGGGGAAGCGCCGGAAGATCCGGGCCACGGGCAGCATGCGGGCCTGCAAGACCGCATCCTGCAGGGCACCGGTGATGCGGGCGATCTGGCCGGTGACCCGGAAGAGCTCGTCGGCCAGGTCGTGCACGGCGGGCCGCCGGCCCAGCTCCTGCCCCAGCTGGCCCAGGCGACCGCGTTCGACCACCAGTTCGCCCACCAGATTCAGCAGCCGGTCCAGCAGGGCGACATCGACCCGAATGGTGCGGTCCTCACCGGCGGGTGCGGGTGCCGGGCGGCCGGCAGCGAGCGGGCCGGCGGCCGCACCCGCGGGCGCCGGGTCCGGGAGCCCGGCCAACACAGGACCTTCCGGCTCGGCCCCTTCGCCGGTGGGAACGGCGTTCGCCGCAGCGGGCGCATGAACCGCTCCCGCCGGGCGGGGCGCCGCACCCGGGTCCTGGAGCGGGGCTCCGGCGGGAGCCGGAGCAGGTTGCCGGCCGCCTTCGGCCGGAACGACCCGGACGGCCGCCACGTCGGGCACGGCGGCCACCATCTGCTGGAGCCTCTCCGCCGGGCCGGTGTCCTCGACCCAGGCCCGGACCCGGTTCCCTGCCCAGGTCGCCTCCAGGCCGTCCCGGGGCGGCTCCGAGGCCACCAGGGTGGCCTGTTCCTCCAGGGCCAGCAGGACCTGCAGCGCCCGCACGGCGGGCATCAGGCAGGCCGGGTCCAGCTCGGCCTCCACCAGCCAGCGGGCAGGACCGGCTGCGGCGGTTCCGGCCGCGGGTTCCTCCAGGGGCGCGGCCGCGTCTGGCGGCGGCGGGGAGGCCAGGGCGCTCACCAACTCGGCCGGCGGTGGCGGGGGGGTGTTCCCGGCCGCCACCGCGGCCAGCATGGCCCGCAGGCTGTCGACCGCAGCCAGCAACCGGGAGATCTCACCCGGGGCCGGCGCCGCCTGACCCTGGCGCCAGGCGTCCAGGCGGTTCTCCATGGCGTGGGTCAGCTGGGCCATGCCGTCCAGGCCCACGGTGGCGGCGGAGCCCTTCAAGGTATGGGCCGCCCGGAAGACGGCGTGCACCGTGCCGGGTCCCGCCTGCCCCGTCTCCAGATCCAGCAGCCCGGCCTCCAGCTGATCCAAAAGCTCGCCGCCCTCGGCCAGGAACAGCTGCCGCTCCTCGTCGCTCAGGTCCAGCCAGGGATCGCCGGTCACCGGACCATCCCCCCGGCCGTCCCCGGCGGTTCCGCCGCGTCCCCGGGTTGCTCTGCATGGACCGGGCGCGGTCCGGGTGCGGGGGCGCCAGCGCCGGCCACGGGAAGCCGGCCGGGCCGGGGAGCCGGCGCAGGGACGGCGCCGGCCGGAGTTTCCAGCCCAGACCCTGCGGCAACCTCCTCGCCGGCCGGGGCAGGCCCGTCCCGGCGAGGTTCAGCGGGTCCCGCTGCGGCCTCGGGGACGGGCCGGACCGGCCCTTCCGCGGTGTCGCCGGCTCCCGCTTCGTCGAGGGAATCCGCGCCCCCGGCCGCGGCTGCGGCAGGCGCCGCCTCCGCTACCTGTACCGCCTGGACGGCCTGCCATTCCGCCGGCGCCAGCACCTGGCCGGGCTGCAGGACCAGGATCAGCCGGTCCCCGTGGCGGGCAATCCCTTCGATGAAGCTGGCGTCCACCGCCAGGACCTCGGCCGGCGGCTCGATGGTGCCGGCGGGCAGGCGCACCACCTCGGACACGGCGTCGACCACCAGGCCCACCACCGTGGTGTCCAGTTCCACCACCACGACGCGGGTGCTGCGCTCCCGCGACCCTTCGGGCAGGCCCAGGCGGCGGCGCAGGTCCAGGACCGGGATGATGTGTCCCCGCAGGTTGATGATCCCTTCCACGAAGGGCGGGGTGCGGGGCACCCGAGTGGGCTGCTGCCAGGTGATGATCTCCCGGACGCAGCCCACATCGATGCCATAGTCCTCACCGGCCAGGCGGAAGAGGACCAGCACCCGCGGCTCCTGGGCGGTCGCCTCCGGCCTGCGGGGCCCGTCAGCGGCCATGGCCCTCGCCTCCCGGACCGGCGGTCCCGGACGCCACCGCCGCCATGGCCCCGGCCAGGGCCGGGGCGGCCTCGACGCCCGCAGCGGGGACGCCGGCAGATCCTGACGCGCCGGCCGCCAGCTTGAAGCGGCTCACGTGCTGTTCCATGCGGGTTACCACCTGGTTGAGGTCGCCGGCCGACCGGGCGACCCGCTCGGCGGCGGCCTTGAGCTGGTCCACGGCAGCCGAGACCTGCTCCGCCGCGGCGGCGTTTTCCTGGGCCACGGCGGCTACCCGTTCCACCGACTTGCCCGCCTGGGTTGCGCCCGCCGCCATCTCTTCCGTGGCGGCGGTGTTCTCTTCCGTCACTGCGGCCACGGCGTCGAAGGCCCGGACCACCTGCTCGGTGCTGGCCCGCAGGTCGGCGGCAGTGGAGGCGATGCCCCGGACATCGTCGACCACGGCTTGAACGGCCTCCAGCACCGCCTGCAGCGCCTCGCCCGTCTGGCCGGCCATGACGCCGCCCCGTTCCACCTGGTCCGTGGCGGCCACCATGGCTTGGACCACGGCGGCGGTACCCGCCTGGATCCGGTCGATCAGGCCGGTGATCTCCCGGGCCGAGACGGCGGACCGCTCCGCCAGCTTGCGCACCTCGTCGGCCACCACGGCGAAGCCGCGGCCGTGCTCGCCGGCCCGGGCGGCCTCGATGGCGGCGTTGAGGGCCAGCAGGTTCGTCTGCTCGGCGATGCTGGAGATCACCTGGGTGATCTCGCCGATCTGGGAAGAAAGCTGCTCCAGGTTGCGCAGCCGGTCTGCCGACTCCCCCACCGCCCGGCGGATGGCGCCCATGACGTCCAGCGTCTGGCGCACGACCTCGGCCCGCTGGTCGGCGGTGCTGCCCGCCTGCTCGGCCCGCTCCCGGGCCCGGCCGGCGCTGGTGGCCACCGACTCCACGGCCCGGTTCATCTGGTCCAGCAGGTGGGACGTGGCCTGGATCTCGCCGGCGGTCTGCTGGGCGCCGGTCGCGATCTGCTCGGTGGTCTGGCGCAGTTGTTCGATCGCCTGGCGCATCTCGTCGGAGGCCTGGGCCTGCTCGGTGACCCCGGCCGCCACCTGGC
The DNA here is from genome assembly GCF_000183545.2 of Thermaerobacter subterraneus DSM 13965. Taxonomy (NCBI): domain Bacteria; kingdom Bacillati; phylum Bacillota; class Clostridia; order Eubacteriales; family Clostridiales Family XVII. Incertae Sedis; genus Thermaerobacter; species Thermaerobacter subterraneus. The sequence goes on from NZ_JH976535.1 coordinate 450,147, forward strand.
TGACGGCCTGGGCCGCCTCCGCGGCGCCCTGGGCCGACTGCTCGGCGGCCTCGCTCAGCTCGCGGGCCGAAACCAGCACGGCCCGGCTGGAAGCCTGGACGGCCTGCAGCAGCTCCTGCAACGCCCGCAGCATGTCGTTGAAGGCCTGGGCCATTTCCCCGATCTCGTCCTGGCTGCGGACCTTGAGGAGGGGCACGGTCAGGTCGCCGTCGGCCACCCGCCGGGCCGTCTGCACCACCTGACGCAGGGTGCGGGTCAGGGACCGGGTCAGGGTGGAGGCGATGAACAGGCCGATGACCAGGGCCGCTGCCGCGGGCCCGAAGATCAGCAGGCGGGCCCGCGCCTCGGTGGCCTGCTGCTCCGCCACGATCTGCTGGTGGCGCTCTTCCCGGTTGGCCACCAGCTGCTCGACGGCGGCGTCCAGCTGCGCCTGGGGGTCGCGCACCCGGGTCAGGGCCTGCTGGACGTCGCTGGGGGTGGTGGGGCGCAGGGCCAGGACCGGTGAGACCGCCTGCTGGAAAGCGTTGGCGGCGGTGCCCACGGCGTCCACGGCCTGCTGGGTGCCGGCCTGGGTGGCCAGGTTGCGCAGCTCGGCCAGGGCCTGGGACATGGCCGTGGCCGCTTCCTGGGAGGCGTTGCGGTAGGCGGGGTCACCCGTCAGGAGGAACCCGCGGACGGCTGAGGCCTGTTCCGCCGCCAGGGCGCGCACCTGGGCGGCCAGGGTCAGGGTGCGGCCGATGCGGTCGACCTCGCCGGTGAGGGTGATCAACTGCTGGATGGCCGTGATGCCGGTGTAGGCGATGAACGCCAGGAGGACCAGCAGGGTCCCGAAGGCGAGCCATAGCTTGGCGCCCACGCCCAGATGGGGTCGTCGCATGATGGTGGCCTCCTTTTGTCTTCGCGGCGGGCGCCGCGGTCCCGCGCCACCGGCCGGTGGGCGGCGGGCCGGTGCATCCCGCGCCCGCCGCGCGGGCCGGTTCATCCCGCCAGGACGCGGCTGACGGCGTCCAGCACCCGCTCGGGCTGAAAGGGCTTGACGATGAAATCCCGGGCTCCGCTCTGGATGGCCTTCAGCACGATGGCCTGCTGGCCCAGGGAGCTGCACACCACGATGCGCGCCTGGGGGTCGATGCCGCGGATCGCCTCGATGGCGGCCAGACCGTCCATGACGGGCATGGTGATGTCCAGCAGGACCAGGTCGGGGCGCTCCTGGCGGTACTGCTCGACCGCCTCGGCGCCGTTGGTGGCCTCCAGCACGGTGTGGCCCGCTTCGGTCAGCAGGTTGGACAGGCGCATGCGCATGAAGGCCGCGTCGTCGGCAACCAGGATCTTGGCCACGGCATAGCCTCCTCCGTCAGGCGCGGGCCGGCTGGCCGGCGGGCCGCAGGGCCACGGCCAGCTGGACCTCGCCCAGGGGGGTCTCCAGGGGAACGATCAGGCGCTGGATGCCGCCGTTGGAGATGATGGCGCCGCGCCCGATGATCACCGTGGGCGGCGAGATGGTGCACTGCCAGCCCTGCTGCTCGAACAGGATCGAGGCGCGGCCCGACACCACGTTGCCGAACTCGGCGAAGGCGCTCTCGGCCATCTCGTCGAACACGGGCGGCAGGACGCCGGTCACCGCTTCCACCATCCGGCGGGCCGTGGTCTTGGTGGTGCCGAACATGGCCGTTCCCTCGATCTCCCCGGTCAGGCCGATGATGGCGGTCACTTCCTGGGTGGTGTAGTAGCTGGTCTCGATGCGCAGCTCGCCCCGTTCTACCCGGTCGACGCCGAAGTCCACCTTGAGGACGTCGATGGCAGCCGCCAGGAAGGGGCGGATGTACTCGGCTCGCACGTTCTCTCACCTCCCCTTGCCGGCAGGTGCCGGAGCATCCGCCGCCGTTGCCGGCCAGGCCACCGCCCAGGCGGTGATCTGCCGCGTTCGCTGCTCGAGAAGGTCGATCACGCCCCCCCCTGCCGCCGCCTCCCGGGCGGCGGTCTCCGGCTGCCAGCGGGCGGGCAGCAGTCGTACCCGGGGGCGCAGCCGGCGGGCACCGGTACAGCCGGTCACCACGGCCCAGGGCCCGCCGTCCAGCTGGACCAGGGTGCCGGGCGGATAAGGGTACAGGATGGCAGCCAGCTCCTCCACCACGTCGGCTCCCCACAGGCGGGGCCCTTCGGCCAGCAGCCACTCGTACGCCTCATGGGGGAGCCAGCCGGAGCGGTGCGGGCAGCCCTGCACCGCCAGGGTGTAGGCGGTGACCGCGGCCATGCGCCGGGCCGCCGGGTGGAAGGCGTCATCGCGAAGGCCCTCCGGGTAGCCGCCTCCGTCCAGCTGCTCGTGGTGCTGGGCGATCAGGGCCCGAACCAGGCCGCCCAGTTCCACACCGGAGAGCCAGTTCAGGGTCAGGGCGACGTGACCGGCGGTGCCGGCGTGGGGAGCGGTGCCGCTCGGGTCGGGGGTGCGGCTGCCGGTGGCGGTGGAGCGGGGGGTGAAGGCACCGCCCTGCGGGATTGCGTCGTCGTGGCCGGGGGCTTGGCCGCGGCCGGTGAGGCGGCCAGGGCCACCCGGCCCGCCGCCGGGGCCGGCGGGGCCCGCCGTGTCGCCGCCGGGGGAGCCACCGTGACCGCCGGGCCGTGGACCCAGCGTTCCGTCCAGCGCCGCCACCGGGTCGCAGCGGTAGGGGGCGCCCGGCATGCGCCACAGGCCCGCATCCTGCAGCAGGGCGGCCAGGACGAAATCCCGCACCTGCCCCCGGTAGGGACCGGCCAGGGCGAGGCGCCCGGCCAGGATCGCACGGTTGAGGACGGTGACCGCCCACGCCTCGGGCCCGCTGCCCGCTACAGGGTAAGGCAAGGCGGCGCCGGGAGCCGGAGCGCCCGGGTCGACCGAGGTGACCGGCGAAGCGCCGTGCTCCCGCGGCATGGGGACCGCCCCGGTGCCGCCGGCACCGGAGGCGGCGTGCCAGTCCGGGCCGGGCGTGCGGGTGCCGGGCCGTTCCGTTCCAGATTCCTTCCAGCCCGGCAGGCCGGGGGCCGCCTCCAGCTCGTCGGCGATCCGGGCCGCCACGTCCGCCAGCTGGCTGCGCAGGGTAGCCGGAAGCCGGGTCTCGCCGCCCGCCGCCGCTGTGGCCGTTTGCATCAGGACGCCGACGGCGAGCAGGAAGGTCACCTGGGACAGGGGTTCCTCGGGGGCAAGCCCGGCCAGGGCCGGTTCGTCCAGCCAGACGAACCGGATCCCGAAGGAGGGCAGGCGCCGGAGAACCGAATCATTCAAGGGAAAGCCTGCCCGCAGCACCGGCTGCCCCGTGGTGGTGTAAAGGGTGCGCGCCAGGATGGCTCCGGGGGCGACGGCGTCCACGGCAACGCGAAGCATTCCTCTTCCTCCCCTGGCGTGGCGGGCCGGCGGTTCCAGGCCCGGCGCGGGTTACCGTAAAGCACCAGCCACCGGTGCTGCCCACGGTAAGCTGCTGCCGAAACTTGTCGAAGAACCCCAACCGACTCCTGGTTGCGTCCCTGGGCCGTGCCGCGCCTGGAACATGATGGAACCCTTGTAGGGTTTGTGTCCTCCTTATCGAGCGGGACCTGGGGCCCGTTTAGGCGGAGGGCTGCCGCGGGCGGCTGGCCGGGCCGCCCCCAGGGTGCCGGGACCGCGAGGGGGTCGCGGACGGAGCGGCGGGAGCCGCACGGAGTGGCGGGAGGGAGTGGGGTGGCGAGCCTGCACGGCGATCGTTTGGCCGCAGCGCTGCGCGCCCTGGTGGGCGCCGGGCGGGTACGGGCGGGAGCGTCGGAGCGGGAGCAGCACGGCCGGGACCTGACGGTCCACCCGCCCCACAATCCCGACGTGGTGGTCTACCCGGAGAACACGGAACAGGTGCAGGCCGTGCTGCGCTGGGCGGCGGCGGAGGGAGTGCCCGTCGTTCCCTTCGGAGCGGGCAGCAGCCTGGAAGGGCATGTGATTCCCGTGCGCGGCGGCATCAGCCTGGATCTAGGGCGCATGGACGCGGTGATTGCCCTGGATCCCGAGGCAAGGGTGGTGCAGGTCGAACCCGGGCTCCGGCGCTCGCGCCTCAACGCGTACCTCGCCCGGGAGGGCCTGTTCTTCCCGGTGGACCCGGGTGCCGACGCCACCCTGGGCGGCATGGCGGCCACCAACGCCAGCGGGACCAACGCCCTGCGCTACGGCGCCATGAAGCACCAGGTGCTGGGGCTGGAGGTGGTGCTGGCGGGGGGCAGGGTGCTGCGCACGGGGCTCCTTGCCCGCTTGGCCCAGCGGCCGGCGGCTGCCCTGGGGGTGGACGCGACGTGGCCGGGCCAGGCGCGTCCTGCGGCCACGGGCGCCGGCCAGGAGCGGCCTGGGGCCGCGGGCGCCGGGGAGGGTGGCGGGGACCGGCTGGGGGCTTCCTTGGGTCCAGGCGGGCGGGTGACAGGCGGTTCGCCGGATGTCGCGGCGGGCGCTCGGAGTTTCAAGCCTTCCTGGTGCGTTGCCTTGCCCAACTGGGATCTGACGCCCCTGTTTGTCGGTTCCGAAGGTACCCTGGGGGTCATCACCGCCCTGGCCCTGCGGGTGTATCCGCTGCCCGAGGCGGTGGTGGCGGCGCGGGCGGTCTTCCCCAGCCTGGAGGCCGCCGCCCAGGCCGCCGTGGAGGTGACCCGGCGCTGCCCGGCAGCGACGCGCATCGAGCTCCTGGACGAGCGGACCCTGGCGGCGGTGAATACGTACCGCGGCACCACTTACCCGGAAAAGCCCACCCTGTTCCTCGAATGGTCCGGCGGGCCGGCGGCGGTGGAGGGTGACGCGCGGCGCGGCCGGGCGGCCTGCGCCCGGTGGGGCGCCACGGACTTTGCGGTGGAACGGGACGCGGCCGGGCGCGAGCGCCTGTGGGACGCGCGCCATCACGCCGGGCTGGCGGTGACCGCGGTGGCGCCGGGACGGAAGAAGCTCAGCACCGACGTCTGCGTGCCCCTGTCCCAGCTGCCGGCCGCCCTTCGTCACGCGCGGGCCACCGTAGATACTTTGGGCTTCGCGGCCGGCATCGTCGCCCATGCCGGCGACGGCAACTTCCACGTGCTCTTCGCCGTCGACCCGGCGGATCCCGAAGAGGTGCGGCGCGCCCGCCGGGCCGGCGAGGCCATCGTGCGCGATGCCCTGGCGCGCGGCGGCACCTGCACGGGCGAGCATGGCATCGGCCTGGGCAAGCGCCATTACTTATTGGAAGAACACGGCCCCGCCGGCGTGGCGGTCATGGCCGCGCTGAAGGCCTTGCTGGATCCCTACGGGATCATGAACCCCGGCAAGGTTTTGCCCGCCGATCCCGGCGTCGCGCCGGGAGGTTCCCACATCCCTGGCGTTTGACGATGACCGGCCGGCCCACTATAATGGCGTTGTGACGCCGCAGCATACGGCGGGCGCGTAGCTCAGCGGTTAGAGCGCTTGACTCACATTCAAGAGGTCGGAGGTTCGAGTCCTCCCGCGCCCACAGTGAAGAAAGCCGCACCACAGAAGGATTTCTTGAACGGGGGCCAGTACGGCCCGCTGGCGCGTAAGGGAATACTACGGGAACCAGGACCGGATGGTGAAGCCACCATGCGGTCCACAATTTTTGTCCTCGTCATTGTTGCCCTCGTCTTTGCCCTCGCCGACATTCTCCGGTCCTGGTCACTCGTCCTGCCCGCCATCGCCACCGCCCGGGCGGGGTTGGACCAAGCCCTCTTGCCCACACTAGACGCGAAGGTGGCCGCGGGCATCCGGCGACCCGGTGCACCACTGCCTCCCCTCCACGGTGGTGGTGCACCAAAGCTGGTTCGCCGAGCGATGCCGTGGGCCGGTTCGTCCGGCAGGGGTACCGGAGCGGGGTGCCGGAGGAGGCCCCGCGGCCCCACGCATTCCCGGCGACTTTCCGCGCGCCACCGGAAGGAAGTCGGCCGCCGGTCGCCAAACAACATCTGGGTTTGGACGAGCCGGGTTGCCGGCACCCGGCTCGCCAGCCGACTAGGGCATCAATAAGGAGGCTTTCCGGACGTGCCGAAGCGCAAAGCCGCCTCGATCCTGGTGGCCCTTTTACTGGTCGCGGCCTTCGTGCTGTCCGCTTGCGGCGGCGGCAACCAGCAAGCGGAGGGGCCCAAGGACCCCGACAAGCTGGTCATGGGCTTCGTCCCCTCGCAGAACGCGACCACCCTTCAGGAGACGGCCGAACCGCTGGGGAAGATGCTCTCCGACGAGCTGGGGATTCCTGTCGAGGTCTTCGTTTCCACCAACTTCATCGGCCTGGTTGAGGCCATGGCCAACGAGCAGGTCCACATCGGCTTCCTCAACCCCTTTGCCTACGTTATTGCCAAGGACCGCGGCGACCCGGTGGAGGTCATGTTCAAGAGCGTGCGCCACGGCAACGACAGCTACCGGGCGCAGATCTTCGTCCGGGCGGATAGCGGGATCAATGACGTGCAGGGCCTGAAGGGCAAGAAGTTCGCCTTCGTGGACCCCGCCTCCACCTCCGGCTACCTGTTCGCGGCCCACTACCTGCTCAAGAACGGGATCGACCCGGAGAAGGACATCGAGGCCATCATGGCGGGCAGCCACGACGGGGCCGTGCTCAGCGTGTACAACGGCCAGACGGACGGTGGCGCCAGCTTTGAAGACGCTCGCACCCTGCTCAAGGACGACTACCCCGACGTGATGGACAAGGTCAAGGTCATCGCCTACACCGACCCCATCCCCAACGACACCATCTCGGTGGCCAGCTGGCTGAGCGACGATCTGAAGAAGCGCATCCACGACGCCTTTGCCAAGATTGCCCAGACGGAAGAGGGCAAGAAGGTCCTCTTCGACATCTACGAGATCGAGGGCCTGACCGACGCCAAGGACAGCGACTTTGACATCATCCGCAACGTGGCCAAGGACATGGGGATCAACCTGGAAGAACTGGCCGACTGAGCACACCGGTGCCGGCGCGGTGGGACGGGGGGCACGGGAGGCTCCCCGTCCCCTTGCGCCTGGATCCTACAACGGCAGGGTGACGCCATTGATCGAGTTCCGCCACGTCAGCAAGGTCTACCCGGGCGGCGTGCGGGCCCTTCGGGACGTGTCGCTCAAGATCAACCCCGGCGAGTTCGTGGTCATCGTGGGCCTGAGCGGCGCCGGCAAGTCCACGCTGCTCCGGTGCATCAACCGCCTGATCGAGCCCACCGAGGGCGAGATCCTGGTGGACGGCGTGGACGTGCGCAAGCTGAAGGGGGCCGAGCTGCGCCGCCTGCGCTCGCAGATCGGCATGGTCTTCCAGACCTTCAACCTGGTCAAGCGGTCCTCGGTGATCAAGAACGTGCTGGCCGGCCGCCTGGCCCATACCCCGGTCTGGCGCGGGCTGCTGGGTTGGTTCCCGCGGGAAGACGTGCGCCTCGCTCTGGAATGCCTGGACCGCGTGGGGATCGCGGACAAGGCCTGGGTGCGGGCCGACCAGCTTTCCGGCGGCCAGCAGCAGCGGGTGGCCATCGCCCGCGCCCTGGCGCAGCGGCCCAAGATCATCCTGGCGGACGAGCCGGTGGCCAGCCTGGACCCGCCCACGTCCCACGTGGTGATGAGCGACCTGCGCCGGATCAACCGCGAGGACGGGATCACCACCATCGTCAACCTGCACTTCATCGACCTGGCCCTGGCCTACGCCGACCGCATCATCGGCATGCGCAACGGCCAGGTGGTGTTCGACGGGCCCGCCGCAGGGGTCACGGAAAAGACCTTCGAGGAGATCTACGGCCGGCCCGTGCGCGCCGAAGACTTTCGGGGAGGCGTGGAGGGCGCGGCGCCCCTGGCGCGGGAAGCCGCCCTGGCGCCTGGGGAGGGGAGCTCCCGGTGAGCCTGTCCGTTCGCGGCTGGCGGGATCCTGGAACCCGGGGAACAGGCGGCCCTGCCCGGGGTTCGGGCGCCGGCGGCAGGGAGGTGCCCGCGGGCCGGGAACGCCGTCCCCGGATGCCGGGACGGGCCCGGGTGGAGACCCTCTTCTGGCTCGTGGTGCTGGTGCTGCTCTACATCTGGAGTTCGGAGGGAACCCGGGTCAGCCTGGTCGACCTCTGGGAGGGCCTCGACACCGTGGGGCGCATGCTGGGCCGCATGTGGCCGGCGGACTGGGCCTACCTCCCCGAGACGGTGGGACCGCTTTTGGAGACCCTGCGCCTGGCCCTGCTGGGCACCACCCTGGGGGCCATCCTGGCCGTCCCCCTGAGCTTCCTCGCGGCCCGCAACGTGGCGGGCACGGGCTGGGCGTACCAGATCGCCCGCGCCATCATGAATCTCATCCGTTCGATCCCCGACCTGGTCTGGGCGGCGCTTCTGGTCCCGGCGGTGGGCATCGGTCCCACGGCGGGCGTTCTGGCCCTGACCCTGTTCTCCACGGGCATCGTGGCCAAGCTGGTCAGCGAGTCGGTGGAAGCCATCGACCCCGGGCCCCTGGAGGCGCTGGATGCCGTGGGCGCTTCCCGGCTGGCGCGCATCGTCTACGCGGTGGTGCCCCAGGTGTTGCCCCACTTCATCGCCTACACGCTCTTCATGTTCGAGATCAACCTGCGCACCTCCACCGTGCTGGGCCTGGTGGGGGCCGGCGGCATCGGCTCCACCATGATGACCCAGCTGACCTTCTTCCGCTATGACCGCCTGATGGCCATCGTGGTCATGCTGTTCGTACTGGTGGTGGTGGTCGACTGGATCAGCACCCGCTGGCGCCAGCGCCTGGTGGAGGGCGCGCCCGCCCTGGCGGCGAGCGATCCGGTCCTCATGGCGGAAGAACCCGGCCTGGCCCGCTCGCCCGCGGGCACCACCGCAGCGGCGCCCGCGGGAGCCGCGGCGGGGGCCGGTGGCCAGGCTGCGGGGGCCGGCCCCCTCACCCCGGCCGGCGATCCCGGCGCGGGCCCGGGCGCAGGAGCCGGTTCGACCCGCGTCACCGGTACCGGCCCAGGCGAGGCCGGTGGGCGGCAGCCCGGGACGTCCCGGGGCTCGGGGGGCGCGGGCACCCGCGCGGGACTCGAACCGCCGCGGCGGCCGTGGTGGCGGTGGGTCCTCGCCCTCGGCATCCTGGCCGCCCTCTACGCCTGGGCCTTCCAGGGCATTCGTTTCGCCCTGGTGGGCGATCCGGGGCCGGTGTTCCGCGGCCTCTTCTCGCCCAACTGGGACTATGCCGGCAAGGTCTTCGAGGGTGTGGCGGAAAGCCTGCAGATCGCCTTCCTGGGGACCTTGATCGCCTCGCTCGTGGCGGTGCCCTTCGGGTTCCTGGCGGCGCGGAACGTGGCGTCGACCCTGGCGGTGGTGGGCAAGGGGCTGCTGGACGCCATCCGCACCTTTCCCGAGCTGGTGCTGGCCATCATCTTCATGGCGGCCGTCGGTCCCTCGCCCTTCGCCGGCGTGCTGGCCGTGGGCTTCCACTCCATCGGCACGGTGGGCAAGCTCTACTCGGAGGCGGTGGAAGCCGTCGACCGCGAGCCCATCGAGGCGCTGCAGGCGGTGGGGGCCTCGCCGCTGATGACCTTCTGGCACGGGGTGTTGCCCCAGGTGCTGCCGGAATTCCTCTCCTATGCCCTGTACCGCTTCGAGATCAACATCCGGGCCGCCACCGTGGTCGGGGTCATCGGCGCCGGCGGCATCGGCACCTCCCTGATCTTCAACGTCCAGCTGCGCAACTGGGAGAACGTCGGCATGGTGCTGGTGGGGATCCTGGCCACCGTCCTGGTGGTGGATGCCGTCAGCTCCCGCCTGCGCGGCCGGCTGGTATAGGGTGGGGGTCGGCCTGGACGGTCCCGCCCGCCGGCCAGGACGGTCGCCTGCGACTGAAATCGTGTCCATCCAGGCGCCCGCCGGCCCAAGGTGGGCGCCCTGCTTATGGGGGGCTGCAGGGTTCCGGGACTAGGACCGGGGGCCGGCCCAGCAGAGGCGTGAGAGGCGTGGGCGCCGGGCACCGGGACCGCGGCCGCACCGCGAGGCGGCAGGCGCGGGCGCCTCCAGGGCGAAACAAGGAAAGAGGCAAGGAACGGGTGGGATGGCCGGGCGAGGCGGCAGGCCGGCTGTCGAGGCGTCCAGGTGAGGCGGCAGGCCTGGGTGTCGAGGCGTCCTGCGGCCCGGCTGGGCGTCGAGGGGCCCAGGCGGAGCCGGCAGGAAGAGCGATCCGAACGGGTGGCTGCGCCGAACGCCAGGGCGAGCGGCCAGAAAGAGTGGCGAGGCCGGGCGGCCCCGGCGGGTGTCCTGAGCGAGCGTCCAGAGTAGCGTCCAGAGCAAGTCGCCAGAGCGACTGGCTGGAGCGGGTAGGCAAGACAAGAGGGCAAGGTGCAAGAGGGCAAGCGGGAGGGGGAAGGGCCATGGCCGATCCGGCGGCCTCTTCAACCCGGGCGGCGATCGCGGTGCGGGTGCGCCTCTTCGCGGTAGTGGCCGAGCGGCTGGGCGCGCGGCAGCTGGAACTGGAGTTGCCCGCAGGCGCCACGGCCGGGTCGGTACGGGACGCACTGGCCCGGCAGCATCCCCGGTGGCGGCCGCTGCTGGACCTCTGCCGCCTGGCGGTCAACGGCCGCTACTGCGAACCGTCCACGCCCATCGGCCCGGGCGACGAGATCGCCTTGATCCCGCCGGTCAGCGGGGGCTCGATGCCGGGTGAACCGGCCGCGCCGGCCGGCCCAGGCGGCAGGGTGGCGGCCGGGCCGGAGGGCCGGTTCTTCCTGACGGCGGAGCCCCTGTCCCTGGACGAGCTGTTTCGCCACGTCGCACGGCCCAGCCACGGGGCGGTGGTCCTCTTCGTGGGCATCACCCGCCGCTTCACCGGGGACCGGGAGACCGAGCACCTGGAGTACGAGGCCTACCTGCCCATGGCCGCCGAGGAACTGGCCCGCATCGGCGCGGAGGCCGAGGCCCGCTGGCCCGGTGCGCGCCTGGCCATCGGGCACCGCACGGGCGCCGTGCCGATCGGTGAGGCCAGCGTGGTGGTGGCCGCCGCTGCGCCCCACCGCCCGGCCGCCTTTGCCGCGGCCCGCTACGCCATCGACGAGCTCAAGGTCCGGGCGCCCATCTGGAAGCGGGAACACTATGCCGACGGGCAGGTCGAGTGGGTGGGGATTCCGGCGGCCGGCCCGGACCAGGGACAGCCGGCGTGACGCCTCGCCGCCCCGGTGGTAAGTGCTACCGGCGTGAAACGCTGCCGCCCGCGGGAAGCATCACGTCCGGCGCCGAGAGCTGCCGCCGGCGTGACGCCCTGCCGCCGGCGGGAAGCACCGGCGCGCGGCGCAGCGTCAGCGGAACGCGCGGCGCAGCGTCAGCGGAAAGCGGCAGCGGAAAAGGAGGAGAGCCTGTTTGACCCCATCGGCAACCACCGCCACCTGGGATCCGGCGGAGGTGCCCGAGCTTCTGGCCTGGGATCGGGAGCTGCCGCCGGTGCGGATCCCGGTGACAGGCAACATCCCCACCACCCGCCGCCTGCGGGCGTTGATCGACAGCGCGGCCTTCCAGCGCCTGCGCCGGGTCCGCCAGACCGGACCGGCCTTTCTGGTCTACCCGGGTGCCGTCCACACCCGCTTCGAGCATTCCCTGGGGACCTATGAAATGGCCCGCCGGCTCGTCCTGGCCCTGTTGGCCCGGCCGGGCCGCCAGCCGGGTGGGGCGGCGATGGACGGCACGTTCCTCACGCCCGGCGACGTGGCCACCTTCCTGGTGGCGGCCCTGTTGCACGACGTGGGCCACTATCCCTTCTCCCACACGATCGAAGAGATCCCCGGCGACGACCCGTTCCTGGCAGGGCGCCTGCCGCGCCACGAAGAGCGGGGGGCCGCCATCATCCGGCAGAACCCCGAAATCCGTCAGATCCTGGCGGATCTCTGGGGCGTGGATGCGGACCGCCTTTGTCGCATCATCCGGGAAGAACCGGCACCGGACGACCCGGGGGCCCAGCGGCTGGCCAACCTGCTGGCGGGCCCCATCAACCCCGACCGGCTGGATTACCTGGCCCGGGACAGCGAGCACATCGGCGTGCCCTACGGGCGGGGCATCGACTACCAGCGGCTGCTGGACGCCGTCTGCTGGACCCCCGACGGCCTGGGCGTCGGGGTGACGCCCAAGGGCGTCTCGGCGGTGGAGACCCTGATCTTTGCCTCCTACATCATGTACCGGGACGTGTACTGGCATCACACGGGGCGGATCGCCGCCGCCATGCTCCGGCGGGCCCTGACCGAGGCCCTGCGGGCGGGAGCCTTTGCCATCGACGACTTCGTCGACCTGGACGACGAGCAGGCCCTGGGACTGTTGCGGGCCGTTCCCCATCCTGCGACCCGCGACCTGGTGGAGCGCCTGACGGGCGCCGGGCGCCGCCTGTACAAGCGGGTGGCGCGCCTCAGTTACCCGCGGGCCCTGGCAGGCGAATACGGGGCGGAGATCCGCGACCTGGTGCGGGCGGGGTACTGGGAGCGGGAAGCCTGGGCCCGGGATGCCTGCCGCGCCCTGGCGCGGCGACTGAACCGGCCGGTGGAAGACCATCACCTGCTGGTGGATATCGTCGGCGGCGGCAAGGAGCTGTTCTTCGAGGTGCCCGTGGTGGCGGGGGACCGGGTCTACTCCACCGCGGATCCGGAGGTGTCGGTCCTGGCGCCCAACATCGCCCGCAACTTCCGGGAGCAGGCCAAGTACGTGCTGCTGGCGGCGCCGGCGGAGCTGGTGGAACCGTTCCGGCTCATGCTGGGGATGCCCCAGGGGTGGCAGCCGTCGTGACCGGCCGGGCCGTCGCCCCGGCCTCCCTGTCCCGGGCGGGCGCCGTGTCAAGTGGCAAGATGCTTCGCCAGGGGCTTGGCGTGGCTTGGGGCCGTGGCCCGGGGATGTAAAATTTCCGACACGGACCTCTTGCATTTTTGTTACATACCGGTTACTATGGCCTCACTATGACACGTCCCCATGTACGGCCCCAGGTGCGACCCAGGGCATGCCCGGCGACCCGGCAGGTCCTCCCTGCCGGGATCATGGCGGGCGTCCTGCTCTGGTCCTTCTCCGCACTGGCTTCCGTCCACGACGTGCAGGCCCGCTCGTCCCCGCCGCTGGTGCCCCGCCCGGCGCTCCGGGCGGAGGTGGAGCGGCAGAAGCTGCTGGAGCGCGAGGCGCAGGAGGCCGCCCGGATCGAGCAGCGACACAAGTTCGCGCTGGGCCGGGCCATGTGGCAGGCCCGGTGGGAAGAACGGGCCCGCCAGGAGCGGCTGGCCCGCCTGCGCCAGCAGGAAGAGGCGCGCCGGAAGGAAGAAGCCCGCCGCAGGGAAGAGGCCAAGCGTCGCGAGCAGGCCCGCCGGGAGGCCGTGGCCAAGGCGGAAAAGGCCGGGTCCCAGCCGGCGTCCCGGACGGGTGCCCGGGCGGCTTCGGCCGGCGGTGAGATCCTGCTGGACGAGCTGGAGCTGCTGGCCCGCATGGTGGAGATCGAGGCGGGTAGCGAGCCCTACGAGGGCAAAGTGGCGGTGGCGGCCGTCATCCTCAATCGGGTACGCAGCCCGCGGTTCCCCGACTCCGTCCGGGCCGTGATCTTCCAGCCGGGCCAGTTCCCCACGGCGGCGGAGAAGCTGCCCCGGGTGCGGCCGGGTTCGTCCGAGCGGCGGGCGGCCCGGGAAGCCCTGGCGGGTCAGGATCCTTCCAAGGGGGCCCTCTACTTCTACAACCCCGCGCGGCACCCGTGCGAGGGGGATGGGGCGCGGGGCGACTTCTTCTGCTCCCTCAAGGTGACCGCCCGGATCGGCAACCACGTCTTTGCCCGCTGAGCCGGCCCGAGATCCTGCCCGGGTTTCCCGAGCCTAGCCACGGGGCTCGCTACGGCTCGCCGCCTTCGCGCCCTTCCACGCCACGGTCACAACGGCCTTCAACGGCCACCGTTCCCGCCGCCGCGGTCCCCGGCCGGCGAGGGAGCGCCCGTCGCGGCGCCGGCGGCCGCTCCAGCGGCCGCGCGGTAGACGGCAGTGGCGGCCAGCAGGGTGAGCAGCGGCGCGCTGGCCGCGGCCAGGGTTCGCACCTCCGGTCCCGGCAGGGTGGGATGGAGCCCGGCCAGATAGTCCACCCCGTCGTTGAAAAGGCTCCAGGCCACCACCGCGGCCAGCCCCCGCAGCGAGCCCGGATACACCCGCTGGTAGATCACGGCTTCCACGGCCATGCCGGCGTGGGAGGCGATGAGCAGGGCGGCCTCCGCCCCCAGGGAGCCGGACCGGAGGGCGTAAGCTCCCAGGACCACCACCGTCCAGAGCCCGTACTTGATCATCACCGCGTACGCCCAGGCTTCCAGGGCGGGCAGCCGCCGGCCCGCGAGCTGCAGGAGCAGTGCCACGGTAAACAGGGTCGACGCCGTGGGCGAGTCGGGCACCACGGGCCACTTCCAGGCGGGGGTGGCGGCCAGCTGGTCGTGGTACCACCAGAAGCCCCACACCGAGCCCACCGCGTTGACCCCCACCAGCAGCCAGGTGGCCTTGCGGTTGAGGGGGAGCCGGAGCAGCGGGCCGGCCCAGTGCTTAAGCCGCCTAAGGAGCGTTCGCGCCATGGGTCGGGTGTCTCCTCCGGAACGGGTCCTTCTTCGACCCGATACTCGGGCGGCGGCCCGTGGCATGGCCCAGCCGCCTAGGTTACATTGGTGGACGGGGTGAGCGCCGTGACCCGCCCGTCCTGGCTGTGGATCGCCGTTCTGGCCGCCACCCTGGTGCTGGCCCCGCTCCTGGCCTGGCAGCTGGGCTCTGCCGATCCGGGCGACCGGGAAGCGCGGGCGCTGGAGAGGGCCCTGCGCTGTCCGGTCTGCGAGGGCCAGTCGGTGGCCGATTCCAACTCCGCCGTCGCCCTGGAGATGCGCCAGGAGATCCGCCGGATGCTGGCCGAAGGCCGCACCCGGGACGAGATCCTGCAGTCCTTTGCCGACCGGTACGGGGCCTGGGTGGTGTACATGCCGCCCCGGCACGGCTGGTATGTTCTCGGCTGGGCGGCTCCGTTCCTGGCGGTAGCCGCCGGGGCGGGCCTGCTGGCCTGGTGGTGGCGGCAGGGCCGCAGGGGGCACCACCCCGGCCCGCTGGTTGCGGGTGAGGCCGTACCCGCGGGCGAACCGGCCGGGGACGAACCGGCGCCCGGCTCCGCTGGCTTCGCCGCTTCCGGGACGGCTCCACCGGTTCCCGTGCAATCGCCGGAAGGTGTCGCCGGCCCGGCCGGCCCCGCCGGCGACCGCTCCTCCTCTGCCGGCCCCCTGGAAGAGGCGGTGCGCCGGTGGATGTGAAGAAGGGAGGACTTCCATGGCCAACGTGGGACATGCCCTGACCATCCTGGCCCTGGCGCTGGCCGTGGCGCTGGCCGTGTGGGCGCCGCTGGAAGGGCGATGGCGGTGGCGGCTGCGCTGGATGCCCCCGGCCCGCTGGCTGGCGGCGGGCCTGTTCGTCACCGTCAGCGCGGCCGTGTTCATCCTTGTCTACGCCCTGTTCACCGACGACTTCTCCTTCCGCTACGTGGCCAGCCAGTCCAGCCGCTACATGCCGGCCCCGTACAAGATCAGCGCCCTGTGGTCGGGCCAGGAGGGGTCCCTGCTCTTCTGGCTCTGGCTGCTCAGCGGGTACACGGCGGCGGTGGCCTTCAGCGCGCGCCGCGCGGTGCCGGCGCTGCTGCCCTACGCCCTGGCAACCCTGGGCTTCGTGGCCGCCTTCTTCGCCCTTCAGGTGGCGGTGGTGTCGGGGCCCTTCGACGTGTTGCCCAACCCTCCCGCCGACGGCCGGGGGATGAACCCGCTGCTGCAGAACCCGTGGATGGTCTCCCACCCGCTGGCGCTCTATCTGGGTTACGTGGGGATGGCGGTGCCCTTCGCCTTTGCCATGGCGGCCCTCTGGACACGGAACGCGGGGGATGCCTGGATCCGGGTGACCCGGCGCTGGACCCTGCTGGCCTGGCTGTTTCTGTCCGTGGGGATCCTCATCGGCTCCCGCTGGGCGTACACGGAGCTGGGCTGGGGCGGCGTCTGGGCTTGGGACCCCGTGGAGAACGCCGCCCTGATGCCGTGGCTTCTGGCGACGGCCTTCATCCACTCGTCCCTGGTCCAGGAAAAGCGCGGCATGCTGAAGCGGTGGAACGCCGGGCTGGTGATCTTCGTCTTCCTCCTGACCATCTTCGGCACCTTCATCACCCGCAGCGGCATCCTGTCGTCGGTGCATGCTTTCGTCACATCGCCCACCAGCCCGTGGTTTGTCGGCTTTCTGGGTCTGGTGCTGGTGGTCGCGTCCTACCTGTTCATCGACCGGGCGCCCCTGCTGGCCGACGAGCGGCGGCCGGAATCGCCTTTTTCCAAGGAGACCGGGTTCCTCCTCAACAACCTGCTGCTGGCCGGCCTGACCTTTGCGGTGTTCTGGGGAACGGTTCTGCCGCTGGTCACGCCGCTGTTCGGAGCACAGGTCTCGGTGGGGCCGCCCTTCTTCAACTGGGTGGGGGTCCCCCTGTTCCTGGCCATGATGATCCTCATGGGCGTGGCACCGGTACTGGCCTGGCGCAAGGCCTCGTGGCCGCGGGTGCGGCGCCTCTTGGCCCTGCCGGCGGTGGGGGCTGTGGCCCTGGGCGTGGCCCTGGCGGTCCTGGGCCTGCGGGAGCTTCCCATCGTGCTGGGGTTTGCCATCGCCTTTTTTGTCGGTACGGCCACCGTGGCCGACGTCATCGCCGCCTACGCGGCGCGGGTCGAGAGCACCGGCGATCGCTCCCTGCGCGGCCTGTGGCAGATGCTGAACCGTAACCCGCGCCGGTACGGCGGCTACGTGGTGCACCTGGGCGTGGTCCTGATCATGATCGGCCTCACCGGCATGTACGGCTACCAGCAGGTGGAGGCGGTGGGGCTTTCGCCCGGCGAGAGCTACACCTTTGGCGGGTTCACCATCACATACCACGGCCTGGGCCAGCGGGTGGCCGAAGGGGTTCCGGCCGTGTACGCCGACCTCTCCGTCAGCCGGGAGGGGCGGGAGATCGGCCGGCTGCAGCCTGAACGCCGGTTCTACCCCGGTTTTGTCGAGACCCTGGGGGCCACACCGGAGGTGGCCATGCTGACCTCCTTCAGCCGCGACCTGTACGTGGTGCTGGGCGGCTGGGAAGGGGACGCGGCCGGTTTCGAGTTCTACCTGAACCCCTTGGTGGCCTGGATCTGGATCGGCGGCTACCTGGTGGTGGGCGGCACCCTCTTCTCCCTCTGGCCCCGGCCGGCGCTGGCCACGGGGAGAGCTCGGATCCTGGCGGAACTGGCCGAACTCGAGTACGACTACCGCAGCGGCAAGATTGCCGCCGCCGACTATGCCCGCTTGCGCCAGGGACTGGTGGCCGCGGCGGAGGCGGTGCTGGCGGGATTGTCCGAGGACGAGGCCCGGGTGGCGGCGGAGATCGACGCCCTGGCCGCCGGTGACGGCGGGCGCGGTGACGGCGTCACCGGGCGGCGGCCGGGTGGCGGCACGCCGGCCGGTGGCCCGTGGGGGGACGGCGCGCGGGCGGCCGCTGGGCAGGTTGGCGGGGCGCTTGGAGGCGGCTCGCAGGTGAGCGGGTGGCCGGTGGATGCCGCGGCCAGCCCGCCCTCGCCTGGCAGGGAGGGGACCCGTGCCCCCGCACCAGCCCCCTGAGATCCGGGGGCGGTAGTCTGGACCCAGGGTCTGGACGAAGCAGGCCAGCTGGATCCAAAGCAGGCCCGGAAGGCAAAGGAGGCGCGAGCCCTTGGACATGCCCTTCGATCCATCCCAGGCGGGGTCGCTGGTGGTGGGGTGCCACCTCTCGGTAGCCAAGGGGTTTCCTGCAGCGGCCGGGGTCGCGGTCCAGGTGGGTGCCAACGCCCTGCAGTTCTTCCCCCGCAACCCCCGCGGCGGTGCCCAGCGGCAGGTGAGCGAGGCGGAGCGCGCCCAGTGGCTTGAGCGCCGGGAGGAGGCCGGCCTGCGCTACACCATCGCCCACATCCCCTACACGGTGAACCTGGCCTCCCCCAAGCCTGCGGCCTACGAGTTCGCCCGGCGCGTGCTGCGCGAAGATCTTGAGCGCTGCCGCTGGGTCGGGGCGGACGCCGCCGTCACCCACCCGGGCAGCTATGTGGAGGGTGACCCTGCCGATGGGACCCGGCGCATCATTGCGGCCATCGAGCCGGTTCTTCCCCTTCTGGAAGAACCCGGCGCGCCGTGGCTTCTGCTGGAAACCATGTCGGGGCAGGGCAGCGAGATCGGAGGCCGGCTGGAGGAGCTACGCGCCATTCTGGAGGGGTTGGGCTGGCCCCCGCGGGTCGGCGTGTGCCTCGACACGTGCCACCTGTTTGCAGCGGGTTACGACTGGCGCGATCCCGCCCAGGTGGACCGCCTGGTGGAAGACCTGGACCGCGCCGTGGGCTGGGAACGGGTTCAGGCCTTGCACGTCAACGACAGCAAGTTCCCCTGCGGTTCCCGCCGCGACCGCCACGAGAAGATGGGCCAGGGTGAGATCGGGCGCCGGGGCTTCGCCAACCTGCTGCGCCATCCCCGGCTGCGCGCCCTGCCCATGTTGCTGGAGACCCCCATCGACGGCGAGCTGGACTACGCCGCGGAAATCCGCTGGCTCCGGGATCTGGATCGGGAACTGGCGGCAGGCGCTTGACGGGGCGTGCGAAGGGCATGGCCGCGGCCGCATTGCAAGAGCCTGGCCGGACCGCAGGGCCGGGCCGTTTCGCCAGGGCTACGGGCCGTGGCCGCACCGGAGGCACCCGTCGCGCCCCGTGGTGCCGCCCGCCGGACCATGTCCCCCGCCGCGGGAGCGAGTGGCCGCGGAACCCTCTCAAAGCGACGGCCGTCGATTTCCCGGGAAATGCGTCGGGACGAACCAGCCACCACCCGCAGGTTCCGGCAACTCCTCCACCGGCTGCCAGGTGATGGCGAAATCTGCGGTGTCCGTGCGGGCGGCAAAGGCCACATCGGCGGCGAAACCCTGGCGGACCAGCTGGCGCCCGTGGTCGCAGGAGGCCAGGGTGCGCTCCACCTGGGGCCGGTGATGCTGCCACAGGGCGAGGGCTGCCTGGGCGGCATCGGTCAGCTCCCACCGGGTGCCGTCCTCCCGGAGGAGCGCCTCCAGCACGGCGCCCGCGCCCAGCACGTCATCCAGGGAGAAGCGTCCCTGGGTCCCCGCGCAGATCAGGGTGATCCGGTCCGGCCGGGCCCACGCCAGGTACCTGGCGGTGGCGCTGCGGTTGAGCAGGGACGCCGCCAGCAGCTGCCGGCATCCGGCCGCCAGCGCGGCCGCTGCGGCCCGGGTGCCGTTGGTGGTGCAGAGGACCAGGACCCGCCCTGCTATAGCGCCGGGGGTCATCTCCAGCGGCGAGTTGCCCAGGTCGAACCCCGGCTGGCGCTGCATGTTTTCCTCGCCGGCCAGGAGGGGCGGAGGCTGCAGCCCGTCGCGGAGGGCGAGGGCCGAGGACCGGTCGGCCACGGGACAGAGGGCCCGGGCGCCGGCGGCCAGGGCGGCGGTGATGGTGGTGGTGGCGCGCAGGATGTCGAAGACCACGGCGGCGTCGCCGGGTTCGAAGGCGTGCTGGCGGGCGTCGCCGGCGGTCCAGAGGACGTGCAGGGTGGGCATGGGTCAGACCTCCCTCGAACCAGGGGCCCATCTTGGGTAAGGTGCGGCCGGTTTGCGATCATAAACCCCGTGGAAGCCAGCGGGCAGGAAGCCAGCGGGCACCCGAGCCCGGCACGGCCCGGCGGAACGCGGCCCGCGCCGGGGCCGAAGGCGGCTTGCCACCGGCCCGGCACTGCGCTATTATAAAGCTTGCGTGCGGCCGGGTGGCACGGCCGGCAGCAAGCCGGCGGGTGTCACCAAGCCTTACAAGCCTTCGTTGTGCGGGAGTAGCTCAGTGGTAGAGCGTCACCCTCCCAAGGTGAAGGCCGCGGGTTCGATTCCCGTCTCCCGCTCAAACCAGCCAGCAAAGACGGAGGCCGGCAGCTGGTGCCGGCCTCTTCGCTTTTCTTTTGCTTTCAGTTGCTTCTGCTTTCGTCACTTGCTTCCGCCGGCCTCCGTCATCGCCTGTTCCGGCCGCCCTGTTCGGGCTCGATCCGCGCGCTGACCCCCGTTGCCGCGGGATCCGTCACCGCGCGGGTGAATTCGGTGTTGCGGCAGTCAGGACACGGCGGCAGCCGGTCGCCCGGGTCGTCCAGGCGCACCGTCTGCCCGCAGCGGGTGCACGTGTAGATGCCGGGGCCGGGTTCTTCCCCGGTGCGGGGCATGGATCTCACCTCCGGTGATAACCTGCCCCGCCACCAGGACGGCCACCCGGCCCGGCATCACCCGCCCGGCTCGCCTGAGGATCGCCCGCCCCGGGCCCGCTCGCCTCAGGCTCCGGCCACGGCCACCCCGGCGCGCTGCAGCATGCGGCAGTGGGCGCAGATCTCGGTGGTGGTGGGCTGTCCGCAGACGGTGCAGGGGCGGATCTCCACCTGCTCTCGCTCTTCCTCGAAGTGCTGGCGGCCGCGCTCGAGGAAGCCGAAGAAGAAGGCCGCCTTGGTGCCGGGCGAGAGCTCTTCCAGCTGGTTGAGGATGTGCTTGTACTGGATCGACTTGGCCCCCTTGGCCATGGGGCACTCCTCCACGATGTAGTCGATCCCCCGCAGCACGCAGTAGGACGCGATCTCGCGCTCGGTCAGCCGGAAGAGGGGCTTGACCTTCTTCACCAGGTTGGGAGCCGTCGCCTCCAGCACGGGCGCCTGCCGGGCCAGGTAACCGGTGTTCCAGTGCAGCACGTTGCTCAGGAGCGTGGCCGCCTCATCGTCCAGGTTGTGACCGGTGACGATGACGTCATAGCCGCCTTCCAGCGCCACCTTGTTGAACAGGTACCGCTTGTTCAGGCCGCAGGCGGAGCAGGCCGGCCGCCGGACCTTGCGGGCCAGCTCCTGGGTGCCGAGGCCGTACTCCTCCTCCACGGAGACGATGCGCAGGGTGGCGCCGCGCTCGGCGGCGAAGTTCCGAACCTTCTCCGTGGAGCGCTTGGAGTACTCGCCGATGCCCAGATCGATATAGAAGCCGTGGGCCTCATAGCCCAGGCGCAAGAGCACGTCCCAGACGGCCAGGCTGTCCTTGCCACCCGATACGGCGACCAGGATGCGGTCGTTCTTCGTGAACATGCGGTGTTCCTTGATGGCGCGCTGGACCTGGTTGTCGAAGTACTCGAAGAAGTGCTCGGTGCAAAAAGCCGCGTTGTGCCGCCGGATGGGCACCACGGCCGGTTCGCCGCACTTGGTGCACTTCACCGGCGCCACCTCCTTTCTACGAACCCTTCTACAAGCCGCCTCTTCTACAAGCCTCCGGGCCTACGCACCGGGTCTACGCACCGCCGGAAATGGCCGGCCGCACCTCGATCTCGGCGTCGTCGGGGACCCGGGCATCGGGGGTCAGCAGCCGCTTTTCGTGGATCACGATGACCGACTCGTATGGCAGGCCCAGCTCGTCCAGGATCTCCTGCACGCGCTTGGGACCCTTGATCTCATAGACCTTGCGCACGGGAATGGGAACGGTGACTTTCATCGGGAAGCCCCCTTTGCGGGATCGTCCCTTGCGTGCCCATGATAGCAGCGGCGGAATGGAAGCGGCAAGGAAGGGGTTTGCCTATGACGGCGCGCCGCCTGGGACCCCGGCTGGAGGCCCTTCTGGACATGCTGGGCCGGGTCGAGGTGCTGGCCGACATCGGCACCGACCACGGCCTGCTGCCCGTCACCGCCGTGCTGCGCGGCCGCGCCCGGCGGGCCATCGCCACCGACCTGCGGGCCGCGCCCCTGGCCGCGGCGCGGCGGCTGGTGGAGGAAACGGGCACCCAGGACCGGGTCGAACTCCGCCAGGGGCCGGGGCTACTGCCCCTGAGGCCGGGCGAGGCCGGGGCCGTGGTCATCAGCGGCCTTCACGGGGAGACCATCGCGGCCATCCTGCGCGCAGGGGCTGGCCGGCTGGAGCCGGGGACCCGGCTCCTGTTGCAGCCCACCCGCGGCGCCGCCGCCCTGCACCTTCCTGCCCTGGACCGGCGCACCGGAAGGCTGTGGCCGGAACGGTTGTCGCTGCGCGTTGATCAGCGCTGCTTGTGCCTGGCCCTGGAAGAGGAGCGGGTGGTGGTGGAAGGTCGCCATGCCTACGTGATCATCGCCGGGCGCGTGGTTGAACCTCCGTCCCACCTGCCCGTGGGCTGTCCGGCGTTCGCCATAGCGAACCCTGCGGGTCCGGAGGGCGCCGCTCCGGACGAACGGCCGTTCATCTGGCTCTGGGACGCCCCGGTGGTCGAGGCCGCCCACCGGCTGGCCGGGCTGGCGCTCCGGTGGGGCGTCGACCCCGGAGAGGCCGTGGGTCGGGTTGGGCCTGCCCTGCTGGCGCACCCCGCCCGCAGCCTTGGGACAAGGGGTGCCGGTCCGGGTGCCGGGCCGGCCCAGGATGTCACCGGGCCACCTGCCGCAGGGCGCGCCGGCCCGTGGCTCGCCTCTTGGCTCCATGAGCTCGCCCGGCCCTGGCGGAAAGCGCTGCGGGCGAACACTGGTTCAACCCCGCGGGCGGTGCGGCGGCGGAGCGAGGCGGCGGCATGGCTGGGGTTTCTCGGGGAGGTGCTGGCCCTGGAAGCGGGGAATAGGGCTCCTGATCTGGACGCGAGCTCACCGGCGGGCACGCCGGCAGGAGGGAAAGGTTTGGACAGGACAGAGGCGGCGGCCGTTGCCCCGTGGCGCCTGCACACCGACGGTGCAGCCCGCGGCAATCCGGGCCCGGCGGGGATCGGGGTGGTGCTGATCGGGCCGGACGGGGCGGTGGCTGAACGCATCGCGCGGTTCATCGGCGCGGCGACCAACAACGTCGCGGAATATACGGCGCTCATCACGGGCCTGCAGCGCGCCCTGGATCGGGGTGCCCGGCGCCTGGACGTCTATTCCGACAGCGAGCTCATGGTGCGCCAGCTCAACGGCCAGTACCGGGTGAAGAACGAGGGGCTGAAACCGCTGTTCGAGCAAGCGGCGCGCTTGGCAGCGCAGTTCGAACGGGTGCGGTTCATTCACGTGCCCCGCGAGCGGAACCGGGAAGCCGACCGGCTGGCCAACCAGGGCATCGACCAGGGCATGGCTGGCGCCCAGGGGACGCCGGGACCGGCTTGACGCCGCGAAGGTGCTGGGGTGGCACCGGGGACCGCTGACGGTACTGGTTCGCGTCAAGGCATGGCGGCCGGTGCCGCGCCCCCGGGCCGCGTGGCGGCCGTGCCGGTCTCCAACCCTCGGGTGCAGCCGGCAGATTCCGGCGCGGGCGCGGCACGTCCCGGCGTGCAGGCGGAAGGTCCCGCCATGGGGCGGGCATGGCCCGGCGCACGGGCGGCAGGTTCCGGCGGGGCTGGTTCGCCCCGACCTTGTGAGGCCGCACCGTGGCCCGTAAAATGGCCATGGAGTCCCCCACGCGGGGACCGCAGGTTTGTCCCGCCTTTTGTGCCGCGTCCCAGGCCGGGCCCCGGGTCGCGTTCCAGGCCGCGCAGGGCGGCCGCGGGCAGGCCCGGGTCGCGGCCCCATGTACCGCTCCCGGGATCCGCCGCGACTGCGCTTGCAGCACGCCCACCAGGCCCGCTGCGCGATTCCGGGCGCGGCCTGGAACGCCCCGTCGCCAATCCGCCGGCGCTGCCGCCGGAGGAGGCGGGCGCAGGCGAGCCGGGCGTGCGGTCGGCGCGGCAGGCATGGCGGGTCGAGTCAGCCGGGTGATCGCGGGCGCAGGGCCGCAAGGCCGCGTCCGAGGAAAGTCCGGGCTGCACAGGGCACGGTGCTGGGTAACGCCCAGCGGGGGCGACCCCCGGGAAAGTGCCACAGAAACATACCGCCGGTGGAACCGGCCCGGCGCGCGGCCCGCACCGCGCGCCGCCGGTCACCGGTAAGGGTGAAAAGGTGCGGTAAGAGCGCACCAGCGGCCAGGCGACTGGCCGGCTAGGCAAACCCCACCGGCAGCAAGGCCGAGTAGGAGGGCGATGAGGTGGCCCGCCGAGCCCTCGGGTTGGCCGCTTGAGGCCCCGGGTGACCGGGTGCCCTAGATAGATGATCACCCTCGACAGAACCCGGCTTACAGGCTGGCTCGGCCCCAAGGTTTATAGATGTGGAGGCCGCACTTGCCGGAGCAAGGGCGGCCTTTTCTTTTTTGCCTGCAGGGGCCGTGGGGAGTGCGGGGAACTCTTTGGCAAGAAAGCCTACGGGAAGAAACCGGCAGAGGATGCGAGGAGACTGCGCGAGGAAAAGGGAGGAGTAGGTCCCGTGGCGGAACCGCCATCGACCCCACCGGAGCCCGCTCCGCCGGCCCCGGTTCCGCCGGCGGCGGGCCGGCCCCGCAGCCCGCACCCGCTTCTGGCCCTGCCCTGCCGCTCCCTCTGGCGAAGCCGTCATCGACCCGAGGACCCGGACCGCTTCCTGGCCGCCTTGCGGGACGAGGCCCGCCGGCTGCGCCGGCAAGGGGCGGGGGCCGTGGAGTTTCATGCCGACGCCTGCGTGCTGGACGCGCGCTATGCGGCTTCAGGCCCGTGGCGCGAGGCCGGTGCCGTTCTGGCCGCCGAGGGCCTGGCGGCCACCGTCCACCTGCCGTACGTGTGGCCTGACCTCACCGCCCTGGACCAGCCCGTCTGGGAGGGCAGCATCGCCTCCATCGTCACGGCCCTGCGTGCCACATCCCCCCTGGCCCCCCTCCTGGCGGCGGTCCACCCGGCCAACTACGCCACCCAGGCACTGGTGCTGGCTACACCGGCCGACCAGCGGCCCGGCCTGCTGGACGAACTGGCCAACCGCCTGGTGGCCGCCCTGCGCCGCCTCCAGGCCGAGGTCCCCCCGGCAACGGCAACGGCTCTGGCGCTGGAGAACCTGGAGGGGATGCCCTGGGCTCTTTTCGACGCGGTGGCCCGCGCCGCCGGGGTCGCGGTCTGCCTGGACGTAGGCCACGCCGTCAGCAACGGTGATGATCCGGTGCAA
Source organism: Thermaerobacter subterraneus DSM 13965 (assembly GCF_000183545.2). Taxonomy (NCBI): domain Bacteria; kingdom Bacillati; phylum Bacillota; class Clostridia; order Eubacteriales; family Clostridiales Family XVII. Incertae Sedis; genus Thermaerobacter; species Thermaerobacter subterraneus. The sequence continues at coordinate 475,053 of NZ_JH976535.1, forward strand.
CTGGCGCGCACCCTGGGCGGCCGCATCCGCGGCCTGCACCTGCACGATGCCGTGCCGCCAGCGGGCCAGGGGACCGGCGGCGCAGCCGCCGGCAGGGCCCACCTGCCCCTGGGACAAGGAAGCCTGCGCCTGCCGGAGCTGGCCGCAGCCTTGGCCGAAACGGGGTTTGCAGGGCCGGTGGTGCTGGAGCTGGAGGCGGGCGACGCCCTGGAGGCGGCGGTCGAAAAGGTCCGGGCGGCGTGGTCCACGGCACACCGGTGACGACTCCGGCGGGGCGGCACCGCCCGGACAACCGTCAGTCGGCCGCGCCGTGCCAACGGGTCTGGGGGTGATGGCCGGGCTGGGCGCGACCTGCGGGCCGTCCGGGATGGCCGGACTTGCGGTCCCGGGCAGCGCGCGCCGGCGCAGGCCGGCCCGCTGTCGGCGCACGCTGCTCAGGCCGCCGGGGCCACAGCGATCCGGCCCGCTGCGGCATGGCGCCCTCGAGCGCCAGGGTCAGGCGGGGGAAGGGCTGTACAAGTCGCGCCAGGGCCGCCGTGAAGCCAAGCCCCCACAACCAGTACAGGCCCCATGCATCCAGCAGCGGATCGCCCGCCAGCGCGGCCAGCAGCCACGCCAGGACGGGGAATGCCAGGCCCACGTGGAAGACCAGCACCACCATGGAGTGCTGCCCCAGGTAGGCCAGGGTGCGGCAGGCCAGGGGCAGGCGCGCCAGCGCCGTGGCCAGGTGCAGGGCCAGCACGCACGCCGCGATGCCGCCGCTGTAGAACCAGAAGGGATGGCCGTACTGGCGGGTGTTGATGGCCACGGCGCCGTTCTCCACCAGGGCCACCAGCCAGAGCCCCAACCCGAGCAAAACCGCCCCCGGTCGCCCGAGCCGGCCAGGCAGGAGGGACGGGCCCGCAGCCTGGGCCCGGGCCCTGCCTCCGGTGAGGGCCGGCATGGCGGGAGCCACGGTCGTCCAACCGGTTTCCGGCCCTGCGTCGTGATCTGTTCCGCAGCGGCCCGGCGCAGCCGTCGCATCCCCCGGCAGGAGGCCGCCGGCGCCGCCGGCTGCACCCTCGGCCTCGGCGGCCTCCGCTGCCCGCGGCCAGGGCCTGGGGCCGGGGCGGCCGGGCCGGGTTCGTCCGGCCTGGCGCGCAAACCAGCCGGCCCAGAAAAAGGGCTGGGCCGCCAAGGCGACGTCCAGCGACCACGGCAGCGGGGCGTGCCGGCCCAGGGCGATCCCGGCCAGGCCCGCCGCCAGAGCGGCGGCGGCCTGCAGCAGCGGCGGCCGGCGGGCAACAAGCCGCAGGAGCCCCCAGAACAGCACCTGGCCGCAAAAGGCGGCCGGCAGGTACCAGAGGGGCAGGTTGAAGACGAGCCAGCCGGCGCTGGCGCTGCCGTAGAGCCAGCCGGCCAGGGGCCACCACCAGGGGACGGCCTGGGCCTCCGGGCTCGCCGCGCGGCGCGCCAGGAGCCAGAAAAGGTAGGTCATGAGGCCGCCCGCCAGATAGGGCAGGAGCAGGCGGCGGGCCCGCTGGCGCACAAGCTGTCCGGGCCGGGTGCCGTACCGGTCCCAGTTGAAGAGATAGCCCGAAACGAAGAACAGCAGCGGCAGGCGCAGGGTGCTCAGCGGCCCGTTGATCCAGGCGGGCAGGGGCGTGTGGCCGAGGACCACCAGGCTGATGCTGAGACCGCGGGCCACGTCCAGAGCCGCCACGCGGGCCGGGCACGGTGACAGGGGTTGCCGGCCTGCCCTTGCCACGCCCCGCTGCGGGCGCCGGAGCACGGCCGCGTCACCACTGCCCGGGTTGCCGCCGGTCAAGTGGGCGCCACCCGGTGCGCCGCCGCCTGGGCGGCCGGCGCCGGGCCTCCCTCCCGCGGCGGCACCGCCGCGGAGCCCCGCGGCCTCGCCGCCGGAGACGATCCGATTGTCACCGCCGGTTCGCCGGTTCTTCATCCTTCTCACATGGTTCGAGGGGCCGGGGGGCCGAACAGGGCGTTGCTGGCGGACGGACCGGCCGTCGCCGCCCGGTGGGCAGGCCGTCGCCGCCGGGGTGGCCCGCCCGGCCACCCCGGGCGGCCCGTCCCGCAAGCCGGTCCGGCAAGCCGGCCGGGAGAGTGGGTACGCCGCCCACGCCCTCCCTCCGGGGCCGCGCCCGCCCGCGTCCTACCGGGGCCGCCCGCGCCTTACCGGGGCCCTGCTTGCTGCGGGTGAAGGTCCAACGCCGGCCGGCCTGCTGAGGCGAGCAAGCGGGGCGTGGCACCTATCCCGGTGTCCACGCCCCGCGCTCGGTTCATCCCTTGCCCCGGCATGGCGAGCGAGACTGCCCCGCCGTGCCGCGCGGGCCGGGTCGTTCCTTTGCGGGCGCCGGAGGCGTCCCCGTCCCTGACGGGCTCCCGGGTTCCCGGGCCTGGCGGGTTCCCCAGCCGGGCGCCGATCGGGCCTCCCGCGCGCCCGGCCTGCCGCCTGCAGGCCGGAACTGGAACCGCACGGCCAAGGCGGGGTTGGCGTCAGCGCTCCCGCCGCTGCACGTCCAACTGATAGTGTACCGTGGTGCCCGCATCGCCGGGAGCCAAGTGGGTCACCAGGATCAGCTGGCGATCGGCGTTGCTGCGCCCGAGGGTCGCCTGCAGGGCGTTCAAGTCCTCCTGTCGCGGCTTGTTGTGGAAGCGGAAGTCCCGGACCTGGACCTTGCCGTTCCGCTCCAGCTGCACCACGGTCACCAGGTACGTGATGGGCTGGCCCGTCGCTTCGCCCAGGCTCTTGAACCCGTCCAGGCTGCTGCCGTCGAAGGGCCCCGCCACCACCCCGCCGCTGGCCCGGACCACCACGTTGTCGATGAACCAGCCGTCGTTGGCGGGGTCGCCGTCGTTGCCGGCCGCGGCCCAGTCCGTCACGTAGCGGAAGGCCAGCAGGAGGGACCGGCCGTCGTAGGCCGAGAGGTCGAAGGATTCGTGGCGCCATCCGCCGGACGAGCCGGTGAAGCCCGGCACGTTTTCCTGGATCCGCGGGTGGGCATGGGGGTCCAGCACGTCCGTGGTGTTCTCGTTGGCCAGGCTGGTCCAGGTCTTTCCGCCATCGGCCGAGACCTGGACGAACCCGTAGTCCCATGCCGCCTCGATGTCGTAGAAGTGGTCGAATTCCAGCACCGTGCCGCTGGCTCCCCGCAGGTCGAGGGACAGCACGAGCCACTGGTCCAGCAGGTCGCCGGTGCCGCTCCACAGGGCCAGCCCTTCGCCGCCGGCCGGAGCCGCGACCACCGACCAGGGGATGGGCAGGTAGTCGTCGCCGTTGAACTGCACCCGGGTCGCCCGGGCTTGATCGCGGGTCCAGGTGGCCGCCACGTCGGTCGCCCAGCCCGCCACCTGCCCGTCCCCGTAGGTGGCGGCGTCCAGGTTGATGCCGCCGCGGCTGCCGAACCGGGTCAGGTCGATGCTGTCGAACGCGTACTCCCGCGGCAGGCGGGACTGGCCGGCCGCCATGAGCGCCACCTGGAAGTCGCGGTACACATCGGTGAAGCGCTGGGGATGGCCCAGTTCGGCCAGCACGGCGTCCACGCCCTGGGAGCCGTTGGCCGGGTTGGCCACCAGCCGGCGGATCACCTCACCGCCGCCGAAGTGGTCGTGCAGGTAGAGCTGGAACAGGTACGCGATCCCGTAGTCGGCCAGGATCTGCCGATCGCCCTGGTCCCCCCAGGCGGTCAGGGAGTTCTCCGGATTGTCCAGGTACCAGTCCACGTGGCTGTCGGGATGGCCGTATCCCACCAGGAACTCGGCGAAATCGGAGATCCCCTCGTTGATCCAGCTCTCCTCGTCGCTGTCGTAGTCGTCATGGATCAGGTGCTGGAACTCGTGGGCCAGGGTCCCGTCGTACAGGTGGGCGCGGCCCGTGCCGGGCACCCGGCGCCAGGGGGCGTCGTTGGGTCCCAGCCGCTGGGCCCAGTCGAAGGCGTCGATGGTGACGATGTTGCGGTCCATGTAGGCCTCGTAGGCCGACGCGTAGAACCCGGCCACGTAGGAGGGATAGCTCGGGTCATAGTAGTTCTCGTCCTTGACGTTCTCTACCAGGATGATGTCCCGCGCCTTGCCGTCGGCGGCGGTGTAATAGCCGTCGGGCACGTAGCCCCACACATCTAGAAGGGCCTCGGACCCGTCGTGCTGATCCCAGGGACCGAAGAACGCTTCTTCCTTGGGGCGGATGTTGCCCTCGAACTCATTGAGCAGGTAGGCCACCTGCTCGTCGGTGATGGCGACCATCTCGTTGCGCGGATCACCTGCGGGGAACGCCAGATTTTCCGCCACCCAGACTTCGGCGTGCTCGCTGATGCCCCGAAGCACGAAGGTCGTCGGCACCAGCCTGCCCCGCGCATAGTCCAGGGTGAAGAAAGTCCGCCGCGTTCCTGGGAGGGGGTCATAAGCCGCGCTGGCATACCGGATGCCCGGCTGGTCGACTGGGTCGGCTCCGATCACCTGGCCCTTGCGCATCACGGGGAATTGCTTGTGCCGGACGGCGGGTCCGATGTCGATGGGTTCCGGCTCGGTGAAACCGGCAGAACCGGCGGCAGCTGTGCCGCCGGCCGCAGCGGGTGATGCCTTCGGTGCGCCTGCCGCCAGCGCCTGGCTGCCGGAGCCGGTTCCGGGCCATGCCGCCAGGGCGGTCCCCATGACGGCAGCGGCCAGTGCCGTTGCCAGCAGCCGGCGGGCACGGCGACGACGGGAACGATGCATCACGCCACATCCCTCCTCTGGAACAGCCTGTCTGGGGGAATGGTTTCGCCTTCCAGATGAGAGCTCCTTTCGCGAGACATGGCACGCATTGTCAATTCGGGTGCACAGCCACGCGGCGGGCGCCGGAACAGGGGGCTTCCCTGCGTCGAGATTCGGCGCTACGCCCCCGCCGCCAGGATCGGAGCCCAGGATCGAAGCCCGACGGGCTCCCGGGCCATCGCGGTAGCCCGGAAGCCCGTCAGCGGTGCGCTGTGCCGGCGGCCCAGGGGAGCAGGGCGTCAGCGGTTGGGCAGGCTGCCGCCGCGGGCAGCGGGCCTGCGCAAGGGGAGCACCGGCCTGCCAAGGGGGGGCCGGCCGCCCGGGCCGGTGGGGGAGCCGGGCGTGGGGGATCCGGGCGGGCCCGAGGGCTGTGGGGCAGGCGAGCTGCTGCCTGCCGCCGCTCGCCAGCCCGCCCACGCCGGCATGACCACTCGCCCCAGGCTGGGACCGGGGGCATCGGAACGGGCCGGAGGTCTCCCCCGGTCCTCGGGCTGCAGGCCCGCCGGTGCAGGCGGGCGTCCCCCGGGCACGGGCGGTCCTTGCGCGGCTGCCGGAGAGCACCCCGCCGGAGTCCGGGAGGGGCGGCCCGATGACCGTAACACCCGCCGCCGGATCCTCCGGATCGCTCCGCTCCGGCCCGAGGTAGCCTGGCGGGCGGTCCCCCCGGGGCCGGGCGGTTGATGGGCCGCGTCCGGGTCAGCAGCAGCCGGCGGTGTCATGGGCCGTGGCATGCTCGTCGGCATGGCAGCGGGAACCTGCTGCGGTCCACCCGCCCCATGGTCCGGAGCCGGGAGGGTTCCGTCCGGTGCTGCGGCACCGGCTCTCGCCCCCGCAGCCACCGGTCCACCGCAGGCGCCGGGTGCGGCAGGCGCAGGGGGCGCCGCCGGGGAGGGCCTGGCCCCTGGGGACGCCGGCGCCCCAATGCCGGGCGGTGGGTTGTGCCCGGACGGGATCTGGAGCTGGCTAGGGGGGCGGCCGGAGGCATGCTGGGGTACCGGCAGGGAGTCTTCCTCCCCCCTGGTGGTCGTGGACGGTGGCTGCCCACCCCCACCAAGACCTTTCTCGAGGCGTTCCTGCGGCGGGTGGGCAGGGAGCGGGGCCTCGGCCGGCGAGCCGGCCGGGCCGGGGGCAGCGTGGGCGACCTCCCCCGGGGTGGTGGCCGGGCCGGGGAAGGCGCGAGAGCCATCTCCCGGTACGGCCGCCGGGCTCGCCGAACCCTGGGTGGCCTTCCCCAGCGTCGCCGCCTGGCTAGAGACACCCTGGATGACCTGCCCCACCGTAGCGGCATGGCTGGAGGCACCCTGGGGGATCTCCCCCAGCACGCCGGCCTGGCCGGGGGCACCTTGGGGGACCTCCCCCGGTGCCGCCGCCGGCCGGGTCGAACCCTGCCCGGCTTCCCCCCTTCCTTCCGCGGACAGGCCGCCGGGCACGGTGCCGGGTGGGGTGCCGGGACGCGCAGCGGCGCCAGCAGGGCCGGGTGCCGGCAGCGGCGGGCGGGGCTGCCAGGGCGGCAAGAGGGGCCGGGCGACCGCCGGGAGGAAGACCTGCGCGACTTCCAGGCCCGCCGCCTGGCGTGCCGGTGGGGCGTCCAGGGCATGACCAGCATCCGCTGCGGGACCTGCGGGATTGGCCTCGGTGCCAGGGTCCGGGGCGGCTCCCGGCGCCGAAGCGCCTGCCATGCCTCCGGGCCCCGGGGCCTCGGCCAGGCCGGAGCCGGGCAAGGACCGGGCCCGTGCCGCGACCGGGACCGGGAGCCGGGCGGTGTCCAGACACCACCGGCTGGCCGCCGCCGTCGCTGAGCCCAGGACGAACCCGGCCAGGCCGGCCAGGGCGGCCAGAAAGGCGTACCCGGCGGGACCGGGGGGAAGGAAGCTGGGCCACCCCGGGCCGCCCGCCGTTCCTGGGGCCAAGATGCCGGTGGCGGCCGTCCCCACAGGCCCTGAGACAGGCCCCGAGATGGCCGGCCCGCCGGCGGGAGGGTTGTTGCCGAGACCGGGGCCCGCCTCCCAGGCGCCCGTGATCCAGAGCAGCCCGGTGTGCGCGAGACCAAAGAGGACGGCAGCGACCATGCCCAGGGCCACGGAGCGGGCCACCCGCCAGCGTGGGGACGGGTATCCGTCGCCGGTGCCCGGGGGAGCGGGCAGGGGTGACAAGGATCCCCGTTCGCCGGCGGGTGCGGGGGAGCGGCGTGGTGGGGCGGCGGGCGGGCTGCCGTGACCGGCTCCGGCATGGCGGGCAACAGGCCGCCGGAGGGGCTTCCGGGGCCGGCGTCCCTCCGCCGCCGGCCCGGGGTCGCCGGCCCCTGAGGTCTCCGTTCCGCGGCCGGCTCGCATGCGGGCAGGGCGCCTGCCGCCGCGGGCCGGCAAGAGCCAGAGCAGGCCCGAGAGGATGACCGGCTGGGCCGGGGCGGGCACCTCGGCCCTGCCGGCCAGGGCCAGCATGATCCCGGTCCGCAGCATCGTATAGGAAGCCGCCGCCGCGGGGGCGTCTTCCGGCCGCCGGGCCGACCCGGCGGCGTGGGCCAGCACCCAGGCTGCCAGGGTCACGGAAGCGGCGGCGTAAAGCCCAGAGGGCAGCCGGCGGGCAGGATGGTCCGCCGGCAGGGCGGCAAACTCCCAAGGTGCGAGGGCGGCGAGAGCCAGGGCCAGGGCACCACCGTGCAGGATCCAGCGGAGCACCAGGGGCCGGGCGTCATCCTTCAGAACCTCCGTCCCGGCATCCTTCCCGGCCGGGGTGGGGCGCTGGCGTCCGGCCAGATCGCCGGCGGCCAGGGCGGCCAGCACGGCCGCGGCCAGGACGGCCAGGTCCCGGGCCGGCCACAGGGCCTGCCCCAGGGCCGGCAGGGCCACGTCCGCGCCCCAGCCCGCCCAGCCGGCTGCGGCTGCCAAATAGCCGCCCAGGGCCACCAGGTGCGGCAACCCGCCCAACCCGCGGCGGGCGGCCGCCCGCAGCCACCGGAGCCGTCCCTGCGCTTCGGGTTGGGCCACGGTGTGGTGCCGTCCCCGGACCTGGGCCGGCGGCCGGGGGCGGGGCCGGGCCGGCTCCTGCTCTGGAGGCCGGGTGAGGGGAACGACATGGCGCAGGGTCTGGGGCGAAACCGGGTAGGGAACCTGCGAGCAGGGGTTGACCCCTGCCGCCGGGGGGCTTTGGCGGGGGTCGCCGTTGTCCTTGAGGGCGTCGTCGCCCCGCGCCCCGGCGTTCCTGCGCAGGGCCCCGACGTTGCCGCCCGGTGCCCGGGAGTGGAGGCGCCCCCTGCGGCGGAGCCCGCGCACCGCTGCGGCCAGGCCCGAGGCGGCCATCCCCGCCGCCGGTGCGGCAAGGCCCAGGAGCAGCAGCGGGTGCGGCACGGGTTCGCCCGCGGGGTGGCGGACGGAGGCCGCCAGCGTGGCATACAGGCCGGCCACCGCCAGGACGGTGCCCACGGCGGCCCCCCAGGCCCACGGCTGCGGCCCGCTGCCGCGCGCCCCGCGGGGCGCCGGGTCCCCGGCCGGGCCGGCCAAGCGCCCCGCACCGGGCCGCTCCTGTCCGGTATCCCGCGTGGGCCTGTCCGGCCCTGGCGGAATGGGCCCCGCAGCCACCGGGACGGGGCCCGGGAGGGCCGCCGGGACGGCGGCCTGGCGCCGGGCCATGGCTGCGGTCGCCTGGGGGGCCGGCAGGGGCGGTACCACCATCAGGGGCGGCCCTTCCCCTGCGCTGCGGGCGTGCTCCCCTGGGGAGGGATCCGCCGCGGCGCCGGGCCGGCGAGGGCCGCCGTCACCTGCCGGGCCGCGGACCGGCCGGCGGAAGGGGAGGGATCGACGGGACGCCATGACCAAGCCTCCTTCGTGGTGACCGGAGCTGGCGGGAACCGGCGGGACCGGTGCGCGCAAACCCATGCGGTGCTGCATGATGCCGCGTGCGGTGCTGCGTGATGCCGCGGGGGCCACGGGGCCTCAAGCCAGCCTATGCGGCAGCCGGGCAGGATATGGCAGGCCCCCGGTCCGGCCGGCACCAATTTTTGCGAGCCGCAGCGGGGCGGGAGGAAAAGGCGCGGCCGTCGGAAAGAAAGGACTCGACAAGGAAGGACTCGATCAGCCAGCACACGGCAGAAGAACTCGCTGCCGCAAGCGGCCGTGAACGGCAGGCGAAAGGGTGTGAGCTTCGTCGTGGCGGTCATCCTCCGCCTTGTTGCGTGGGTCGTGCTGTGGCTCGGCGGGCTGGCGGCCACCCGGGCGGTGGTCGAACCGGCTGCCCGGCAGGGGGCTGAGGCCTTCCCCCAGCTGGCCTGGCCCGCCCTGGCCCTGGCCCTGCTGGGTGCGGCGGGAGCCTACGGCATCGTAGCGGCCGGCTGGGGCCGGTGGATGGACGGGCGCAGCGTCTGGCTGCGCCTGCCTCTGGCGCTGCTGTGGGCCGGGGGAGCGGCACTCCTGGTCCTGGCGGCCGCCAGCGCCCTGGCCCGGGTCGAACCCCTCACCGCCGGCCGGGTGACGCCGCCGGTGCTGCTGCTGGCCGTGCTCGGCTCCCGGCCGCTCTGGGTGGCAGGGCTGCTGGCGGCGCTGGCCGGTTCGACCCTGGGCGCCCGTCCCGCCGAGCGGCGGCGCCGGCTGGGCCCCGGCCGTCTTGGACTGTGAGCGGGCGGGGCCCGGTCCCGGGGCCGGGCTCGGCCACCGGGCGGGGACTTCAGTGGAGCCAGCGCACCCGCCACAGGGGCCAGAAGACCAGGACCGCCCGCCCGTCCAGCCGGTCCAGGGGCACCGGCCCGAAGGAGCGGCTGTCGTAGCTGCTCGGCCGGTTGTCCCCCAGGACGAACACCGTTCCCGGCGGTACCTCCACCGGGGGCAGGTCCGAGCGGTCACCGTACACCACGTACGGCTCGTCGATGACGGTGCCGTCGCGGATCACCCGGCCGTCCTCCATGGCCACGGTGGAACCGGGTCCGGCCACCACGCGCTTGATGTACTCGCCGCCCGGCTGCTGAAGCGGGCGGAACACCACGATTTCCCCCGGGCGGGGCTGCCGCCAGCGGGCGCCCAGCTTCAGGACCAGGACCCGCTCGCCGTGGTGGAGGGTGGGCTCCATGGAGTGGCCCTGCACCACGAAGGATTCGGCCACGAAGGCGCGGATCACCAGGGCCAGCAGCAGGGACAGGACCAGCGTTTGCAGGAGTTCCATGAGCACGCTTCCCAGTGCGCGAAATCGGACCATGAACAACGCTCCGTCAGAGGGACCGGACCCCGCGGAGATCCGGTCCCGGTTAATCCATTGGTATGACGCTCACTGCCGGGATCTTCCCTGGCGCCGCACCCGGGACCCGTACGCGGTGCTGGTGTCGGAGATCATGCTCCAGCAGACCCGGGTGGACACGGCCCTGCCGTATTACCTTCGCTTTCTCCAGCGATTCCCGTCGGCCTGCCACCTGGCGGCCGCGCCGGAGGAAGAGGTCCTCAGGCTCTGGCAGGGCCTGGGCTATTACCGGCGGGCCCGCCAGCTGCACCAGGCGGCCCGGGTGCTGGTGGAGCGCTACGGGGGCCGGGTTCCTCCGGACTTCGAGGCGGTCCGGTCCCTGCCCGGCGTGGGCGACTATACCGCCGGGGCGGTCTGCAGCATCGCCTTCGACCTCCCGGTGCCGGCCGTGGACGGCAACGCCCAGCGAGTCCTGGCCCGCCTGTTCGGTGTGGACGAACCGGCCGACCGGGCGGCGGGGCGCCGCCGGCTGGACGAGCTGGCGCGCCGGCTGGTCCAGGGACCGCGCCCCGGAGCCCTCAACCAGGCGGTCATGGAGCTGGGTTCCACCGTCTGCACGCCGCGCAGGCCGCGCTGCGACCGTTGCCCGCTGGCCGGCCTGTGCGTGGCCGGACGGTCGGGGCAGCCCGAGGCCTGGCCGGTGCGCCAGCGGGCTGTGCGCTGGGCTGAAGAGGACGTGGTGGTGGTGGGGTGCCTGCGGGGGGACCAGGTGGCGGTGATCCGCCGGCCGGAAGGGGGGCTGCTGGGCGGGCTCTGGGCCTTGCCCTACGCCCTGCGGCAGGAAGGGGAGACCTGGGTGCAGGCCCGGGACCGGCTGGGGGCGGTGCTGGCCGCCGAACTCGGGGGGTCCCTGCGCTGGTACCCTGACACCCTGCAGGGGCGGTGGGATTTCAGCCACCGGCGCTGGCACTGGCGCCTTTACCTGGCCTGGTCCGGCGGGGATCGGACTCCGGCCGGGGGCGCGGGGTCGGGCGCTGCGGCGCCCCCGCACGGCGCGGGCCTGCCCGGCCCTGCCGGTCGGGTGGCCGAAACGCCTGGGCCCTGGGATTCCGGAGCGGTCCGGTGGGTCGGCCTCGGCCACCTGGACGGCCTGCCCATGGCTTCCCTGGACCGGAGGCTTCTGGAGCAAGCCATGCAGGTTCTGGCAAAGCTGCCCCAGAGGCAGGTGCCGGGGCTGCGGGGGCAGGTGCCGCGGGTGCCGGAGCAGGTGCCGGGGCAACGGTCCCGGCCGGAACCGCTGCCGGGCCGGGGCCGGACGGGGCCGGGCGGGGCCAGGGAGGGGGCGGGGGCGGCGGGGCAGGAATGACAAAGCGGCAAGGCGGGGCGTGATGCCCCGCCTTGCCGCACCGGGCTGCGTTCGTCCGGCAGCCGGGCAGCCGGGAACCGGCGCCCGTGGCTTACCAGAGCTCGCCGATGCGCCTGCGGACCTCGCCCTCTTCGGGGAACCGGCCCGTTTCCGCCTTGTTGTAGACCTCGCGGCCTCCGGCGGTGACGATGAACCGGCCACCCGAAGAGGGGACCAGGGTCAAGGAGGCGACCCGGTCCGGGTATGCTTCCAGGATCTCTTCCGCCACACGGGCGGCTCGCGGCAGGTACCCTCAAGAGGTGCAGTACTCGATGCGGACTTCGATGCGGTCGCTCATCCCGAACCTCCCCTTCACCCGGTTGCCGCATCCGGCTCGCGGTGGTCCCCGGCCACCGGCCGGGCGGCGCCACCGGACCTCGGCGGGCAGGCACCGGCGGCTGGCCGGCCGGTGCCCGTCCACCTTATGAATACATTACCACTTGCCCCTCCGGCGGTCCCGGCCCCGGGCCACAAGCCACCGGGTGACAAGCCACCGGTGGAAGGTTCCGGGCCGGCCCGTTACACGACCCCGGTCACAGGATGCGCTTGCCGAAGGCGGAGGCGATGAGCGCCACCGCCACCTCGGCCGTGCGGTTGTGCACATCCCGGATGGGGTTGACCTCCACCACCTCCATGCCCGCCAGCAGGCGGGATTCGGCCACGATCTCCATGGCCAGGTGGGATTCCCGGTAGGTCAGCCCGCCTACCACCGGGGTGCCCACCCCCGGCGCCACGTCGGGGTCGACCACGTCCACATCGAAGCTGACGTACAGCCGCCTCACGCCGCGGCCCTGCAGGTGCTGCAGCGCGCGCCGGGTCACCTCCGCGATGCCCAGCTCGTCGATCTGTTGCATGGTGTAGGTGACCATGCCCGTCTGCCGCAGCTTCTCCCGTTCCCCGGGGTCCACGTCCCGCAGGCCGATCATCACCAGGCGGTCCGGGGGCAGGTAACGCGGGAGCCAGCGGGTGTGGGCCAGCAACTCCGGATCGCCCTTGCCGACGATGCACGCCACCGGCATGCCGTGCACGTTGCCGGAGGGCGTGGTGGCGGCGTCATTGAAGTCGGCGTGGGCGTCGAACCAGAGGACCCCCAGGTCGCCGGCCCCCGCGCTGAGGAAGCCGCCCACCGAACCGACGGCCAGGCTGTGGTCGCCACCCAGGACCAGAGGCACCCGGCCTTCGGTCACCATGCGCGCAACCCGCTGGGCCAGCAGCCGCCATACCGGCTCGATGGCCTCGATGTGCTTGAGGCGCGGGTTGGCCGCATCCAGGCTTTCGGCCACGGGCACCTCCAGGTTGCCCAGGTCCCGCACCTGCCACCCCACCTGCCTCAGCGCCTCGGTCAGGCGGGCGTAGCGGATGGCGCTCGGACCCATGTCGGTACCGCGGCGGCTGCTGCCCAGGTCCATGGGAACCCCAACGATGCCGACCTCCAAGACGTCCATCTCCTTTCCCCGCAACCGTTCCCCCCAAGGGCCGGAGGTCCCTTGGGACCTTAGGCATGAGCGGCTCGCGCACCCTGCCACCCCTGCCCGGCACCGCGCAGTCACCGCGACCGCCCGCCGCCCGGCAGGCGCCCTGCGCGCCGCGCCGTGCCCCGGGCACGGTACGCCGGCGCCCGGCGGCCCCCGCGACGGGCCCCGCCGCCCACGACTGGCCCGGTGCAGCGGACCGGCTCGCCTGCACCCGAGACCCCCGCCGCATGACCCGCGGCTCCGCGCACCAGCCCGTCCGGGGCGCAGTCCCTCGGTTCCGCCGGGGCCATCGGACCCGGCCGCGGCGTTCCCGGTGCGCCCCGCCCCCTGCGGCCATTATGGCATGTCCGGCCCGGGCATCCCTCGTGCCCGCAGCCGCTTCCGCAACGGCCGGGCCGGCGGGGCATCCTTTGCTTGACGGGACGGGCCGTTCCGGCCCAGGCACGCTGGCCGCGTTGCGGCGCCATCACCATCCCGGCGGAGGAGGTCGTGGCCATGGAGAACACGGGCGTCATGATCGTTCTGGGGCTTCTGGTGGTGGGGGGCCTGGCCTTCTGGGTGGTGAACCGGGCGGGCATCCGGGCCGGCCTGCCCGGCGACATCCCCTCCCGGCCCCGCCCGGTGGAGGGCCGGCCGGTCAACCCCCGGAAGCCCACGGTGGGCGGCGATACCTTCACGGCGGCGGACAACGTCCTGACCGGAGGGGACGAACCCGGCGAGCCCGGCGAGCCGGGTGAAGGGCGCCAGCAGGAGGCTCGTACGGGGAGCAGGGAGAACGGCCCGGCCGCCGAGGGGTCGCGCCCGGGTGACTGAACGGTGCGATGCGCAGGGTGACTCGCCGGCCCGATACGGGGTCCCCCGCCTGGGCGCGGGGCCGCAGCAGCTGCCTGCGGCTACGACGGGGATTGGGCCGCCAGCGGGTGCGACCGTCCACCGTGGCCGGGCGGCCGCCTCCCCAGGGCCGGCAGCCGCCGGCTCTGCCCGGGCCCTGTGGCCCACCGGCGGCCGCGTCCCCGGGACTTCCCGCGGGGGCAGGCCTCCACCGGCCGCTCCGGTCCTGGCCGCCAGGTGCGCCGGGGGGCCCCTGCCATGACTTGCCGGCGTGAGGCGAAGGGCGACGGATCATATTACGACTGCCAGCCTCGGCAAAAAGGCACGGGCCTCGGGAGGAGGTGACAGGCCTTGGCTCGTGGTCAGCAGAGCAACCGGCATCTGGTCCCGGGTGCTTCACGGGCCCTGGATCAGTTCAAGTATGAGGTGGCGCGGGAGCTGGGCATCCAGATTCCTCCCGACGGGTACTGGGGTGACATGCCCACCCGGTTGACGGGTGCCGTCGGCGGCCACATGGTGCGCCGCATGATCGCCCTGGCGGAGCAGCAGCTGGCGCAGCGGGGCACTCTGCCGCCGGCCGACGCGACCCGCGGCGCCGCAGCGCCGGCCTTCGGGACGGCGAACTGGGCGGCCGGCCGGGCCGACGCCTTCCAGCCGGCCCCCCGGGTTTGACCGGCCGGCGGGTTCTCCGGCCCGGTGATCCTGCCTGCCGAGCCGGCCATCCGTCGCCGGCGGGGTCCTGCGGGCGGTAGAGCCCGTCACGGCTTCCGCCGGGCGGGATCCCGGCCGCTGCCCGGACGGGCGGCCCTGCAGCCCGAGGCGACGGCCGCACCGGGCGAGGCAGGGGCCGGGGGCCGGTTCCACCGGCAACACGGCGATACCGGGAAGACCGGCGGTACGTGGGATCGGAAACAGGCTGCGGGCCTTGGCGACCATCCACCCGGCCTGGGCGGACGATCCGGCCTGCGGGCGGGGCGGCGGCAAGGCCCGTTTCCCCTTTCCAGCCTGTGGCCTTCAAGCCCGGGGTGCCCGGGGTCTTGAGGTTGCGCCCGGGCTCAAGGTTGCACGGTGTACCAGAGCCAGGAGGCGATGTAGGCCAGCTGGCCCGTCAGCACCAGCACGCCCAGCAGGACCAGCGCCACGCCGCTGGCCTGTTCCACCCGGCGGAGCAGGGGGCCGCCCCGGCGCAGCCGGTCCGGCTGGAGGCGGTCGATCAGCACCGCCAGGGTGAAGAACGGGACGGCAAACCCCGCGGTGAAAGCGGCCAGCAGGAGCATGCCCTGGGCAACGGTCCCCGTGGACGAAGCCAGCAGCAGGATGGATCCCAGCACCGGGCCCACGCAGGGTGTCCAGCCCACGCCGAAGGCCGCACCCATCAGGGTCCCGGGCCAGAATCCGCCCGCGCCGGCGGTCGGCGCCTGTGCCCACGCCGGGCGCCACTCGCGCTGGAGCCACCGGAGCCGGATGACCCCTAGCATCTGCAGGCCAAAGAAGACGATCAGGACCCCCGCCACCTTCTCCAGCACGCTTTTGTACGCGATGAGCAGGGCTCCCGCCGCCGACAGGCTGGCCCCCGTGGCCATGAACACCAGTCCCAGCCCCAGGACGAACCCGGCCGCCCCGGCCAGGCGCCGGGAAGAAGGGTGTCGCAGGCCACCCGGCGCCGTTGCAGGCCCCGGCCGAGCAGTCCCTTGCGCCGGCCCCGCCGTGCCGCCCAGCAGGGCCAGATAGGCCGGGTAGAGCGGCCAGACGCACGGCGAGAAGAAGTAGGCCATCCCGGCCAGCAGGGCGATGCCCGCCGTCACCTGGGTTTCCGGACCCATGTTGCATCAGAGCCTCCTCCGCCCGGGGGGCGCAGGTCCCCCGCGGGCTTGGTGTGGCGCTAGACCTGGTCCGGGTCGGGCGGGCCCGGCCGGGCCAGGGCCGGCCGGACCGGCCTGCCGGGGGGACCGGCGCAGCAGGACCCGTCCGCCGCGGGTCCAGCCCGCCGCCGCATCACGCCGCCGGCCGGTCCAGGGCCCCCGCCTCCATGGCGATCCGCTTCAGCTCGGCGATGGCGTCCTGGACATAGGCCGGCAGCCACAGGGCCCGGCAGGTCTCCTTGCTGGGCGTGACGGACCGCATGAAGAGGTACGTGCTCAGGAAGTCCACGTAGACGCGGCGACCGTCGGTGGTGCCCACCTCAAGGTACGACGTGTTGGGCGAAAGCTCGAAAAGGAAGCGGAAGTTGGGCTGCTCCGCCTCGGGATCCACCCGGGGCGCGCCGAAGCGGGCCGCCAGGGCCTCCCGCAAGCGGGCCACCCGCGGGCCCAGCTGCCCGGCGGGCGCCTCGTCCACCAGCCGGTCGAAGGCCGTACCCGTCACCCGCCGCCGTTCCAGTTCCTCGATGGTCTGGCGGAACAGGGGCTGGTCCAGCCGGCCGACCACGTTCTCCATGCCCTTTCCTCCCTCCGGAAGCGGATTCGTCCCCTCCACCGCGAATTCTACCGCCCCGCAGGGCAGGGGGAAACCGCCGCGGGCCCGCCGGCAGCCGGCCCGCAGGCCGTCCCAGGAATCGTGTCCCAGCCGGCCCCTCAAGTGGTAACATGTTTTGCTGTGGCGCTGGAGGCGATGTCGCTGGTGATCCGGATTCCGGTGACGGCCTGGTGGTTCCCGCTGGCCGGCCTGGGGTGGGGGCTGGTACTTTATGGCCTCCCTCTGGTGCTGGGCCTTGCCCTTTCCCGGCTCCCAGGTCGCGGGGGAGGGCAGCCCGGGCCCCGCGGCAGGCCCCGCAGCTGGCCTGGCGGCACCACGGGCGGGCGCGGGCTGGCGGCCGGGTTTTTCACCTATCTTTTGCTGTCGAACTGGCTGGCGACGTTGGGGCTCGGCCTGGAGGGCCCCGGGTGGGGCCGGGGCCTGTGGCTCCAGGCCGCCTTTCTTGCCGCCTTCCTGATCCCGGCCTACGCCGGCTGGCTCCGGCCCGGCGGGCAGATGGGCCGGCGGGTCGGCTGGACCTGGGCCGCCGCCCTCGGCCTGGACGGAGCCGCGGGGGCCTGGGTAGTGCGCGCGGCCCTGGAGGCGGGCGGGCTCGCCGCCGCGCCGGCTGCCGCTCTGGCGGCGGCCCGGCTGCTGCTGGCGTGGGGGCTGGGCCTTTTGCTGGCGGACGGCCGGCGGCCGCCGCGCCGCCAGCTCCTGGCGGGGGGCGTGGTGGCCGGCCTGCCCCCTCTGTTGACGGCAGTCCTCCCCGCCGGTGCGGGGCTGGTCGCCTGGAGCCTGGTGCTGCGGGCCGCGGCGGCCGGCCTGGTGCTCTCGGGGCTGGCCGGCGGGCGGCTGGTGCCGGGGGCGCGCCGCCTCCGTGGCGAAGCCCAGTGGGCCTTTGCCCTGGCCATGGCCGCGGCCATGGCGGCGATGTTCCTCCTGGCCCAGTGGATGGCGCTTCCGCTGGGTCCCGGGGGTGCGGTCCTGCCCTGACCCTGGACTTCCCGGATTGAAGCTCCCGGATGGCAAATCCCGGATTGCAAGTCCAGGCCTTGTGAAATCCATCACGAAACACAACAAGCCTCCGCAAGGAGGCTTGTTGTGTCTGGGGGATGCGTCACGGGGCGGTGCGGCCGCCCGCGAGAGGGGTGTACCGACAGCGGTGTTGCCCGCTTATCGGTTGCAACCGGGCCGGGTGTTGGGCCCGATTGCAAGTCTAAAATAGCAGCCTTGCAGAAAGCGGCCCAATCGGGCGCAGGTGGTATCTCTGCGTCGGGTGATGACCTGAGTGGCGGAGTTGCACCGGTGAAGCAGAGCTGCAAGTTCGGCGACCCCCCCCCGGAAGACCCGCTCAAGCCAAGCGCCCCGCTCAAGCCGAGCGGTGGGTGGAGGCATCCTATGGGGGCGCGCCCAACGGGAACGCCCTGGCGGGCTGCATGCGCAGCGACATGGACGGCATGGACCATGATCCCAGGATCCCAGGGGGTGGGGCGGGCCTTGCTGGCGGGATCGACGGCGCTGCTCATCGGACTGGCCCTTCTGGTGCTGCTGGGCGTGACCCACCAGGTGCTGGACCGGATGCGGCTCAGCAAGACGGCGGCCCTGGTCCTTCTCGGCCTGATGATCGCGGGCACCTTCCTGCCGGAGGTGTCCCTGGAACCCCGGGTCAGCGTCGACCTGGGCGGGGCCCTGGTCCCGGCGGCCGTCGCCATCTATCTCCTGGTCACGGCCGACCATGCCTTCGAGCGCCGCCGGGCCCTGGTGGCATCCCTGTGGACGGCCGCGGCCGTCTACGCCAGCGACTGGTTCCTCCCCAGCGACCCGGGCGGCGGCCGCTGGTGGCTCATGGACCCCCTGTGGGCTCCCGTGGTGGTGGCGGCCGTCTTCGGATACCTGGCCGGGCGCTCGCGCCGGTCGGCCTTCATCGCCGCGACCCTGGGCGTGATGCTGGTCGACCTGATCGGCGCGGTCACCGGCAGCCTCCGCGGGATCCCCGGCGCCTGGGCCAACCTGGGGGGCGGCGGGGTGCTGGACGCGGTGGTCCTGGCGGGGGTGGGTGCGGTCGCCCTGGCGGAACTGGTCGGGGAGGCGCGGGAGTGGCTGGCCCGTCGCGCGCCCTGGCGTCGCGGCGCGGCCCGGCCGGTGGCGCGCCCGCCGGTGGCGGAGGCGGAGCAGCCGGCGGCGCCCTCGGCCGCGGCCTCGTGGCTCCTGGCAGGGCTGGCGGTAGCGGTGGTGGCCACCACCGCCTGGCTGGGGCCGCGGTTCCAGAACCCTGCCGGCGACGAGCTCTTCGATACCCACATGGAACTGCGCGAGATCGGGACGGAGCGGCTGCTTTTGGCTTCGGCCCGCATCATGATGGCCGGGGACATCTGGATCGACGCGGCCGACCGCTGGTACCGCATCGTCCGGGTGGACGGCCACACGGCCTACGCCCGCGCCCTGCTCCCCCCCGCCGACGGGACCCTGGCCGGGGAGCCCGGTCGTCCCAACCTGGACAGCCTTGCCGCGCCGCCGCCCGCCCTCTTCTCCCCCTGGCGGCTCGCCCCGCCGGGAATGGTGCCCGATCCCTGGGGAGCCGTGCCGGGCGGGTCCGAACCAGTCCCGGCCGGCGCTGCGGCAGGCCTGGGCGGGTGGGGGCCCGGCCCCCGGCCGGGACCGGCCTCCCTGGCAGCGGCCCTGCCGCTGGGGGCCCTGTTCCAGAAGGTGGTCGACCCGGCCCCTGTGCGGCCCACTCCCCGGGGCGAGGGGCTCATCGGCATCTACCACACCCATAACGACGAGTCGTACATCCCGACCGACGGGACCCACAGCGTGGAGGGCCGCGGGGGCATCCACAAGGTGGGCGACGTTCTCGGGCGCGAGCTGGCCCAGCACGGCTTCCGGGTGGTGAAGTCCGAGGCGCTGCACCTGCCCCACGACCGGGGAGCCTACCGCCGCTCGCGGCGCACGGCCCTCAAGATGATGCCGAAGAACCCGCTGGTGCTTCTCGACGTGCACCGGGACGCCACGCCACCCGAGTTCTACCGGGAGGTGGTGAAGGGCCAGCCGGTCACCCAGATCCGGCTGGTGGTCGGGCGGGAGAATCCCTTCCGCCGCACGAACCTGGCCTTTGCACGCCGGCTCAAGGCCGAGGCCGACCGCAGCTTTCCCGGGCTGGTGAAGGGAATCTACTACGGCCGCGGCAACTATAACCAGGATCTGGGCCCGAGGACCCTGTTGCTGGAGGTCGGCGCCCATACCAACAGCCGCATCCGGGCGGAGCGGGGCGCCGCCATGTTCGCCACGGTGCTCGACCGGACCCTGGCCCGGCGCTCGCGCTAGCGTCCGGCCCCCGGCACCCGGCGCTCGCGTGCCAAGGCGCTTCAACACCCTCCGCTCCAGCGCCCGGCGCTCCAGCGCCGGGCGCTCGGGCCGGCTTGCAAGCACCATAATAGGCATAGGAACGGGTGCCGGGCCGGCGAGGAGGTGGCGGCGGATGAACAGGCGGCACGGATCCGTCCTGCTGGGTGTCGCCCTGGGCGGGGGCGGCCTGCGGGGCCTGGCCCACGTCGGGGTGCTGCGGGCCCTCCAGGAAGCCGGCTACTCGCCGGGCATCGTCACCGGCACCTCCAGCGGCGCCATCCTGGCCGCCCTCTGGGCCTGCGGCTGGAGCCCCGCCCAGATGGAAGACGTGGCCCGGCGCCTGCGGTCGGCCGAGCTCTACGATTCCAACCTCACCTGGGGTTCGGCGCTGGCCGTGCTGGCTCAGGTGCTGGGCTTGCGCTGGCGGCCCCGGCGGCCGGTTCCTCAGGGCATGCTGCAGGGCCAGAAGCTGGAGCGCCTCATCGGCCTCTGGACCCGCGGCATCCGGCTGGAGCAGCTGGAGCGGCCGGTGGCGATCATGGCGGCCGACGTGCGCTCGGGCCGGGCCGCGGTCTTCTGCCCGCCCGCCTACCGGGAACGGGTCGAGCGGGCCATGCCCGGCGCCATCGTGCTGGACAAGGGGAGCCTGGCCGCGGCCGTCCGGGCCAGCATCGCCATTCCGGGGATCTTCGAGCCCAAGCGCCTGGGACCGTACCTGCTGGTGGACGGTGCCGTCAAGGACAAGGTGCCGGCCGAGGCGGCCCGAGCCCTGGGTGCCCAGGTGGTCCTGGCGGTCGACGTGTCGGTGCGGCAGCGCCGCGAACCCGCGGGCCTGCTGGACTTTCTCGGGCAGGCCTTCGACCTCATGGCCCGGGACCTGGCAGCCTTCAAGCTGGAGCGGTTCGCCGACCTGGTGGTCCAGCCCGATCTGCCCGATGTGGAACTGACCGACCTGCACCGGGTGCCCGAGTGCATTGAGGCCGGTGCCCGGGCCCTCCGGGAGGCCCTCGAGGACCTGCAGCGGCTGCTGCACCCCGCCCCCGCCGACGCGGCGTCGGGGGAAGCGCTGACCTGATGTTCCGCCGCCGGTCCCCTCATCATGAGCAGGATTCGCCCCAGACGGCACACTGAAAGCCGCCCGGCTTGGCCCCCAGGTGACCCTGCACCGGCAGACCCTGCACCGGCATGCGGTCCCTTGTCCCTTCCAGGTAACGCCCTGTCCCGGCGCCGCCCGCGGCCTGTTTTGCCTGGCCCCTGGGTCGGGTCTCTCCCGTGCCCGCGTCCCCTGTTTCTTCTACCCCGCCTGCAGCGCGCATAGCCTAGCCTGGGCCGGTCCCTGGTGCCCGGGCCGGTGGGGACCCGGCTGGGTCCGGGCGGGGGTCCGGCCCGGCATCCCTGGTTCCACCGGGACCGGGTGGGGGTGGACCTATGGCTGGACCAGGCCGCACTTCCGGGCGCGGGCCGTTCCGGCCCGGCGCTGGTCACCGGCCCGCGGGGCGGTGGCCCTTCGGGGCCCGTTCGTCCGGCGCCGGCGATGCGGTCCGGGCCCTTCGGGGCAAGCTGGCCCGGGTGCGGGGCGGCCCGGGCGGCCCTGGAGCCCCCACCCCCCCGACAGCCCCAGGAGCGGTCCGGGCGGAGCCACGCCGGCCGGCGCCACGACCGGGACGGCGGCTGCCGCGGGGGATGCTGGCGGGCCTGGTGCTGGCCGGCGCCCTCCTCTGGGTGGGCGGGCACCAGGCCGGAGGGGGCCTGGCGGGGGCCGGTCCCGTCTGCGGCGAGCAGGAAGGGGCCCGCAGCGCCTACTGGCGGTTTGCCCGCTGGTGGCGGTCGGTGGCGGGACTTGCCCTGCAGGGCGGGCAGGCGGTGGCGGCCTCCGGCGACGTGCTGATCGTGATCGATATCGACCGGCGGCAGCTGACGGTTTACCGCGACGGGGTGCCGGTCAAGACCTTCCCGGTGGCCGCGGGCCGGCCCGGCGAGCCGTCGCCCGTGGGCGAGTGGCGGGTGACGGACATCGCCCACTGGCCCGGCGGCCCCTTTGGCGCCCGCTGGTTCGGCCTCAGCGCCCCCTGGGGGTCGTACGGGATCCACGGGACCAACAACCCCGGCTCCATCGGCACCTACGCCAGCCTCGGCTGCATCCGCATGTTCAACGAAGACGTGATGACCCTGGACCACCTGGTCCAGGTGGGGACCCCGGTCAAGATCACCGGCACCACCGAGGTCTACTACCGCCTGCCCGTCTACCGGCGCGGGGACGTGGGCCAGGATGTGGTGCTGCTGCAGCTGGCGCTGCGGGCCACGGGGTTCGACCCCGGGGTGGCCGACGGCGTCTACGGCGGTGTCACGGAGAAGACCGTGGCCGAAGCGGAGTGGTGGTTCGGCCTCCATCCCGACGGCACGGCGGACATGGCCCTGCAGCGACTGGTGGGTTTCCGGCCCTGACGACTCCGGGCCGTTGCGGCGGCCTGCCTTGAACGGCCGCCCAAGGCGCGGCCGGGCCGGGGGCCGGGGGATCGCTGCGGCCATCCGGTGGCCGGCGGGACCGGTGCCGCGGGGGATCGCCGCCCCCATCCTTCCGGGCAGCGGGGCGGAGTCCTGGGGCATCGCCGCCGCCCTCCTGGTGGCGCGCCAGGCCGGGGCCGACGGGAACGAGAGGACCATGCGCGGGGGGAGAGACCATGCCACCGCGGACGAACCGGCGCCGGGGGACGCCTGGAGGGCCACCCGCCGGGCGGCAACGCTGGCAGCGCCTGGCCCTGGTGATCGGGGTGGCGGCCCTGCTGGTGGTGGCCGCCGGGGCCCTCGCCCTCTGGCGGCAGCGCCAGGGTGATCCCTGGGCCCGGTACCGTCCCGTCCCCCTGGACCCCGGCAAGACCTATGAGCTCGTGCTCTGGGAGACGGAGATGCCCGTGGCCGTCCTGCCCGATCCCCTGCGGCTGCCCGGAGGACCCAGCCCCGAGCCCCGGGCCCCAGGCGCCGCAGGACCGGGGGGCGGCCGCAGCGCAGCCGGCGGCCCCGGAACCCGTTCCTCGGAACCGGCCCGGGCCGAGATTCCCTCCGGACAAGAACCCTCCGGCGCGGCCGGTTCCCCCGGTCCGTCCGACTTGGCGGGACAGCCCGGTCCCACGGCGCCACCGGAAGCGGGCAAGTCCGGCGCTCCTTCTTCCTCCGAAACCGGCCCCGGGGCGGGAACCGAACCCGGCCGTCGGGGCGGCCCGCCGCCGGTTCCACCTCTTGCGGAACCGGGTCCTTTCACCCACCGCGAGTACCTCCAGCAGGCCCTGGCGGCCTTCGCCCGCCAGTTCCCCAACATCCGGGTGCGGGTGGAGTGGATCCCGGCCTCCGAGGCGCAGGACCGCCTGCAGCGGGCCCTGGCCGACGGCAAGCCGCCCGACGTCTTCGGCGGGTGGGGCAGCGCCCTGCTGGTGCGCCACCCCCTCCAGGTGCCGCTGGACCCCTACCTCGGCCGGTCCGAGCGCCGCTGGTACAACCCCACGGCGCTGCTGCTCTACCAGGCGGACCGGCGGAGCTGGGTCTGGCCCCGCTGGGTGGCGCCCCACACCTGGTGGGTGGCGGCGGCCCGGCTGCGGGCCGTGGGGCTCGACCCCAACGCGCTCTTGCTGGCGGGCTGGACGTATGCCGATGTGGAGCGCCTGGTGGGGCTGGCGGGCCAGTCCTCGGGCGGTGAGCCGGGCTCGGCTGGAGCGGGCGAGGCTCCGGCGGGCCGGGCGCAGGGATCCCAGCCACCGGCATCCCAGCCGCCGGAACCCCTACCGCCGGGAGACCAGCCTGTTCTGACCCTGTGGGCGGCCCGGCCGGACCTGCCCCTGGAGCAGCTCCTGCGGGTGCGTGGCCTGGCGGCGCCTCTGGCGCCCTCGGGCGCCGTGACCTGGGCCGGGCCGGAGGGCCGGGCGGCGCTGGCGTGGCTGGAGCGGCTCCGGTCCCAGCAGCGGCTGCATGCCGTGACCGGCGAGGGGGTGGTGGAGTGGCTGGCCGAGGGCGACCTGGAGGGACCCGCCGGCGGGTTCACCCCGGCCCTGGGCCGGTGGCTGCTGGAGCGTTATGCCGGCCTGGTGCCGCGCCGGCCGGAGGAACCGGCCCCCCGGCCCGGGGTGGTGGCGGTGCCGCCCCTGGTGGCGGACCGCGGCGGCGGTACCCCTGCCGTCCCCGAGCGCTGGCCCGTTCCTCCGGCTCCGCGGGTCGATGCCGGCGGCCGCCTGGCGGGCGGCATCCCGGACCCGGCGGATCCCCGGCGCCTGGACCCGCTGGTTCCACCCGGCTTCGACGGGCTGGTGCTCTTGCCGCCGCCCGTTCCCGCAGGAGCGCCGCGGCCGGCCTTGCTGGAGACCGGGGGACTCATGGTCTTCCGGCAGAACCGGTACCGGGGCGACGACCACACCCAAGCGGCCGTCGAGCTGGCCCGGTTCCTCAGCCGCTGGCGCACCGACGTGCTCACCCGCCGGCTGCTGGCGGTACCGGCCGATGTCACGTCCCTGGCCGCCTGGCGGGCGACCAGCCCCCTGCCGGCGGTCTACCGGCAGCAGCTGGAGCACCTGGTGCTGGGCGTGTGGAACCAGAACGCTCGGGGCCGCTGGCAGCGCCTGGCCGTCACCTATCCCACGGCCCCCGGCGCGCCGGGGCCTGAGCACCGGGATGTGGCGCGGCAGGTTCGCCCGCCGCTGGCCGCCTTCTGGGAGGGCAAGGCCGGAGCGGCCCAGGTGATCCAGTCCTGGGGCGGGGCGGAGGCGCCCCAGGGGAACGGCAGCGGGGAGGAGGATGGCGGGGAGCCTGGCGAACCATCTTCCCGGCGCTGACGGGCCGGCGAAAGGGGGACGCTCGGGATGACATGGGCAGCCCTTGGCTCGCTGCTGGCGGGAACCCTGCTGGGGATTCCGGCCTGGATCGTGTCCATTGGCTCAGCCATCGCCGGCTGGGTTACCCGGCGGGCTGGCTGGGTCTACGCGGCAGCGTTGTTTGCCATTGGCCCCCTCTGCTACTTCGCCCTCACACCGCGGTTCCAGTATGTCGCTCCAGTCGGGATCTTGCTCGCCATCGCCGCCATTGTCGTTCTCCGGAGGAAAGGCGACATTCGCGTCGCTGCTGCGCTGGCAGCGTTGCCGCTGGCATTGATCCTTCTGACGATGGGCGCGAACGGCGTGGTCACACTGGTGCGGTGAGCCCGGGCGAAGGTGCGTCGAAGAATGGGCGCTTCTTGAACCATTTCCGCGATGTGAGCCGTTGTCACTGGGTGCCGGGACGCGCGGATCCCGGCGCTGCTCGAGCCCCGCGCCGGCCCCGAGCGGGTCCCGGCGCCCCGCCGCCGGGCGAACCATTCCCTGGGACGGCCAGACTCTGGGCCGGGGACGCCTGCCGAAGCTTGCTGCCGTCGCATCCAGAGGCCGGGTACATGCCGGGGGCCTGGGTGGTTTACAATGGGAAGGCGGCCGGGTTGATCCAGCCGGCGGCGGTGTTCGGCCCTCCGGGACTTACCCCCCGGCGAAAGCGCCTGGCTCGGCCACCTGGAGCGAGGTCCCGCCCAGGCCCCCTCCGGCCGCAGGTGATGCCTTGGACGCCCATCCTGCCGGTGCTCCCGGCGGCCGGCCCGAGCCGGCCGAGCTGGAACAGCAGCTCCGCATCGCCCGCGCCAACCTGAGGGGGTATCTCATGCTGCTCTTGCGCTACGCCCGGGAGCGGGGCGATTCGCCGGACTCCCTGGCCCGCTACCTGGCTGACCAGGTGGCTCCGACCTGGGGGCCCCTGCGCCAGTGCTCGGGCATCGAGTTTGCCCAGGCGCTGGCCCAGATGGTCACCGCCGGTGGCGACCGGGTGGTGGCCGTCCGGGAGGAGGGCGGCATCGCCTGCCTGGAGCTGGTGCCGCCGCCCGAAGACGGCGACCTTCTGGCGGCCTTCGGGATCGACCGCGACCAGTGGCATGCCTTCTATTACGGACAGTTCGAGCGCATCGCCACCCGCCTGGGCCTGCGCTGCGCCCACCAGCGGGAAGGCGACCTGCACCGCTTCTATTTCGCCCGCATCGCCCGCAACCCGGGCGGCCACCGGCCGCTCAGGGTGTGAGGGGCAGAGCTCCCACCGGGCCCGCCCGTTCTTCCTCCCCACGGTAACCGTTGAATTCACCGGGCGCGGTGACCCTTGACGCCGGCCGGCGCCGCGGCATACCCTTACCGTGAACAACGATTAAACAGTTGTGGAATCGTGATACCGTTTTTTGATCTCGATCCTTGTGCTCTCGATTCCGGCCGCGCCCCGGCCATGACCCGGGTGCGGGCCGGGATCCCCGCGGGAGGTGGCGGGATGGACGCCCTCAGGGAATCCACCTGGGCGGGAACCGGCGAGCCGGCCGGCGCGGAAGCGACCTGCGCCCGCTTCGAACCCCATGGAGACCAGGTGGCGGTCCTGCGCGCCCGCGTGACCGAGGTGGCCGGCCTGGCCGGCCTGTTTCAGGCGCTGGCCGACGAGACCCGCACCCGCATCCTGTACCTCTTGTCCCTGAGCGAGCTGTGCGTCTGCGACCTGGCGGCCGTCCTGGACCTGTCCCTGCCCGCCGTCTCCCACCACCTGCGGCTGCTCAAGGCCATGCGCCTGGTCACCAGCCGCCGGGAGGGGCGCAACGTCTACTACTCCCTGGCCGACGGCCACGTGCTGCGCCTCATCCAGGTAGCCCAGGAACACTACGCCGAGGAGCGGTGAGGATGGCGACCCCGGTACGGCCGGCCCGGATGGAGGCCTATACCCTGGAAGGCGTGGACTGCGCCCGCTGCGCCCAGCGCATCGAAGAGGCGCTGCGGCGCGAAGCGGGACTGGAAGGAGCCGCCGTCAGCTACGCCACGGGCACCGTCCTGCTCCCGCCCGGCCAGCTGGACCGGGCCCGGGCCATCATTGCCCGGGTCGAACCCGGCGCCCGCCTGCGGGTTCAGGGGGCCGGCGCCGCAGCGCCCGGCCACCCGGCGGAGGAAGCGCCCGCACTGAGGGATCCCCACCGGCGAGCGCGGCAGGAACCGCGGGACACCGGGGCCGCGCGACGCCTGGCCGGCCTTGCCGGGGCGGCCCTGGTCTTCCTGGTGGCGCTGGGGCTCGAGGCCACGGAGCCGGCCGGCATCCCCTCCTGGCTGCCCGGCGCCATGCTGCTGGCGGTCTACGCCGCCACGGGCTACGGCGTCATCGGGCAGGCGCTCCGCAACCTGCGGCACGGCCGGCTGTTCGATGAGAACTTCCTCATGACCCTGGCCACGGCCGGCGCCATCGCCATGGGCGAGCTGGCCGAAGCGGCCGCCGTCATGCTGTTTTACACCGCCGGCGAGTTCGTTCAGGACCTGGCCGTCCGGCGGTCGCGCCGGTCCATCCGGGCGCTGCTGGACCTGCGGCCCCAGCAGGCTCGGGTGCGGCGGGGTGGCCGGGTGGAGGTGGTGGACCCCGCCCAGGTGTCGGTGGGCGAAACCATCGTGGTGCGGCCGGGCGACCGCATCCCCCTGGACGGCCGCGTGGTGGAGGGGGAATCCTTCGTCGACACCTCCGCCCTGACGGGCGAGCCGGTGCCGCGGCGGGTCGAACCCGGCGCCACCGTGCTGGCGGGCATGGTGAACGGTGACGGGGCGCTGGCCGTCCAGGTCAGCCGGCCCTACGCCGATTCCCAGGTAGCCCGCATCCTCTCGCTGGTCGAGGAGGCGGCGGCCCGCAAGGCCCCCACGGAGCGGTTCATCACCACCTTCGCCCGCTACTACACGCCGGCGGTGGTGGCGGCGGCTGCGCTGCTGGCCGTGGTGCCGCCGCTGGTTCTGCCCGGCGCCGCCTGGGACCTCTGGCTCCGCCGCGCCCTGGTGCTGCTGGTCATCGCCTGCCCGTGCGCCCTGGTGCTCTCGGTGCCGCTGGGGTACTTCGCCGGCCTGGGCGCGGCCTCGCGCCGGGGCATCCTGGTCAAGGGCGCCCACTTCCTGGACGCCCTGGCCCGGCTCGACACCATGGTGTGGGACAAGACCGGCACCCTCACCCGGGGCGAGTTCGAGGTGGTCGAGGTGGCCGGGGTTGCCGGCGCGCCGGTCCCGCCCGGCCGGATGCTGGAGCTGGCGGCCCACGCCGAGCTCCACTCCGGCCATCCCATCGCCCGAGCCCTGGCCCGGGCGTACGGCCAGCCCCTGGACGGGAGGCGGGTAAGGGAGGCTTGGGAGCGGGCCGGTGGCGGCGTCCGGGCCCGGGTCGACGGGCATCTGGTGGTGGCGGGCAGCCCTCGCTTCCTGCGGGAGGAGGGGATCGCTGCGGACTTGGGTGCCGGCTCGGTGCCGGAGGCCGGGGAGACGGCCGGCCTGCCCTCCACCCGGGGGACCGCGGTGCTGGTGGCGGTGGACGGCCGCCTGGCGGGCCGGATCGTCATCGCCGACCGCCTCAAGCCGGGGACGCTCGAGGCGGTGCGCAGCCTGCGCCGGCTGGGCGTCCGGCGCCAGGTCATGCTGACGGGGGACGCCCCGGCGGCCGCCCGGGCCGTGGCGGCCCAGCTGGGCCTCGATGAGGTCCGCGCCGGGCTCTTGCCGGAAGACAAGGTCGCGGCGCTGGCCGCCCTGGAAGAGGGGCCGGAGCGGCCGGGCCGGGCCCCGGCAGGCGGCTGGCGGAGGCCCCGGCACGGCGAGCCGGGCGGACCGAGGCGCCGCGCCCGCCCGGTGATCGCCTTCGCCGGTGACGGCATCAACGACGCGCCCGTGCTGACCCGGGCGACGGTGGGCGTGGCCATGGGCGGTTTGGGGTCGGATGCCGCCATCGAGGCCGCCGACGTGGTGATCATGGACGACGACCCCTCCCGCCTGGCGGAGGCGGTGAAGGTGGCGCGGGCCACCCGGCGGGTGGTGCAGCAGAACATCGTCCTGGCGCTGGCGGTCAAGGCGATCGTCGCCGGCCTGGGCGCCGGGGGTGTGGCCACCCTGTGGGAAGCCGTCTTCGCCGACGTGGGCGTGGCGCTGCTGGCCGTGCTCAACGCCACCCGGATCCTGCGGCGGTAGGCCCAGGGCGTTCGGGCAAAAATGGTCGTTGACACGGGTCAGGTCCCGTGATAGCATCCGCCAGGAGCAAAAAACGCCCCTTTAAACTGGTCCCGTGAGGCCGGTAAGGAGCCATCCAGGGTGCGGTCGAACCGGCCGCCCGGCCGGGAGCCGCCCTGGCGGGCGCAAGCCCGCAGCCGGGTCCGGTGTCGAGCCGGCCGCGCCAGCTGCCACGACTTCTTGCCGGCAGGCAAGAAGTTTTTTTGTGCCTGCGGGACGGGGCGATCTGGAGGCGAGACCGTGAGGACCGGGACGACGCCCCACCCCGTGAGCCCCGTAGACCGGCTGCCGTACTCCGGGAACGGCGGTGCCGCGGCCGCCAGGATCCGCACCCTGCCCCCTTCGGAGCCCCTGGCGCGGCCTCCAGCCGATCCGCCCGGCTCGCGGCCGGCCCCGCCGCAGGCTCCGCGCCGGCCGGAGCGGGCCGAACCGGCCGGGTCGCCGGTCCTTCCCCTTCCGCCGGCAGCCAGGGGGGCCGGGCCCCACGACCCGCCCCTTCCCCTTGAGCCTGCCCTGCCTGCCCGGCGCTCCCGCCGTTCCCTGACCGGCATCGCGCAGCTTTCCACCCCGGACCTGCTTCACCTGCTGTCCCGCGCCCTCGAGCATCACGCCGCCCTCGTGAGCACCACCGGGGATACGGGGGATGACCCGGCCGCCGCCGGCGCGGCGACCGGCTCCGCCACCGGGGACCGCAACGGCGGTGGCGGGGACCGGGCCGGCACCGGCCGCCGGCCGGCGACCCTCCGGGGCCGCCGGGTGGTGACGGTGTTCTACGAGAACAGCACGCGCACAGCCCAGTCCTTCCACCTGGCCGCCCACAGGCTGGGCGCGGCGGCCTTCGACCTGCCGGTGAGCCGCAGCAGCGTCCAGAAGGGGGAGAGCCTGCGGGATACCCTGCGCACCTGCCAGGCGCTGGGCTTTGACGCCGTGATCCTGCGCCACCCCGTGACGGGCGCGGCCGCCTACGCGGCCTCGGTCCTGGACGTGCCCGTGATCAACGCCGGGGACGGCACCGGGGAGCACCCCACCCAGGCCCTGCTGGATGCCGTCACCATCCTCACCCGCAAGGGATGGCCCGCGGGGTTCAAGGTGGCCATCGTGGGCGACGTGCGCCACAGCCGGGTCGCGCGGTCGGCGGCGCTGCTCCTGTCCCGGCTGGGGGCCGAGGTGTGGCTCTGCGGGCCGCCGGGGCTGTTGCCTGCGGCCCCGCCCTGCCCGGGCGTGAAGCTCACGCCGAGCCGGGATGCGGCGCTGGACGGGGCGGATGTGGTCATGGCCCTGCGCATCCAGCGGGAGCGGCTGGCCGGGGTGGTGCCCGACCTGGGCGAGTACCGGCGCGGCTGGGGCATCGGCCCGCGGGAGCTGGAGCGCGCCCGGCCCGATGCCATCCTGATGCATCCCGGCCCGGTGAACCGCGGGGTCGAGCTGGATCCCGCCGTGATGGACGATCCCCGCTGCGTCATCGAGGACCAGGTCCTTGGCGGCGTGGCGGCGCGCATGGCCGTCCTGGAGTGGGCCCTGGCTCCGGCCCTTCCGGATGCCGGCGCCGGCGTGGCGCCCGAACCGGCGGGCGCGGCACACCCGGCCGGTGTCGGGCTCGTTTCCGTTCCCGGGGACGAGGCCAGGACCGGGGAGGGGGGCCGCTGATGCGCCTCTGGATCCGCGGCGGCCGGTTGATCGACCCCAGCCAGGGGCTGGACGGGCCCGGCGACCTGGTGATCGCCGGGGGGCGCATCGTCTATGCCGGCCCCCCCTTGCCCGGCGCCCCCGCGGCGGCCCAGGCCGGCAGCAGGCTTCCCGACGCGGGCGCTTTGGGCGATGGCGCGGCAGCCGGCGGTGGTACCGGGCCAAATCCCGCCGGTGCAGGACTGCAGGTTCTCGATGCCCGGGGGCTCTGGGTGGTGCCCGGGCTGATCGACCCCCATGTCCACCTGCGCACCCCCGGGGAGACCCACAAGGAGACGCTGGCCACGGGGGGAGCGGCCGCGGCGGCAGGCGGTTTCACCGCGGTGGCCTGCATGCCCAACACCCGCCCGCCCCTGGACGATGCCATCCGGGTGGAGTGGCTGGCCATGAAGGCGGCGGCCGAGGCTGCCGTGCGGGTCTACGTGGTCGCCGCCGCCACCCGCGGCCTGGCCGGGGACGAACCCGCCCCCTACGCCGCCCTCAAGGCCGCGGGGGCCGTGGCGGTCAGCGACGACGGCCGGCCCATCGCCCGGGCGGGCGTGATGGTCCGGGTGCTGGAAGGGGCCGCGGCCGCCGGGCTGCCCGTGCTGGTCCACGCGGAAGAACCCGAACTCAGCGCCGGCGGCGCCATGCATGCGGGCGCCGTGGCGGCGGCCGCCGGGATGCCCGGCAGCCCCGCCACCGCCGAAGCGGTGATGGTGGCCCGGGATCTCCTCCTGGCCGAACAGGCCGGGGCGCGGCTGCACGTGCTGCACGCCAGCGCGGCCGTCACCCTGGACCTGGTGCGGTGGGGCAAGGCGCGGGGCATCCCCGTGACCGTGGAGGTCACGCCCCACCACCTGCTGCTCTGCGACGAGGACGTGGCCGCGGCCGGGTTCCACCCCCACTGGAAGATGAACCCGCCCCTGCGCTCCCGCCGGGACCGGGAAGCCCTCCTGGAGGCGGTGGCCGACGGCACGGTGGACGCCGTCGCCACGGACCACGCGCCGCACCACGGGATGGACAAGGACTGCCCCTTTCCCGAGGCCGCCTTTGGCGTGGTGGGCCTGGAGACGGCCCTGGGCCTTCTGCTCACCCACCTGGTGCCCCGCCCCCTGTCGCCCGCCCGGCTGGTGGAGCTCATGGCCGCGGGACCGGCCCGCATCCTGGGCCTTCCGGGCGGCACCTTGCGGCCCGGAGCCCCCGCCGACGTCACCCTGATCGACCCCCAGCGGCGGTGGGTGGTCGAACCCGAGCGGTTCGCCAGCCTGGGCCGCAACACCCCCTTTGCCGGCTGGACCCTGCGGGGCCGGGCCGTGGGCACCCTGGTCGGGGGGCGGATGGTGTTCCGCCTGGACGGCGGGCCGGTGCCGGTGCCAGCCGGCGAGACCGCGGCTCAGGAGGCGGCGGGGACCCAGGAGACGGCCGGGATTGTATAATGTTAAGGGCTATGTGTATATTTATGCAGTCTGCAACGGGCAGCAGGGCTTGCCTTGCCCGGATGCATCGCACGGAGGAAAGGTTGTTCGGCCACGGTGACCGTTCCAGGCGGATGCCTGGGGTGCCGTTGGCGAAGGAGGGCGCACGCATGGAGCCTGGAAGCCTGGGGCCACAGGAGGCAGGATCGGCGGAGCCGGCGGGTGAGCCCGGTGCTCCCACCTCCACCGCCAAAGTGGTGGTGCCGGCCCGGCTGGTGCTGGAAGACGGCACCCAGTGGTTCGGCCGGGTGGTGGTCGCCCCCGGCGGCGCGGCCGCCGGTCCGTCTGGCCCGGAGTCCGGAGGGAGCGCCTGGGCCGTCACCGGCGAGGTGGTCTTCAACACCAGCATGACGGGTTACCAGGAGCTCTTGTCCGACCCCTCCTACGACGGCCAGATCGTCGTCCTCACCTACCCCCTGGTCGGAAATTACGGCGTCCACGAGGACGAAGACGAGTCGGCCGGCCCGCGGGTCACGGCGCTCATTGCCCGGGAGCTCTTCGATGCCGGCGCCATCGGCTTGCATCCCCTGACGGCTCACCTGGCCCGGTCCGGCGTGCCGGCCGCCGACGGCTTCGATACCCGGACCCTCACCCTGCACCTGCGGCGCAGGGGGACGCTGCGGGGTGTGCTGACCACGGACCTGCGTGCCGCCACGGCCGAGCTGGCGGCCCGGGCGGCGGCCTGGACCCCGCCCACGGCCCTGGCGGCGGGCACGCAGCAGGTCTACCGGGTCGAACCGGCGGGCGCGGCGGCCGCCCCGCCCGCCCGCCGCGCCGGGTTCCTCCCGCCCCACGCCGTGCTGGTGGACTTCGGCGTCAAGCGCAACATCCTGCGCGCCCTGGTGGCCCAGGGGTGGCGGGTGACGGTGGTCCCCGCCCTGACCCCCGCGGGCGAGATCCTGGACCTGCGGCCCGATGCGGTGATCCTGTCCAACGGGCCGGGGGACCCGCGGGACCTGGGCGCGGTGCTGGGCACGGTCCGGCGGCTGGCGGAGGCGGTTCCCACCTTCGGCATCTGCCTGGGCCACCAGCTGCTGGGACTGGCCTTCGGCGCCCGGGCTTACAAGCTGCCCTTCGGCCACCGCGGCGCCAACCACCCGGTCAAGGAGATCGCCGCGGCGGCCTGGCCGGGTTCCGGGCAGGGCGACGGGCGGGTGTTCATGACCTCCCAGAACCACGGCTATGCCCTGGACGCCGAATCCCTGGAGGCGGCGGGGCTGGTGGTGACCCACATCAACGTCAACGACGGCACGGTGGAGGGCCTCTGCCACCCCCACCTGCGGGTGCGGGGCCTGCAGTTCCACCCCGAGGCGGCTCCCGGCCCGCGGGACGCGGCGCCGCTGCTGGCCGAGTTCCTCCGCCTGCTGGCGCCCGGGACGGCGCGGGCGGCGGCCGGGCGGGGCGAGCCCGCCCTGGTGGCGGGGGAAGGAGGGCTGGCCGGTGACTGACCCCCTACCGACCCGCTCCCTGCCGGCAGCCCCCGTGCGGAGCGCCCGGGCCGGCGCGGGCCGGGACCCGGGCCGGGCACCCGCCGGGGTGCGCAAGGTGCTGGTGATCGGCTCGGGGCCCATCATCATCGGCCAGGCGGCCGAGTTCGACTACTCGGGCACCCAGGCCTGCCGGGCCCTCAAGGAAGAGGGCCTGGAGGTGGTGCTGCTCAACTCCAACCCCGCCACGGTGATGACCGACCCCGGCACCGCCGACCGCATCTACGTGGAGCCCCTGACCGCCGAGTTCGCCGAGGCGGTGATCCGGCGCGAGCGGCCCGACGCCCTGCTGCCCACCCTGGGCGGGCAGGTGGGCCTCAATCTGGCCATGGAGCTGGTGCGGGCAGGGGTGCTGGAGCGCTACGGGGTCCAGCTGCTCGGCACGCCGCCCGAGGCGATCCAGCGGGCCGAAGACCGGGAGGCCTTCAAGGAGCTGATGCTGGCCATCGGCGAGCCGGTGCCCCAGAGCACCATCGTCCGCTCCTACGAGGAGGCCCTGGCCTTCGCCCGGCGGGTGGGCTTCCCCGTCATCGCCCGGCCCGGCTACACCCTGGGCGGCACCGGCGGCGGCATCGCCCGCAACGAGGTCGAGCTGGCGGCCCTGGTCGACCGCGGCCTGGCGGCCAGCCCCATCGGCCAGGTGCTCCTGGAAGAGAGCCTGCTGGGCTGGAAGGAGATCGAGTTCGAGGTCATCCGCGACGGGGCGGGCAACGCCATCGCCATCTGCAGCATGGAGAACGTGGACCCCGTGGGCGTCCACACCGGCGACAGCATCGTGGTGGCGCCGGCGCTCACCCTGACCGACCGGCAGTTGCAGCGGCTGCGCTCCGCCTCCCTGCGCATCGTCGGCGCCATCGGCGTGGAGGGGGGCTGCAACGTCCAGCTGGCCCTGCGGCCCGACGGGGCGGAGTACCGGGTCATCGAGGTGAACCCGCGGGTCAGCCGCTCCAGCGCCCTGGCGTCCAAGGCGACGGGCTACCCCATCGCCAAGGTGGCGGCCCGGGTGGCCCTGGGCCGGCGCCTGGACGAGATCCGCAACCCCATCACCGGCACCTCGGCCCTCTTCGAGCCGGCCCTGGACTACGTGGTGGTCAAGATCCCCCGCTGGCCCTTCGACAAGTTCGCCACCGCCGACCGGCGCCTGGGGACCCAGATGAAGGCCACGGGCGAGGTCATGGCCATCGACCGCAGCTTCGAGGGCGCCCTGCTCAAGGCGGTGCGCTCCCTGGAGATCGGGGTCGACGCCCTGGAGTGGCCCGAGGCGCGCCAGCTGGACGAACAAGCCCTTGAGGCGGCCATCCGGGAGGGCGACGACCGGCGCCTCTTCCTCCTGGCGGAGGCGCTGCGCCGCGGCCGCAGCGTGGAGGAGCTCCATGCCTGGACAGGCATCGACCGGTTTTTCCTGCACCGCATCGCCCGGGTGGTGGCGCTGGAGGAGCGGCTGCGGGACGCGGGGCGGCGGGCAGGTCCCGCCGCCGCCCCGGGCACCGGCGACGCGCCGGTCCCCCCGGACCTGCTCCTTGAGGCCAAGCGCCTTGGCCTGACGGACCGGCGCATCGCCGAGCTCACCGGTTCGACGGAAGAAGCGGTGCGGCAGGCGCGGCGGGCTGCCGGCCTGCGCCCCGGGTACAAGATGGTCGACACCTGTGCCGCCGAGTTCGAGGCCCTGACCCCCTACTTCTACTCCACCCACGGGGAGGCCGACGAAGCCGGCGAGCGCCGGGCGGCCGACGGCGACCGGCCGGTGGTGGTGGTGCTGGGCGCGGGGCCCATCCGTATCAGCCAGGGCATCGAGTTCGACTACAGCGCCGTCCACGCCGTGCGGACCCTGCGGGCCCTGGGCTACCGGGCGGTGATCGTCAACAACAACCCGGAGACGGTGAGCACCGACTTCGACACCGCGGACCGGCTCTACTTCGAGCCCCTGACCCCCGAAGACGTGCGCAACGTGCTGGACCTGGAGCAGCCCGTGGGGGTCCTGGCCCAGTTCGGCGGCCAGACGGCCGTCAACCTGGTGGCCCCCCTGGCGGCAGCGGGCGTGCCCATCCTGGGGACCGCCCCCGAGTCGGTGGACGTGGCGGAAAGCCGGGAGCGGTTCGACCAGCTGCTGGCGCGGCTGGGCCTCCAGCGGCCGCCGGGGGCGGCGGCCCGCTCGGTGGCGGAGGCCATGGCCGCGGCGGAGCGCATCGGCTACCCGGTGATCGTCCGGCCCTCCTACGTCCTGGGCGGGCGGGCCATGCAGGTGGCCTCCTCGCCGGAGGAACTGGCCGCCTACCTGGAGACGGCCGCCCGGGTGGCGGGCGACCGGCCCGTCTGGATCGACCGCTACATCGCCGGCATGGAGCTGGAGGTCGACGCGGTGGCCGACGGGGAGACGGTGGTGATCCCCGCGGTGATGCGCCACATCGAGCGGGCGGGGGTCCACTCCGGCGACTCCATCGCCGTGGTGCCCGCCCCCGGGGTGCCGGCGGCGGTGCTGGCCCAGGTGGAGGCCGCCACGGTGGCCCTGGCCCGGGCCCTCGAGGTGCGCGGGGTGATCAACCTGCAGTTCGTCTGGGACGGCCGGACGCTCTACGTGCTCGAGGTCAACCCCCGGGCCAGCCGCACGGTGCCCTTCATCACCAAGGCGACGGGCGTGCCCCTGGCGGAGCTGGCCACCCGGGCCGCCCTGGGCCAGCGCCTGGCCGGCCTGGGCTGGCGGACGGGCCTCCTGCCGCCGCCCGAGCACGTGGCGGTCAAGCTGCCGGTCTTCTCCTGGAACAAGCTGCCCGGGGTCGACCCCTCCCTGGGCCCGGAGATGCAGTCCACGGGCGAGGTGATGGGGATCGACGTGACCCTGGAAGGCGCCCTGGCCCGCGGCTTGCTGGCGGCGGGGATGAAGCTGCCCGAGCCGGGGCAGGGGGTGCTGCTGACCGTGGCGGACCCGGACAAGCCGGCGGCGGTGGAACTGGCCCGGCGCCTGGCGGCGGCCGGCTACCGGCTCTACGCCACCCCCGGGACCGCGGCCGCCCTGGCGGCGGCGGGCCTGGAGGCCACGGTTTTACCCAAGCTCTCTGCCGCCGCGCCGGACGAACCGGCCCCCGGCCCGTCCCGGACGCCGCTGCTGGATGCCCTGCGGGACGGCCGGGTGCGCCTGGTGATCAACACCCTGACCCAGGGCCGCGATCCCCAGCGGGACGGGTTCCGCATCCGGCGGGCGGCGGTGGAGCGGGGCATCCCCTGCCTGACCTCCCTGGATACCGCCGCGGCCCTGGTGGAGGTGCTGATGCACCGGCCCGACCGGCGGGCCCTGGCGGCCCAGGTCCGCGCCCTGCAGGACCTCAAGCCGGTGGCGGCCGGCGGGAGCCGGCCCGGCGCCGGGGCGCCGGGGGCCACGGCGGGGCACGGCCCGGCGGTGGCCGGCGGCGGGGCGGGTGGCGGAGCGCACCGCGACGGGCGGTCGGGCCACCAGGTCCCCGGGACGGTTCAGGCCTTCCCGGCGGGGAGGGAGCGGCGGTGAACCGGGCTGCGGAACCATACCCAGGCCTCCAGGGCGGCGGGTTTTCTCCCTCCCGCGTCCTGGCCCGGGTGGTGGAGACCCGGTGGGTGGCGCCGGGCGTCGCCATGACCACGCTGGCCGAGCCGGCCCTGGCCCGGCGGGTCGAGCCGCTGCAGTTCGTCCAGGTGCTGGTGCCCGCAGCCGGCTGGCCGCTCCCGGCCGGCAGCCCGCTGCCGCCGGTGCCGGAGGCGGAGCCGGCGGGCGGGACCAGCGGCTTCGCTGGCGACACGGGGAGCTCCGGCGGCACCGCCGGGGACCCCGGCGGCTTGAGGGTGCCGGGGCCCTCGGGGCACGCCGGGGAGACCGGCGGCCCCGGGCCGGGGATGCGGCCGCCCGTGGCGACAGGCGGAACCGTGGGGCGCCCCTTCCTGGGTCGCCCCTTTTCCGTGGCTGGGACCGACGCGGAAGGGGGCCGCATCACCCTGGTCTACCGGGTCATCGGGCCGGCCACCGCGGCCCTGGCCTCCCTGCCGCTGGGCGCCGGGCTGGTGGTGCTGGGGCCCCTGGGCCGGCCGGCGCCGGCGGGCTGGACGGCGGGCAGCCGGACGGCGGGGTCCTCAGCGGCAGCGGCTGCAACGGCAGCAGGACGGGAGCCCGGATGCGGGCCGGGCGCCGCGGCACCGTCCGAGTCCCGGTGCACGCCAGATATCGGTGCGCCGGCCGGTCCGCGGCGCAGGCCGGGTGTGGTCGAGCCGGCCGAGCCACGGTGCGAGCCGGCCGCTCCACAGCCGGCGGACCCGCAGCCGGCGGGCCCCGGGCGCACACCGGGCACGGGAGCGCCTTCGGATCCCCGGTGCGGGCCGGGCGCCGCGGCGCCGCGGCCCCTGCTGCTGGTGGCGCCCGGCTGGCAGGTGCTGGCCCTGCGGCTCCTTGCCGCCCGGGCTCAGGCGGCTGGTGTGCCGGTGACGGTGGCCAGCGTGATCGAGCCCCGGCCCCCCCAGCCGCCGGTGCCTTCCCCGAGCCCGGAGCGCCCGGCACCGGTCCCCGCCAGTGACGGGAGCGACCCCGCAGCGGCACTGGAGGCGGTGTGGAACGGGCTTTCGCCGGCGGCGCCGCCCCTCGCCTTCTGGGCCGGTTCCTCCAGCTGCTGGCCGGGTGCCTCCGGCGGGGAGCAGGCGGGGGGCGGCCGGACCTCGGCAAGTGGCCGCAACTCGGAAGGCGGCCGGACTTGGCTGGAGGCCTTGCGCGCCCATCCGGCCGTGGCCGGCACGGCGGGCCCCGGCCGCGTGGTGGCGGCCGGCCCTGCCCCCTTCCTGCGCGGCGTGCAGGCGGCGCTGGGGGGCACGGCGGCGGAGGGCTTTCTCGTCGTCGACGCCTACATGCCCTGCGGGTACGGGGTGTGCCTGGGCTGCGCCGTGCCCCTGCACGGCCCCGCCGGGACCGTGCGGTACGCCCGGGCCTGCCGGGAAGGGCGCTGGTTTCCGGCGCGGGAGGTGATCCTGGGATGAACCCGGTTCCCTCCCTGGAAGTGCGCCTCGGTTCCCTGGTGCTGAAGAACCCGGTGGTCACCGCGGCGGGCACCTTCGGCTACGGCCGCGAGGCGGCCGAGTTCTACCCCCTGGACCGGCTGGGGGCGGTGACCGTCAAGGGGCTGAGCCTCGAACCCTGGCCCGGCAACCCGCCGCCCCGGGCGGTGGAAACCCCGGCGGGCCTTCTCAACGCCATCGGCCTGCAGAACCCGGGCGTCGAGCACTTCGTCGCCCACGGCCTGCCCTGGCTGCGCCGCCTGGCGGTGCCGGTCATCGCCAACGTGGTGGGCCGGACGGCGGAGGAGTACGCGGCCGTGGCCGCCCGGCTGGATGCCGCCGGTGTCGATGCCCTGGAGCTCAACCTCTCCTGCCCCAACGTCAAGGCGGGAGGGCTCGAGTTCGGCCGGGATCCGGCCACGGCGGCGGCCCTGGTGCGCCAGGTGCGCCGGGTGACCCGGCGGCCCCTGCTGGTCAAGCTGTCGCCGGAGGGCGGCCGGCTCCTGGAGGTGGCCGCGGCGGTGATGGAGGCGGGGGCCGACGGCCTCTCGCTGATCAACACCCTGCGCGGTGCCGCCGTCGACGTGGACGCGGAGCGGCCGGTGCTGGCCACGGTGGGGGGCGGGCTGTCGGGCCCGGCCATCCGGCCTGTCGCCGTGTACTGGATCTGGGAGGCGTACCGCCGGCTGCGGGTCCCCATTCTGGGTATGGGCGGCGTGGCGACGGGCCGGGACGCGGCGGAGCTCATGCTGGCGGGCGCGGCGGCGGTGGCCGTGGGCACGGCGGCCCTGGCCGACCCCATGGCCCCGGTGCGGGTGCTGGAAGAACTGGCGGCGATCCTGGCGGCCAGGGGCCTGGACGCGGCCCGGCTCACCGGCCGGGCCCACGGCAACGGGGAGGAGGGAGCGGGATGATGGTCGAGGTGGCTCCGGCGGGGCGCCTGGTGGTGGCCCTGGACGTGGCCGAGGCGGGGCGGGCGGAGGAACTGGTCCGGCGCCTGGCCCCGTCGGGATGCGCGTTCAAGGTGGGCCTGGAGATGCTCTACGCCCTGGGGGCCGGCTGGATCGATCGCCTGGCCGGGCAGGGGCTGCGGGTTTTCGCCGACGCCAAGCTGCACGACATCCCCCACACCGTGTCCAGGGCCGCCCGCGCCCTGGCCGCCCGGGGCGCGTGGATGATCACCGTCCACACGGCGGGTGGGGCGGAGATGGTGCGGGCGGCGGTGGAAGGGGCCGCTGAAGGGGCCGCCGCTGCCGGCTGCCCGCGCCCCCTCCTGGTGGGGGTGACGGTCCTCACCAGCCTGGACGAAGGGGCGCTGCGGGAGGCGGCGGGCACCGCCTTGCCCCTGGCCGCCGAGGTGGTGCGGCGGGCGGAACGGGCCCGGGCCTGGGGGCTGGACGGGATCGTCTGCGCGGCGGTGGACCTGGCGGCGGCCCGCCGGGTGCTGGGCCCGGGCATGGTGCTGGTGACGCCCGGCATCCGTCCCTCGGGGGCGCCGGCGGCAGACCAGCGGCGGGTGGCCACACCGGGGGAGGCCGTGGCGGCGGGCGCCGACTACCTGGTGGTGGGGCGCCCGGTCACGGAAGCCGCCGATCCCCGGGCGGCCCTGGAGGCCATCGCCGCCGAGGTGGAGCGGGCCGGAGCGGCGAATCCGGCGGCCGCCCCCGGGGCCGGTGGGCCGGCGGGGGCCACCGGGCCCGCTGGCAACTCTGCGGAAGGCATTGCCGCAGGTGCTGCTGGGAAGCCGGCGGGAGTTGGGGCCGGCGCCCGGCCTGCCGGCGACGAAGAGGTGAGCCAGGCATGAGCGGGGGCAACCCCAGGATGGCCCAGCGAGGGGCGACCGGGGGCGAATGGGCCGGCGGTGGCGGATTGGCCGGCGGCGCCGGATCGGCCGGAGACTCCGTGGAAGCGCTGCTGGAGCAGACGGGCGCCCACCGCCGAGGGCACTTCCGGCTGACCACCGGCCTGCACAGCGACGAGTTCTTCCTCCTGGCCCAGGCCTTTCAGTATCCCCAGGTCCTTGAAGCCATCGGGGCGGCCCTGGCGGAGGCGCTGAAGAACGTGCTGCCCGCGGGGATGCCGGTGGGTGCCGTGGCCGGCCCGGCGGTGGGCGGGATCCTACTGGCCCACGCCGTGGCCCGGTGCCTGCCTGCCCGCTCCCTCTTCGCCGAGAAGGATCCCGGCGGCGGCATGGCCTTCAAGCGCGGCTTCCGCCTGGAGCCGGGCGAGCCGGTGGTGGTGGTGGAGGACGCGGTGACCACGGGCGGTTCGGTCCGCAAGACCATGGAGGCCGTCACGGCGGCCGGCGGCCGGGTGGTGGCCGTGGGGGCCGTGGTCGACCGCAGCGGCGGCGCAGTGGATTTCGGCGTGCCCTTCGCCGCCCTGCTGGCCCGCTCCGTGGCCGCCTACCCGCCGGGCGACTGTCCCCTGTGCCGCCAGGGCGTCCCGCTGCAGGACCTGAAGCGCGGGTAGGGCCACGGGCGCCGGGTTGGGCGGCGGCCTGGCCTGCAGGCGCACCGGCGAGCAAGAGGTGGCGGGGTCGGGGCCGAGACCGGGGGGCCCGCCCGGCCGGGCCAAGTGGCGCGGCGAGCACGGCGCCGCCAGGCGCGCTCCGCGGGCACGGTGGCGGCCGTAACGGCTGCCGAGCCCTGTTACGCCGGAACGCCATCGTAAAGGGCTCCCGTAGTGTCTCCACCACCCTGCCAGCTCGGATTCCCCGAGTTGTACGCGCGGGACCGGCCGCTCCTACCAGGCTGGCTGCCCTGGCCCGGCCTCTCCCTACTGGCCGACCCTCAGGCTGCCCTCAGGCGGCGTTCAGCCGCGCCTCAGCCCCGCGGGCGTAGCATGGAGGTGACGGAGGAACGGGCTGGTGAGCTGGGGTGTCCGGTTTTCGGGCCCGCCGTGGTGAGTGCGCCGTCCTGCACGAAGGCCCATGGACAGGCCGGGCCGACGGGTGCCGGCGCTCTGGCCCGCGGGGGTGGTCGGGACGCCCCGGGGAGGTGGGTGCGATGGCCGGCCGAGTCGGGTGGAGGGCGTTGCGGGCGGTCCTGGCGGGGGCCGTCCTGCTGACGGTGTCCCTTCTGGTCGCCGGTTGCACCCCGGGTCCGCTCGAAGTGGGAACGGGCGCGTCAACGCCTGCCCGGACTGCCGCGCCCGCGGGCGGAGCGCCCACGGGCGGAGCCGGTGAAGCCGGTTCGTCCCAACCCGGACTCCTCATGCCGCTTCCGGACGCCTGGTACAGCGCAGGGGGGCTTTCCCTGCGCGTCGACGGCATCAGCCTGGACGGCGGCCGGGTGCTGGTGGATGTCACGGTGAAGAACACAGCCGACGGCCAGCGGTTGCTGCTGCTGGGCGGTTGCGGCCCTTCCCAGGGGGCGGTGCTCACCCCGAGCCGGCGGTACGAGCTCTATTACCGCACCAGCAACGGCGACGACCTCACCCGCGGCATCCCGCCGGGCGCCACCCGGCAGGCGCGGGTGGTGCTGGCTTTCCGCACGGGGCTCGAGCCCGACCTGGCCCAAGTGAGCGGCCTCGAGTTCCACCCCGGCTACGTCCTCGACCCTCAGGCGGGGAAGTTGAGCTACCTGGAGGTCCGCATTCCCGCTGCCCACTGATCCGCGTTCCCCCGCCCCGCCGCCTTGAGCTGCGCCAACCTGTCTCTTCAGCAGGACCTGCCGGGCTTGCCCGGGCCAGCGCCCGGCCCCTGCCCGGGCCGGGCAGTCCGCTACCCGCCGCCAGCTGGCAAGAGGATCCCCACCGCGATCATGCGCGGCGGATGACGCTAAGCGCCTGCGGTCATGCCGACCGGCCCCGGCCTGCCGTGGCCGGCGGGCCGTGGGGCGCTTTCGGTGCTTCCCGTGCGGTTGACAGTGGCGCCGGCCCGCGGGTAACCTTAGACCAGAACCAAATAAGGATAGATTCGCAAAAACATCCCCCTGGACGGTTGGTCCGCCATCGCCCACGGGGCCACGCCCGGAGGTGAGCTGGGTGGCCAAGGAACTGGTCGAACTGGGCCAGGAGTACAAGTACGGTTTCCGCGACCCCGAGAACTACGTGTTCAAGTCCCCCAAGGGCTTGACCCGGGAGATCGTCGAAAGCATCTCCCACTACAAGAACGAGCCGGACTGGATGCGTCAGATCCGGCTGCATGCCTTCGAGGTCTTTGAGAAGAAGCCCATGCCCACGTGGGGTCCCGACCTGTCGGGCCTGCGCTTCGAGGACATCCACTACTACATCAAGCCCGCCGAGCGCCAGGGGCGCAGCTGGGACGAGGTGCCGGAGTACATCAAGCGCACCTTCGACCGGCTGGGCATCCCCGAGGCGGAGCGCAAGTTCCTCGCCGGCGTCAGCGCCCAGTACGAGTCGGAGGTCGTCTACCACAGCATCCGGGAAGACCTGGAGAAGCAGGGCGTGATCTTCTGCGACACCGACACCGCGGTCAAGGAGTACCCCGACCTGGTGCGGGAGTACTTCGGCACGGTGGTGCCGGCGGAAGACAACAAGTTCGCCGCCCTGAACACCGCGGTGTGGTCCGGCGGCAGCTTCATCTACGTGCCGCCGGGCGTGCGGGTCGACATCCCGCTGCAGGCGTATTTCCGCATCAACGCCCAGAACATGGGCCAGTTCGAGCGGACCCTGATCATCGTGGACGAGGGGGCCTTCGTCCACTACGTGGAGGGCTGCACGGCGCCCATCTACTCCACCGACTCGCTGCACTCCGCGGTGGTGGAGATCATCGTCAAGAAGGGCGGCCGCTGCCGTTACACCACCATCCAGAACTGGTCCCACAACGTCTACAACCTGGTGACCAAGCGGGCCGTCGCCTATGAAGAGGCCACCATGGAGTGGGTCGACGGCAATATCGGCTCCAAGGTCACCATGAAGTACCCCAGCGTGTACCTGCTGGGCCGCGGCGCCAAGGCCGACATCCTGTCCATCGCCTTCGCCGGCCGGGGGCAGCACCAGGATGCCGGCAGCAAGGTGATCCACGCGGCTCCCGATACCTCGTCCACCGTGGTGTCCAAGGGCATCTGCAAGGACGGCGGCATCCAGAGCTACCGCGGCCTGGTCCAGGTGCACGAGGGGGCCGAGCGGGCCAAGGTCAACGTCCAGTGCGACGCGCTGATCCTGGACCCGTACTCCCGGACGGACACCTTCCCCTACATCGAGATCAACGAGGACAACGTCACCATCCAGCACGAGGCGACGGTGTCCAAGGTCAGCGAGGAGCAGCTCTTCTACCTGATGAGCCGCGGCATCGACGAGCAGACGGCGACCACCATGATCGTCAGCGGCTTCATCGAGCCCTTCACCAAGGAGCTGCCGATGGAGTACGCCATCGAGATGAACCGCCTGATCCAGCTGGAGATGGAAGGCTCCGTCGGCTGATGGGGTTCCTGGGGCCGGCGGCTGCGTCCGGTCGACCGGGCCTGCAGGTCCGGCCGGCCGCCGTCCGCTCCGCCACCGGTCCCACCGGGGCGGCCGGGCGTGACCGGGCGCCCCTGGGAAGCGGTGGTCGGCTGGGCAAGCCGGGAGGCCGGTCCCCGGGACGGGCGGCGCCCGCCGCTTGCGCCAGAGGTCCCGCTGCGCCGGGCGGCCTGCATTGTGCCGGGCGGCCGCATGGAAGGCGGCGCGGGGCGGCGCGCTGGGCGGCAGCGAGGCTCTCAACGAACCGGCAAGGCCGGTGGCCCTCGGGCCACCGGCCTTCGCGTGGAGGAGGGTTGATCCATGGCCTGGAGGCAGGTGGCGACCCGGGATCAGGTCCCGGCGGGAACGGGGCTGAAGGTGGAGATCGACGGCCATCCTGTGGCTGTCTGGCATACCGCCAGCGGCGAGTTCTTCGTTACCGATGATACGTGCACCCATGCCCAGGCGTCCCTGAGCGAGGGGGGCCTGCAGGGCTACGTGTGCATCTGCCCGCGCCACGGGGCCCGTTTCGACGTGCGGACGGGGGCCGTGAGAGCCCTGCCGGCGGTGGTGCCCTTGCGCACCTATCCCGTGCGGGTCGACGGCGATGCCATCCTGATCGATTGGAAGGACTGATCCGCTGCGGGGAGGGTGGATCCGCTGCGCGGCCGGGCCGCCGGGGGCTGCGGGCTGGGGCGGTCCGGCCGCCGGCCCGGCTGGCGTGGCGGCTGTAGGCGGCAAAACTCCTGCCGCCGGTTCGGGAAGGGGGTTGCACCTGTGGGCGGAACGGCCACCACCTCGCAGGGCGCCGGCACGGGCCCGGGCGCCGGGGGCCCCGGAGGGCGGCCGGGGGCAGGGCCGCTCCAGGCGGGCCGGTTCGTCCAGGTGGCCTTCCTGGCCGCGGGAGCGACCCTGTTCAGCCTGGGGATCAACGGCTTTCTGGTGCCGGCGCGGCTGGGCGAGGGCGGCCTCAGCGGCGTCTCCTTGCTGCTGCACTACGCCACGGGCCTGCCCGTTTCGCTGCTCTACCTGCTGCTCAACATCCCCCTGTTCGTTTTCGGCTGGTGGGCCATCGGCCGGGGGT
The DNA here is from genome assembly GCF_000183545.2 of Thermaerobacter subterraneus DSM 13965. Taxonomy (NCBI): domain Bacteria; kingdom Bacillati; phylum Bacillota; class Clostridia; order Eubacteriales; family Clostridiales Family XVII. Incertae Sedis; genus Thermaerobacter; species Thermaerobacter subterraneus. Next base: position 519,652 of record NZ_JH976535.1, read on the forward strand.
TCATCCTGCGGACGGGCCTGGCCACCCTGCTGGTCACCCTGGCCCTGCGGCTGACGGAGGGCGTGGCCTTCCGGGTGGACGAGCCCCTGCTGGCCAGCCTGTACGGCGGCGCCTTCATCGGCTCGGGCATCGGGCTCCTGTTCCGGGCCGGCGCCAGCAGCGGCGGGATCGACATCGTCGCCCGGTTCCTCAAGGAGCGGTACGGGATCGGCATCGCCGAGACCTTCCTGGTGGCCGACAGCCTGGTGCTGGCAGCCTTCGCCCTGACCCTAGGGGCCGACACCGCCCTCTACTCCATCCTGGTGACCTTCCTGGGCGGCCGGGTGGCCGACGTGGTGCAGGAAGGACCCTTGCGGGCCAAGAGCGCCTGGATCGTCACCAGCCGGCCCCGGGAGATCGCCCGGGTGGTAACCGTCCAGCTGGGGCGCGGGGCCACCATCCTGCGGGCAACGGGCGCCTGGACGGGCGAAGAGCGGGCGGTGGTGCTGGTCGTCCTCAACCGCCGGGAGCTGGCCCGGCTCAAGCAGCTGATCCGCGAGATGGACCCCCAGGCCTTCGTGGCGGTGACCGATGCGGCGGAGGTGCTGGGCGAGGGGTTCCCGGCCGCCTGGTCCTGACAGGGTGCGAACGGGTGCGCGGCGTGGCGCGCTGTTGCCCCGGGAAGCCGCCGTTCCGCAGGGAAAACGCGTTTCCACAGTCTTGGCACGGCCCGTCCTTATTCACCTAAGATGACGAAATCATTTCAAAAATGTTAAACTCCCCATATGAACACCTCTGGAGGGTCGTCGCCCGGCCGGGTCCGGCAGGGCACGCCGGGTATGGGCGCGCCGGCCGTGGAAGCTCCGGCCCCGGCCCCAGATCCGGCCGGAAGCCACGGCGGAAGCCATGGCGGGCCCCACAATCCCGCCCGGCCGGAGGGGCCCGGGCGGGGCCGCCGCCTGCCGCCGGGCCTGCGCCTGCGGGCGGCGGGCGCCGTGCTGCTCGCCCTTCTGGTAGTAGGTCCCTTCTGGCGGCAGGCGGCGGGGGCAGCCGCCGGGGCGTGGGGCCCAGCCACCGGCATCCTGGCCGGCGGGGCCGGCCAGGATGCCGGTGGCGCAGCCGGCGCCGACCGGCCGGCCGGCGGGCTGCTGGCGGGCGCCCCGGCCGGCCGGGGTCCGGGCGGGCCCGGCGCTGGCGCGGGCAGCCAGGGGCTTGCCGCACCCCCCGCCGCGCCGCCGCCGGGGGGCGGCGGCGCGGCCAGCGCCCCCCCCCGCTCGCCCAGCCCCCGCCCGCCCACCGCCCGCCCCCCCTCCATCCGGCCCGGGGGGGCACCGGCCCGCGCGACGCCTTCGCCCGAGCCGTGCAGCAGCTGCTCTACCGACTCGAGCGGCTCGATCCGGCCCGCCTGGAGGGGGATCCCGCGGCCCTCGAGCTGGAACTGGCCACCCCCGAGATGCCGTTCGTCAACGTGCTGGTGCCGCGCCCGGTGCCGGCCGCGGCCCCGGTCAAGGTTCCGGGGCGGGTGGCCGCGGCGGGTTCCTTGAGCGGTGAGCCGCCTGGCGCCGCGCCATCGGGCGCCGGTTCCGGCGGGCCGGGTTCCGCCGGTGGGAGCCCGGGTGGCAGCGGGATCCCGGGCGCCGGCGGGACGGCCCCCGGCGATGGCGGCGACGCGGCGGGAGGGGCCACAACCGGCGGCCTCCGCCCGGGTGCGGCCGTCCTGCTGATCGCCTTCGGGCCCCGCTTTCCCGAAACGGTGGCGCATGTGATCGCCACGTGGACGGACCAGGGCAGGGTCCACGTCCAGGTCCTGGACGAGCGAGAGCGGGCCGCTCTCGCTGGCCTGCCACCCGCCGGGTCGGGGGCGGGCGGTGCGGCCGCGGTCGAACCGGGCGGGCAGGCACCTGCTCCGGGCGGGCCGGCTGCCCCTGACCCTGGGACGCGGGGGCAGGCTCCCTCGATCTCCCGGCCGGGCGGGGCGGCACAGGGTGCCGGGATGGGCGGCCCGCCACCCGGCCCGGCACAGGACGAAGGGCGGGTGCCGCCCGAGCCGCCGGTGTCCTGGAGGGATCCGGCCCCCGGGTCGGCCCCGCCGGCTCCCCTTGCCCCTGGTTCCGCGGGCCAAGGTTTTGGAGGGTGGGCAGCGACCGGCACCGGCCAGCAGCCAGGGCCGGGATCCGGTGGGCCAGCGGCACCCGAGCCCACCCCGTGGCAGGCATCGCCCGCCGGAGGGGGGTGGGGACTGGCCGCCCTCTTCCGGGACGGGTGGGTTCTTCCCGGGGTTGACGGGCGGCCCCGGCTGGTGGTGGTGACGGAGCATCACCTGGGGGGCCGGGACCCGTCGCTGCGCGTGACGCTGCTGGAACCATGGGGTGACCAGTGGGTGCCCGTGGGGTTCCTGGGATGGCCTGAACCGCCGGCGGCGTCGGCCGTGCCCCGGGGTGTGGTGCCCGGCGGCTCGTTGGTCTTCGGGAGGCCGTCCGGCGGCGGGCCGCAAAACGGGTGGAGCCTCTTGGGGGGCAGCCCGGGGCCCAAGTCCCCCGGCCGCCCGCAGTCCGGGGTCGGGCCGGAAGACGGCGCCGGGATCGTCATCCGGCAGGTCCGCATGGCCCCTGACGGCAGCGGGCTCGATCTCGCCCTGAGTACCGGCGGCAGCCCCGTGCTGGTCACCCGGGACGGCCCGGCCCCCGGCCTGTGGGAGCAGCGCTGGATCTGGACGGGGGACACCTACCGGCTGGCATGGAGCCGCCCGGTGGACCGGGCCTTGAGCGTGCTGGAAGCCTTCATTACCCTGGTAAGCCGGGGGCGGTGGGCCGAGGCCGCCGCCCTGGTGCGGCAGCAGGATGCCGCGGTGGCCGGTGCCGGCCGGGACCTGCTGGTCCAGCGGCCCCTGGGTCAGGGCTGGCGGGTGGAGGCGGTCGGGGGCAACTACGAGCGCGGCCCCCTGGTGGTCACCCGCAGCGACGGCGTGCGCATCACGGTGACTTTCACGGAAGAACCGGGCCCCGGCGGGCGGCTCGCGGTGCGCATCGCCGGGGTGGTGGCCCGGAGTCCCCAGCAGGCCGGCCCATAAGGGGCATCCGGCCGGGCAGGGTGGCCGGGTCCAGCCGCCCTGCCCGCCGCCGGGCCCGGAACGCCGCCGCGCCGCCGCGGAGGAGCGGGTGCGGACCCGCCGGCGGCGCACCAGCCAACTGCGAACCAAGGAGGCCCGCCCGTGGACATCGGTCTGATCGGCCTTCCCCAGGTGGGGAAGTCGTTGCTTTTCCGGCTGCTGGCCGGCGAGGGCCGGGGGGGTCCCGGCCAGGCGACGGTGGGCATGGCGTCCGTTCCCGACCCGCGCCTGGACCGCCTGGCAGCCCTCTACAAGCCCCGGAAGGTGACCCCCGCCGCCTTGCGGGTGACCGACATCCCCGGCGCCGTGCCGGGCGAGGACCGGGCGCGGTGGAACCGGTTCCTGGAAGCTGTGCGAGGGGCGGACGTGCTGGTCCACGTGATCCGCGCCTTCGGCGGCGGCTCCCTGCCTCACGTGCTGGGCGAGGTGGACCCCCTGCGGGATGCCCGCCTGATCCGCGACGAGCTGATCCTCACCGACCTGGCGACGGTGGAGAGCGCCCGCCAGCGGCTGGAGGCCACGCCGCCCCGCAAGCGCCGGCCCGACGACCAGGCCCTGCTGGAGCGGCTCCCGGAGATGCAGGCCTTGCTCGAACAGGAGCGGCCCCTGCGGGAGCTCTCCTGGACCGATGAGGACCTGCGCCTGGTCAAGGGCTTCGGCCTGCTCACCCTCAAACCCTTGGTGCTGGCCGTCAACGTGGACGAGGGCCAGCTGCAGCAGGGGACCTTCCCGGGCGAGGAAGCCCTGCGCCAGGCGGCCGCCCAGTGGGGCGAGCCCCTCATCACCTTCTGCGGTCCCGTGGAAGCCGAGATCGCCGAGCTGCCCGCCGGCGAGCGGGAGGCCTTCATGGGCGAGTACGGCATCGGCGAGCCGGGCGTGGCGCGCCTGGCCCGGGCGGCCTATGAGGCCAGCGGGCTGATCAGCTTCTTCACCGCCGGGGAGGAGGAGGTCCGGGCCTGGCCCATCCGCCGCGGGCTGACGGCCAAGCAGGCGGCCGGCAAGATCCACTCCGACATCGAGCGGGGTTTCATCCGGGCGGAGGTGGTCGCCTACGAAGACCTGATCCGCCTGGGATCCATGGCCGCCGTGCGGGAGGCGGGTCTGCTGCGCCTGGAGGGCCGGGACTACGTGGTCCAGGACGGTGACGTGATCCTGTTCCGGTTCAACGTCTGAGCGGGGGAATGGGGATGCGGGGCATCGTCACCTACGACCGGCGGGACCTACGGGTGCTGCGGGACATGGGGTTCCTGCCCGGCGGCGAGCGGATGGGGGCGGGGGAGGCGGGCGCCCGAAACCTGCCCTTTCCCCTCCACGTGTTCTACGAGATCAAAAGCGTGCTGGGCCGGGTCGAGCCGCCCCTCCCCGGGGCCCACAACATGATCAGCTGCTTTGGAGACAACCGGGCGGTGGAGGCCGACCCCGGCCTGGCGGCCGTTGGTCCCGACGGCCTGCGGGCGGTGCGGGGGACCCCCTACTTCGACTGGGACTGGGTTTGCCCCAGCGAACCGGCCTACCGCCGGCGGCTGCTGGAGCTGGTGGAGCGAGCCGCGGCGGAGGGCATCGCGGGCCTGCGGCTGGACACGGTGAGCTTTCCCCGCGAAGGGTTTTGCCGCTGCCCCCGTTGCCGGGCGGCCCAGGCGGCCTCGGGGCTGGGTGAAGAGGAGTGGCGAGCGGCCACCATTGCCGGGTTCGTCCGGGAGGCCCTGGCCCGGGCGGGGGCAGGGCGGCCGCCGGCACCGCCCTCTGACCCGGGCGCGGGGTCCGGCCCGCGCCCCGGCCCGCGTCGAGGCCACCGGGACCGGCTGGACCCGGGGCAGGCGGCAGGGGACGGTTCCGCTTCCGCTGCGGGCGGGATCCTGCCGGGTCCGGCAGGCCGCCATGGCGGAACCCGGCCGGCGTCCTCACGGCCCCTGCTCTCGCTGACCCTCTACCCGGATCCCTACGGCGATCACCAGTTCCGGCGCTTCGGCGTGGACGTGGCCCAGCTGGCCCCGCTGGTCGACTTCTTCGTAGTGCCTATCTATGATCTCCACTACAGCACGACGTACTGGGTAGAAACCCTGGCCTGGGGTTTCCGTGACCTTCTGGGCGACACGCCCTTTGTGGTCGAGCTGTACGCGCTCAACGTGGACCGCAAGGCCCTGCTCAAGGCGGCTCGGGTGGCCGATGCCTACGCCGACGGCATCCTCCTGGCCTACGAGCGCGCCCCCGAGGCCCTGGCCGTGCTGGAGGAACTGGGCCCCACGCCGGCCCGCAGCCGCCTCGCCTGAGCACCGGGCGCCGCCGGTGGTGTCCCCGCTCCGGGCCGCCATCCTGCGCCGCCATGCCGAACGGCGGCGATCCACGATGAGGGGGCGGCGCCTCCCTTACCGGGTCGACGTCGCCACCAGACTTCCCGCCGCCGGACGCGCCGCCTCACCCGGCGCAGGGCCAGCCCCCGTCCCGTCGGCGCCGTCCGGACCGGCGTCTCCCGATTCCAGGCGGCGCAGGGCGCGGCTTCCCCAGAAGAGGGCGGCCAGCAGCAGCACCTCCACCGCGGCGTAGGGCAGCTGGGGATGGAGGCTGAACAAGAATCCCGCCAGCAGCGGGCCCGCCATCCGGCCGATGCTCTCGAAGGAGGCCTGGATCCCCAGGGCGGTCCCCTGGCCCAGCCGGGTCCGGCGCGAGACCAGGGTGGTCAAGGGCGGGCGAATCAAGGCCAGGGCCACACCCCACACCGCCACGGCCGCGCAGGCCTGCCAGACCCGCCCCGCCAGAAGCAGCAGGACGAAGGCCACAGCACCGGCCAGAAACCCCGCACTGGAGGTCCGCGTCTCGCCCCAGCGCTCCATGGCCCGGCCCACCACGGTGAACTGGATGACGGCCGAGGCGATGCCCATCACCGAGAAGGCCAGCTGGTTGGCCGATTCCGGAGCGCCCATCCGTTCCATCAGGTAATACCCCAGCATGGAGAAGACGCTGGAACCGGCCATGGCGGCCACCAGGACCAGCCAGTAGCACGGCGCCTCGGCGCTGGCGACGGCCAGCCGCAGGGACCGGGTGAGGGGCGGGCGCCGGCCGGCGGTCGCGGCCCGGGGCCGGGGCGCGGGCAGCACGGCGATGGCCAGCAGGGCGGTCAGCAGGATGGCAATGCCCCCCGTCAGAGCCAGGCCGGAAAAGCCGTAACCCAGCGACGTGATGGGCACCCCCAGAAGCGGGCCCAAGACGAAGCCCAGGTTGCTGGACCCACCCATCAGGGCCAGGGAGCTGCCGCGGCGTTCGGGTGGCGTCAGGTCGGCCACCAGGGCCTGAGCAGATGGGAAGGTGGATGACGACAGCATGCCGCCCAGGAAGCGTACCAGGATCAGTACCGCCACCGAGTGGACGAAGGCCATGGCGATGAAGGACAGGCCGAAGCCGGTCATGCCCAGGATCAGCACGGGCTTGCGCCCGATCCGGTCCGAGAGCGACCCCCACACCGGGGCAAACAGGAACTGGGCCAGGGCGTACAGGGAGACCATAAGGCCCATCTCCAGGCTGCTGGCGCCCAGATCCTGCGCAAAATAGGGCAGCACCGGCAGGACGATGCCGAAACCGGCCACCGTCAAAAACATGGTGAGCAGCAGGATGAAGAAGCCGTGGCGGGAGAGCTGTTCCTCCGCGGCCGGGCCGCCGCCGGCCGCCCCTTCCTCCGTGCGGGGGATCTCCCGCTGCGGCCGGGCCGTACCCGTTCGGGGCCGACCCGTCCCCAAGGCGGGCCCCGCCGGCCGGCCCCGAACGGCCACAGGCTCCCCCTGCGACCTCCCGTTGCCCGATGGGGGGCATCCGCCGGGGACACCCGGGGCAGGGGCATGGCCGGCACCGGGACCGGCCGGCGGGGGTGTTCGATCCGGCATGGGTCAACCTCCAGAGCTCGCGGCAGGCTCCACCGGACAAATATTTCGGTACTCAAACTATTTTAGCCGCGAAGGCTCCGCGGACCAAGAGGCCGGTCCGAACCACCCCTCCAGCCGCTCCCGTTCGAAGGCCAGCTTCTGGTCCAGAAATTCCCGGGAGGGCGAGGCCACTTCCACCCGCGGTGCAGGCCGGGCCAGGAACTCGCCGCGCACCAGGGTGGCTAGACCGCCGCCTAGCTCCAGGAAGCAGTAGCCCTCGCCCCGGTACGGTTCCGGCGGCCGGCTGCCCGTCAGGGCCGCCGCGATGTGGGCCGCCGCCACCACGGCCTCTCCCTCGGCGAAGACGCCCGCCTTGGGCAGGGGCTGGCCGTTGGCCATGGCGATCTGGGTGCAGTCGCCGATGGCATACACCCGGGGGAACCGGGTTTGCAGGGTGGCGGGGTCGACGGCGATCCATCCGCCCCCCGGTGCCAGCCCGGCGGTCACGGCCACGTCGGGGATCCGGTGGGGAGGCACGGCCAGCAGCAGGTCGTAGGGCTCGGTCTCGCCCCCTTCGCCCACCAGGCGGCCCGGTTCGACCCGGACGAACCGGCGGTTCGGGTGGAAGTCGATCTGCCGCAGGGCCAGGCTGGACTCGATGGCCTGGCAGCCGGCAGGGCCCGCCACGGGCAGGGAGCCGGCCTGGGGCGTGAACACGGCGATGGAGAAGTTCGGCCGGCCGGCGGGCGGCTGGCCCTGGAGGCCGCGGCCGCGGAGGGCCTCGTCGACCAGAAGGGCCGCCTCGTAGGGAGCCGGCGGGCACTTGTAGGGCACTCCCAGGATGGCCACCACCACCCGCCCACCGGTCATGGTGGCCAGCCGGCGGCCGGCGGCCAGGGCGCCCTCCGGATCATAGAGGTTGAAGGCGCCGGGTGCCTCGAGCAGCCCTGGCACCAGGTCCGGCCGGGGCTGGGCGCCCAGGGCGACCACCAGGTAGTCCCACTCCAGCCGGCGGCGGTCCCCGGACCCCGGCCCGCCCGCCGGTTCCACCTCCACCCAGCGCTCCTCGGGGGCGATGGCCGTGATGCGGGCCTGCAGGTAGCGGACGCCCCGGTCGTTGAGGGCATGCTTGGAGCGGGTGGCCTCGTCGAGCCGGGTCTTGCCCACCAGCAGCCAGGTCTTGCGGAACCCCAGCCGGAAGGTGGGGTTGGGGTCGACCAGGACCACCTCATCCGCAGGGTCCAGGCGGCGGCGCAGTTCCAAGGCCGCCTTGATGCCGCCCCAGCCGCCGCCGGCGATCAGCACGCGCCGGATGGCCACCGTGATCACCCCCGTCACAGCGGCAGCCGGGTCCGGTCACGGGCTCCCGGCCGCGGGCTCCTCCTCTCGGCCTCACCTACAGGGTGCAAAAGGGCCGGTGCTAATGGGCTGGTTCGACGCCCACCCCGGCCAGAAAGGCCCGTAGGCGCCGGCGCACCGCGTCGCCATCGGGCAGGGTGACCAGCTCTTCCGCCAGAAGCCGGGCGTCGGCATAGCGCACGGCCCGGATCACCTGCTTGACCTCCGGCAGGGCGCGGGCGTGCATGCTGAGCTCGGTCATGCCGGCGCCCAGCAGGAAGGGCGCCGCCAGGGGCTCGCCGCCCAGCTCGCCGCACACGCCGGCCCAGATGCCCGCCTCTTCGGCGGCGCGGCCCACCTCCAGGATCAGGCGCAGCACCGCCGGGTGGAGGGGATCGTACAGGCCGGCGACCTGCCGGCTGGTCCGGTCGACGGCCAGGGTGTACTGGGTGAGGTCGTTGGTGCCGATGGAGAAGAAGTCCACGGCGCCGGCCAGGGTCCGGGCCGCCAGGGCGGCCGCCGGCACCTCGATCATGATCCCCACTTCCACCGGGCCGTGGGCGATCCCTTCCCGCTCCAGGCTTGCCGCCGCCTCCTGGACCGCCTGGCGCAGGCGCCGGACCTCCTCCAGGGTGGTCACCATGGGGAACATCACGCTGACCGGCCCCTCGGCGGCCGCCCGCAGCGCGGCCCGCAACTGGGCCTGCAGCAGGTCCGGCCGTTCCAGCCCCAGCCGTGCCCCGCGCCAGCCCAGGGCCGGGTTCATCTCCTCGGGCCAGTTAATGAAGGGCAGTCGCTTGTCGGCGCCCACGTCCAAGGTGCGCAGCACCAGGCGGCGCCCCCCAAGGGCCCGCACCGCGGCCACGTAGGCCTGCCATTGCTCCTCCTCTCCCGGCGGCTCGGACCGGTCGAGGAACAGGAACTCGGTGCGGAAGAGGCCCACGCCCTCCGGGCCGAAGGGCTCCGCTGCGGCAATGTCCTCGGGCCTGCCGATGTTGACGGCCAGCTCCACCCGCCGGCCGTCGGGGGTGACGGCCGGCAGGTCCCGCAGGGCGGCCAGGGTCCGGGCCCGCCGGGCCTGCTCGGCCAGGGCCTGTTCGACCGCCTGGCGGCGCTGGGGGCTGGGGTCGAGGACGACCCGGCCCGCCGTGCCGTCGACCACCACCGGCTGGCCGGGCCGAACCGCCGCCATGGCTCCGGCTGCGCCGGCCACCGCCGGCACCCCGGCGCCCCGGGCCAGGATCGCCACGTGGGAGGTGGCACCGCCGGCTTCCGTGACGAGCCCCAGCACCTTTTCCCGGGGCCAGCGGGCGGTGTCCGACGGCGCCAGGTCGTGGGCCACGATGACGCTGGGTTCGTCCGGCGTCAGATCCAGGGAAGCGCCCAGCAAGGCAGCCAGAAGCTGGCGCCCCACATCCCGGATGTCGGCGGCCCGGCCCCGCAGGTACTCGTCGTCGAGCTGCTCCAGCATGCGGGCGAAATCCTCGGTGGCGCGGGCCACGGCTGCTTCCGCCGTGCTGCCGCCGGCGATGGCCTGGCGTACCTGGCCGTCCAGTTCGGGGTCGTCGACCAGCAGCTGGTGGGCGGCGAAGATGGCCGCCTCGTCCTCCCCCGCCTGCTCCCGCGCCCGGGCGGCCAGCCGGTCCAGGCGCTCCCGCACCTGGCGCCGGGCCGCTTCCCACCGGGCCGTTTCCGCCTGCGGGTCGACGGGGCCCGCCGGCGGCGGCACCGTCAGGTCGGGCGGCCGGTAGACCCAGGCCGGACCCAGCGCCAGCCCGGGCGCGGCGGCAATGCCCTCGATCACCCGCTCGCCCGGCGCCGGCCCACCGCCCGCCACGGCTCCCGCCGCCTGCGGGCCTTCACCGGGCGCCGCCGGGCCCGGCGTGGCCAGGCCGGGCGCGCCAGGGGGTTGGGGGGTAGCCGGTGTGGCCCGTTCGTCCTGCACGGGATCACGACCCTTCGCCGAAGTTGGTTTCCACCAGTTCCTTCAGGGCCGCCAGGGCGTCGGCCGCGTCCTCGCCCTCCGCCCGCAGGGTCAGGGTGGTGCCCTGGCGTGCCCCCAGGCTCAGAATGGCCATCATGCTCTTGGCGTTCACGGTCTTGCCGTTGGCCGTGACCTCGATCCGGCTGCGGAAGCGGCTGGCGGTCTGCACGAAAAGGGCTGCTGGACGGGCGTGCAGGCCCGTGGGATGCTGGATGGTGACGGTGACCTCCGCCATGGGAAACCCCTTTCCGAGGGCGGGGCCGCGGGCTGGACACCCTAACCCCTGAGGAGGGACTGCTGTGGTCGACCCGGCGCGGGGCCCGGCCGGGGCCTCCCGTAACGGCCCACCCCATGTGGTGATCCTGGGTGCGGGTTACGCCGGATTCGCCGTGGCCCGCGGGTTGCGGGCGGCCCCGGCGAGGGTAACCCTGGTCAACCCCTATCCGTATCACTACTTTACAACACTGCTGCACGAGCCTGTGGCGCGCCCGCGCCTGCGGGAGCGCATCGCCCTGCCCCTGGCACCTTACCTGCCCCCCAACGTGGCCCTGTGGCTGGGCCGGGCGGTCGCCGTCGATCCCGGGCGGCGGGTGGTGGATGTGGAAGACCGGGCCACCGGCGCCGTCCGCCGCCTGGAGGCCGACCTGCTGGTGGTGGCCGTGGGCAGCGAGCCTCTCTTCTTCGGCATCGCCGGGCTGGAGGAACGCGCCTTGACGGTGCGCGACCTGTCTTCGGGCCCGGTCATCCGCAGCACGGTGGAGCAGCGCCTGGCGCGTTACGCCGCGGGTGATCTGGGCCCCGAAGGCCGGCGCATCGTCATCGGCGGGGGCGGCTACACCGGGGTCGAACTGGCTGCCGAGCTGGCCGAGGCGAGGGTCGACCTGGCCCGGGAGACGGGGGTGGCGCCGGGCGCCATCGAGATCTTCCTGGTGGAGGCGGCCCCGTCGTTGCTGCCGGGGTTCGACCCGCCCCTGGTCCGCTACGTCACCCGCTTTCTGGAGAAGGCCGGGGTGCGGGTGATCACCGGCACGCCCATCCGGGAGGTCACCCCGCGCCACGTGGTGCTGGCCGACGGTCGGCGGCTGGAAGCGGGCACGGTGATCTGGACGGGAGGTGTTCGCGCCCACCGCCTGGTGGAACAGGCGGGCTTTGAGGTGGACCGGCGGGGCCGCGCGCTGGTGGGGCCGGACTTGCAGGCCCGCGGCTTCGCCGGCGTCTACCTGGCGGGAGACGCGGCGGCGTTCCCCGGCGAGGACGGGCGGCCCCTCCCGCCCACGGCCCAGGTGGCCCTGCAGCAGGGCGAGTATCTGGGGCGCGCGCTGGCGCGCCGCCTGCGCGGGCAGCCCGTGGAGCCCTTCACGCCCCACCTGCTGGGGACCGTGATCAGCCTGGGCCGCCGGGACGGGGTGGGTCTCTTGCGCAACGGGTACCGGGTCACGGGCCATGCAGCGCGGGTGCTGAAATCGGCCACCCTCTGGCGGTACCTGTACCGGATCGGGGGCGCCTCCCTGGTGGCGCGGGTGCTGGGCGGCATGCCGCTGCATCCCCTGGCGGGCACCCGCCGGTGACGTGCGGCCGCCGGCCCGCGGGGGCGGGAGCCCTTGGGGACGGCCACCCAGGGCGCAGCCGCTGGCGGGAGAGGGCCGCCGGTGAGGCCGGTGCGGTGGGCGGGGACCAGAAACGCGGGGACCAAAAAAATGTGTAGTGCGCGGGCCGCGGGTGTGGTAAACTACGACCAGTTAGCCGTTCGGTAGGCCGGTCACGACGATCGGGCTTCACCGTCGCGACCTGGGCCGGCGCGCGGGGCAGTGGGGGCCGGCACCCACTGGCCGGTAGCGGGGTCCTGGGAGCAATCCCGGCTAGCGAGTCTCACATCAGTACGGAGGTATCCGCGGTTTGACCGGGACAGTCAAGTGGTTCAATGCGGAGAAGGGTTACGGGTTCATCACCCGCGATGACGGCCAGGGCGACGTGTTCGTCCACTTCTCCGCGATCGTCGGAGCCGGTTACCGGACGCTGGAGGAGGGCCAGAAGGTCACCTTCGACGTGGTCGAGGGTGAGAAGGGCCCCAAGGCGCAGAACGTCATCGTTCTGTAAGCTCCTGCACCGGAAAGCAGCGGGCGCCGCACCATGGTGCGGCGCCCTTTCTTTTTGGCAGCTTAGACAGGGGCGAGCTGGCACGCTGGGCGGGCACCTTGGGGGACGCGGGGGTGATAGGCCATGGACGCCGGGCCGGCGGCGGGCCGCCGCCAGGCCGTGAGAGGACGGCCGCTTCCTGCCGGGACGGGGCGCGGGGCTACGCCCCCTGGCATGGGCGGGGCGGCCGTGAACCGGCCCCTGCCGGAGGAACCCAGGGGACAGCGGGCCGCCCGGAGGCGCGGCTTTTGGGCGACCCTGCTGGCCCTGGCCCTGCTGGCCGCTGTGATGGGTGCGGGGCGGCCGGCCGGGGCCGCCACGGGCGGAACCGGCTGGTTCGACCGCTATCCCCTGCCGCCGGGGAGCAAACCCTGGGCCGTGACCGTGGCACCGGACGGAACGGTGTGGGTGACCCTGACCGGCTCCCGCCGGCTGGGTGGCCTGGACCCGGCCACCGGGCGCTGGCGCTTCGTGGCCATGCCACGGGAGGTGCGCCAGCCGGCGCGCCTGGCCGCCGCCCCGGACGGGTCCCTGTGGCTTACCGACAACGACTTCGGCCGAGATCCCGCGGCCACCGCCTGGCGGTTCGTCCCGAATGCGACAAGCGGGAGCGGCGGCCGCTGGCAGGCTTACCCCCTGCCCTTTGCCGGCGCGGCTGCGGTGCTGCCGGCCGGCGATGCCGTCTGGCTGCTGCAGTTTCAGGGCAACCGGCTGGGCCGCCTGGATCCCGCCACCGGCCGCGTCGAGGTGGTCCCCCTTCCTCTGCCGGACTACCCGTGGCCTTCCACCTGGGATCTGGCCCGGGACGAAGCCGGCCGCCTCTGGACCGTGAGCCCCCGTACCGGCACGGTGTACCGGTTCGACCCCCGGGACGGGACGTGGGCGACTTTTGCCCTTCCCCCCGACGTGGCGGGACCAGCCGGGGTGGCGGTGACGCCCGACGGGGAGGGCGTCTGGGTCACCGAGCACGGCGGCCGCACCATCGGCCGCCTCGACGTCACGACCCGGGCCTGGGTTCCCCTGCTCACGCCGCCGGCGCCCCCGGGCGAAGAGATCCAGGCCACCCGGCCCAACGACCTGGAGTGGGACGGGCAGGGGCGACTCTGGGCCGCCCTGCACACCGGCAACGCCCTGGCCCGCATCGACCCGGCCACCAGCACGATGGAGCTGTTCCAGCTGCCGGCCGCCGAGCCCCAGTCGTGGGTGCAGTGGCTCGCCCGCGGGCCGGACGGCGCCATCTGGTTTGCCGCTTACGGCCGGGATTACGTGGGCCGGGTTGACCCTCGCGCCTGGCCGGTGATCCAGCTGGCCGCTGGGGTGGAGGCGACCCATCTGGTGCCGGCCGGTACGGCGTCCGTCAACGCAACCCTGGTCCAGCCGGCCCGCGGCGAGACGGGCGGTCCCGCCTCCGGCCCCGTGACCTGGGAGGTGGCTGACCGGCCCCGGGGGTGGGAGACGGTGTGGGAAGAACGCGGCCCGGCGGCGGCCCGGCTGCGCTTGACCGTGCCCCGGGATGCGGAACCCGGCGTGTACCCCCTGGTGCTGGCGGCCCGGGTGGCGCCCGAGCGGGTGGTGACGCGGACGGTACGGGTGCAGGTGGTGCCACAGGCCGCTCTGCCCTGGCAGGCGCTGGCGGCCTTAGGCGCCATGGCGGGCGCGCTGGTGGTGGGGTGGCTGGGGGTGCTGGCTGGGATTCAGTCCCAGCGCCGGTCGAAACAGCCTCGCCCCTAGCGCCACCGGTGCCGTAGCCTCCCTCGCCGGCTCGATCGGGTGGGCCGCGGGGCGGGGCTGCCGGCCGGGGATTGCGGGCAGGGACTGCCGGGCGGGGACCGCGGGGTAGGGACCGCCGGACGGGCGGGATCGGTCATCCACCTGAGTCAATGCGGGCCATGGGATTCCCTCCCGATGGATGGCACCTTGGCCGTTGTGCTATGCCCGAGTTGGGGCGGCCCTGCCGGCTACCGCGGCGACCGGTACCGGGTCCGGGTCGCGGCCGGGCACGCGCCCCCTCGGGGAGTGGCGGCAAGATTCCGGCCGCCGGCCGAGCTCCGGCCGGCGACCGTCGCCGGGGCGAAACGGGACCTTGGCGCTAGCGGTGCTGCGCGAACCAGGCATGACGACGGCAGGAGGGAAGATCATGAACTGGAGGCGGCTGGTCCGAACGGCCTTTCTGGCGAGCCTCCTGGGAGGGGTCCTCGCAGTGGTGCTGGTGGCTTCCGGTGCCGGCGGCTGGACCCCGGCGGAGGCCCACGCGGCCCTGGTTGGGAGCTTTCCCGAGCCGGGCGCGCAGCTGCAGGAAGCGCCCCGGAAGATCGAGCTGATTTTCACCGAAGCGGTGGAACCAGAGTTTGGCGAACTGACGCTGACCCGGCAGGGTGGCGGGACCGTGGAACTGGGGCCCATGGAAGCCGAAGGGGAGACCCTGCGCGCCGAGGTGCGGGGCTCCATGCCGGCCGGCCAGTACGTCCTGCATTATAAGGTGCTCTCCCAGGACGGTCATCCGGTGGAAGGGGACGTGACCTTCTCCGTGGTGGCCGCCGCGCCCTCGCCCGGGTCGGGCACGGCGGACCAGCAACCCGCGCCCCCGGCACCCGGCCAGGACGAACCCGGCGGGGCCACCACGCCGCCGGCCGGGGCGGAGCCAGCGCCGGCCCAGGACGGTGGCTCTCAGGCCTGGCTGTGGGCCGCGGTGGTGGCCCTGGTGGCCGTGGTGGCGGTCGGGTTGATGACGGTGCTCCGGCGCCCGCGGTAAGGGCGGGTGTCAGGCCCCGGCGGCGGGCCGGCCGCGCCGGCGAGCTGCGCAGCCGGAAGGTGCCTGGAGATCCTCGTGGCCCTGGGAGCTGCAGGGTGGCCGGGTGCCGTAGGGCCCAATCCCAAGAAGGAGATGGGTCCCGGACGGTGCGGCCGGGCTCCCGGGCTGTTCCACAAAGCTGTGGCCCGCGGGAGGTTCGCGGGAGGGGTCGGGTTTGCCTGAACTGGCGGCGGGGATCGTGCGTTGGGTGGGCCTGCTGGGCTTGATGGGCCTGGCCGGCCCCGCCGTGCTGGACGGCTGGATCCTCCGCGGGGAGGCCGGCCCCATCGCCGGTCCGGGCCACTGGCGCCGCAGCCGGGCTCTTGCCGTGGCGGGAGGGCTGGTGCTGGCACTGGGCGCCCTGGCAGGCGCTCTGGTCGCCGCCTGGGAGGTGACCGGGGGACGACCCGAGATGCTCGGCCGTTACCTGGTCGCCACCCGCACGGGCCGGGCCACCCTGGTGCAAGCGGCGGTGGGGCTGGCGGGCGCGGCCCTGGCGGCGGCGGGCTGGCCGCGGGCCACCACCCCCGGCCGCTGGTGGATCCTGCCCGGCCTGGCGGGCGCCGGGGCGTTGGTCTGGAACAGCCACGCCGGCATCCGGGGCGGCAGCGCCTTGCTGGTCGACGGCGTCCACGTGGTGGCGGTGGCCTTTTGGATCGGTGGCCTGCTGCGCCTGGCGCTGCTCGACTGGCGGCGGCTCGGCGAGCTGGCCGGTCCACGGGCACCCGCCACCGGCTTGGCCACACCCGGCGGGGCTGCCGCGCCGCCAGGCGCCGGACCCGTACCCGGCCGGCCCGACGCGGGCCCGCCGGGTGGCAGCCGCCCTCGCCTGCACCCCTCCGGGCCCGCGGAACACCGGGCCCCCGCCGTCCTTGCCCTCCTGCCCCCGCTGATCCGCCGCTTCTCCAACCTGGGCGCGGTGGCCGTGCTGCTCGTCGCGACCAGCGGGATCCTGGCTGCCCGGCGCAACCTTTACGGGGCCGATGCCTTGCTGCGCAGCCCCTATGGCCAGGCCCTGCTGGTGAAGCTGCTGCTGGTCGCCGTGGTGCTGGCCATCGCGGCGGTGAACCTGTTTGCCCTGCGGCCGTGGCTGGAGCGGAGGGCAGCGGCAGGCGGCTACGGTGAAGGCAGTTCCGGTGACGGCAGCTCGGGTGGAGGTGGCGGCGTCCACCGGCTTCAGGCCGGAGGGCCCGGACCCGTGGTGGCCGTCGTGCGCCGGCTGGTGCGGGCAGAGGCTCTGGCCGCCCTGGCGGTGCTGCTGGCCTCGGGGATCCTGGCGGTGCTGCCGCCCGCCGACCGGCCCGCCGCAGCCACCGAGCCCGTCACCTGGCGGGTCCAGGTGGCCGGGGTGCCGGTGGAACTGGCCCTCGAGCCCGGGGGCCGGGGCGAGGTCACCCTCTCGGCCCGCTCCCTGGGTCAGGCCGCCCTGGCCCGAGGCGCCGTGCGCCTGGACATGCCGGAGCATCCCATGGGGCTCTACCAGGTCACCTTGAGTCCACCTGCCGGCCGCGCCAACGGGACCCTGGAGGCCCGCGCCGTGCTACCCATGCCCGGTGCCTGGCAGCTCACCTGGACCCTGGCCCTGGCGGACGGCCGCCAGGAGACGGCGGTCACCACCTTCGAGGCGGCCGGGGCGCCCGGCAACCAGCGCCAGGGCCGGCTCAGCCTGCGGGCGGCTTACCAGTCCACCGCCGGGGCGGTGCAGGCGACGGTGGCCTTGCTCGGCCTTCTGGAGGCCGCCGTCCTGGTGGTGCTGGGCTGGCGGCGCCTGTGGCCCATCCCCTTTGCTGCGGGCCTCATCGCCCTGGCGGCAGGCGCCTGGCTGTTGGGCCAGGTGGCCTGGATCGACGCCTACCCAACCACCGACGTTCCCAACCCCCTGCCCAGCACGCCGGCCGTCATCGAGCGGGGGCGGCAGGTCTTTGCCACCCACTGCGCAGCCTGCCACGGCCCCGAGGGGCGCGGGGACGGGCCGGCGGCGGCCGGCATGCTGCCCCCGCCGGCCGACCTGACCGGCGTCCACACCCGCCAACACACCGACGGCGACCTGTACTGGTGGATCACCCACGGCATCGACGGCACCGCCATGCCCGCTTTCGGCGACGTGCTTACGGAGGAGGATCGCTGGGCGGTGATCCGGTTCATCCGGCAACTGGGCCGCTAGCCAGCGGGCACACCTGGGGCGCCAGCCCGGCGGAAAGCGGGGGTGCGGCTCAGACCGTGCGGCTCAGGCCGGTTCGTCCGGGCGGGCCAGGCTGAGGAAGAGCACGATCAGAGCGAAGGCCACCAGGGCCATGAAAGGAATGGTGATGAACCCGAACCAGTTGATCCAGGGGGTGAAGCAGGAGACGTCCACCCCGCAGACGGGCAGCCGCAGGCCGGGCACCTGCTCCTGCAAGTAGTGGAAGGCCGAGATCGACCCGCCGGCCACGCTCAGGGGTACGGCATAGGGGATGATGCGCCGGTCGTCCCGGAAGCTGGCCATGCCCAGAAGCAGCGCCTGGGGGTACATGAAGATCCGCTGCCACCAGCAGAGCTTGCAGGGGATGAACCCCAGGACCTCGCTGAAGTAGAGGCTCCCCAGGGTCGCCACCGTCGCGACCAGCCACGCCAGGTAAAGCCCGTATTCCCGGAAGAACCGGCGCAACGCCCCGCCTCCTCACGGCCCGGCCCCGGCTGGCAACGCCGGACGGCCGGAGCCGGCCGGCATCGTGGCCGGCGCCAGCACCCGCCCGGCCCGGGTCAGGATCCACCCTGGGAACCCGTTCCCGCCGGGCCGCCGCCGGCGCCGTTCTGCCCGCCGCCCTCGCCGCTGCCTCCTGCCTCGGCCAGGGCCTGGTCGACGGCGGCCTTGAGTCCCTCGAACGACCAGTTCTCCACGAACTTGCCGTTGACGAACACCGACGGCGTGCCGCGCACGCCCGCCCGGACGGCGATGGCCCGGTCGGCATCCACCTCGCCGGCGTACCGCCCGGACCGCAGGTCATCCAAAAGGCGCTGGGCGTCGATCCCGGGCACCGCCTGGCGTGCCACGTCCACCAGGAATTCCGGGGTGGCCCACTGCTGGTCTTCGGGCCCCTGCAGCTGCATCACCCGGTCGATGAAGGCCCAGACGCCCTCCGGGGACTGGGCGTATACCGCTTCCATGGCCTGGGCCGCCGTATCGGAATCGGGGCCGATGAAAGGATAGTTGATGAAGTAGAACCGGACCTTCCCCGTGTCGATATAGGCTTCCTTGAACCGGGGAAACTCGTTCAGGGTGAACTCGCGGCAATAGGGGCACTTGAAATCGGCAAACTCGACCACGGTGACCGGGGCGCTGGCGGAGCCCAGGGCCGGCTGCCGCTCCAGCTGGAACAGGTCCGCCGGGGCGGCTTGCCGGTCCGCCTGGCGGGTGGCGGCCACGGCCAGGGCCACGGCCAGGACGATCATGGCGGCCGTGCCCAGGGTGAGCCACCGGAGCCGGCGGCGCCGCGCTTCCGCCTCGCGCCGGGAGCGGCCGTAGCCACCGGACCCGGATCCCGGACGGAGAGGGGGACCGGAGCGGGGACGGAGAGGGGGACCGGAGCGGGTTCCCGCCTGGGACCCCCGGCCACCGGCCTGGGGCCCGGTTCCGGATGCTGGGGTCGACCTGGGGGGCACGATCTCCATCCTTTCCCTGTGCGGATCTGCCGCGGCCCCGGGACGGCAGGCCGCGGCGGGCCGGCCGGCCACCGGCAGGGCCGGGGCGCTAGTCCCATGGTAGCCGGAGCGGGGCTGTCTGGGAAGGCGGCAGAACCTCAGCGGCGCGCGCCCCACAGCAGCCAGGCCACCAGGCCGAGGCCCAGCCAGCCCAGCAAGGGATAAAGGACCCGGACCAGGTGGGCAAAGCCGGCCTCCGCCACGGCCATCGCCAGGGCAGCCGTGACCAGCACCGCCAGGCGGTAGGAACCGGAGCCCGGCACCCCCAGGCGGCTGGCCAGGCCGTAAAGGCTGCCGACGGCGGTGGTGAAGATCTCCGTCCACAACACCACCGCCAGCAGCGCCCGGAACCAGCCGGGCAGCCCTGCCGCCAGGTAGAGCACCGGGATCTGCCGGGTGGCAGAAGCAGGCATGTGGGCGAGCAGCGCCATGTGCAGCAGCAGGGCCAGGGCGGCCAGGCCCATCCCACCCGCCAGGCTGCCCAGCCGCCGGGCGCCGGGGGGAGCCGACGCTCCCAGGGGGACGAGCACGGGAAGCGCCAGCAGCAGGTTGAAGCCGGCGTAGAGGAGGGCGGCCACGAGCCAGTGGGGAGCGGGGGCGGCGGGCAGGGCGGCAGCCATGGGGGCCAGGGCCGCCAGCGCTGCCGGCCGTGCCGCCCGGAGGCCGTGCACCGCCACCACGATCACCACACCCACCAGCAGGGGCACCACCGTCGTGTTGGCCGCCAGGACCCCGGGAAGCCCGTGCCAGACCGTCACCACGCAGAGGAACAGGAAGGCAGCCCGCCCCGCCCAGGGCGGCCACCCCAGCTGCTCGGCGGTGACGGCGGCCGCTCCTGCGGTCATCACGCCGACGCCCAGGAACAGGGAGGCGGTCAGCAGCCCGTCCAGCAGGCTGCCGGCCCAGGGGCCGGCGGTGGCGGCCAGGGCGTCCCGGTAGGAGCGGGCCCGGGTGCGGGCGCCCAGCTCCAGCCACCAGCTCCCGCCGGCGGCGAAGGCCACGGCCACCAGCACGATGCCCAGGCTGCCGGGCCATCCGTAGAGGGTGAAAAAGGAGAGGATCTCCTGCCCGGAGGCGAAGCCGGCACCCACCACGGTGCCGATGAAGGTGGCGGCCACGGGCCAGGAGCCCGGCCCGGCTGCATCCCCCGGAGCCCGCGGCGACCCCGGGGAGGGGGGCGGTTGCCTTCCCCCGGCAGGCGGCGTACCCATCCCGGAGGCGAGGGGGGCTCCGGGAGGACGGGCCGGGACGGGACGGGGCTGGCGCGAGCCGGTGTTCATGGCAATCATCGGTATGCAGGGTGTGGAACCGGTTAGGCCTGCCTGTATGGCTGGTTAGGCCTGCCTGCATGGATGGCGCGCAGCCGGCGGTATGGCAGCATTCGCCGCCGCGGCCCCGGGGCGCCGGGCAGGGCCGGCCGGGGAGCCGTTCCGGTTCGGCCAGCGGCCGGGCGCGGGCGGCGGCGCCGGACGTCACCAGGAAGCTGGCCTGCGGCCGCCGGGAAGGTTAAGATGATGAACACACGTGTGGCAACGCCTGCCGAGACTTACGAGACTTACGGGCCGGGCATGGACGGGAGGGCGCAAGCGGTGGCGCGCAAGCGCGTGTTCAGCGGCATTCGACCCACAGGACAGATCCACCTGGGCAACTACCTGGGCGCCATCAAGAGCTGGATCGAGCTGCAGGACCGCTACGAGTGCATCTACGCCATCGTCGACTACCACGGCATGACGACGCCCTACGATCCGGCGGAGATGCGGGCCAACGTGCGGGAACTGCTGATCGATTACCTGGCGGCCGGGGTGGATCCGGAGCGGTCCATCCTGATCGTCCAGTCGGCGCTTCCGGAACACACGGAGCTGGCCTGGATCCTGGGCACGGTGACACCCGTGTCCTGGCTGGAGCGGGTGCCCACCTACAAGGAGAAGGTGGAGCAGCACCCCGACTACGTGCACCTGGGCCTGCTCTCCTACGGCGTGCTGATGGCCGCCGACATCGTCCTGTACAAGGCCGAGGTGGTGCCCGTCGGGGAGGACCAGCTGCCCCATCTGGAGCTGGCCCGGGAGATCGTGCGCCGGTTCCACCACCTGTTCGGGGTGCGGATCTTTCCCGAGCCCCAGGCGCTGGTCCAGGAAGATACGGCACGCATCATGAGCCTGACCGAGCCGGAGAAGAAGATGAGCAAGAGCCTGGGGCCCCGCAGCCTCATCGCCCTGGCGGATCCGCCCGAGGAGATCCGCGACAAGATCATGAAGGCGGTGACGGACACCGGGCCTGCGGGCGAGGAGATGAGCCCTGGGGTGGCCAACCTGTTCCACCTGCTCAAGCTCTTCGGTACGGAAGAGGAGTACGCCCAGCTGCGGGCGGAGTACGACGCGGGTACGCTGCGGTATGTGAACCTCAAGCGCACCCTGGCCGATGCCCTGATCCGCAGCCTGGAGCCCTTCCGCCGCCGGCGGGCCGAACTGGAGAACGACCCCGCCTACCTGGAGCGGGTCCTGCGGGAGGGCATCCGCCGCGCCCGGGTCATCGCCCGCCAGACCATGGAAGAGGTCAAGACGGCGTGCGGGCTGATGCTGGACGAAACCAGCCTGTGGCAGGCGCCGGTCGGGACCGCCGCTGCGGGCGGCAAGGAGGGCGCCGGCACGGGCTGAACCCTGCCCCGTGGCGAGGGGCGTGACGCCGGAGGGCGGCGCTCCGCCGCCTTCCTCCCCGGCGTCGCCCCGTCCTGCTCTGCCCTGCTGAAGTCCCTCAGCGGCCGCTGCTGCCCTCTCCGGGACGGGTGCCCGCCGCGCCGGGGCCGCTGCCTTCCCTTTCACCTTCGCCTCCCTGGCCCGCGTCTGCCCCGGGGCCGCCGGCTCCCTGGCCGCTGCCGCCTCCGGCACCGGACGAGGCCATCATGGCCCGCATCATGGCGGCCATGTCGGCCTGGATGGCCGGGTCCTTCAGGAGTTCCCGCATCACGTCGACCATCCGGCGGCGGAGCTCCGGGTCGCCGGGAATCGCCTCCAGCAGGCCGACGGTGTTCTCGAGGATCTCCGGGCGCGTCTCCCGGTGGGTCGACGTGGCCCGGGTGAGGGCGGCGTTGACCCGCAGCGCCTCCTCCCGGACGGCAGGTTCCTCCAGCAGGCGGCGCTGCTCGCGGACCATCTCCTCCAGGATGATCCGCCGGGCCTGGGGATCGGTGGCGATCACCTCGCCGCGACCGGCGGCAAACGCCTGCTGGACCTGGGGATCGTCGGCCAGCGAGGTCACCATTTGCCGGGTTCCAGCACTACCGGGTTTGCTGGAAGGCAGGCTGCAGCCCCCGGCCAGGGCGGCCGCGGTCAGGAGGGCCGTGGCCGCCAGCAGTAGAGGACGGCGGCCCGGCCGGCTCCGCCTGAACCCCCCGGCCCGGACCGAACCAGAACCCGCAGGTCTTGCGCCGGAGGTCCCGAGTCGTGCCGCGCGCGGGTGGAAGACCGGCTCGGGTGCCTCTGGGGAACCCGTCGCTGCAGCTTCCTGTGGCTTTGGGGCCGGGTCCACCGCCCGGCCGGCATAGCGTGCAATGGAAGGATCCTGCACCGGACGCCACCTCCCTGGCACCGGCACCCTTCTGGACATGCAGGGCCGGCGCACCTAGCATGGGCACCAGCCCGCCGGTTCTAACCGCCCCTGGGAAAAAGGCGCGGGCGGGCCGGAGCCTCCAGGCGTCCGGCCCGCCCGCGGGCGGCAGGCGGCCCCGGTTGGGCCTCCTGCCGTTACCGGCGATGGTCCTGTCCCGGGCTGGTTTGATTACCGCTCGATGGGCGCCCGCACCAGGTTGCCCCACTCGGTCCACGAGCCGTCGTAGTTGCGGACGCTCTCGAAGCCCAGGAGGTACTTCAGGGCAAACCAGGTGTGAGACGACCGCTCGCCGATGCGGCAGTACACGATGACGTCGTCGTCCGGCTTGAGACCCTGTTCCTCCAGATAGATCTTGCGCAGCTGGTCGGCGGACTTGAAGGTGCCGTCGGGGTTGACCGCCTTGGCCCAGGGCACGTTCTTGGCGCCCTTGATGTGGCCGCCCCGCTGGGCACCCTCCTGGGGGTAGTTCTCCATGTGCAGCAGCTTGCCGGAGTACTCATCGGGCGAGCGCACGTCGATGAGCGGCTTGCCGAATTCGATGTGGCGCAGCACGTCTTCCTTGAAGGCGCGGATGTAGGGGTCGTAGCGGGTGACCGCCTTGTAGTTGGTCTTGGGGAAGGTGGGCACTTCCTTGGTCAGCGGCCGGCCCTCCGCCTCCCACTTGGCGCGGCCGCCGTCCATGATCTTCAGGTTCTTGTGGCCGAAGAGCTGGAAGACCCAGAAGGCGTAGGCTGCCCACCAGTTGTTCTTGTCCCCGTAGAAGATCACCGTGGTGTCGTTGTCGATGCCCTTCTCCGACATCAGCCGGGCGAACTGCTCGGGCGAGAGGTAATCGCGCACCACGGGGTCCTGCAGGTCGGTCTGCCAGTCGATCTTGACGGCGCCCGGGATGTGGCCGACCTCGTAGAGGGTCACGTCCTCGTCGGACTCCACGAGGCGGTACTTGGTGCTGTTGGGGTCGGCCAGCTCGTCCAGGTGCTCGGCCACCCACTGGGTGCTGACCAGGACCTCGGGGTGGGCGTAGCCCCGCTCCTGGAAGACCTTTTCCGCGGCCTCGGACACGGGAATCCCTCCTCGGGAAAGATGAGTTAGCTAAGGGGAATTGTAAGGTAATAAAACCCGGTACAGCAACCAGTCTTTCCGTACCGGCCCGGATCCACCGGCCCCCCATGGAACTCCCGCCGCGCGTGATACATTAGTTAGGTAACTGCCTGGGAGGGACGCAACCGTGGAATGGGACCGGGAGACCCTGATCCAGATCCTGATCGAGGAGGCCCGCAACCCGCGGATGCGCGGGCGGCTGGACGACGCCGACGTGACGGTGTCGGGCGGCAATCCGGGTTGCGGGGACGTGGTGCACATCTACCTCAAGGGCACGGGCGACGGCCACGGCATCGCCGGGGTGAAGTTCGAGGGCAGCGGCTGCAACGTCAGCCAGGCAGCGGCGTCCATGCTGCTGCAAAAGGTGGTCGACGACGGCCTCACCATGGACCAGGTCCTCCACCTGCGCGGGGAAGACATGAAGCAGTTCGTCGGCGAATCGGCCCTGGCTACCCGGCCCCGCTGCGCCACCCTGGCCCTGAGCACGCTGAAAGAGGCTGTTCGCCAGTACCGGCGCAAGCTGCGGGCCGAAGGGAAGTGGCAGGGTCCCATCGACTCTCACCAGGAAGGTTGAGGCGGAGCGAAGGCTGGCTCGGGGACCGGTGGCCTCGCAGAGCCCGGCCCGGAACCCAGCGCGGGCGCCGCCCGCTGGCAGCACCGGCGGCCCGGGCAGCCCGCACGTTGCCGGCGCCCGGCACCCGCCCACCGAGCCGGGAACCGGCGCCCCGTGGTAGGAGCCGCCGGGTCAGGGCTCGCGACGGCCCGGCGCACCCTGCGGTACCGGCAGCCCCAGACGCCGGCACAGCCTCATCAAGTCCGCGGGCAGCGGCGCCACCAGCTCCACTCCTCCGGGAAGAACCAGCCGGTGACAATGCAGCGCGGGCCGGTCGAGCCCTTCCACCCTGGGCCCGCCGTACTTGCGGTCGCCCGCCAGGGGGTGGCCCGCCGCCGCCAGCTGGGCCCGGATCTGGTGGGTGCGTCCGGTGAGCAGGCGGATCCGGCACAAGGTGTAGCCCCGGGACGCGCCCACGACGGTTAGGTGAAGGGTGGCGCTGCGGGCCTGCTCCGCCGCGCCCGGCGCCTTCTCGAGGCCAGCCTCCCCTATCTCCACCGGTGCGGCAGGCTGCTTTTGCGCGACGGAGACAGGCAAGACCCGGGTGACCCGGCGCTGGCGATCGCGCTGCAGCTGGTGCTGGAGGACCCCTTCCGGCGGCCGGCCCCGGACGATGGCCAGGTACTCCTTGACGGCCGCGCCGCTGCGCATCCAATCCGCCAGGCGAGCCGCTCCCTGGCGGGTCTTGCCGAAGGCCACCAGCCCCGACGTGTTGCGGTCGAGGCGGTGCCCGGGCGACGGCTGGTACAGAGCACCTTCGGGCAGCGTGCCGCGGCGAGCCAGTTCGTCCCGGACCCAGTCCAGTAATGTGTATTCCCGCGCCGCCCCGAATCCGCCGGCGCCATGGGTCAGCAATCCGGCCGGCTTGTTGACTACCAGCAGGTGCTCGTCCTCGTACACCACCCGGGGCTCGTGGCGGGCCGGGGCCGGCAAGCGGGGCGCCCGGGACGAACCGGCGGGACCGCTCCGGGGCCTTGCTGCCGGCGACGGGGGCGGGGCGCCGGGTGCGGCCTGGTGGGGCGGCGCATCGACCACCTCGGCCTCCACCACGTCCCCGGCGCGCAGGACCGTGTCCCGGGGCACGCGGCGGCCGTTGACGGTGATACGGCCCTGCCGCAGCATGCGGAACACGGCGCTGAGGGGCACGTCCGCCAGCCACCGGCGGGCCAGCCGGTGCAATCGCTGTCCCTCATCGGCCGCGGTGACCACGTAGCGTCGCCGTGCCAACCAGACCCACTCCCCGTCGCGGTGGACGACCTCGATCCGTACGTCCGGCCGGGTGCGCAGGCCCATGCCGCTCCGCCGCCAGGCCGGTGCCCGGACGCCACCTCACGCCTCAAGCCAGAAAGGCGGCCAGCACGCCCACCAGGAAGATCCCGTCGAAGACCCCCGCGCCGCCGATGCTCAACATCCCCGGACCCATGCGGTCCAGGGCCCGCAGGTTCAGCAGGTCGGCGCCCACCAGGGTGCCCAGGGTGCCGGCCACGTACGCCACGGCGGCGCGGCTGCCGGGTGGCGCCACCAGCAGGGTGATGACCACCGCCGCCAGCGGCGGAATGAAGGCAGGCAGGACGATGCCGCGTCCCGGTACGGGCCGCGCCAGGGCCTTGGCCACCGCCGCCACCAGAACCGTCGCCACGAGGGCAGCCACCAGGGGCGCGCGGCCCGCGCCCAGCAGGAACAGGCTGAACAAGGTGGGGATCACCGCGCCGCCCACGTTGATGGCCAGAACACGCTCCGCCACCCGCGGCGGCTGCACCATGGGGAAAAGCCAGAAGAAGGCGATGGGTGGAACCGGCGGCGGATCCAGGGGCACCCGCTCCCGCCGCAGGGGCAGGTTGATGCCGCTACCGACCAGAGACAGCGCAAACAGCAGGAAGGCGCCGGCAGGACTCAAGCCCAGGCGCGCAAAGGACAGCGCGGCCACCTGGGCATACGTCAAGAAGAACAGCATCGGCAGCGAGAGCAGGAAAAACAACAGAAGGGGCAAGAGGGGCACGGCCTGACCTCCCGGTCCGCGGCGGCCCGCCCGGGCCCGCCGGGCCCATCACGCCGGTGCCTTGTACGGCCCGGCCGCGCCGCCTGCTGGTGGTAATCGCCATCATCATACCATCCTTGGCCGCGGGGCGGCGGGCGCATACTAGGGGCGGCCGCGGGCGCGGGTTCGTGCCGAGTGCCAAATCCATCCCCCGAGGAGGGACGCTCATGCCCCAGATGGCCCAGCATCAGGCGGCCGAGCTGTGGGAACTCTGCCGGGACCACGCCGTCGCCGGGGCCAAGCTGCGTGCCCTGGCCGGAAGCTGCCAGGACAGCACGCTGCGCCAGACCCTGGAGCGGCACGCCGGGGAGTTCCAGCAGGCCGCCCAGCGGCTGATGGGCTTCCTGCAGGAACAGGGCGGCTACGGGACCCACGGCCGGTACGGCCAGGACGGCCAGCAGGGGCAGGCCGGTTCCTGGCAGTGGCCGGCGGCCGCCTGGCAGTCGCCCTATCAGGCCCAGTGGCAGGCCGGCGGCGGCGCGACCTGGCAGTCCCAGCCCCAGGCCCACGGGACGAACCAGGTCTACGGCGCGGCCGGCATCCAGGGGCAGCCCCTGGACATCGCCCTGGCCTCCGACTGCCTGCGCACGTGCAAGACCTTCGCCGTCCAGTGCATCTGGGGGGCCACCGAGTGCGGCGAGCCGGCCCGCTCGTACCTGTACCAGCTGGCCGGTGAGCACCTGCGCATGGCCATGG
Source organism: Thermaerobacter subterraneus DSM 13965 (assembly GCF_000183545.2). Taxonomy (NCBI): domain Bacteria; kingdom Bacillati; phylum Bacillota; class Clostridia; order Eubacteriales; family Clostridiales Family XVII. Incertae Sedis; genus Thermaerobacter; species Thermaerobacter subterraneus. The sequence continues at coordinate 546,578 of NZ_JH976535.1, forward strand.
ACCACTACCGCTGGCTCGAGCAGCACCAGGTGTACGCCTCGCCGCCCATCGACCAGCACGCCGTGCAGGAGTACACCCAGAAGCTGCACCAGCTGATGCAGGTGGGGCAGGCCGTGGCGGCGCAGGGCCTGGTGCCGGCCCAGCGCGGCTTCGCCGCGGCCGGTGCGGGCATGCATCAGGCGGCCCACGGTGGCGCCGGTGCCTACGGCACCCATGGCCAGGGCGGCTTCGCCTCCGGGTTCCAGGCACCGTACGGGCAGCAGGCCTACGGTCAACAGGCCTACGGTCACCCGGCGGGCCACGCCGGAAGCCACGAGGCCTACGCGCAGCGGGCGTACGCCCGGACCTGACGCCTCTCCGGGACAGCCGGCCGGGGGACGCCCCTCGGTGGCGCGGGGGCGGCAGGCCGGGACCGGCCCAGGTGCACCACCCTAGGCCCTGGCGCCGTCACCGGGCTTTGCCGCCGGCGCCCTCCGCCGCCGGTGTCCCCGCCCAGGAGAGCAGGCGGGGCGGGTCTTCGGAAGACCCGCCCCGCCGCGTTCACCGGGCCGACGGGGTGCCCCGATTTCCCCGGCGGGGCATCCGCCTCAGGCCGCTCTTACCGGCCGCTCCGGTTCGCCCGTCAGAAGAACAGGCCGTTGACCATCAGCAGCGTGACCAGCCCCGCCAGCCAGCCCAGGGTGGAGGGCACGGACCAGGTGAGGATCTGGGTCTTCACGTCCGTGATGCCCAAGGTGCGGTTGATCACCCAGAAATAGCTGTCGTTGAAGTACGAGAAGACCATGGACCCCACGGCGGCCGCCTGGGCGGCCATCACCGGCGCCACGTCCAGCGAGGCCAGGATGGGGGCGGTGATGGAGGCGGCGGTCACCATGGCCACGGTGCCGCTGCCCTGGACCAGCCGCACCAGGGTCGCCACCAGGAAGGGCAGCAGCAGCGGCGGCAGCGGCATCTGGGCGATCTGCTGGGCGATGAAGTCGCCGGTCCCGCTGGCCCGCAGCACGTTGCCCAGCGCGCCGCCGGCGCCGGTGACCAGGATGATGATGCCGGCCGACGCCACCCCTTCTTCCACCCGCTTCAGGACCTCTTCCCGCGGGGCGCGACCCATCAGGCCGTAGACGGCCAGCAGCAGGCCGATGGCCACGGCGATCACGGGGTGGCCGAGGAAGATCAGGTAACTGGCCAGGGTCCCTTGAGCCTGAAGGGCCGTCAGCGTCGTGTTGAGGAAGATCAGCAGCACCGGCACCACGATGGGGGCGAAGGCGCGCCAGGCGCCGGGCAGGCCGTCGTCTCCGCCCGTGCCGGCGAGCCCGGAGCCCCAGCCGGCGGCCGTCCCGGCCGCAGCGTCCGCCCCCGACCCGCCGGTGATGGGCACCATGCCGGTGGTGGCTGCCTGCGCCCGGGAACCCGCCGCCCGCGCCGCAGCACCGCGTTCCACGGTGATGCCCCGGGCCGCCGCCCAGCGGCCGATCCACCGGGCGTAGAGCATGGTCACCACGTAGACCGGAAGGGCGATCACCAGGCCCCAGAAGATCATCAGGCCAATGTCGACACCGAAGGTGCCGGCCGCGGCCAGAGGCCCCGGCGTGGGCGGCACCAGGTGGTGGGTGGCCATCAGGCCGGCCGCCAGGGCCACGCCCAGGCCCAGGACGGGCTTGCCCGCCTCCCGGGCCAGGGCCCGGGCCAGCGGCGAGAGGATGACGAAGCCCGAGTCGCAGAAGATCGGAATGGACACCACCGCCCCCGTCGCCCCCAGCGCCCACTCCTCCCGCCCGCGCCCGAAGAGCCGGAGGAAGGTCAGAGCCATGCGCTGGGCGGCGCCGGTCACCTCCAGGATCCGCCCCAGCATGACGCCAAAGCCGATGATGATGCCGATGCTGGCCAGGGTGTTGCCGAAACCCTGGGTGATGGCCTGGGCCAGATCGCCCGGCGCCATCCCGCCCACCAGGCCCGTCAGGGCGGCGGCGGCGATCAGCGCCAGGAAGGTGTGGATCTTGGTCCGCAACACCAGGAAGATCAGGACGGCCACGCCCAGCACCAGGCCCAGGACCATCTGCGTTCCGTCCCCGTGCATACAGGTCACGCTCCCCTCTCGGCGGGCGCCGGTTCGTCCGCGGGGGAGGAACCGGCCCCCGGCCTCGTGTCCGCCGGCCGGGCGGACTACAGCCCGGCCTCCTCCTGTCCGGCCGCCGGGCGACCGCCGGCCACCCGGTGCCCCGTACCCGCCCGCCCCGCACCCGGCCGTCCTGCGGCCAGGCGCCCGGCGGCCAGGATGGCCCGCTTCATGCTGACGGCACTGGCCTTGCCCGTTCCCGCGATGTCGAAGGCGGTGCCGTGGTCGACCGATGTGCGGATGAAGGGCAGGCCCAGGGTCACGCTGACGGTGCCCTCGAAGTCCATGCTCTTGGCGGCGATGTGCCCCTGGTCGTGGTAAAGGGACAGGACCGCGTCGAAGGCCCCCTGCCGCGCCAGGTGGAAGACCGAATCGGCCGGCACGGGCCCCACCACCTGGTGGCCCTCCTGCTGCAGGACCTGGACGGCCGGGGCGATCTCGTCGATCTCCTCCCGGCCCAGCAGGCCGCCGTCGCCGGCGTGAGGGTTGAGGGCGGCCACGGCCAGCCGCGGCTGGGCGATGCCCAGGTCCCGCAGGTGTTCCAGGGCGGCGCGGGCCGTGGCCACGATGCGGTCCTTGCGCACCAGGTCGAGGGCCTGGCGCAGGGAGACGTGGCGGGTCAGGAAGAAGATCCGGATGCCCGCCACCTCGAACATGGTCAGGGGGTCGGGCGAGCCGGTCAGCTCCGCAAAGATCTCCGTGTGCCCGATGTGCGGGACGCCGGCCGCCCGCAGAGCCTCTTTGTGGATGGGTGCCGTGGCCACGGCATCCACCTGGCCGGCCAGCGCCCAGGCCACCGCCCGCTCGATGTACTGGTAGGCGGCGCGGCCCGCCGCGGCCTGCACCTGGCCCAGGGCCAGGTCCGGGGGCACGTTGGCCAGGTCGACCAGATCCAGGGTGCCGGGGGTGTAAGCGCCTTCCGCCGGCCGGGTGACGACCCGCACCGCCGGCGCCCCGGGCACCAGGGTGCGGGCCCGCTCCACCGCGCCGCGATCGCCGATGACCAGCGGGCGCAGCTCCTGGTAGACCCCGGGATCGGCCAGCGCCTTGACCACGATCTCCGGCCCGATGCCCGCGGGGTCGCCCAGGGTGATGGCCACCAGGGGGCGGCCGTCGCGGGGCGTGGGGTGGTAGGGGTCGCTTGGCATGCTCCTGCACCTCCTTCGTGGCATCCGGCGGTCTTCAGGGGATCCGGCCGGGTGAGGTCCCGGTTTGGGGGCGGGGAGGCCTTGCCCCGGCGGCGGCCTGGGACCGGCCGCCCGGATCAGGGTGGGGCGACCCCGGCCCTCGGGGTGGCCCCGGGCCCTCCGTGGCGGCTGCCGTCTCCTCCGCCAGGGGGCGGACCCGCGGCTCCAGCAGGTGGACCAGAAGGTCCTCGTCCCCCACCAGCCCGCCCTTGGTGATGACCGCCAGCCCCGGCCGCCGCCCACCTTCCAGGGAGCCGGCCGCCACCAGGGGCGCCAGCTCGCCGGTCACCTGCAAGGCACCGGCCCCCAGCGCCGCCGCCACCGCCGCCGCGGTATCGCCGCCGGTCAGCACGAGCCCCGCCAGGGCCGGGAGGCGTTCCACCAGGGTGGCGGCCAGGGTCCCCAGCTGGCGGGCCACCTGCCGGGCCAGGCCTTCCGGAATGGCGCCGCCGGAGCGCCCGGCGTTCCGGGCAGCCGCTGCGGGCGACCCCGCGGGGGGCCGGGTTGGCCGGGTTGTCGCCGCCGAGCGGTCCGTCTCCACCACCGCCACCCCCCAGCGGGCCAGGGCGGCCTCGACCTGGGGGAGCAGGGTCTGGGCTGCAGCGACGGGATCGGCCAGCAGCTGGGGCAGCGCGGCGTGGAGGCGCGGCACCGGCCAGCGCCGGGTCACGGCGGCCAGCTGGCGCTGGGTCAGGTCCGTGAGGCTTCCCGCCACCACCAGCCAGGGACCCGCGCCGGCGCCTGCAGCCCCCGGGGAGGCGGGGGATGCCGGCCCGCCAGGTCGACCCGCTGCCGGCGAGGCGGCAGGCGAGGCGGCCGCAGAGGCCGGGGTGGCCGGGCCACCGTGGCGGTCCGCACCGGCTGCGCCCTCGCTGGGCCGTTCCCCCAGCCGGTGGGCGACCCAGGCCGCAAAGAAGGGGCCCGGGTCGACGGCCAGGACGGGGATGGGGGCCCGGGCCACCAGGGCGGCCAGGGTTTCGATGTCCTCATCCCGGGCCGCGTCCAGGACCACCACCCGGGTGCCCGCCCGGTGGAGCTCACGCAGCCGCTCCGGCAGGCGGTGGTCGTAGCCTTCGCCGTCCGGCGGCAGGTAGGCAGCGGGCAGGCCGCTCTGGGCGGCGAGCAGCCGGGCCACGTGGTCGTCCGTCACGGGGGTGAGGGGATCCCGGGCGGCCTCCGTCGCCAGAAGCGGGACCCCGTTGACCTGGAGCCGCCCGCCCACCGTGGCGCGGCCGGAGGCAGGGAAGGCGGCCACCACCACGGCCAGGTGCCCGGGCAGGGCCTCCAGGGAACCCGCCAGCTCGGCCCCCAGGTTGCCCCGCAGGGTGCTGTCGATGCGCTTGCCGAAGAACCGGCACCCGGCGCTCCGGAGGGCCTGAAACGCCGCCCGCACGCGCCGGCGCGCCACGGCCGGTTCGACCGCCCGGGAGTGGGTGGGCAGCACCACGAGCGCCGCACCGGCCGGGGCGAGCCCGGCGGTGGGGCCCGCCAGGGGCAGGGGGTCCAGGACCACCCGGCCGGCAACACCGGCCCGCGCGGCCACCCGGGCCGCGGTGGCGTTGGCACCGGTCACGTCGTCGGCCACTAGTCCGAACATGCCGGGATCTCTCCCTTCCCTGGGTCCAGGAACGGGGATGGCCGTCACGGGGCCAGCACCACCTCGACGCCCGCTTCCGCCAGGGCCTCCAACTGCACGGCGGCGGACGCCTGGGCCTGGTCGTCGCAGATCAGGGTGCGGATCTGGTCGATCCCGGCAAACCGGGCAAAGGCGCGCCGCCCCAGCTTGCTGTGGTCGGCCACCACGTAGGACCGCTCGGCGGCGGCCAGCATGGCCTGTTTCACCGGCACCTTCTGCCGGTTGGTGGTGGACACGCCGTAGGCCACGTCGACCCCGTCGGCCCCCACGAAGGCCCGGTCCACGTGGGTGGCGCGCAGGTAAGCCTCCGTTTCCGGCCCCTGCAGGCTGTAGACACCCCGGCGCACCTGGCCGCCTGTCACGTACACGTCGACGCCCTCGCGATCCGCCAGCTCCCGGGCGATCAAGAGGTCGTTGGTCACCACCTTGAGGGTGATCCGGGGCGGCAGGTGGCGGGCGATCTCCAGCGTGGTCGAACCGGCGTCCAGGATCACCGTCTCCCCGGGGCGGATCAGGGCCGCCGCCGCCCGGCCGATCTTGCGCTTGGCCTCCACCTGCCGGGCCCGCTTGGTAGCGTAGGGCAGTTCCCTGGGCGTGACGGCGCCCACGGGCAGGGCACCGCCGTGGGTGCGCACCAGCAACCCGTCCGCCTCCAGGCGCTCCAGGTCGCGCCGTACGGTCATGGGGGAGACGGCCAGGCGCCGGGCCACCTCGCTGACCTCAAGCCGCCCTTCGGCTTCCAGCCACTGCAGGACTTGCCGGCGCCGTTCTTCGGCCAGCATGGTGACATCGCTCCTGCCCGGCCCGGCTCCGGGGCCAGGCGGCCAGGCCGTCGCGGGGCCGCCGCGGGGACCGCCTTGGGGGCGAGGCCGCCGTGAGGGCGCCTCGGGGGCTGCCTCGGGGCTGAGGCCGTCCCGGGGCCGGGTGTTGATCTATCCTGTTCGATTGAGTGTTCAGTGATTATCGAGCATGTGTGTTTATGTGCGGATCTTCGCGGTTCGCCGGGCCGTTCCTGCCGGTAGGGGCGATTTCACGGTCGGAAATGGCTGGCTTGGGATCCAAGCATGCCGCATGCCGGGGACGGAGCGGACCGCCCGGCGGGCCCCGCGCGGGGAGGGCGGAGCCGGCAGGCGGCTCGGGCGGGCCGGGGATGGAGGTCGGCGGGCAGTCGTCGCGGAGGATGGCCAGGGCGCAACGCGGGGGCGGAGGGGAAGAACGTGCGGCGAGCGGCTGCGGGCGGCGCGATCAGGCCAGGCCGGAATGGTGCCTGGAGGCCAGTCTGGCCTGTCTGGAATGGTGCTAGGCAGCGGAGGCCGGAGTCCCGGCCGGACCCGGGACGTGCCCGCCAGCGAGGCCACCGGCCCGTTGGGGGCGCCAGGTAACGGATACGGGAGCGTTGCTGAGGGATCGGCGGCGTGGATCCGGCCGGTGGCTGGCCAGCCGGCGCGGCTCAGCGCCGGCTGCCGCCGGGTCCCCTGGCCAGGCGCCACGCCAGAACCAGCGCCCACAGGGCGCCCGGGATCAGGGACGCCAGCAGCAGGGGAACGGCCGCATGGGGGAAGAGCCAGGCCAGCACCATGCCGGGCAGCCCAGGCAGCAGGGCGGCCAGGGCCATGCTCCGGGAAACCCGGGGACCCCCGGTGGGGGCCAAGGAGGCCAGATCCCAGGCCGCCGCCATCCCCGCCAGCCAGTAGAGCCAGGTGGCCACGTACCCACCCGCCAGGGTGGCCGGCCAGGCCACATCAAACCAGAGGGGGCTTTCATCCGGGCGCGCGGCCCGGGCCAAAAGGGGGAGCCCGGCGGCTTCCAGCGCCAGCAGCGGCAGCCACACGGCCAGCGCTGCCGTGGCCAGCATGGCGCCGGCGCCGCTCCAGCGGGCACGGCCCGCCTCGCGCAGGCCCTGGTACACCAGGAACCAGCCCAGGGACCAGGCGGCCACCCCAAGGCCCAGACCCACGTGGACCGCAACCCAGCGTTCGGGGGCCCGGCGCACCGCGTCCAGCACCTCCGCCGCGTTGCCCGGGTCCAAGGTGACGGGGTGCAGGACGGTGCTCGCCGCCGCCAGCAGGCCTCCGGCCACCAGCAGCCGGCCCGCCCAGCGCCAGCTGTCGGCGGCAGGACCGCGCCCCGCGCCGCCGGTGCGTGTTCGACCGGTGCCTTGCACTCCCGCTTCCATGCCGCCTCCCCCCTGACCCGATCCCCCGCCGGCGACCAAGATCGCAGCCGGTCGCCCCGTTTCCCGGCGACGGGCGTGGGATCGGGGCGCATCGCCCGACCGCTTCACCGGCGGCCCGGCGGCCCGCTCCATGGAATGACCAGGACGCCCGCCGGTGCGCCCCAGCCCGTGGTCCGGAGCCGGCGGGTCCACGCCCTCTTACCTGCAAGTATCGCCAGTCCCGCGCCCGCCTCACCCCTGCCCAACAGTGGTGGTACGTTATAGGTAACGCCGCCGGAGCCGCCCACGGCATCGGGGCACGGCGCTTCGCAACGGCGGCGGGCCAACCTGCTGGATCCTCCCGGGAGGCATGATGGGTGGCAGATCTCTGGGAACAGGCGGCGCGGTTCTTTGGGCTTGTATTTGTAGATCTGCTGCTGGCCGGTGACAACGCGGTGGTCATCGCCCTGGCGGCCCGCCGCCTGCACGGGCGCATGCGCCGGCAGGCGATTCTGCTCGGCGCCGGCGGCGCCGTGGGACTGCGGCTTGGGCTGGCGGCGGCGGTCACGTGGCTGCTCCACATCCCGTTGCTGCAGGTGGTGGGCGGGCTGCTCCTGCTGTGGATCGCCCGCAAGCTGGTGGCCGGCGACCACGGCGGCCACGAGAACGTGCATGAAGCGGCCGGTGTCTGGGAGGCGGTCCAGACCATCATCCTGGCCGACGTGGTGATGTCCCTCGACAACGTGCTCGCCCTGGTCGGCGTCTCGGGCGGTCACCTGGGGCTGCTGGTCATGGGGCTCGCCCTGTCGGTACCGCTGATCATCTGGGGCAGTTCGCTCCTCAGCGGGCTCATGGACCGGTGGCCGTGGCTGATCCACGTGGGTGCCGGCATCCTGGTGTGGGTGGCCGTGGAGATGCTGCTCGAGGACCGGCTTGTGCACGAGGCCCTGGCCGGGGTGCCCGAAGGGGTGCTCCTGGCGGCCCACATTGCTGCGACGCTGCTGGTGACGGGCTTCTTCATGCTGAGGAGCCGGCGGCAGGGACAGGTGCCCACGCCGGAGGTGGCTGCAGGGACCGCGCCCGCTGGCGCCGGGTTCCACACGGCCGGTGCGGTGCCGGACGAACCCGGCAAACGGCCCTCATCCTCCCACGGGGGCCCTGCGGACGGCCGGTTCTCCTCCCCGCCGCCCGAACCGCTCCCCGGCCCGCGTGCCGGCGGCACCGCAACCCGCAGCGGCTTGGGGGGCGGCGGGTCCGGGGACGGGCCCATGCCGGCACCGGTGGCACCGGCCGTGGCGCGGCGCCCTCGCAAGCCGCAGGACCCACCCCCCAGCGAGGCGTGAGCCGCGAGCCCCTGGTGAGGAGGCTCGTTCCATGGCCGTGGCCCGGGCCGGCGAACCCCCGGCGGAGGGGCAAAGCCGAAGTCCGTTGGCGCAGGGTGCTAGGAATCGGCCGGTTCGTCCCGGTACACCAGGTGACGGGTGGTCAGGGGCGGGTGGGCCAGCGCTGCGCCCAGGACGGGCGGCAAGAGCCGCACGCCGTGGCCGAGGTCACCAAGGGAGAACCAGCGGAAGGTGAGCAGGTTGGACCCATCCTGCCGGTGGCTGGATTGCCCCCGCGCCGGGACCCGTCCGCCCGGGGAACCGGGCAACGTCACCCGGTAGTAGAACCCCAGCTCATGAAACCGCCGCCCTTGCAAGGTAAAGAAGGATTCCACAACCCAGAGCAGGCGGCCCACCTGGACGTTGACGCCGAGCTCCTCCTGCAGTTCCCGGTGCAGAGCAGCACTCGTCGCCTCGCCCCCTTCGACCCGGCCACCGGGCAGGATCCAGTAATCGGTGCCGGCGATCTGGTGAAGAAGAACATGGTCGCCGGCGAGGATCACGCCGGCGACCCGCAGGTTGAAGCGCACGCCGTCCGTATCAAAGCTCAGCACCCGGTCCTGGCCCTCCTTGTCTTGCCGACGTGATCGCCATGCGCCGTGCCACGCTGTTCCATCGCCCATGCCACGCTCTGCCATGGTGACCTCGGCCTGCGATCTTGCCGACGGTTTACCGCGACACCGGTACGCTACGCCGGGACCAGCGCGGCCAGTTCCCGCAGGGACTGCTCGGTGGCCGCGTCGAACAGGTGCAGGTGCTCGGCGTCCAGCGTAAGCGCCAGCCGGTCGCCCGGGCGCACGGCCAGGCGCGGGTCGACCCGCACCGTCAGGGACGCCGCCCCCGCCGTCACGTATACGAAGGTCTCGGCGCCCAGCGGTTCGACCACCTCGGCGGTGGCCACCAGGTGGGTCTCACCGGGCACGGCACTGCCTTCGGCCGGGCGGGCGTGAATGTGTTCGGGCCGGACGCCCAGGAGCACTTCCCGCCGGTGGCCGTCCCCGGAGGACAGGCAAGCTCCGGCCGTTTCGGCCAGCTCGCCCTTCAGGCGGCAGCTCAAGCCGCCGCCAGCGAAGCGGACCTCCCCGTCGATCCGTTCCACCACACCGCGGATGAAGTTCATCGGCGGCGAGCCGATGAAGGAGGCGACGAAGACGTTGGCCGGGCGGGCGTAGATATCCTGGGGCGTGGCCACCTGCTGCAGCTTGCCGTCCCGCAGCACGGCGATGCGGTCACCCAGGGTCATGGCCTCCACCTGATCGTGGGTGACGTAGATCGTGGTGGTACCCAGGCGCTGGTGCAGGCGGGCCAGCTCGGTGCGCATCTGTACGCGGAGCTGGGCGTCCAGGTTGGAGAGGGGTTCGTCCATCAGGAACACCTTGGGATCGCGGACGATGGCCCGGCCCAGGGCCACCCGCTGGCGCTGGCCGCCCGAGAGCTGGGCCGGTCGGCGCTTGAGCAGGTTCGTCAGGCCCAGGGTCTCCGCCGCCTGGCGCACCCGGCGGTCGATCTCGTCCCGCGGTACCTTGCGCATCCGCAGGCCGAAGGCCATGTTGTCGTAGACGGTCATGTGGGGATAGAGGGCGTAATTCTGGAAGACCATGGCCACGTCCCGGTCCTTGGGCGGCACGTCATTGACCACCCGGTCCCCGATGTACACCTGGCCTTCGGTCACGTCTTCCAGGCCCGCGATGAGCCGCAAGAGCGTGGACTTCCCGCAGCCCGAAGGCCCCACCAGGACCAGGAACTCCCCGTCGGCGATGTCCAGCGAGACCCGGTCGACCGCCACGGTGGAGCCAAAGCGCTTCGTTACGTCCACCAGCCGGACCTCTGCCATGGCGGGATTCCTCCAATCGATGTGAACGAGCAAAAATTCGTTGTAGTAGCCTGAAATCCTGCCTGGACGGGCTTGACACCGCGCCGACAGGCCGCGTCTCCACCGACGTCGAGGGGGCGGCGCTGCCGGACGCGGCGGTGACAAACATACCTGTGGGTGACGCAGGGTGGAGGGTCCGGCGCGGGGCCGGGTGGTGGGATGCGGGATGGTGAGCGGGCGCCGGGCGCTGCATAGGCGAGCGCGCGGGCCAGGCCGGCGGAGATCAGCGGTTCCCTGCCCTTCCAGGGCATGTCCAGGGGCTCGTAGCTGCTTACCATTCCATCATCATCTCTTATCCGCCGTAGGCGAATCTTTCCCATAACTTGTTCCCCACTCCCGACACTTTCCCCCACTTTCGGCTGACGAACGGAAAAGGTGTTTGGTATTATGAGGAAAGGAGGATGATCTGGCCGATGCAGGCGACCTTTCAGACAAAGATTCAAGACCCGTCTGTTTATCCCGTGCTGGACGCCATCGCCGCCCTGTACGGTCGCCTGCTGCGCCGGTTGTTTGTCGATGTCTATGTGCGGAAGCGTTCCCTTGTCGAATGCAAGCGGGAATACATTGCCCGCTACGGCATCACAGCCCGCCACTTCAACGCGCTGGCCACCGAACTCCAGGCCAAGGTGAAGGCGGCGGAGGAAGCCCATCGGCACCATCTGGTGCATCTGCGCGGCCAGATTCAAGCCACGGAACGAGCGATTGCCAAGTTGCAAAAGCAAGACAAGGCCCTGGCGTCCGGAAAGGGCCGCGGGGCCGGCCTGCCGCCCGAAGAGCGGGCCGAGCGTCGCCGCCGGGTTCGGTTTCGGCTGCACCAGAAGAAGCGACGGCTGGCGATGCTTCGCGCCCGCCTTGAAACGGCAAAAGCCCGGACGGGATTGCCGCCGATTTGCTTTGGCTCACGGCGTTTGTTTCACCGGCAGTTCCACCTTGCAGAGAACGGCTTGGCTTCCCACGACGAATGGCGCAAGGCATGGCGCGATGCCCGAAGCCAAGGCTTCTTCTGCATCGGCTCCAAAGACGAGATGAGCGGCAACCAAACGTGCTCGCTCTTTGGCGACAGCTTGCGCCTTCGGGTGCCCAACGCCCTGGCCGGCCGCTTGGGGCGGCATGTTTGGCTACACGGCATCCGCTTCCCCTACGGACAGGATGTCATCCTGGCGGCCCTTGCGTCCGGGCAAGCCATCAGCTATCGGTTCGTCCGGCAAAACGGCGCGTGGTATGTCTTCGCCACCACCGAACGGCCCGCGGCTCCGATCACCACCTGGCGGAGGGCTGGCGCCCTTGGCGCGGATCTGAATCCCGACCGGCTGGCCGTGGCGGAGGTCGACCGCTTCGGCAACCCCGTGGCGGCTCGCGACATCCGGTTTCAGATTCAAGGCAAACGCCGGGAGCAGGTGAAGGCCATCCTGGGCGAGGTGGTGGCGGACCTGGTGGCATGGGCAAAGGGCGCCGGCAAGCCCATCGTGGTGGAGCACCTCGATTTCCGGGAGAAGAAGACCCGCCTACGGGAAGAAGGCCCCCGCTACGCCCGGATGCTCTCCGCCTTTGCCTATGGCGCGTTCATGGCCCTGCTGCTCTCCCGGGCCGCCCGGGAAGGCGTGGAAGTGATCCGCGTCAACCCGGCCTTCACCAGTGTGATTGGCAAGGTCAAGTTTATGGCCCGGTACGGACTGTCGCCCCACGCCGCCGCGGCGGTGGCGATTGCCCGCCGGGGCCTTGGTTTGGGCGAGCGCTTGCGCTCCGGAACCGCCCGCCCTCTACCCGCGAGGAATCGAGGGCGGCACGTCTGGAGCGATTGGCGGCGCATCGCCCCGTCGGTGCGCGGCAAGCGGGCGCACCGGCTTTATCAGCGGTCCTCCGAGGACACTCCAGGTCGGGGAGAACCCCGATCCACCCTGGCACCGGCAGCTCACAACCTGCACGGCCCGGGGTGTGATGGTCTGGCTTGGGGTCCGGGGTGCGATCCCCCGGCGCGAATCGTCGGGAGCGCTGTTCGCCCGGCGTCATAGGCGGATGCAATAAATGCCTATGTTTTGAGGAACGGTTGCCCCGTCCCTTGACCGGCCTTCCGGTACCTGCATAGGATGTTGCCCCGGGTATCCCGGGAGGGCGCTGGCAAACCGGACAATGCTTCGACCCAGCCGGTGGGAGGGACCGCTGGCGTGCAGGCGCCGGAGGGACAGGCTGCCGGCCATCCCCGGCAAGGGGTGGCGCAAGGGGGAGCGGCCGGTACCGTGCTGCAGGTTCGGGCAGCGGCGGACGGCCGGGGGCCGGCCGGGGGGCCGGTTCCACCCACGCTGTGGTACAAGGATGCCATCCTCTATGAGCTGCACGTGCGCACCTTCTTCGACGGCAACGGCGACGGCACCGGCGACTTCCGTGGCCTGACGGCCAGGCTGGACTACCTGCAGGACCTGGGCGTCACGGCGCTCTGGCTCCTGCCCTTCTACCCGTCGCCCCTGGCGGACGACGGCTACGACGTGGCGGACTACACGGCGGTCCACCCGGCCTACGGCACGCTGGGCGACTTCAAGCGGTTCCTGGCGGAAGCCCACCGCCGCGGGCTGCGGGTGATCATCGACCTGGTGCTGAACCACACCTCCCGGCAGCACCGCTGGTTCCAGCGGGCCCGGCGCGCCCGGCCGGGCAGCCCGTGGCGCAACTTCTACGTCTGGAGCGAGACGCCCGACCGCTACCGCGGGGTCCGGGTGATCTTCCCCGACTACGAGGAGGGCAACTGGACCTGGGACCCCGTGGCCCAGGCCTACTACTGGCACCGCTTCTATGCCCACCAGCCCGACCTGAACTATGAAAATCCCCTGGTGCGCCGGGCCATGCTGCGGGTAGCGGATTTCTGGTTGCGCCTGGGCGTCGACGGCTTCCGGCTGGATGCCCTCTCGTACCTCTACGAGGCCGAGGGCACCACCTGTGCGGGTTTGCCCGCGACCCACGACTTCGTCCGCGAGTTCCGCGCCCACGTGGAGTCCCGTTACGGCGAGCGGGTGCTGCTGGCCGAGGCCAACGAGCCGCCGGCCGAACTGGCCCGCTACCTGCAGGGGGACGAGTGCCACATGGCCTTCCACTTCCCCCTGATGCCCCGGCTGTTCCTCGCCCTGGCCCGGGAAGAGGCCCGGCCGCTGGAGCAGGTGCTGCGGGACGCGCCGGCCATCGCCCCGGCCTGCCAGTGGGCCGTGTTCCTCCGCAACCACGACGAGCTGAGCCTGGAGATGGTGACGCCGGAGGAACGGGCAGCGCTCCTTGACGCCTATGCGCCCGATCCCCAGGCCCGGGTCAACCTGGGCATCCGGCGCCGGCTGGCGCCTTTGCTGGGCAACGACCGGCGGCGGATCGAGCTGGCCTACGGCCTCCTCTTCTCCCTGCCCGGCACGCCGGTGATCTACTACGGGGACGAGATCGGCATGGGCGACAACATCTACCTGCCCGACCGGCATGCGGTGCGCACGCCGATGCAATGGAGCGGCGGGCGCAATGCGGGCTTCTCACCGGCCAACCCCCAGCGGCTCTGCGCGCCGGTGGTGGTCGACCCGGCCTATCACTACGAGGCGGTCAACGTCGAGGCCCAGCTGGCCAGCCCCGACTCGCTGCTCAACTGGATGCGGCGGCTCATCGCCGTGCGCAAGGGGCTGCCGGCGCTGGGCCGCGGCAGCCTGGAGCTGGTCGAGGCCGACAATCCCCGGGTGCTGGCCTTCATCCGGCGCCACGGCGATCTGGCGGTTCTGGTGGTGGCCAACCTGTCCCGCTACGTCCAGGGGGTCCGGCTTGGCCTCGGGCCGTACCGGGGCGCCATACCTGCCGACGCCTTCGGCGGCTCGGCCCTGCCCCCGGTGGGGGAGGAGCCGTACTTTCTGACCCTGGGCCCCCACGGGTTCTACTGGTTCGTCCTGCGCCGGCCGCCGGCCGGGTTGTAAGGGGGCATGCCCGCGGTATGCGGCCCGCCTCCTGCGCGGCCTGCCGGCAGGCACCGGCCGCCGGTTCGCGTAATGTATCCCTGCTGGAAGATGGCAAGCAGAGGGGGCGGGGCCGTGACCGCCAACGTAAGCGACCGCGGGGCCGGTTGGGTGGCCCCCGACACCTTCGTTGTAGACCTGCGGGAGGGCGGCCAGGCCGAGCGCACGGCCGGGTTCCTCATCCGGGCACCCCGCCCGGCGCTGATCGAGGCGGGCGGCCGGGCCGGCGTCCAGGCATGGCTGGAGGCCCTCGAGCAGCAGGGAATTCCCCGGGACGAGATCGCCTACATCATCCTGACCCACATCCACCTGGACCACGCGGCGGGGGCCGGTACCCTGGCCCGGCTGCTGCCCCGGGCCCAGGTGGTGGTCCACCCGCGGGGCGCCCGGCACCTGCAGGATCCGACCCGGCTGGTGCAGGGAGCCCGGACGATCTTCGGGGATCGCCTGGAAAGCCTCTTCGGCCTGCCCGAGCCGGTGGCTGCGGAGCGGATGCTCACGCCGGAGGACGGCGAGACCCTGGATCTGGGGGCCGGCCACCGGCTGCGGTTCATCGCTGCCGGCGGCCATGCCCGGCACCAGTACATGATCCTGGATGAGGGCACCGGGGCTCTGGTCACCGCCGACGAGGCGGGGGTCCGCTATCCCGCCCTGAGCCGGCGCCTGGGCCGGGACTACCTCCTGCCTTCCACCGCGCCCAACCAGTTCGACCCGGAACTGATGCTCCAGTCCGCCCGGCGGCTGCCCCAGTTGCGCCCGGCGACCATGCTGCTGCCCCATTTTGCGGCCACCAGCCTGTCGCCCGAGGAGATCGCCGAGCGCCTGGAAGAACAGGTTCCCCTGTTTGTAGCTTGCGGGCAGGTGGACGGGCGGCCGGCCGGCCCGGAGGAGACCCGCCGCCGCCTGGCCGAGCACATCCGCCGCGACGCGGAGGCCCACGGCCTGGACTGGGCTGAGGTGGAACCCGCCGTGGCCCTGGACCTGGACATCTGTGCCTTCGGCATCGCCGATTACCTGCAGCGCCGGGCGCAGGGGAAGGCCTGAAACATCCACAAGGGGGACCTGCCATGAGTCCAGCGGTGGCGGAGTCTTTCAGGGCGTACCTGGTCGAGCGGGACGGCGACGGCAGCCTGCGCCAGGGGGTGCGTACGCTGGATGCCGGCGACCTGCCGCCGGGCGAGGTCACCCTGCGCGTCGCCTATTCCGGCGTCAACTACAAGGACGGCCTGGCCAGCCGGCCCGACGGCCGGGTGGTGCGGTCCTATCCCATGGTGCCGGGCATCGACCTGGCCGGCAAGGTGGTGGAGTCGGCCGATCCCCGCTTCCGGCCCGGGGATCCCGTCCTGGTGACGGGTTTCGAGCTGGGGGTCAGCCACTACGGGGGCTACGCCGAATACGCCCGGGTGCCCGCCCAGTGGATCGTGCCGTTGCCCCGCGGCCTCGACCTGCGGGAGGCGATGATCCTGGGCACGGCAGGGTTCACCGCCGCCCTGGCCCTCCATCGCCTGGAAGAACACGGCCTGGCGCCGGGCCAGGGCCCGGTCCTGGTCACCGGCGCCACGGGCGGCGTGGGTTCTGTGGCCGTAGCCATCCTGGCCCGCCGCGGGTATGAGGTGGTGGCCAGCACGGGCAAGGACGGCGCGGTGGAATACCTCAAGCGCCTGGGGGCCAGCCGGGTCATCCCCCGCAGCGAGGTGGCGGTGCAGGGCGGCAAGCCGCTGGAGAAGCAGCTTTGGGCGGCCGCCATCGATGCGGTGGGGGGCGACACCCTGGCCCATGTGCTGCGGACCACCCGTTACGGCGGCGCCGTGGCGGCCGTAGGCCTCACCGGGGGCAGCCAGCTGAACACCACCGTCTTCCCCTTCATCCTGCGGGGCGTCTCCCTGCTGGGCATCGACTCGGTATACTGCCCGATGCCCCTGCGCATGCGGATCTGGCAGCGGCTGGCCGGCGATTTGCGGCCGCCCGCCCTGGACGCCTTGGTCTGCCGCGAGGTGGGGCTGGACGAGCTGCCCGAGGCCTTCGCAGACGTCCTGGCCGGGCGGGTGCGGGGGCGGATCCTGGTCCGCGTGGCGTGAGCTCCCGTCCCGGGCGGCGAACGTTCCCTGCCGCACACCGGGGCCCGGGTGGGAGGCGGCTCCGGGCACGGGGGCTCCGGCCGCCTTGGGCTCCGGATGTTACTCTGATGCGCCCTCATGGCCCCTGAGGAACCTGTGGATCCTGTGGACCCATCCCCCCGGGGTGGATGGGGTGGAGCACGAGAGGGTCCATGCGATGGCGTCGAGGGAGCCTGCCGGGCTGGCCGAGCCTGCCCCTGGTTCTGGGTGCCGTTCAGGCCGGGCAGGCCGTGATGCCGGGCCGCCACGGGGCCGGTCACGGCCTGGCCCGGGAGCGGCGAGACAGCCGGGCCCGCAGGCGGCGGGCCAGCCGGGCCCCGGCGTGAAGCCCCAGCCGGGCGACAACGCGGGCCCCGCCGCGTCCCAGCCGCCAGGCACCGCGCCCGGTGGCGGCCACCAGATCGCGGGAGAGGCCCCAGACCAGGCGCCAGTCGTGTTCCACGGTGGCGCTGTCGAGCCCTGCCTGCCGCAGCAGGGAGGAGCGAACGGGCTCGGGCAGGGACCGCAGGGCCAGGCGCAGGGTGAAGAGCGCCACCAGCAGGTCGTCCAGCTGGCCCAGCACGGGGACAAAGCCCGGCAGCGGGTCGAGGGGTACCAGGAGATAGGCGAGGCCCGCCAGAACCAGCCGGCGGGCACGCCCGCCACCGGGGACCCCGTTCCGCCGGTTCAGGGCCAGGATGAGGCGGGCCAGCTGTGCGTACTGGGGCAGGCGGGCGGCCAGCTGCCGCAGGCGAAACCAGCGTTGCCCCCGCAGGGTCCCGGCGCCCGTCGAGCGGGGGCGGTGGCCTCGGCTGGCCGGCTCGGAGACCATCGCGGCGGCCCCTCCTTTCGCATCCCGTCGGTGGCCGGACCAGACCGCCCGGCGCCTCGGGAATCAGGCTTCGCCAACCTTCGCTTGGCGTCTCTGCACCGGTGTGCGCGGGAATTGGCCAACCGTTGTCGTTGTCCGGAGCGGTTCCGCTCCCCGAGCGGGTCCGCCGGCCCCCGGCCGGATCCGGCAGGTGTCCCCGCCTGGTGTTGCGAACCCCTTTCGTAATGGTACAGGTCTTTGGGACCTGGCGTGTCGGGGCTTGTACCCGCCGTCCTACCGTTGTCCGAACTTATCATCTCCTTTGTCCAACCGGACCCGGCTTGCCGGGCAGCGTCCGTCGCCCGGCGAACCGGTCCCGGCAAAGCGGTGAGGAATGAAGGGGGCGGGTCGCCCGCCCGGCAATGGGGGGTTGGGTCATGGCGGCGGTCAGCGAGGGCACCCTGCTCTGGTCGCCTCCCGAGGAACTGCAGCAGCGTTCCCGCATGCGCCATTACATGGACTGGCTGGCCCGGCACCGGGGACTGGCCTTCTCCACCTACGAGGCCCTATGGCAGTGGTCCGTGCGGGATCTGGAAGGGTTCTGGAGCAGCCTGTGGGAGTATTTCGGCATCCAGGCGTCGGCTCCCTACACCAGGGTGCTGGGCCGGCGGGAGATGCCGGGCGCCCAGTGGTTTGTGGGCGCGCGCCTCAACTACGCCCAACATGCCTTGCGGGCCGCGGCCGCCAGGGCGGGCGGACAGGGAACGCCGGGCGAGGACGGGAGCGCGCCCGCCCGGCCGGTGGTGGATCCCCAGGACCCGGCGGTGATCTACCAGTCCGAACTGCGACCCCTGGGCATGTTGACGTGGTCGGACCTGATCCAGCAGGTGGCGGCCGTGGCCAGCGGGCTGCGGGAGCTGGGAGTGGGGCCGGGCGACCGGGTGGTGGCTTACCTGCCCAACATCCCCGAAGCCCTGATCGCCTTCCTGGCCACCGCCAGCCTGGGGGCCATCTGGTCCAGCTGCTCGCCCGATTTCGGTGCGCCCAGCGTGGCCGACCGCTTCCGCCAGATCGAGCCGAAGATCCTTTTTGCCGTTGACGGGTACCGCTACAACGGCCGGGATTACGACCGGCGGCCGGTGGTGGCGGAGCTCCAGCGGCAGCTGTCGTCCCTGGAGGCGACGGTGCTGGTGCCGTACCTGGGTGAGGGGGGCGGGCGGGCGGTTGCCGGCGGGATGGCGGCCGTCGCCGGCCCGGTCCCGGCGGGACAGGGCGGCGGTCCCGCCGGGGATGGCGGCGGGGCCGGGTTCTTCCCGGGACGAACCCTGCCCTGGTCGGACCTGCTGCGCCAGGGCGGGCCCCTGACCTTCGAGCAGGTGCCCTTCGACCACCCGCTGTGGGTCCTCTACAGCTCGGGCACCACCGGCCTGCCCAAGCCCATCGTCCAGGGCCACGGCGGGATCCTCTTGGAGCACCTCAAGATGCTGGCCCTGCACAGCGACCTGGGGCCGGGGGACCGGTTCTTCTGGTTCACCACCACGGGCTGGATGATGTGGAACTACCTCGCCAGCGGCCTGCTGGTGGGGGCGACGGTTTTGCTCTACGACGGGAGCCCGGGCTATCCCGACATGTATGCCCTCTGGCGCTTTGCCGAGGCCACAGGGATGAAACTGTTCGGCACCAGCGCCGCCTACGTTACCGCCTGCATGAAGGCCGGCATCGAACCGGGCCGGGAGCTGGACCTGAGCGCCCTGCGCAGCGTGGGTTCCACCGGCTCGCCCCTCTCCCCCGAAGGGTTCCAGTGGCTCTACGAGCACGTCAAGAAGGACCTCTGGGTGGCGTCGGTCAGCGGCGGCACCGATCTCTGCACCGCCTTCGTGGGCGGCTGCCCGCTGCTTCCGGTGCATGCCGGCGAGATCCAGTGCCGCTGTCTCGGTGCGGATGTGCAGGCCTTCGACGAGGAGGGCCGGCCCGTGGTGGACCAGGTCGGGGAGCTGGTGATCGCCCAGCCCATGCCCTCCATGCCGCTCTTCTTCTGGAACGATCCGGAGGGGAAGCGGTACCGGGAAAGCTACTTCGAGATGTTCCCCGGCATTTGGCGCCACGGCGACTGGGTGAAGATCACCCGCCGCGGCACGGTCGTCATCTACGGCCGTTCCGATTCCACCATCAACCGCCAGGGTGTCCGCATGGGAACCAGCGAGATCTACCGGGTGGTGGAGGACATCCCCGAGATCCTCGACAGCCTGGTGATCGACCTGGAACTGCCCGGCCGCGGGCCCTACATGCCCCTGTTCGTCGTGCTGCGGGAAGGGGTGGAACTGGACGACGCCCTGCGCAGCCGCATCAAGCAGCGCATCCGGGAGAGCCTCTCGCCCCGTCACGTGCCCGACGACATCGTGGCCATCCCCGAGGTGCCCCGCACCCTGAACGGGAAGAAGCTGGAGGTGCCGATCAAGAAGATCCTGTTGGGCGTGCCGCGGGAGAAGGCGGTGAACCCGGATTCCATGAGCAATCCGGAGTCGCTGGCGTATTTCGAACAATTTGCCCAGCAGTTGTAGCGGCCGGCCGTTGTGATCAAGCGGCGATGAGGCCGTAGGGAAGGAATCCCACGCAAGGGATACCAGCTGCCGGTACCAATGGGGCCGCGACCCCGCCCGGTACCGGCATTTTTCTGTTTCGAGCGGGACCCCGGCCGCCGGCCGGACTGTGGTCGCCGCCTGCAGAAACGGTAGAGGCTTTGTTGCCGAAGTTTACGCAAGCCTTGATGGGCCCTTAACGGGTGCGGCGGCAGGCCGCGGTAGGCTAGCAGCCCGTGTGAATAACGCTGCATAAGCCAGGCGATCGGGAAGTATTTTTCGGCCGAGATGTCGAAGCAAGAGACATTATGACCAGGAAGAAGTTTCGCGACTACCAACCCCATCAGCTCATGATTTTGCCTCCTGCGCTGGACGAGTGGCTGCCGGAGGACCATCCGGTCCACTTCATCAGCCAGGTGGTGGACCAGCTGGATCTGTCAGCGATCTACAGCGACTACACCGAGCGCCGGGGCCAGCCCCCGTACGAACCGCGCATGATGGTCAAGGTGTGGCTGTACGCGTACATGCGGGGGATCCGCTCGTCGCGGCGCCTGGAGCGAGCCCTGTACGAAGACGTGGACTTCCGGGTGCTTTCCGCGAACCAGCAGCCCGACCACTGGACGCTCTCGAACTTTCGGCGCCGACATCATCAGGCCCTGGCCCGGCTGTTTGTCCAGTCGGTTCGCCTGGCCCAGGAGGCGGGGCTGGTGAAGCTCCGGCACGTGGCGGTGGACGGGACCAAGCTCAAGGCCTACGCCTCCAAGCACAGCGCCATGAGCTACGGCCGGATGAAGGAGGAGGAACGGCGCCTGACGGAGGAGATCCGGCGCTACTTGGAAGAGGTTGAGGCCAACGACCGGGCGGAGGATGACGAACACGGCTCCGACAGTGGCTGGCGGCTGCCGCCCGAGCTGGCCACGGCGGATAAGCGGCTCCAGGCGATTCGGGAGGCGAAGGCCCGGCTGGAGCAGCGGGCCCGGGCCGAGGCCGAAGCCAAGGAAGTGGCGCGGGAAGCGGAGGCGGCGAAGAAGGGGCGTCGCGCCCGCCGCAAGGAGGCCGCCGCCGAACCGCGCCCGGCCGACAAGGATCAGATCAACTTCACCGACCCCGAGTCGCGGATCCTGCGCAGCGCCGACAAGGCCTTCATCCAGGGGTACAACGCCCAGTTGGCCGTGGACGCCGAGCCGCACGTCATCGTGGCGGCTGACCTGACGAACCGGGCCGCCGACGCGCCCCACTTGGTGCCTCAGTTGGAGCAAGTCGAGGCGAACACGGGGCGCTGCCCCAGGGAACTTTCCGCCGACGCCGGTTATTACAGTGAAGCCAACCTCCAGGCCCTGGAAGAACGGGGTGTAGAAGCCTTCATCCCGCCGGATAAGATCCGTCATACGGAATGGCGCCAGCTCCAGCCGCCCCGAGGGCGGATGCCCAAGCAGATGAGCACCAAAGACCGGATGCGGCGCAAACTGCGCACGGTCCGAGGGCGCAAACGTTACAAACTGCGTCAGTGTTCCGTTGAGCCCGTCATCGGGCACATCAAAGAGGCGATGGGGCTTCGGCAGTTCTTGCTCCGTGGGCTCTCGAAGGCTCGCTTCGAGTGGCTCTTCACATGCGCAGCCTTCAACCTACTGAAGCTTTGGCGCCACTGGAAGCAAGCGATGGGCCGCCGAGGGGAGGCCATGGCGACCTGCTGAAGCGAGGGAGGTTTCTCCCCGCCGACATAAGGCCCACACTTCGTCTTATCAAGGAGCAACGGCCGCGGGGGAACCCGACATCAACGGCGATTACTAACACGGGCTGCTAGGCCACCAGGGCACCAACGCAAGTAACCAGGTACTAGCCGCTTACACGAGCAGCACGCCCTAATACCACTCAGCCGTCGCCCTACGAACGCCACGCCTGTACTCGTCTACGCCGAAAGCTTGACAAGCTCCCTGGGGACAGCACCCCACTTCATCACGCTCAGTTCCTATCCCTTCCGCCCTCCTCAAATAGGTCACCTACCCACTGACCATCCCCAACGCCTACGAAACCAATCGTTGCGAATCCAGTGGCTGGCATTTACCTCCGCAACCCTTTTGCTTCTCAGAAAGACTCCGGTAAAACCGCTCTTGCGGCTGCTCACCGCATACGCACCGACACTTAAAGGACCTAACCAAGTCATCTATGTCACGCAACACCTGTCGAACGACATTAGGAGAAAAGGCATCTCCTGAACCTGTCGAATAGTGACTGACCCAGTTACTTACTAATGCCGGAATGAGAGCCTGGGATAAACGACGCTCCTGTTCTGCTGAAAGCACAAGCAGACCTGCCCTTTTGTAAAGTGCTACTTCTGCCCGGATCGCCTCAAGCATATTACCAACCATTCTCCTATCCTCCTTAGTCGAAAAGTCGAGCGGCACTCGAATGTTGACTTCTCGAATTACCTCTAAGAGCCTATACTCTAGGTACTGCCGAACCAACGGTAACGCCTGCTCCACTCGTCCATTATCCAAATGTTCATTGATCATCACAGTGAGTATCGAATCATCAATCTTTTACCAGACCTTCTGGTGGAGTACCATGCAACTTATAACCCGTCCATGCCCAACCATTGCTTACCGCTTGATCAAACAACTTCTCAAGCATACCGTCGTAGGTCAACAGGATAACTTGTAAACCATCCGGAACGTGCGGACGTGCAATATGCGTACGAATTGCTTCTATTAGCCGCGTCTGGTGGCCAGCATCAAAACTTGACGTAACATCATCCAGGACCAGAAAGCGCCCACCAAATTGTCGTCGTTTACTCGCTGCCAAAAATATTGACAATGCTAGAGCATTTCTTGCCGATTCCGACAGAACCGGAACAGCGTCTAGATCTTGCGCGGAAAAGAATCGTTCCAGCATTAGATACAATCGTTGATTCCTATCGTCACGCCGAAGCTTCGGCACTATTTCACTCCCAGCCCAAATATCCCGAAAAATGGCTCGAATGTCATCCTGAAGCATGTCAATCTTCCTACGCACTAAGTCGGCCTCAGCCTCAGCAAACTCCCTTGCTGCTTCACTAATGAATGATCGCCACCGTTCAATGGCATCCAACTCTTGTTGTAGGCGTCCAACTTCCTCCGTCGCCCCCCTATGCTCGATCAATGCATCGCGTAGTGCCCTAGCACAGTGAACAACGGTAACCGATCTCACAAGGAAAGCGGGGACTTTCCGCTGCAACTCCTCAATTGCCTTTTGGATCTGATCCAACATGTCCTTACGATGTTGTTCGAGCAGAGTAATCCATTCTTGAAGTGCCCTCACTTCATCCTCCCTAGGCACTCGAATCTCCCTGGCCCTTTCTAGGGTTATCCCTGAAGGGGGTTGCAAACGCCTGCTTTTAAGTACCATCCAATTCTTGACCAGGGATTCTTCGCCGACAATTGCCGACCATATCTCTGCCATCTTACGCTCAATAGGGATTATTTCTCGATATTTCCCCTAGCACCTGAATCAAAAAACTTCGAAGATCCAATCCGCTGGGGTGCTGCGAGGCCTGCTCACAGAGTGGACACTTCTCATCGGCCAACCCCATCTCGACAATCTTGAACGCTGACTCATACAGGTCCTTGTAGGGACGCTCGTTATGGACGGCTGTTGTCAGGCTCATATGGGTTTGTGCGAGTGACAGCAAAGCATCGCACTTTCTCTTAAGCTTGTCTATGGGTACTGCCGTTTCAAGGTCTTCGCGGGTTGTCACCAGCTGCTTTAGAGCCTTTGTCTCATTCGCCCCTTCAACCCTGCTGAGCTGTTCTTCACACTTGTCGAAGTCGATATCTGAAAGTCTCCTTCCCTCAACGAGGGACCTTAGCCCTGAAATCTCCGACAATGCTTCTAGACACAGCCGTTCAGCTAAGCAAGGGTCAAAGCTATCAGGTGGCAAACCCGTCTTTTCCATGCTAGTGAGCAGCTCTAGTACTTTATTTGCGGCCTCATCGCGTTTACGCTGTACCTCCCCTAGGCGGCGTTGTAGCGTCTCGAGCTGGCAATCGGAATTTAAATTTCTCGTGTTGCTCAGCGCTTCCAGGTTTTTTCGAATTACACTGAGACTGCCCAAACCGAGTAATCGCGCAAATGTGCGGCCACGGTCCAGTGGAGAACTAGTTATGAAGTCGTTGAATGTGGTGTAGTCCAATAGCAACGTCTCGCAATTGATTGATGTCAATAGTTGGTCTGGATCGAGACTGCCGCTGGCTTCGACAATGCGACGTCCCTGTGCGTCTCGTTTTATCGTTATCGTGACTTCTTCGCCAGTGGAGTCATCGGGTATGAACGTAAGCGTTATGGCCGCGGGTCCAGTGTGAAACCGATTCAAGTAGTATCTGCTTGCGTTTTCAGTATTTTGGATCTTGGCCAACCGGGGAACATTTCCGGTGATTGCATACGTTATCGCGTCGAATAGGGAACTCTTGCCTAGTCCATTTCCCCCAAAGATCGAAGTAATTTTATTGGGATCAAACTTCATTTTCAAGGGACTACCGTTGTTATTGATCCCACGAAACCCTTCTACAGTTAGGCCTGCTAAATAGTATCTAGTCATGATTTTCAACCCGGTGCAGGAGGATTTGAATCGCCTTACGTGTGATCTGGGCTCTTTCTATCCCGTTCAATTCTCGAGATGTGGGGAGTTCAGTTCGGAGCATGCGGGCAAGCTCCTTATCACGTGTTTCAAGATGCGAAAAGAACTGTGCGATAATATTTTCAGGTCTGTCATTCAGACTGAACCGCATTCAATGCCCCCCCCCCCCCCCGACTTGCTGCTAAATTATGTAGTCCTGCTACCTAGTATATCGAATCTCCAGTGTTTTCCAAGGAGGGTTTAGCATGGTCTGTCGGAGGTATCCAAGTACATTTGGCAACGCTGAGTCCTGCTTATGACCCACACAGGTTTGAGAATTAGCAACGCGCCCGTCTCCGTCCAGCTACACAGTCGATCGGACCTTTGGTTCAGCCAGGCGAAACGCAAGACGCCTCAACAAGACCAACGGAGGCGCTAATTGCCGCTATGTCAGGTTGGACAAAGAAGCGACTCTCCCATCGGCAGACCGAGCGTCGACGGGCGTGTCCAGGGAAGGGGGCGAGGCCAATTAAGGGTCTCCAGATCTGCCGTGGTCTCGCATTCCCCACAGAGTGCTTGTGGTATCGTTGGCATTGGGCCTCGTCGGGCTTGTTACGGGTACCAGCCGGGGTGTCATCGCCGGTGTTAAACTGACCCGGGATCGCCGGGTAAGAATTGACCCACCCCCCAGCAAAGACACCTTCCGAATCCAGCCACGGAGCGGGAGGTGTCCTCGGCAACATGCTGGGAGGTGGGAAGGTGAAACGCTTATACGAGCTTCATGGCGAGGGTCGGTCCATCCGGGAGATCGCGCGAATCCTCGGCATCTCCCGGAACACGGTGCGGCGGTACTTGCGCGCCACCGAGGTGCCCAAGCCGGCACCTCGGGCGGCTCGCGGCTCGAAGCGCGACCCGTACAAAGAGTTTATCCTACAACGGGTCGCGGAAGGTGTGGAAAACTGCGTCGTCCTTCTCCGCGAGCTGCGGACCCAGGGTTACGAGGGGGGCTACACCATCCTCAAGGAGTTCGTCCGGCCCCTGCGTCGCCCCCGATCCATCCCTGGCACGGTCCGGTTCGAGACGCAGCCAGGCCAGCAGGCGCAAGTGGATTGGGGCAGTTGTGCCTATACGCTGCCGGACGGCACGGTCCGGCGAAAGTGGGTCTTCGCCATGGTGCTCAGCTGGTCCCGGGCCCTGTACGTAGAGTTTGTCGACCGGGCCGACACCGCGACGTTCATCCGCTGCCATCTGAACGCGTTCCGGTACTTCGGCGGGGTACCGGAAACGTGCCTGTACGACCGGACCAAGCTGGTGGTGTTGGGGCTGGACGAGAACGGCGAGCCCAAGTGGAATAAACGCTTTCTGGACTTTGCCCTGCGGCTGGGTTTTGCCATCCGGCTCTGCCAGGGCTACCGTCCCCAGACCAAGGGCCGGGTAGAAAGCGGCATCAAGTACGTCAAGAGCAACTTCTGGCCCGCGGTTCGGTTCACGGATCTGGATGACCTGAACCGGCAGGCGCTGGCGTGGTGTGATACCGTGGCCAACGTCCGCATCCACGGCACCACCCATGAGCGGCCCGTGGACCGGTTGGCGATCGAACGAGGGGTCTTGCGGCCGTTGCCCTCGCAGGAACGGCTGAGGCCTTGGCTGCGCGAGCCGCGGCAGGTGGGCCGGGACGGTTACGTGCAGTGGGAACGGGCGTGGTACGGCCTGCCGTGGCCCTGGCGGCCCGGCCAGCTCGTTCAGGTCCAGCCGGGCGAGGGCGTGGTCGAGCTCTGGGTCGGTGACCAGCGGGTGGCGGTGCATCCCCGGGCCCTCCGGCCGGGCCAGCGCTTCACGCACCCGCAGCAGTGGGCGGGGTTGTCCGCGAAGAGTGGCGGCCCGCGGCCGGAGCCCCGGGCGGTGCAATGGCCCACGGTGGAAGTCGAGCGACGGTCTTTGAGCACCTACGAGGCTCTGGCCGAGGCGGTGAGTCGGCGATGATCGCCCTGGAGAAGGCCCGGCAGTACCTGGAGCAGCTGGGCTTGAGCCACGCGGCGGCGGTTCTCGAAAGCCGCCTGGAGGCCGCCGCCCAGAAGCAGCTCCCCTACCCCGACTTCCTCGTGGACCTGCTGGGCCTCGAGGCGGCGGCGCGCCGGGAGCGCTACCTACGGACACGGACACGACTGGCGCATTTGCCCTTTCACTGCACCCTGGAGCAGTTCGACTTCGGGTTCCAGCCGTCCGTCGACGAGCGCCAGATTCGCGAGCTGGCTACCCTCGCCTTCGTCGCCGACGCCGCCAATGTGATCTTCCTCGGACCACCCGGCGTGGGCAAAACCCACCTGAGTGTGGCTCTCGGGATCAAGGCGATCGAGGCCGGCTATGGGGTGTACTTCGTGCGAGCTCACGAGCTGCTCGAAGACCTGCGCCGCGCCCAAGCCGAGCACCGACTCGACCGGCGCATGCGAGTCTACCTGGCCCCCAAGGTGCTGATCATTGACGAATTCGGGGTCTGCCCCTACGACCGGGCGGCGGCGACCGCCCTGTTCGCCCTGATCTCGGCCCGTTATGAACGGGGCAGCATCATCTTGACCAGTAACAAAGGCTTTGCGGAGTGGGGCGAAGTGTTGGGCGATTCGGTGATCGCCACCGCCATCCTCGACCGGTTGCTTCACCACAGCCACGTCATCAACATCCGGGGCGAGAGCTACCGGCTTCGAGAGAAGAAGCGGGCGGGACTGTTCGGCGGGACCCCACCCCGAAGGGAGGTGATGCCACAGGACGGCTCTGCGGAGTAAGTGACCCGCAGGGGTGGGTCAGTTTCCAACCGGCGCCAAGTGGGTCACTTCTAGGTCGGCGATGACAGGGGCAAGGTAGCCTCGATCAACTGCCGGCGCGGGGCTCTGGGAAGCCGCCGCTTTCCAGCATCGGGACCAACGCGGCCACTAAGATGCCGTGGGTCCGCTTGTCGGGCATAGAGCAGGTTTTTGGGCATGTTGTTGGGCGCATGCCATGTGGGCGTAATAAACGTCTAGTTCACAGGAAGTTGTAGCCAAGGGGGCGTAGTAAATGAGTGGCAGGTCCCACGTTTCCATGGGGCCTGCCACTCATAGATGTCGCCCCCCCCCGGTACCTCGACCCGGTGATCCCACGATTCTACCCCACCAGCTCCCGCCGCAACGCCACCTTGTTGATCTTCCCCGCGCTGGTTAGCGGCAGTTGCTCGACGAAGACGAACCGGTCGGGGATCCAGAAGCGGGCAAGCCGCCCCCGCTCTACCGCCGTCGCGAGATGGGCCCGGAGGGACTCTTCCAGGCGCGCCCGGGCCTCTTCGTCCGCCAGACCCCCGCGGGGCTGCACCACGGCCAGCGGCCGCTCGCCCCAGCGCTCGTCGGGCCGGGCGATGACGGCCACCGCCGCCACGTCCGGGTGCTCGGAGATCAGCGCCTCCAGCACGCCCGTGGCGATCCACTCGCCGCCGCTCTTGACGGCGTCCTTCTTTCGATCCACCACGTAGAGGGTGCCGTCGGGGTTCATCACGCCCAGGTCGCCTGAGCGGAACCAGCCGTCCTCGTAAACCCCTCGGCTGCGTTCGGGGTCCTTGTAGTAGCCGTCCGGCAGCCACGGCGAGCGCACCAGCACCTCGCCGATGCTCTTCCCGTCGGCGGGGACGGGTTGGCCGTTGTCGCCCTCCAGCCGGACCTCGACCATGGCCAGCGGTAGCATGTTCGTCCGGAGCGCCTCCCAGGCCTCGGGCGTGCCCGGCTCGACGCCCCGGGGCACCACCGAGATGGTGGCCGCCAGCTGGTCGGAGCCGCCGTAGATCACGCTGTAGGCGATGCCCCGCTCCCGGGCCCGCCGCGCCAGCCCCGAAGGCACCGGGCTGCCCCCGGTGAGGACCTTGTACCCCTTGAGCTCGCCGACCCCCGCCTGGTCCGCCGCCTCCAGCAGCATGTGCAGTTGGGTGGGCACCATGTTGGACCAGGTGACCCCTTCGTCCAGGATCAGTCGCAGCTGCTCGGCGGGCGTGGCCTTACCCGGCAGCACCAGCTTGGCGCCCAGGTACGGGACGAACAGGGCGGTGCCCCAGCCGTGGATGTGGAAGAAGGGGATGCAGGGCATGTACACGTCGCGGCTCCCGGCCGCCGCCCCTGTGGGATGGATGGCCAGGTGGTGGAGGATCCCCAGGGACGCCAGCAGCATGTCCCGGTGCCGGTAGAGCATCCCCTTGGGCCGGCCCGTGGTGCCGGTGGTGTAGAAGATGGAATACGGGTCGGTCTCGCGGACCTTCTCTGCCTCGTCCGGGACCTCGGCCCGGCCCTCGTGGACGAGGTCCTCATGGGTCGGCGTGCCCGGCTCGGGCGACTCGTCGCCGTCCGTCAGCCAGACCCAGTTCCGGAAGAGCGGCCGCGCCTTGGCCAGCGGCTGCCGGAACCCCTCCCATACGAACATCCACTCGACGCCGGCGTGCTGGAGGCTATAGAGGAGGTCGTCAGGCGGCAGGCGGAAGTTGATGGTGTGCAACACGGCCCCCAGCATGGAACTAGCGTAGTGCAGCTCCAGGTACCGGTGGCTGTTGACGTCCATGACCCCCAGCACGGTGCCCCGGCCCACGCCCTGCTTCTTCAGGCTCTGGGCCAGGCGCAGCACCCGCTCGTAGAACTGCTCGTAGGTGAACCGCCGCCCCCCGTAGACGATCTCGGAGTCCGGCCTGTTGTGCAGCGCGCTCTTCAACACCTCGTGGACGACCAGCTCGCGCACCGGACGCTCCCCCTTTCCACGTGGTCGGTGATCGTAGGCGGCCGCCGGCGGGCCGGCCGGCGCAAACCGCCCTTGTGGACTTCTCGTCCTCGCGGGGCGCGGCTCATGCCAGCCCCCGGAACCCTACCGGCACGTCGGCCGACCACACCTCCGACCTCTCCAGCGCCCAGGCCGGGTACTCCTCGCCCAGGAGGAACCGGCGGGCATACAGGGCTGCCAGGTGGGCGTAGCGGTCGCCCGCGGTCTCGGCCAGCTTGTACAGCAGGCCCACCTGGGCGGCGTCGGCCAGCCGGGCGGTGGCATCCTTGGCGTACCACTGGGCTTCCTCGGGCTCGCTGCCGGCCAGCCGGACCAGGGTGCCCTCGATGACCTCGCGGGCGGTCCGGGCCTCGGGCGTGCCGGCCTTCTCCAACATGGCGATGAACTCGGCCAGGAAGGCCTCGTGGGCCCGCTTCTTGTGCATGGCCTCCAGCAGGTCCAGGGCCTGGATGTTGCTGGGCCCCTCCCAGATGGGCGTGATCAGGGCCTCGCGGTGCCAGCGGGCCACGGCGTACTCCTCCAGGAACCCGAGCCCGCCGAAGAGCTCCATGGCCAGCCGCGTCACCTCGGCAGCGTGATCGGCGGTGCGGTTCTTGGCCAGGTGGGAGAGGAACCGGGCGTAATGGTAGCGGGACGTGTAGGGCGGTAACTCGTCCCACGCCTTCTCGAAGAGGTCGGCGGCGTGGAAGCCCAGCACCAGGCCGCCGGCGATGCGCACGGCCATGTCGGTTAGGTCCCGGCGAATCAGCGGGTGGTCCACCAGCTGCCGGCCGAAGGACCGGCGGCGCCGCACCCGCTCCAGCACCTCCAGGTGCGCCTTGCGGGCGATGCCCATGCCGGCGATGGCGTTGGCCAGCCGGGAGACCGTGAGGACCTCGAGGGTGTAGTAGATCCCCTTCTCCGCCTCGCCCACCAGGAAGGCCTCGCTGCCGCGGAAATCCACCTCACCCGAGGGGACGGCGCGGGTGGCGCTCTTGTCCTTGAGCCGGCGGACGTGGTAGTTCAGCTCGCCGGCCCGGTTCATCCGGGGCACGAGGAAGAGGGCCAGCCCCTTGGGCCCGGCGGGCGCCCCTTCCGGCCGAGCGGTGACGACGGCCACATCGGTCAGGCCGGCGCCGCTGCAGAAGTACTTCTCGCCGTCGAGGCGCCAGGCGTCGCCGTCACGGGTGGCCTGGAGGGTGTTGGCGCCCAGGTCGCTGCCGCCCTGGACCTCGGTCATCCAGGTGGCGCCCCAGAACTCGCCGCGGAGCAGCTTGGCCTTCCACTCGGCGAACTCCGGAGCGTACTTATGAATCACATAGGCGGTCTGGTTGGTGATGGTCAGGATGCAGTAGATCCCCGGGTCGGCCACCAGGTAACCCAGGGCGTAGTGGTGGTGCCAGCTCCCGCCCTCGTAGGGTGGCCGGTTCATGGGCGCCAGCTCCCGGAGGAGCGCCTGCTGGGCCGGTGACAGGCGCACCCGGTCCACCCGGTGGCCGTCCAGGTCGTGCATGACCAGCACCGGCGGGGCGTCGTGGTCCACGTGGTAGGCGACCTCGTAGACCTCCTTCCCCGCCAGGGCGCCGAAGCGGCGCAGCTCGTCCTCATGGGCGGTGAAACCCGGCCAGTAATGGGCCAACACGTGGCGCAGGTCCGGGTCCCGCTCCCAGTGGTTCTGCTCGTAGGCGTAGGACTGGTACCTCACGGTTCATCCCCCCTGCCGATCCGGCCGGGCGGCCGGCCGTCCGTCGCCGCCGCCATGCGAGCCAGCGACCGCGCCCGTCGCCCGTTCGCCCGTCGAACGGGCCGATGAACCGGCGGGCGCGCCGGCTGCCCTGATGCGCTCGATAAAGGCCAGTAACTGGGCCTCGCGGTCCGCCCTCGTCCATTCCGACAGCTCCAGCACGGCGAACAGGTTGAAGGCGGCGCCCAGGCTCATCATCTGCCAGGCGATGGCGCGGGCCGGGACGTCGCGGCGGATTTCCCCCCGCTCCTGCCCCTGCCGGGCGACGTCTTCCAGGTACCGGGCGTACTGGCGGTAACTCTCGGCCAGGAACTGGCGGATCTCCGGGTCGCTGTCCTCGGAGACGGCCTTGAAGAACACCTTCAGGTCCTCGCTGTTCCGGTCCACGAGATCCAGATAGTCCTGCCCGATCCGCCGCAGGCAGGCCAGGCTCGACGTCTCGGACCGGCGGATGGCGTTCCAGCGCCCAAGGATCCGCCGGTTCACGTTCTCCAGCACCGCCAGGAAGAGGTGCTTCTTGGACGGGTAATAGCGGTAGATGAGCGGCTCCGAGACGCCCGCCTCGGCGGCGATCTCCGCCGTGGTGCTCGACCGGTAATTGGACCGGGCGAAGACCGACTTGGCCGTGAGGAGGATCTGCTCGGGCCGTTTCGTTCTCGCTCGCCGCGGGCTGATCTTCGACTCACCCCCCGTCCGGCTCGGACGCAAGCCGCGGACTGTGTTTGTGGATCATGGAGTCCCCTAATGACGGTGTCCAGACTGAAAGAAAAAGTGAGTGATTACTAACTAACGAAATACGCACGATGGCGTCACAATCCTCCTGCCAACTCTCCACCGTCCCGGACAATTCGCGACATGTGCATCATACAGCGGTGATCCACGGGGGTTCCGCTGGCCGGCGCGTAAACGACGAAGGGGATGACAAAGGGAAGGGTATAGGACTGATCGGCCGCCACGGCCATCGCCTGTGGCCATGCACGCACGCTCTTGTGCGGTACCGTCATGTTTCACGCGCCCAGTCGATCGGCATTAACCGCACAGCGTGAGAAAGGCTGAGAAGGTCCCAGAGAAAGGGCACATGCTCAAGACCGACGGTGACCAGTACCCGCCCGCCCAGGTATTCTGCGCAGACATCGACGATGTTGGCGGCCATGCGCAGGTTGCGGGCCTGCCAGAGGCGCGCCTCTTGGACGGGAAGGGCTTGCTGTTGCAGACGATGCTTGACACGGATCACCTCCATCACCGCGGGATCGAAAAACGCCCGCACGCCGCACTCGGACCGCCGGATCAATTGGAGAAAAACGTCTGTGACCGCCTGCCAGGCAGTTTCCACCGAATCTTTTTGGGCCACGCCGCAAGAAGCAACGTATTCGCCGTCTTCATCGGTGCCACGGGATCCGGCCTGGGCTTCACCGCCGGAACGCTGATTCGATTCGGCAACGTCTTCGTCCCGGTAAGCGTCGATGGGGCGAAAGGCAATGCCTCTTTCTCGGCACAAGGGCAGGATACATTCCCTGTATTCCACCGGGCCGCAGTAGCCCTCACGTGTGCCGCCGGCCGTGGCCTCCCAATCTTCCGGGCGAACCTCCCCACATATGCAGTCGGGGTCGAAGGTCAGGATCAACGAACGCAGGATGTTGTAGTCGTAATGGGCGAAGGCCGGGTCCTTGTGCAGATCGTGCAGGGTCGGCAGGATGGCCACGGTGCAGGTGGCGGCGCTCCCATGGCCACGGTCGCCACGGTGGATCACGCGACGGTCGTCATTATGGGCCACGCGTGAAACCTCCTCGCCGGCGATCGGTCTTCTATCTGGTGTAACTCATACGCTAACTCCCAGCAACCTCCAGGCGCGCGAACTCCTAACTTCAGCCCTTAATCCGCTCCATCTGTTAAGGTTCCATTTTATTACCATACTGCTTGCGATGGCCGTTGTCAGGTCCCTTGACACTTACTGGACAGGCCGAGAAAGGTGCTGCTGGATTAGTGGACGAGTGCGGGAATCTGCACCCACCACCTCATTTCCCAACCGGCAAGTCAGGTCAATCTCGTCCTCGAACCTCTATTGCATCCGCCACTTACACCGCAGAAAGGGTGATCCGGTGTGGCCAAGGTGCTCATCCTCACGGGTGACGCCGTGGAAGCGCTGGAAGTCTACTACCCCCTGTACCGGTTGAAGGAAGCAGGGCACGAGGCCCACGTGGCGGCACCGACGAAGAAGACGTTGCGGACCGTCGTCCACGACTTTGAGCCGGGCTGGGAGACGTTCACGGAGAAGCCGGCCTACCAGCTGCAGGCGGACCTCGCGGTCACGTCCCGTCAAGAGGTGTAAAATTTCTCTCGCCTTCGGGTTGGAGGAATCACACAGCCAGCGCCTTCAGTGCCGTCCTGTCGCCGGATCGCTGAGAGCCCTCGCGGGGTGGGTTCGCATCGATCTTGGCCATGGACTCCAGGCTGAAGTACCGCCGGGAGACCAGCCACTCATCCTGCTGCTCCTCCAGAAGAGCCCCCAGCAGCCGCAGGACCGCGGCCACGTTCGGGCAGATCCCCACCACGTTGCAGCGCCGCGCGAGCTCCCGGTTCAGCCGCTCCAGGACGTTCGTTGAGTGGATCCGCCGCCAGTGCTCGGCCGGGAACGCCATGTAGGCCAGCACGTCCTCCACGGCGTCACGGAGCAGAGCGGCGGCTTGGGGAAATCGCTGGTCCAGGTTAGCGGCCACATGTTCGAGTTGCTCCCGGGCGGATGCCAGGTCGGGCTGGGCGAAGATCGTCCGCACCAGGGCCGCCACCATCGGCTGGGCGTGCTTGGGCACCCGGGCCAGCAGGTTCCGCATGAAGTGCACCCGGCACCGCTGCCAGCTGGCGCCCGCCAGCACCTCGCTGATGGCACGCTTGAGTCCCTCGTGGGCATCCGAGATGACCAGGCGAACGCCCTTGAGCCCTCGGGCCACCAGGCTGCGGAGAAACGCGAGCCAGAACTCGTACGTCTCGGCCGCTCCCACGTCAAAGCCCAGCACCTCAAGCTGCCCGGTTCGCGTCACCCCCACGGCGATGACCGCGGCCATGTTCACCACGCGATGGTCCTGCCGCACCTTGATCGGTTTGGCATCCAGCCATAGGTAGGGGTACTCGCCCTCCAGGGGGCGGTTCCGGAAACGCTCCATCTGTTCGTCCAGTTCCGCACAAAGCCGGGAGACTTCACTCTTGCTGATGCCGTCCAGGCCCAACGCCCGGACCAGGTCGTCGACCTTCCGGGTACTGACGCCCTGCACATACGCTTCCTGCACCACGGCGACCAGGGCCCGTTCCGCCCGCCGGCGTGGCTCCAGCAGGCTGGGGAAGTCGCTGCCTTGGCGGAGTTTGGGGATCCGCAGCTCGATCGTCCCCACACGGGTGTCCCAGGGCCGCGAGCGGTAGCCGTTGCGAGACGTCTTCCGCGTCTCCGTGCGTTCGTACCGCTGAGCGCCGATCCGCTCCCTGACCTCGAGCTCCATGAGCTGCTGAGCCAGCCAGCGCAATCCTTCCCGCAGGGCATCGACTTCCGGCTCCCCCTGGTATTTGCGCAAAAGCTCGAGAAGTGCCATCTTGAACTCAGCGGTCACCGGTGAGCGGACCTCCCTTCGAGCCGGTTCTTGTCCAACCCGAAGGGGAGCCGCCGGTGACCTTTCTTGTCAAGGGCCACCAGGGCCGAGCCCTATGGCTCGGCTATTCCCACCACTACCTGGGACGCTAACCCGGTATCCGCTATCCGCGCCGACTTAGACAGGCCGGCCTCTTAGCATGAACCGAGCTCTACTCCTTTGGGGGAATGGATTAGGGTTGGCTAAGGGGTCACCTTTCCTCTGGCCCTACGGAGTCAATCTACCCTCGGGGCCGACAACACGCACTCCGGTGTATACCAAACAGGCCTCTCCGCCGCCATGCCCTACGGTCCCGCCCAGGTAGGAATGGGCCAGCGTCACTTTCGGCCGATAGATAGCCTCCCTCAAGACCCCACCATATCCTTGCACCTTGATATTGGTAATAGTATCCTATTACTAACCCTACATGGCCAAGACCATCCTCGAGGTGACAGTAGATGATTGAAAAACTAATCGCCTTACGCGGAATTGGTCTGCTACATAATGCAGTTCCACAGCGAGCCGTAACCCTCAAGCCCATAACTGCCATATACGCCGAAAACGGACGAGGCAAGTCAACGCTAGCCTCTGTGCTTCGTGCCTTCTCGTGTGGCGACGCTACCGCCATCAACGCAAGGACAACCATAGGCGGACAAAATGGACCGACTGTACACTTACGGCTGAACGGCAGAAACTATCAGTTTCGCGATGGCCAATGGACAGCCAGTTACGACAAAATCCTCGTCTTTGACTCGGAATTCGTTGATAAGAATGTATGTTCCGGAAGCCGAATTGAGCCCGCCCACCGTGAAAATCTTTTGGAATTCGCCCTAGGCGAAACTGGTGTTCGGCATAAAAGAACTATTGACAAGATTATTGAAAAGATCAGGCATATACAAAACACTCTTCGAGAATTGACGGCGGAAATTGCGCGACATTCAGGGCCATACCAAGTAAGTGAGTTCGTGCAGCTCCAACCCGAACCCGATATAGAAAGTCGTTTGAAAGAGTTGAAGCAACGTTTGGCTGACGCAAAGCGAGTTGATGACTTCCTGCATCGCCCGGTTCCACGGCAGCTACAGATGCCAGAGTTTGATATTGAAACGGTATCTACGATTCTCGGAAAGTCGTTGGAAAGCGTTGATAATGATGTAGAGGAAATTGTGAAGGTACATATAGCGCGCCGCCTCGGAGGCCACGGTGAGCAATGGTTACGTGAAGGTTTGGCGTACCTGCGGCATGGAGACGAGTGCCCGTTTTGCGGACAGGGACTACACGGGATTACTCTCGTAGAGGCATACAAGGTCTATTTTAACGCCGCCTATGAGGCATTGAAAAGGCAGATAGAAGTTGCACTGCAGGAGGTTCAGAAGACTTTTAGTCACGAGAACTGGAGTGCAATTAGCGAGATTTTTCAACTGAATGAACTGGCAGGCAGAATGTGGAGTGATCGCTTCGATTGTAATTTCGCCAAGATGGTGGATATAAATGCCCTACGGCGTACATGGGACGCTCTTCGTGATAATGCAATTGAGCTGTTACGACAGAAACTAGCCGCTCCGTTACGTCAACTTCATGCCCAAGAATTGGTTGCTGATGTAAAGACGAAATATCTGGAAATGCGAAAGCAGGTTGACGCATATAACGAGGCAATAATTCGGGTTGTTAGGGACATCGAGGCGCTCCAAAGTTCTCTAAAGGTGGAGAATATGGACCGCCTCGAAAATGATATCGAATGCTTAGAAGCAGCACAGAGGCGATTGCTGCCGGAAGTCTCTAGGGTGTGTCAACGCTATCAAAGATTCGAAAATGCAAAAAGGTTACTTGAGCGTTGCAAGGATGAACTGCGTGAGCAGCTTCACGACTACACAGAACAATTGTTGGCCACATACAGGGACACTATCAACAACCTGCTGGACCGGTTTGGTGCTAATTTCTCGATTGTGGAAATCGGGGTGAGGCATACTGGCGGTAGGGCTCGCACTGAGTATCGACTGAGAGTCTTGGGTGAGACTATTCCAGTTGTCTCGCCGGGAGGAAGGAGTGATGTTCCTTCCTTAGTTACTACGTTGAGTGAAGGAGATAAGCGGACGCTTGCTCTTGCGTTCTTCTTGGCGAGGGTAACCTTGGAGCAAAGTATGGAGGATTGCATCATTGTAATTGATGATCCGGTTTCAAGTCTTGATATGGGGCGTCGACGTGCTACGCGAGATGCTTTGCTGAAGGTTGCCACACGGTGTTCTCAATTGATTGTGCTATCACACGATGCTCTATTCTTACGCGATGCGTTGGAAAAAATTGCTGATGATGGAATATGGACGTGCCTACAGTTGACGAGGCGTGGTGACTACAGTGTTCTAGAAGGGTGCGACATTCATCGCATATGTCGAGACGATTATTATCGGAGTTATGAATTGCTCTTGAATTATCTGACATCGGGTCCAAATGGAAATGAAGCCGAGGTCGCTAGGACTATTCGGATATACTTAGAACATAACCTGCGGAATCGATATCCGGTTGAGCTGGAAGGGGCTAAGAACCTTGGTAAGATGATCGAACGCATTCGGAACGATTTGTCTAGGTTTGGGCAGCTGGCGGCCAGACTAGATGATCTCGTGCAACTTAATGACTTTTGTAGTCCGTTCCACCATGGTACTGACGACCGGCCGCCTGATCCGACCGACAGTGAGCTACGCCCGATGGTAAGGCTAGCATTGGAAATTGGCAGGGGCGAGAGATAAGGGTGGGCGAGAGCGGGACCGTGTAGTTGGATGAGCGAGATAGCGGGCTACTGCGTACGATTTGGAGGTACCAGGTAGGGATGATGTCTACTCGGGACAAGGGTACTCCCAAAGGGGCGCCGTAAATGGCTTGCCACAAGGGTCCAACGTAGTAGCGTTGATGGGCAACTCGGTTCAATTGTGAACCTGTTTTGTGCGGTGAGAAGTGTTGGCATGATTAGGTTGGGCGTCCTCGTGAGGGCGTGTGGTTTCGCTTGGCCGCCTGCGAATTGGTTGTAGGAACGGTAGCCGGTGTTTTGGGATGTCGCCAAGCGCAGGATGTCGTAGTGCCCCAAGGCTGGGACCTTGTGTCGGTGGTGCAGGGTAGGTAAGGATAGCCGCGGTGCAGCTAACTACACCGTTATTACGATAGTTGTGAGGGTGGCTCATCCGATGGATCCTTATCAGTGGCCAAGCCTGAAGCTTACTCATCGTCCATCAGCCATCCATCTGCACTGTCCGTACTGAGACAAACCACCAACGGCTTGAGCACGCCCAGATGCCCTGCCTTCATTGTCTGGCGCAGTTCATTGCCTCATGTTCCACATATTACCATACTACTTGTTATTTCCGCCACCGCCAGGCCCCCCACCACTAGCGAAGCCGGAGAGGGAGCTGTTAAATTATTTGTTGGAACGACGTGGTTCGCTTCCGGCCTTACTCCCGCCGCACGGCGACCGGCTCTCGGTACGCGTCGGACCGCGCCGATTCGGATGTTTCGGATTCGGCGGGTGCGGGAGTGTCCACCAATCTCCTTAAAGTAGATCCATCTCACCCCTCGCTCTTCTGTCGCACATGCCATTTACATACACGGAAAGGGTGGTCCGGTATGGCTAAGGTGCTCATCCTCACGGGCGATGCCGCGGAAGCGCTGGAAGTCTACTACCCCCTTTACCGCCTGAAGGAAGCAGGGCATGAGGTGCACGTGGCGGCACCGACGAAGAAGACGTTGCGGACCGTCGTCCACGACTTTGAGCCGGGTTGGGAAACGTTCACGGAGAAGCCGGCCTACCAGCTGCAGGCGGACCTCGCCTTTGCCGGCGTCAAGTCGGAGGAGTACGACGGGCTGATCCTGCCCGGCGGCCGGGCGCCGGAATACATCCGGCTGAATGAGCACGTGCCGCGCATCGTGGGCCACTTCTTTGAGGCCAACAAGCCCATCGGCGCCATCTGCCATGCCGCCCTGGTATTCGCGCGGCTGAAGGAGCACTTGAAGGGCCGGAAGTTGACGGCGTACACCGCCTGCCGGCCGGACGTGGAGTCTCTGGGCGCGTCCTACGTCACCGAGCCGCTACACGTGGACGGCAACCTGGTCTCCGCCCACGCGTGGCCGGATCTGCCCGGCTTCATGCGGGAGTTCCTGCGGCGGCTGGAGGAGTTCGCCGGCAACCGGTAGCGCAGGTGATGTGACGCCTGCGGCAACAGCCACCGGCAGTCCCGTGAAGGGCGACAACACAGGAACCCCCACCCAGCCGGGTGGGGGTTCTTCCATGTCCGGTTCCCTACACTGGGCGTGCCGTTCAACCGCGATTCACCGGACCCTTCGCCGAGGCACCCCGCTCCCCCTACGCCGAGCCCATGCGCCGGACGCAGCTGGCCGCCAGCAGCTTCCCGGCCGCCTCCATGTAGCTGGCGACGGTGTCGCCGGGATCGGGGATATCCTCGATGCCCAGGGCCATCGCCACCACATCGGTAAGGTCCTTCTGCCGGATGGGCGCCCCCATGGTCCTGGCGGTGCCCCGCGGGACCAGGGCCACCTTGTATTCCCGCGCCAGGGAGACCAGCTTGACGATCTCCTCCGGAGCACGTACTAGCAGGAAGGTCCAGCGCGCGCATTGACACTAGGTTCGTATCCATGTGGAAACCTGGCGCATCGCGTACCTGGCGCGGGGACGGTGGCTGGAACCGTCGCGGGGATGGCTGCGGCTCCTCACGGCCCGAGGCCCGGCAGAGCGGGCTCTGAAACATCGAGGGGGTCGGCGCCCATCACTGCAGGGACTGTAACCGGTGGTTGACCCGGCTCGCCGAACTCGTTGGCGGTCGATTATGGCCGCCGGTTTCGGGAAACCCTACCACAAAGGAGGTGCCACCATGGAACACGGCACAGCGTTGTTGATCAAGTTCGCGGCCATTACCGCCGTACTGTATCTTGTCCTTCCCGTTGGAGGCGCGGCGTTGACCATGGGCCAGCTGCTAACCTTGTCCCTGGTCCTAACGGTTGTAGCCTACGTCCTTGGCGACCGCATGATCCTGCCAGCGGCCGGCAATGCCGTCGCCGTCCTTGCCGACGGATTGCTGGCTTTCTTGATCCTCTGGCTGGCCGGCACTATGGTGGCGGCTATGGACCTGCGGTTCGGCGCCATCGTTCTGGCCACGTCGGTCATTGGGGTCGTGGAATTCTTCTTCCACCGGTACTTGATCTCGCGTGGCCTGGTGCAGCCGCCCGGCTCGGGCCAGTCCTCCGACCGGCGAGAGGCCTAAGCGACAACGGCCAGCACTCGCAGATGAACCTAGCGCCGCCGCCTTTCCGCCCCTACAGCCAGGCTGATGAACAGGGCCAGTCCCCCGTAAAGCAGGACGACCCCGAAGGCCAGCATCGCAGCTGCACCGGGCAAGAGGCCCTGTTCCATGGGTGCCATGGGTCTAATCCCCCTCCCTTTCGGCCCGGGCTGTCGTGGCGTGGGCACTTGCGGCGTAGGCAGTCTCCCCGTTCAGCCGGAAACTCAAGTAGAGAGCCGCGGCCACCATTCCCAGCACCACCGTTCAGCCAAACACCAGGACCGCGCTCTGCGGGTAGCCGCCATAGGGCTGCTGGAACTCGCGGATCAGGTTGTTCAGGATGTTGTACCCCAGCAGGACCGGCGTGACGTACTTGACCAGGACGTCCCACCAGCGTCCGACGGGAAAGTCCGAGAGCGGGTTTACGTGCGCCCGGATCTTCTCGGTGCCGTAGAGCCAGCCGAGGACGACGGCCTCCAGCAGGCCCAGTACGGCGATGCCGTAGCTGGACACGAAGTGGTCGACGATGTCCAGGATGTGAACCCCTGCACCGGTGGTGTAGAGGCTGCTGACCAGGAAGCCCACGAGGGCCAGCTTGCGCAGCAGGTTCTTCCGGTCGGCGCCGGTGCGGTCAATCAGGGCCGAGGCGAAGGCCTCGAACATGGACAGGCTGGAGGAAATGCCGGCCACCAGCAGCGCGAAGAAGAACATCAGGCCGAAGATGACCTGCGCCCAATAGGGCATGGGCAGCAGGCTGATGCCCTTGGGGAAGGCCACGAAGGCGACGCCGGCCCCGCTGGTCGCAATCTCTTCAAAAGGTACCCCGTTGGTTGTGGCGATGTACCCTAGCAGCCCGTGTTGGTAATGCCGTTGGCCCTCGAAGTCGCTGGTCTTTGAAAACGTCAGACGGCCGCGCCCAGGCATGGGAGCGGTCGGTACCCCTTGCTCAGGAGGTGGCGATCGCCTCCATCCGGCGGGCAAGCGCGTGGTGGCGCCAGAGCTTCATGAGGTTGAAAGCGGTACAACTGAAGAGCCACTCGAAGCGGGCTTTCGACAGCCCACGGAGAAGCAGCTGCCGGAGTCCCATAGCTTCTTTGAGGTGCCCAATGACCGGCTCCACCGAGCACTGGCGGAGTTTGTAGCGGCGGCGCCCCCGAACGGTTCGCAGTTTGCGGCGCATCCGGTCCCTGGCCGTCATGTGTTTTGGCATCCGCCCCCGGGGTGGCTGGCGTTGGCGCCATTCCGTATGACGGATCTTATCCGGCGGGATGAAGGCTTCGACACCCCGCTCCTCCAGAGCCTGGAGGTTGGCGTCGCTGTAATAACCGGCGTCGGCGGAAAGCTCCCTGGGGTGGCACCCGGTGTTGACCTCGACTTGTTGCAGCTGGCCCAGGAGATGAGGCGCGTCGGCGGCCTGGTTCGTCAGGTCCGCCGCCACGATGACGTGCGTTTCCGCGTCCACGGCCAGTTGGGCGTTGTAACCCTGGATGAAGGCCTTGTCGGCGCTGCGCAGGATCCGCGACTCGGGGTCGGTGAAGTTGATTTGATCCTTGTCGGCCGGGAGGGGGTCGGACGGGGCTTGCTTGCGGCGGGAGCGGCGCCCCTTCTTCGCCGCCTCCGCCTCCCGCGCCGCTTCCTTGGCTTCGGCCTCGGCCCGGGCCCGCTGCTCCAGCCGGGCCTTGGCCGCCTGAATCGCCTTCAGCCGCTTTTCCGCCGTGGCCAGCTCGGGAGGCAGGCGCCAGCCACTGTCGGAGCCGTGTTCGTCATCCTCCGCCCGGTCGTTGGCCTCAACCTCTTCCAAGTAGCGCCGGATCTCCTCCGTCAGGCGCCGTTCCTCCTCCTTCATCCGGCCGTAGCTCATGGCGCTGTGCTTGGAGGCGTAGGCCTTGAGCTTGGTCCCGTCCACCGCCACGTGCCGGAGCTTCACCAGCCCCGCCTCCTGGGCCAGGCGAACCGACTGGACAAACAGCCGGGCCAGGGCTTCATGGTGCCGGCGCCGGAAATTCGACAGCGTCCAGTGGTCGGGCTGCTGATTCGCCGCAAGCACCCGGAAGCCCACGTCTTCGTACAGGGCCCGCTCCAGGCGCCGTGAGGAGCGGATGCCCCGCATGTACGCGTACACCCACACCTTGACCATCATGCGCGGTTCGTAAGGGGGCTGGCCCCGGCGCTCGGTGTAGTCGTTGTAGACCGCTGACAGGTCGAACTGGTCGACCACCTGGCTGATGAAATGGACCGGGTGATCCTCCGGGAGCCACTCGTCCAGCGCAGGAGGCAGGATCATGAGCTGATGGGGTTGGTAGTCCCGAAACTTCTTCCTGTTCATAGTCTTTCTTCTTCGGCATGTCAGCCGAAAAATACTGCCCGATCGCCTGGCTGATGCAGCGTTATTCACACGGGCTGCTAGCACGCTGAAGACCGCCAGCCCCGCCAGGAAGTCGAAGCTGGAATTGGCGAAGACGGTGATGAAGGCGCTGTTCACCAGGTCCGACTTCCGGGGCAGATAGCTGGCGTAGGCGATCATCACGCCCACCGCCAGGGTGGCCGAGAAAAACACCTGACCGTAAGCCGCCACCCAGACCTGCGGGTCCAGGATCTTGGAGAAGTCCGGCTACAGGAAGAAGTTGAGGCCGTGGGCTGCGCCGGGCAAGGTGAGGCCCCGGATGGCGATGATCACCATCAGGATCCCCAGCGTGGGGGTCATCCACCGGCAGGCCGCCTCGATACCGGCGGAGATGCCCTTGATCGAGTAATAGTAGTTCACCCACCAGATGACGGCGGTGGCGACGAGCAGGTGCCACCGGATCCCCTGGAAGTCCCACGGACCGGCCGACACGCCCAGGAATTGGCGGCTGAAGAAGGCACCGGGATCCGCACCCCAGGCCTGGGTGAAGGAGTAGATCATGTAATTCAGCGCCCAGCCGATGATCACGCTGTAATACGTGACCACCACGACCGGGATCATGACCTGCCACCAGCCGATCCACTCCCACTTCCTAGAGAGGCGGCCAAAGGCGCTGATGGCAGCCGCCCGCATCTTGTGGCCGTAGCCGAATTCCAGGATCATCAGCGGCACGCCGGCGGTGAGAAGGGCGACGAAGTACGGAAGAAGGAAGGCGCCGCCGCCGTTCTCATAGGCCATGAAGGGAAACCGCCAGAAGTTGCCCAGCCCCACCGCGGCACCGACGGTGGACAAGATGAAGCCGGCGCGGGATCGCCATTGATCACGCGCTTCCACGACCGCCTGCCTCCTTGAGGCCCCAGAAAGGGCGCCGGGGTACTCCACCTTTGGCCGAGTTCCTGCCGCGGACCGAGTCTCGGCCGCGAGGTCCTCGCGTGCCGGCCGTCCTCGGTGCCGGCCGCACTGCTGAAGCCCCCACCGCAACGGCGGTGGGGGCTTCTGACAGCCGCCCGCCAGGGCAGGAGCGAGTGGCTGAACCATTCGCTGAAGAACGTACCACAGGAACCGTAAAGAGCACCACGATGCCCCCGGAAACGAGATCCTGCCCCTCGCACTGGGAAGCCGCTGCAGGCTCGCACGCCATCCCCTGCCTCCACGCGGCCTGCCCCTTGCTTGGGAGTCGGCAGGCCGGCACCCAGGGCCCGCGGCCTGCCGGGGACGTGGGCGCACCCAACGACTGCGGCCAGCCAGGTGGAGTTGACCCGGTTTCGTGGACGGGTTGAGGCTTATGCCACAATCCCTTCCTGGGGCTGAACCTTTCGCTCCTGCTTCCAACGCTCCTATCTCGATGTTGTCGTCCCAAACTCGTTGTTGCTCTCTCTTTCTCAGCTTTTCGCGGTTCGCCTGGGTGAGTCCGTATACCGGACGGACAGAACTGTGGGTCCTTTCGCAGAGAGACAAATCAAGAGCGGTAGGGAAGAGCCTCGCTCGACTCTTCAGACATGGCCGGTATACTGCCGCCTGGACGGGTCCCACGTGTTCCGCCCCCGGCTACCCTATCATGTCTCCCGGGGTCTTGCCCTGAAAGTCCTTCGTCCTGCCTAATGGGGGCGGGTGGGGCACCAGGACTCGTATGCAGGGTCATGCCCTTAAGGAGCGTTTCGGTTTCCCCCACCCAAAGCGGCACATCGATTGGCACACCGCCTTCTCAGGCAGCGATACCTAGCTGCTGGGCTCGCCGGGCTCCCAGGATCTTGGCCGGGTCATAGGTGCACTGCTTCTTGACCAGCGTAAACAGCACCCGCAACAGCTTGCACGCCAGTGCTACCAGCGCCTGCTTGCCCTTCAGCGGATTCTGCGGTCGGGTCTTGAAGTGCTCGTACAGCGCCTGGAGCTCCCGGTTTTTGGCGGCGGCCGTCATCGCCATTTGGTACAGGATCTGGCGCAGCCCGGGCCGGCCCCGTTTGCTGATGGGTGTCCGGCTGCGGCTCTTCTCCCCGGATGTGTTCTCCGTCAGGTTGTACCCCGCCAGCTTGCGGAGCTGCCGCCAGTCCTCGTACCGGCTTAGGTCACCTACCTCCCCCAGGAAACGGCAGCGGTCACAACTCCCACTCCCGGGACGCTCAGTAGGTACGGGGCAACCC
Organism: Thermaerobacter subterraneus DSM 13965; assembly: GCF_000183545.2. Classification (NCBI taxonomy): domain Bacteria; kingdom Bacillati; phylum Bacillota; class Clostridia; order Eubacteriales; family Clostridiales Family XVII. Incertae Sedis; genus Thermaerobacter; species Thermaerobacter subterraneus. The sequence goes on from NZ_JH976535.1 coordinate 590,918, forward strand.
GCGTCTTCTCCAGCGCCTCGGCCATGGCTGCCTCCGTCTCGGCCAGCCGTTCCTGCCAGAAGGTGACCTCCTGGAGGATCTGCCGGAGCCGTAGCCGGGCGGCGGCGAGCCCATAAGGTACTCCAACGGACCGGCGGGCTGCTTCCTGCAGTGCCTGCGCCCGCTTCAGGCCCACCCGCCGGTTGCTCGCAGCCCGCAGTTCGGCCGCAAGCTGCTCCACCGGCACCGCCAGCACGTCCGCGGGGAAGGGCCGGTGCTGCAGCACGTACAGGGACGCCTGCCCCAGCAAGTCGGCAAACACCTCCGGGTACTCCGGAAAGAACTCGTCCAGCAGGGCTTGCAGCTGGTTCAAGGCGGCGTTCAGTTTGGTCCGGTGCTGCTGCCGGGCCTGGGTCAGGCTCCGCAATTCGGCATAGACGCCGTCAGGGAGATACGGCTCGGAGAAACGGCCCTGGAGGACCAGCTGGGCGATGACCCACGTGTCCTTCCGGTCGCTCTTGGTGGTTGACGATCACCACCGTCAAGTCGGCCTGCCGCAGGTACCAGGCCAGGGGCTTCCAGTAATGCCCCGTCGGCTCCATCCCCACCATCACCCGGGTGGCGCCGGTCTTCTCCTTCGCCCGGGCGATCTGGCCCAGTAGACGGTTGAAGCCATCCCTGCTATTCTGGAACGGGAACGGACCGCTCACGGGCAATTCCGTGAATCCGTCCACCACACAGGCCCAGTGCTTCCGCTTGGCGATGTCCACGCCCACAACCAGCGTGCGCTCGCCCCGGACCAGGGCCAGTTTCTTGGCTCGCTGCGGCATCTGCATCGGGTTCCCTGACCTCCTGGTACGTGGTGGTTGGTTCTGACGCCCCTACCGTACCAGGAGGTCTTTCCTTTGCTCAACCGCATCCTACGCCATCACAGGACTGCTCGTATTCGTCGGGCGAGAGGTAGCCAAGTGCCGAGTGACGGCGCCGCCGGTTATAGAACCCTTCGACGTACTCGAAGATCGCCATGCGCAGCTGATCCCGGCTCGCCCAGGTTTGCCGGTCGAGGAGTTCTGTCTGCAGCGTCGCGTAGAAACTCTCGGCCACGGCGTTGTCCAGTGCATCGCCCACCGAACCCATCGACCCGGCGATGCCGAGGGCCTCCAAGCGACGGGTGAACGCCAACGAGGTGTACTGTGCTCCGTGGTCGGAGTGGTGGATCAGGCCGGGCCCCGGCCGGCGACGCCGCACCGCCATGGTGACGGCGTCGACCACGAGATCCGCCACGGGCCGGTCGCCCATGGCCCAGCCCACCACGGCGCGGGAGAAGCCGTCCACCACTGTGGCGAGGTATAAGAGCCTGTTGCACCGACCCTGAGAGATCGGGCCTAGTGGGAACGTACCGGGTCGATTCGCTCATGTCACATGGGCTGACGGTCAGGACTGTGTAGGCCGGCGGCCCGATCGTGACCCTTCTACGCCAAGCCCGCCACCGTACATTCAAAGGGCAAGGTGGCGGATCGCTCCCTGACCCTCCGCCAGAGCTTCAGCAAGTTGTGGGTCAAGCAAAGCAGCTTCCACTCGCTGTCACACGCCGCCAGACCCCGACGGAGGAACCGGTCGGCGCCTCGCACGGCCTTGATCTGCCCGAACACCGGCTCCACGGTCTGGCTGCGCTTGGCGTAGATCGCCTGCCCTCGCCGGGTCCGCAGCTTGCGTTCCATCCGCTCCCGCAGGCTCAGCCCCTTGGGGATGCGGCCTCGCGGAGGGGGTGTGTCCTTCCAGGCTTGGCGCTGCTTCCACTCTTTACTCGTCGCCAGGAACAGTTCCGGCCCATCCGCCGGTGCCTGCTTCACGTTCGCCTCGCTCCAGTACCCCGCGTCGGCCACGACAGCCCGGATGGGCTCGTCCACGCCCGCGGCCCGCAGGTTGGCTTGCGCCTGCTGGAGCATCGGGTGCAGTTGGCCCACGTCGTTGGCGTCCTGCGTCACCGCCGCGGCCACGATGAGTTGGTCTCCGTGACCACCGCCTGGGCGTTGTACCCTTGCACAAAGCCCTGCCGGGTCTTGAGGATCCGGCTGTCCGGATCCGTGATGTTGGCCTTGGCTGCCGGATCCACCGAGGCATCCGGCGCCTTCGGCTTCCGCCCCTGCCGCTTCTTGCCGGTCGCCTGCTCCTGGGCTTTCCGCTCCTCGATGCGGGCCTGCTGCCGGGCCGCTTCCCGGGCCGCCTCGTCCTCCAGCCGCCGCTTGCATGCCTTCAGCCGCTCCAGCCGGCTCTGGCGGGAGCGCAGTTCCTCCGGCAACTCATCCCCACGGCGCCCGGGGCCGTACCGCTCATCTTCTTCCCGGTCCGTGGCCTCCGCTTCCCGGAGCATCTTCTCCACTTCCTGGCGAATCGCATCGTAGGTGCGGTTGGCCGCCAGCGAGGCGTTGGCCTTGACTTTCGTCCCGTCCAGTGCCACCACGCCCACCTTCCCCAGCCCCGCCTCCCGGCACAGCCGCAGCACCTGGGTGAACAGCGCGGCCAGCTCCCGTGCATGGCGCTGGCGGAAGCGGGCGATGGTCACGTGATCCGGCTTCTGGTTGGCGGTGATCACCCGGAAGGCCACGTCCTCGAGGCACAACCGCTCGATCCGCCGGCTCGACCGCTCGCCGACGCAGTAGGCGTACAGCAGGAGCGTCACCATCAGGGTTGGGTCGTAACTCTCTCCGCCCCAACCGTCGGCGCGGTACTTCTCGTAAAAGGCCCGCAGGTCCATCTGCTCGACGGCGTCGATCAGAAACCAGGCCAGGTGGTCCTCGGGCAGCCCGTCGCGAAGGCTCGGTGGGAGCAGGTACAGTTGGTCACGGTTCACCGGGCGAAAGTTGTAGGCCATAGGGACACCTCGGGCGATGGCGAATGCGAACCAATGGCCTCACTTAAACCCACGTGGGTGCAATCCTGTGGAAATACCTGGGTTCGTGAAACAGGCTCTACAGCCAGAGGTATAATTCAGGGAATGAGAAACACTCCCTCGGGGCCATGGGTCCGCAACTCCAGCACGTACGCCATCATGGTATCCTTACAGAGCCGGTGGTGGTTGACGGGATGGCACAGGCGCGCCTGCGGATGCAGCCTGAGGTCATTGGGGTGTTGGGTCAGCTAGCGATTGCGCCAACAGTAACTGGAAGCAATGTGGGCTATCGAGGAGCGCGACGGCTCGGTACTCCTTTCCTCAGGTTGCTCCATCGAGAACGTCCGCCGGGATTGGTTTGTTTTTCCTAACCAGGCTATATCCTGGTGCCAATACTCGATAACGAGGTGTCACTGCAAATCGTCATACGATGCGGCGGACAGGCCCGACTCTCACCGAATATGTCACTACCTCCTATGACACAATCTATGGAGGTTCAAGTATGACGAACCTGAAGCACAGTCTTACGGCACAACAGATCGAAGCCCACCCGTTGGTTCGTGAAGCTGTGGCGCGAGGTTTCATTAAATTCTCCAATAACCGAATCACTTATCATCTCAACCAAAAGAAAGAGTATAATTGGTTTGACCCTGAAGAATGGGTCCGGTGTCACGCCATTGCCTGGTTGATCATTGAAAAGGGTTATCCTGCTAACCGCATCCGAACAGAAGTTGCTGTTCCTCGCCGTGTACCAGAAGACCACGCCGACATTGTGGTTTTCGAGGATGACCGCTGTCGTATTCCTTACCTGGTAGTTGAAACAAAAGCTGCTGGGCAAGGTCCTGCGGGGCGACGGCAGGGAATAGAACAGCTTTTCGGTAACGCCAATTCTCTCCGTGCACCCCTGGGATTATACGATGAATATACGGAGTCATTCTTCTATGATATTGCTAATTATCCACCAACTGAGCGTAATGACAATCTAAAGGGGTCGCGTGACGCTGTTCCGGATCAATACGGTCGCGTGCCTAAGTACACGTACATTGCGGGTTCTACGGTAGACATTAGGCCAGTGGATCCAGGGAGTCTCGAGACCAGAATTCGACGGGCTCATTCAATAATATGGGCCGGTGGCAAACGTGATCCCCTCACCGCTTTTGATGAATGGAGCAAGCTTCTTTTTGCGAAGGTTCAGGATGAACGTACTACACCGAACGGAGAGCCTCGTAAGTTCCAAGTTGGCACGAACGAGACATCTGCAGCTGTTGCCAGCCGTATCCACAAGCTATTCGAAGATGCGTGTCAAGCAGATCCCACGATCTTTCCGGAAGGCGTCCGTATTGAGCTTTCTGATCGTAAGATTGTTGAAGTTGTTCGTGTGCTCCAAGACATTAGCATTACAGCTACGCACGTGGATAGCATTGGCAAGGCCTTTGAGAGCTTCTTCGGTTCAATTTTCCGAGGAGAGCTCGGACAATACTTTACGATGCGCCAGTTAGCTCGTTTCATTGTGGCGATGCTCGACATCGACCATAGGGATTACGTTATCGATCCCACTGCCGGAAGCGGTGGATTTCTTCTTGAGGTCCTTTTGCAGGTCTGGCACAAAATTGATAAGGACTTTGCGGGTAGATCCGACTTGGAACGCCTCAAGATTGACTTTGCCTTACATAAGGTATATGGCATTGAGATACATCCGGTGCTAGCGCGCATTTGCAAGATCAATCTCCTTCTTCACCACGATGGCCACACGAACATTGAAGGAGACCGCAGCTGTTTAGATTCAATCTTCAATCTACCGCGTCTGAACCCGCCGACAGCAGGCCGATTTACTCGAGTTGTTGGTAATCCCCCTTTTGGGGATACAGTGAAGGAGGGAGACGAGGATCTCCTTGGACAAAATTCGTTATCAAATTTCCACGTTGCTGAGGGACGCACTCAGGTGCCCTCAGAACACGTTATTTTGGAACGCGCTATTCAGTTCTTGGCTGACGGAGGCAGGCTTGGCCTAATTATTCCCGACGGTATTCTGAATAACCCTGGCGATCACTCGAATTGTCCACAGGTGAGACGTTTCCTTGTTATGAACGGTGTAATTGAAGCCATTGTATCCTTGCCAGACTATGCTTTTCGTAAGTCAGGTGCACAGAACAAGACGTCGATCCTCTTTTTTAGGAAGTTTGAGCCGCATGAGCGTGTTGCCTTTAAAAATGCGTATGATGCGGCCCGAGAGGCCGGTAAGAATGAGGAAGAGGCGTTAATCGCCGCGTTGGAGGCCCTAAACTATCCTGTGTTCCTTGCTGAGGCCAATTACATAGGATATACGGCTACAGGTGTCCCTTCCGAGCGCAACGATCTATATCGTAGTTGCGAATATGGGATACTCAATGAAGATCAATCTGGGACAATACTTGGCGAATATCGGCGATTTCGTTCGAAGCCGGATTCGTATGACGGACATCGGTTACCTGATTGTATGGCGGCAAGCATTGTAGACATCTGGCGCGCGCATGAGAGCCACAGGCTCGATCCCAAGTACCATCTATTTAAGCGCGAAGAACGGACGATTACACCAAAGGGGTGGATTCGACGTCGTGTAGCGGAGGTCATGCGACGACGCGAGGAAATAGTCCGTCCTCAGGATTCGCCCTATGAGCCTGTAGTCGTTATGACCATTTCCCAAACGGGTGAAATTCGCGCGCGAGAGGCGGGAAAGGGTAATAATCCTCCGGAATGGCTGGGCATGTATTTTGAAGATAGCTCTTCCGTATGGTATCGCGCACGGAAAGGAGACGTAGTTTTCTCGGCTATTGATCTTTGGAAGGGATGTATTGCAGTGGTTCCCGAAGAGTTTGATGGGGCACTTGTGACGAAAGAGTTTCCGATATACGAAATCATTGACGAGAGATTGGATCCAGAATTCCTTTCAACGCTCTTGCGTACTAGATACTATCAACGGGCGTTTCGGGCAATTACTACGGGCCACAGTAATCGACGGCGCACTCAAACATCAGATTTCGAGGCACTTGAAATTTGCTTTCCACCGGATCGTCGGTCGCAGACCGAGATTATTGCCGATATACTGAGAGCGCGGCAGTTGCAAAGAGAAGCCAACAACCTGCTTCGACAGGCCATGCTGCGATTTAGCGACCTTATCGATGGACGGGGAGATATGGAATACATCGTGCCCGTCGATGACGATGAAAATGATGAGAACGAATGATGTAGGGTTAGACATGCTGGCCTACACTTTCATGCGGTAGACCGTTGGCGAGAACCGGACAAGACACTCAGTAGGAGCTGGGGGTGGTTAAGAGCCGTCTTGTGTAGTGGGTGCTCTTAGTTGGAGTTTCGTGCTCCATGGGCAGGGGTAGGGAGGTTGTCCTGGGCGTTGCGGAGGTGAGATGGGGGGTGTCCAGAAGACCTGGTTTAGGGGAGGAGGTACGTCCGGAAAAGAATGAGGTTCCAGGTTTATGCGCGTGGGTCCGGCGATTCGTAGCAAGACTCGGGATAGTAGGGCGTACAGGGCGTCGAGGTCGGCGCGCTGATCATGGGAGGGCACGTCCCGACCGGCCGGCAGTTTCCGTTTCTCGTCGATCCCTTCTGCCTGGCGATTCCGCCAAGGACCCTCACCAGCCTACGCGCCGAGGACACGGGCCGGCTACTTGCTCGGTGTTCACGAGCGCCGGGAGTGGGTCTGGGCGGTGGGTTCACGCATGAGCCAACGCCGGTGCCACTCCACCGCCCGCTGTCAGTTCATCTGTCAACGCCGACTTAGAGGAGCCTGTTTCACGAACCCAGGTATTTCCACAGGATTGCACCCACGTGGGTTTAAGTGAGGCCATTGGTTCGCATTCGCCATCGCCCGAGGTGTCCCTATGGCCTACAACTTTCGCCCGGTGAACCGTGACCAACTGTACCTGCTCCCACCGAGCCTTCGCGACGGGCTGCCCGAGGACCACCTGGCCTGGTTTCTGATCGACGCCGTCGAGCAGATGGACCTGCGGGCGTTTCGAAGCAAGTACCGCGCCGACGGATGGGGCGGGGAGAGCTACGACCCCGCCATGATGGTGACGCTCCTGCTGTACGCCTACTGCGTCGGCGAGCGGTCCAGCCGGCGGATCGAGCGACTGTGCCTCGAGGACGTGGCCTTCCGGGTGATCACCGCCAACCAGAAGCCGGATCACGTGACCATTGCCCGCTTCCGCCAGCGCCATGCACGGGAGCTGGCCGCGCTGTTCACGCAAGTGCTGCGGCTGTGCCGCGAGGCGGGGCTGGGGAAGGTCGGCGTGGTGGCACTGGACGGGACGAAAGTCAAGGCCAACGCCTCGCTGGCGGCCAACCGAACCTACGATGCGATTCGCCAGGAAGTGGAGAAGATGCTCCGGGAGGCGGAGGCCACGGACCGGGAAGAAGATGAGCGGTACGGCTCCGGGCGTCGTGGGGATGAGTTGCCGGAGGAACTGCGCTCCCGCCAGAGCCGGCTGGAGCGGCTGAAGGCATGCAAGCGGCGGCTGGAGGACGAGGCGGCCCGGGAAGCGGCCCGGCAGCAGGCCCGCATCGAGGAGCGGAAAGCCCAGGAGCAGGCGACCGGCAAGAAGCGGCGGGGGCGCAAGCCGAAGGCGCCGGATCCCTCGGTGGATCCGGCGGCGAAGGCCAACATCACGGATCCGGACAGCCGGATCATGAAGACCCGGCAGGGCTTTGTGCAAGGGTACAACGCCCAGGCGGTGGTGACCGAAGACCAGCTCATCGTGGCCGCGGCGGTGACGCAGGACGCCAACGACGTGGGCCAACTGCACCCGATGCTCCAGCAGGCGCAAGCCAACCTGCGGGCCGCGGGCGTGGACAAGCCCATCCGGGCCGTCGTCGCCGACGCGGGGTCCTGGAGCGAGGCGAACGTGAAGCAGGCACCGGCGGATGGGCCGGAACTGTTCCTGGCGACGAGTAAAGAGTGGAAGCAGCGCCAAGCCTGGAAGGACACACCCCCTCCGCGAGGCCGCATCCCCAAGGGGCTGAGCCTGCGGGAGCGGATGGAACGCAAGCTGCGGACCCGGCGAGGACAGGCGATCTACGCCAAGCGCAGCCAGACCGTGGAGCCGGTGTTCGGGCAGATCAAGACCGTGCGAGGCGCCGACCGGTTCCTCCGTCGGGGTCTGGCGGCGTGTGACAGCGAGTGGAAGCTGCTCTGCCTGACCCATAACTTGCTGAAGCTCTGGCGGAAGGTAACGAAGGGGTCCGCATCCTCACCCTTTGGTTGGATGGCGGCCGCGTTGGCGTAGAAGGGTAACGACCGGGCCGCCGGGAGGTACCCTCAAAAGGTGTGTAAATGGCGAAGGCGGTGTACCCTCCTCTTGGTGAACAACGAGGGCTTGGAAGCCCGGAGGGAGGAGAGCCACCGCCATGCACCAGCGGACCACGTCGGGGAACCTGACGTCAAGCCCCACCTGGGAAGGACTGCACGAGTGGCTGCGGAACGCGATCCAGGCGCTGATCCAGGAGGCGCTGGAGGCCGAGGTGACCGAGCTTTTGGGCCGGGTCCGCTACCAGCGGCGTGCCGCCGTCGATGCACCGGCCGGGTACCGGAACGGGTACGGCAAGCCGCGGAAGCTGACAACCCCCATGGGCACCCTGACCCTGCGGCGTCCCCGGGTGCGGGGCCTCGAGGAGCGGTTCGAGAGCCGGATCCTGCCTCTGTTCGTTCGGCGCACGAAGGAGGTCTCGGAGCTGTTGCCGGAGCTGTACCTGCACGGGCTGGCCGAGGGGGACTTCGACCTGGCCCTGCGGGGGCTGCTCGGTGAAGAGGCGCCGCTTTCCGCCCGGACGGTGGCGCGCCTGAAGGAGCGGTGGCAGGCGGAGTGGGAGGCCTGGCGGACGCGGCGGCTGGATGAGCTGCAGGTGGTCTACCTGTGGGTGGACGGGGTGTACGTGAAGGCGGGGTTGGAGCGGGAGCGGGCGGCGCTGCTCGTGGCCGTGGCGGGCCTCGTGGACGGCCGCAAGGAGGTGGTGGCGGTTGTGCCGGGCTACCGGGAGTCGGTGGCGAGCTGGTCGGAGGTGCTGCGGGACCTGCGGGACCGTGAACGCGCCGCGGCTGGTGATCGGGGATGGGCACCTAGGGATCTGGGGCGCGCTGCGCAACGTCTGGCCGGAAGCGGAGGAGCAGCGCTGCTGGAACCACAAGGTGCTCAACGTGCTGGAGCAGCTGCCGCGCCGGCAGCAGGCCGTGGCCAAGCCCATGCTCCGGGCCATCGCCTACGCCCCGACCCGGGCGGAGGCGGAACGGAAGCGCAAGGCGTTCGAAGCCTGGTGTCACCGGCACGGCTACGGGAAGGCGGCGGAGACGATGGGGCGGGACTGGGAGCGCATGGTGACGTTTTACCGGTACCCCAAGGAGCACTGGCGCCACCTGCGGACCACAAACGTGGTGGAATCCCCCTTCGCCGCGCTGCGGCTGCGTACGGACGCGGCCAAGCGGTTCAAGAAGGTGGAGCGGGCCACGGCGGTGATCTGGAAGATGCTGATGGTGGCCCAGACCCGCTTCCGGCGGCTAAGCGCCCCGGAGTTGCTGGCCAAGGTCTACGCCGGGGCGCGGTACGAAGACGGCATCGAGGTCGCGGAGAGGGGGGTCGCCGCCTGAGCGCATTTACACACCTATTGACGGAAGCTCGCCGCCGGCCTACCCCGTCCTGACCGTCAGCCCACGGGACATGGCCGAATCGACCCGGTACGTTCCCCCAGTTCTGATCTCGTCAGGATCAGTGAAACAGGCTCATGGGACCTGCCTTCTCCATCCGCTCGTCGAGTTCAGCACAGATGAGCGAGCCAACGAAGGCCTTCGCGCAAGGCGTCGCGCTCCGGCTCGCCTTGGTGTTTGCGGAAAAGTTCGAGAAGTCCACCCTAAAGTCAGTGGTCACCGGTGCATGGGTCACCAGGGCCGGCCGGTCCGGCCGCGAACTTTTCCACCACTACCCGGGACTCTAGCTTCCTCGCACGGGTTGTAAGGGTTCTTCCACGCGGTGCTTTTGCGAACATCCGATGTACTTCAGAAGCCTCAGCACCGGCTTACTCAAGCCGATGCCAACCCAGGAGCTTTCATCAATCCTCCGCCTCTTCCTCCCGGAGAACACTCGCTATCCCCTTGAGTGCTTCCCGGGGCCTCTCGTCCCCAACGGTCGTTTGCGCATCCTGCACCCGATTGAGGGCTTCCACCCGGATCGATTTCTCTAAACCTGTGACAAGAGCCCTGCGCTTTTCAAGCAGCTTGGCGAACCACTCAAGCTCCGTCTGGGAAAACCGCGTAAGGGCGTTCGGAAGCCAGGTCACCAGCAGATGCTTCAGGTCCTCGACACCCACTTCCTCAGCGCCCTCCACGACCACCTCTCCGACGGCTCCTAGGAACTTCTCCGCGCCCCAGTCCCTGTACTCTACGAGAAGCCTCGAGACGCTCCGGGCCATCCGCGCGGAAAGGTTTTTCCGCGCGTCTGCGGTCAGGAACTCTAGATAGGCCCGAATGGCCGTCGGGTCGTACGCCGCTTCATCCTCAAGGAGGGCCGTCGCACCCTCCTCAAGGGCGTCAGCGAGCCTGTGGTCCAGTTCAACCGGGAAGCCCCGTCCCCGAAGCTCTCGGAGGCGGGCCAGTGCGTCCGAGCCACAACCCTCTTTCAGCAGGTGTGACCAGTCACTCTTTTGCAGCCCCTTCAGCCCTTCGCCTAAGAAATGTATAAACGCCTCCGCCGGGCCGTCCGCGGCCGCCCTGAGGATTCTGCGGTAAGCAGGGAGGAGGTTCAGGGCAAACCCCCTTGACTGGGCCGCTTCGACGATTTCATCCTGCCGCCTCCGGCACATCGCTTCGAAGGCCTCCTCCCCCAGGAGCTCAGAAAGATCCTTGCCATGTTCCAGCAGGATCTCCGGGGAGAACACCTCAGGGTAGGCCTCCTTGAGGTGGTCGAGGAGGGTGGCCACAAGTTCTTTTGCTTGGGGATTCCTTTTGACAGCCTTAATGACGCTCTGAACGGAGAAGTCGGTTTCCCTAGATTCCGAGAGCTCTGCCAAAAGTTCAGCCATGCCCTGGAGATCGACCCCTTTGGGGTTTTGGAGAAAGCCGGCGTATCTCTGGGCCCCCTGGCTCGCTCCCCCTCCTAGGGGCTGCGATTGGCCGGTGGGATTATAGATCAGGAGGGGCAAGAGGAGGGTCCCTAGGGTCTTCCCGTCATTCGCATAGGCCAGGTGGTGCAAAAGAAACCAACTGGTGGCCAGGTCTCTCAGGGCATTCCTGGCCTCCTCGCTGATGGGCTCCAATTGGAGCAGGGCGTAGATTGCAGCCCGGACCTCCTCATCGGTGTAGCGGTTGCCTGTGGCCAGGCGGCCCCGGAGGCTGTTGACCAGACCCTTCCAGTCCCACCCCTGATCGATGTAGGACAGGGCGCGGGTTGCCAGCGCCTCGGTCATCCTAAACTCCCCTCGCCCAACGCGGGCGACCAGCTCGCCAAGCACTTCCGGCGGCTTCCGGGGTGTAAAGGCCTTCTGTACCTCGTCCTCTAGCTCCCAGAAGTCCAGGGCACTGAGGACAAGGATCCAGTCGGCGGGTTCCTGGACCGGGAACCGGAAATCTTCGGGTACACCCAGGTCGAGTTCCCGCTTGACCCGGTCTAGGAAATCCGCCAAGCCCTTGGCAGCATCCTTGATAACCTCGTTTCCGGAAGGAGCCTCCGCCCCTCGCAGGATGACCCCGATAAGCCTGCACCGCTCTTCCGCGCCCGGGGCCGAGGCAACGAGCACCATTAGACCCTGGACCACCTCATCGTCCCCCATCTTCCACCCCCCGGCCGAGGTGGCCCTTGAGCGGAGGAGGCCCAGGGCCTGTCTCTGATCCTCCTCCGGCAGAAGGCCCCCTACCTCCTTGATGGCAAGCGCCGCCTTAGCAAGAAGCTCGGGGGCCTTCTCTGCCCACTCCCCCGCCTCCTCCAAGGCCTCGAGGACCAAGGTACCCAAGGCCTCCGGCCGGACCTGCCGGGCAGTCTCCCTGAGGACGGGGCTCCCCGGGGCCTCGAGGCCCTTCCGGATCTCCTCTAAGAAGAGAACCTGGAGGGCCTTGTTCGGCTCGACGTTAAAGTGCTGGGCCAGCAGATAATCCTTCCACTTCTCCTCTTCGGGGAAGAGCTTTTTAACCTCCGCCTCCCTCTTGGAGAGGGCCACGCGTGGGTTTTTGGCGAGCTCCTCCTTAAGAGCCACATACAGAGCCTGCATGGGCAGGGGAATCGCGTCCTGCCAGATGCGGTGCTGACTTCCCACCAGGTTCACGAACTGCTTAAGCTCTCGGGGAGCCGGCTGGCCATCGCCCCTAAGGACAAGGTTCCTGTAGACCCTGTAGACCGCATACAACTCCTCCTGGTGGTGTCGGGGAAAGGCCTCGCGGAGGCGCTTGAAGAGGAAGGATTTCCAGTCCGACAGTACCGGCGGGGGAACATGAAGCCTGGTCTGAAAGAACTTGGATATAAAGACCTCCGTGAGATTTTCTCCGTCGCTCTGCACATTTCCCCAGAGGTGGCAAATGGCCGAGGGGTCGAAGGGCACGATGAGCCAGATCTTTTCGCTCCAGGCAGCCCCACGAACATCAAAGAAGGTGCGCATCGTGGCCCAGACGGAACGGGCCTGTTCCGCGGGGAGGCGGTCCAGGTTATCCACGACGATGACTAGGCGTCGGTCATCGGTCACGGCTCTGTCCAGAATGTCCTTGAACCTTGCCTCGAACTCCACGGAGGTAGGCTCGGGGGTGCGAAGGGTGGAAGTCCTGGTTTCGGTGCGGTTCTGACCAACCAGGCTTGGGAACTCAAATCTCCCCTCAGCCCTGAGACCACGGATCATGAAGTATAAGGCAACGAAGAACGGTGAAAGAAGGGCCGCGACGCCAAGGACGGAAAACCAGAGAGGAGCTTGGTATATCGGCTGGCTGCTCAGTAGGGCCGTACCCAGGGGGATCCCCAGGGTGAGAAAGAACCCGATCCAATAGCCCTCACGGGTCATGACCGGAGAGGTCTGAGAATAAACGCTCTCCTTCCGGCAAGCCAGCTCGTCCATTTGGTTGTTGATCTGCTCCAGGGCCTTTCCCTTAACCCAGCCAGTCTCCGCGAGGAAGGCTGCGAGCCGCTCGAGAAACGACCGCCGAAGCGGGTCGCCCTCGTGGCTCCACGCGTCGAAGACAAAAACCCGCACCTTATCCGAGTTCCGTTCTACTGCCTGCTGGAAGAGCCTGACCACGGTGGACTTCCCGCTGCCCCATCCCCCGAGTAGGGCCACCGCCTTTCCGCCACTTGAGTTCAGGACAAGATCCACCAACGCCCGCGCTGTTAACTCGTGACCTCCGCCCAAAGCGTCCTCCGCGCTCGGATCGTCTGCGAGTAGGTAGGTTGGGCAGATTTCTCGCTTCCTTGCAATTTCAGCTTCCATAACTCAAGATCGCTCTGCCTTTCCTAGCATACTTCCTGGCCAATTTTCGTTCGGCATGCACCCAGAGGTGCGGGGGACCCTCGGTGCATACTGACCCTAGGAAGGTGTGGCGCTTCGAGAAGCTCGGCCTCTTGGTGTCAAGGGGCCACCGCATGCCCATGTAAAACGGCAGCGCCTCCTCTGGCCGGACACACGGGCCCGCGCCAGTCCCAACCCCTTGGTCCCCACCTACACCAGAGTGCCGTAGTACATCAATGGGTGTCAATCAATGGCATACCGTCCCCGTAAGAAACCCAAGATCCTGGTTGGGGCGCCCTTAAATGTGTCAAGGCCGGTTGAATTTTGACCCACTTCAGCCGGTTGAAAAGTGACCCACCGGAACTTGGCAATCTGGTTCACTCATCCTGCTGTGGTTCGACCGCACTGCGAAGGACACCCGAACGGCGCTTCTCCCGGAGTCGGTAGCTCTCGCCCCGGATGTTGATCACGTGACTGTGATGCAGCAACCGGTCGAGGATGGCCGTGGCGATGACCGGGTCACCGAACACCTCCCCCCAGTCGGCGAAGGTCTGGTTCGATGTGAGGACGATGCTGCCGCGCTCATATCGGGCCGCGACGAGTTGGAAGAACACCGTGGCGCCCACCTTGTCGAGGGGCAGATGGCCCAGTTCGTCGATGATCAGGAGCTTGGGCGCCAGGTAGATCCGCATCCGTCGTTCGAGCCGGCGCTCCTCGTAGGCGTTGCGTAGATCCTCAATGAGGCGGTGCATCGGCGTGAAGTAGACGCCATATCCCCGGTCGATGGCGGCTAAACCGAGCGACACGGCCAAATGGGTTTTGCCGACGCCCGGTGGTCCCAGAAAGATCACATTCTCGGCGTTGCCCAAAAAGCGGAGCGTGGCCAGCTCCCGAATCTGGCGGGGGTCGATGGAGGGTTGGGCCTCGAAGTCGAAGTCCTCCAGCGTTTTCCGGAACGGGAGCCGCGCCAGCTTCGTCCGTGTGTCCAGGTAACGCCGGCGCCGGACCGCGAGTTCGGTTTCCAGCAGATCCACAAGGAAGTCGGCATAGGTTACGTCCTGCTTCGCGGCGCGTTCCAGACGCGCTTCCAGGACCTCCGCCGCATCCTTCAGCCCCAGGGCCAGCAGGTGCTGGCGGGCCTTGTCCACCGTGATCACCGGCGTTCACCTGCCAGAAGAAGGTCTTCGTAGACCTGGAGCGAGCGGCGCTCCACCGCCGGGCCGACGACCTGCTGGCCTTGGGGCGGCTCGGGACGTTGGGTCCCACCCAAAGCAAGGCCGTGGTACTGCTCAGGAAGGGGGATCGTCAGTCCGGGCAGCAAGGCCCGAGGGTGCCGGGCAATCACCCGGTCCCCGTCGCGGATCTCGACCTCCGTTTCGGTCGCGAACACCGTGACGTACCGGCCGCTATAACGCCAGGGCACACCGTAGCGGCTGCCCGCATACTGGACGTAGCCATCCCGACTCACCCGGCGTTCTTCGTGCAGGAGCGACGTGAAAGCCGCCAAGGGCCGAAGGGGCGCCAGATGGGCCTGCTCTTCCACCAGCCGATCGGCGGGGCGCTGCCCGGTGGTCCCGTGGATGCGGCGATTCGCGACCTCGGCCACCCACGCCCGCACCTGCCGGTTGAGATCGGCCAGGTCGGTGAACTGCACAGCGGGCCAGAAGTGCCTCTTGAGATAGCCGATGGCTCGCTCCACCCGGCCCTTGGTCTGGGCCCGATACGGCCGGCACACCCGAGGGGCAAACCCGGCAAGCAACGCAAAGTCAAGCATCCTTGGGTCTTGGGTGGTAATCCACCTCCGCACCATGGCGGCGAAGGACGACGGTCTTCATGTTGTCGTAGAGGATCTCCTTCGGGACACCCCCCAAGGCCGTGAAGGCGTGGAGGTGACATCGTAAGAGGGTGCTCAGGTCCTGCTGTTCCCCAAACTCCACGTACATCGCCCGCGAGTAACTGAGGACCATGACAAACCCGTAAACCTTCCGCCGTCGTCCCTGGAGGTCGGTGTAGGCGAACTCCCCCCAGTCGACCTGCGCCTGGGTCCCCGGCGGGAGCTCGAAGCGCACCACGGCGCGTGGGACCCGGGGCGGGCGATGGGGCCGAAGGAACTCCTTGAGAATCGTCTTTCCGCCGGTATAACCCTGGGCCCGGAGCTCCTGCAGGAGACGATTGGCATTGAAAACCCCTTGGGCCATTCGTTGCTCGAGGTACGGCTTAAACGGATCCAACTTCGACGCCTTGGGCGGCCGCGGCTTGTACCGGGGTGGCGCAGGTTGGCGCAGGTACTTCCGCACCGTATTCCGGGACAACCCCGTACGGCGGGCAATTTCCCGAACGGACAGGCCTTCAGCCTTCAGCCGCAGAATATCCATCAACGACCCACCTTTCGGCATGAACCGGCCTCCATTCCTGGGAAGGGAATGGGACTCGGTTCGGCGGGGTGGGTCAAAATTCATCCGACCCTACTGGGTCATTTTTGCACCGGCCGTGACACCGCCTGGCGAATGATGCTCACGGGCGAGCCTTATCGTGGTGAGAGGCCTTTGGCCACCCAGCGCAAGCTCCGGATGATCCGCCGTCGAGCTTCCCAGGCCCGCGATGGGGAAGCGATCATCGCCACGGAGCTAGGCTTTCCGTACGCTGTTGCCCCGGAGGGCCATCCGGATGAAAACTCCACGCCAGAGGAATGGAGGCAAACACCCGTTCCGGCTTGACGTCCAACAGGAGTGTGTTCGAAGTCAAGCCCCCAGCGATCAAGCCACTCTTCGCCGACGGTGGCGATCCTCGAGGCTGTCCGGCCAAAGGGCCTCGGCGACCGCGTCCCAGTCGGTCACGGCTTGGGCGACCTCAACCAGACGCCGTTGCTTTTGGGCGACAAGCGTGGGCTTCGCGGCTCGGTAGGGCTGGCCTGTAAGAAGCATGCGCCAGGCGACGATGAGGAGCTTCCGAGCCAAGGCCACGACCGCCTTATGATGCCCGATTTGCTGCTGCTTTCGGTGGAAGAACTCACCGAAGGGGCCCTGATCGTGACGCGCCACCGCGTGAGCGGCCTCGACCAGCGCGGTGCGCAACAGCTTGCTTCCGTTCCGGCTGATCCGCCCCCGGTGGTCCTGCTCACCCGATTGGTGGACCGATGCGTCCAGGCCGGCGTACCGCGTCACCTGCTTGGCCGTACGAAAGCGGGTTGGATCCCCGAGGTACGCCCAGATCGTGACCGCGGTGATGAGCCCCACCCCGGTGATCGTCAGCAAGAGCTGAACGCCCGGCTGGTCGGCCACCTGCCGCGCAATCTCCGCCTCCACGGCGTGAAGATCGGCGTCCACCGCCTCCAGCTGCCGGATCGCGCTCAGGAGGATGACGCGTTCGGCCTGCGGCAGCCGGTTCACCTCGTCCCGATCCAGCCACTGCCGCGGGTCGACCTTCCAGGGGATGGGGAGCCCGTGGCGCTGGAGGACCGACTTGGCCTGCGTCCGATACCGCCGCCGGTTCCGGACCAACCGGTCCCGGTATTGCAAAAGGTACCGAACCTCGCGCACCGCCGGCGGTGGCACCCACACGGCCGGCATCATCCCCAGGGCCAGCGTCTTGGCGCGGCGTTCGGCATCCTTGCGATCCGTGTGCCGGCCCGGCCCCAAGCGCTTGAGCTCCAGGGGGTTGGTCAGCAGGACCTTGCCGGCATGGGGCGAAAGCAGGTCGTGTACGGCAAAGGCATTTCCGGTGACCTCCAGGGCCACCTCGTCATCGGCATGCAGTTGCTGGACGAAGGTCGCCCACCCGGCTTCGGTATTGGGGAACCGGAAATGCCTTCCCTTATGTTGGTCGACCTGCCATTCGTAGCCGTGGACGTACCGTTTATGGAGGTCGAGCCCGAAATACCGTGGCACGGCGTTGTTCCCCCTCTCACGGGCTCTGGGGGCGCAGACGGCGATCGCAGCGCACTCACCTGTCCGGGCTATCGGCCAGAGCCGCGCCCATGTAGGCGGTTCGCAGGAGGGGGCCGACCAGACAAAATTCCGAGCTCAAGGCCCACGACCCACCGCGGCCGCCCTCCTGCCTGCGCCCGCCAAGGGGCCGCCTACGGATCTGCACCCACCCTTACCGAGGCGGCCACGCTTGTCCTGCCGCCCGCTGGGGGCTTGCACTTCGATCATGCCGACAAAATTCAACCGGCCTTGACATTCGCGCTGGGTGTATCGGTGACGGTGGCGGAGCTGGTCACCGCGACCGTACCTCGGAACCATTGGACTCATGACGCGCGCCGAGCTACCGGTGACCCAGTGGTTGCCGATCCTCCTCCTTTACAACGTGATGTTCGTGATGCCGCCCATCACGCTGATGCTGGCCTATCGCGCGACGGATCGGCATCTGAAGCCGTACTACGAGCGGCTCGGCCGGTGGATCTCACTCAACGCTCGTGAGGGCCTAAGCTGGATGCTCGGGGCGGTCGGTTTCCTCATGATGGTGGATGCCGCGGTGTACTTCGAGTTCTTCGGTCTCATCGACTTCTTTGGTCTCATCGACATCCCGCAGTTCCCGCCGAACGGGGCACGCTGACAAGCCGTTGTGTCAGTGCCGCGAACAGCGGCGCATTCAGCCAACGAGGCAGGTGCCACGTCTACCCCGCCCCGCCGCGCCTTCCTACTACGGGGGGATGACGGCGTTCTTCCCGAGCCGTCACGAGTCCCACCGTTAGATGCGGTCACGGGCCCGTGCGCTCAGCGGATTAGGGGTTGGTGCCAGATGCCATCGGGGGCGCAACCACGTGCACTGTGTTCCGGCCCTTGTGATTGAAGTTCGAAAGGATCTCGTCCGTCCAGAGCGAACCAATGGGGACCTAAGAGTGTGATCGAAACGAGCTGCTACTCACGGACGGCCGAGGGAGGGAGTTGAACGAAATTGGAACTGAAGGACCTCCTGGCTCCCCAGCTGGTCCGTCTGGGGGTCCGGGCCGGCGACTGGCGGCAGGCCGTCATGGAAGCGGGGCGTCTGCTGGTCGCCGGGGGCATCGCGATGCCCCGATACGTCGAGGCCATGATCCGGACCGTCGAGAGCCTGGGGCCGTACATGGTGATCGCTCCGGGCATCGCCATGCCCCATGCCCGGCCGGAGGACGGGGTGTCCCGCACCGGGCTGGCGTTCGTCCGGCTCGACGTTCCGGTCGCGTTCGGTCATGGTGCCAACGATCCGGTGGACCTGGTGATCCCCTTGGCCGCCGTGGACCACGACGCCCACGTCATGGCCATGGCCCAGCTTGCGGAACAGCTTGCGAAGGCGGAGACGCTGCGCCGGGTACGGGAGGCCAAGACGCCTGACGAAGCCTGGCGAGCGTTGACGGGTGTCGAGGACCGCACGGAGAGGGTGTGAGACGAGACTACATCGGTAATGTGCATGCTTCGAGGGTGTATAACTAAACTATTACTACGTTGTACTACGTTGATGCATAACCGCTCCAATCGAAATAATCGTTATGGATCCTGTAGTGGCGAAACGGGCATACATTAGGTGTTGCAGGGGGAATGTAAGTGCGCGTTCTGACCGTTTGCGGCATGGGCCTTGGCAGCAGCTTGATCTTGCGGATTCACGTGGAGTCCGTCCTTAAAGAACTTGGTATCCAAGCTTCGGTGGAGGTTTCCGACATCACATCTGCCAGGTCAACACCAGCGGATCTAATAGTGACGTCTAGCCAGCTCGCAGAGGTCTTGCGCCGAGATGACGTACCTATTGTCACGGTCATGAACTACCTCGATCGTGAGGAAATCCGGTCGAAGATCCAAGCGGTTGTGGGGAAGGATGGGTGATCCATGGCGATTCTCGGCCAGTTCGTCAAGGACGTGCTGAGTCAACCCGCCGTCCTCGTGGGCCTAATAGCACTCGTGGGGTTGACCGTGCAACGCAAGCCGGTAGGTGACATCATCACTGGGACGGCCAAGGCCGTCCTCGGCTTTGTTATCTTGGGTGCCGGTGCCAACACACTAGTGAGTAGTCTCGATAAACTCTCTCCTCTACTTGAGGCCGGGTTCGGCGTTCGTGGGGTCGTACCCAATAATGAAGCCATTGTCGCTATTGCCCAGAGTACGCTAGGCAGTGAAACCGCCCTGATCATGGTTTTCGGCCTCATTGCGAACCTGATCATAGCACGACTTACGCCGCTCAAGTATGTGTTTCTGACCGGGCATCACACTTTCTTCATGGCTGCTTTGCTGTCTGCTGTTCTCGGTACCGTCGGTTTGAAGGGTGCCGCGCTCGTCCTGGTGGGTTCGTTCGTGCTGGGGGTTCTCATGGTCGTGATGCCTGCCATGGCCGATGCATACATGTCGCGCGTGACCGGTGGCCAGGCCATTGCCCTGGGGCACTTCGGCACCCTAGGTTATTGGTTAGCAGGCTTCATTGGGTCAAGGGTGGGTAGGGCAGAAGACTCGATCGAGCAGTACCGCCTTCCGTCTTCACTGTCCTTCTTCCGTGATTCCCTAGTGGCCACTGCAGTCGTCATGCTGGCCGTTTTCGTCATAGCGGTTTTGGCCGCGGGGAATAAGGCAGTGGAACTTGCGGGCGACCAGAGTGTCTGGGCATTCGCTTTGATGCAGGCCCTCACCTTTACTGCTGGTGTAGCTATCATACTGCAGGGCGTTCGTCTCATTATCTCCGAAATCGTTCCTGCCTTTCAAGGGATTTCGGCACGTATCGTTCCGGAAGCTCGTCCGGCCCTAGACTGCCCCGTCACCTTTCCCTATGCTCCTACCGCGGTACTGGTCGGGTTCATTGCAAGCTTCGTTGGAGGCATCTTGGCCATGCTCGGATTGGCGGCCATCGGGCTCCCCGTCATCGTGCCCGGTCTCGTGCCACACTTTTTCGTTGGTGGTACCGCCGGCGTATTCGGCAATGCAACCGGAGGACGTTGGGGATGTGTCGTGGGCGCCTTTGCCAACGGAATCTTGATCACCGTGGGAGCCGCTCTGTTGCTGCCGACATTGGGTGACTTGGGGTTCGCCAACACCACGTTCGGAGACTCCGACTTTCAGTGGGTAGGGATCCTGATAGGGGGCGCGGGAAAGGTGTTCGGGCATTCACCTGGAACCCTTGCTGGGGCTGTGATCGTTTTCTTCGGTCTTCTACTTGGCTTGAGTGCTGTCGTCAAGCGGCGACGAGGCGCCGTGAGCTCGACCGGCATGGCCGGCTAAACAAAAGGATTTGTTGGGCGACAGCTCTTGGGAGTCGTCGCGGTTTCGTGGATGGGTTGAGATTTACACGACGACCCCTTCCCGTGGCTAAACATTTCGTTCCCGGATCCAACGCTCTCGTAACTCGTACGGCGACTCGTAACTCGTAACTGGTAAGGCGAAGATTGTCCTTCGCCCGACGGAGGGTACTCCCCCGCCCATTGCGGCACACCGACCGGGATCCTGGACAGTCTCGGGACCCGTTCTTCTCCCACGTCGGTTTCGTGGTGGAAGGGGGCATTGTGAACTTCCGACCGTGCCCGTCTCTGCCTGACACGTCACGTGAGTACCACTTCCTTACCTAATTGCCGAAGACAGGCGACGGCATCGGCGGGCGCGAGCTGGTCGGTGATGACGGTATGCACCTCCTCGATGCTGCTGATCCGGGAGAGAGAGACTCTGCCGAACTTGGTGTGGTCGGCGACGACGATCACCTTGCGCGCCCGGCGCAGCATGGTGCGGTTGACCACAGCCTCGTCCAGGTTCGGCGTGGTGATGCCATGCTCGACGCTGATGCCGTCCACTCCGAGAAACGCCTTGTCCACAAACAGATCGGCCAGGTTTTGCAGGGCCAGGGGCCCTACCAGGGCCAGCGAACGGTTTCTCAATTGCCCGCCCACGATCAGCATGCGAATGTCCGGATTGCCGGCCAGCGTGCGGATGACCGGGAGGGAATTGGTCACTACGGTGATTTCCCGGCGAGTGGTAAGCAGGCGCGCGATGGCCGCCGTCGTCGACCCAGCATTGAGGGCGATCACGTCGCCGTCGTTGATCATGCTGACGGCAGCGGCCGCAATCCTCTGCTTCTCTTCGGCCTGGCGCCCTTCCTTGGCCGTGAGTGCCGGTTCCTCCAGGAGATCACCGATGGCGATGGCTCCGCCTCGAGTCCTGGTCAGAAGGCCCTGTTCTTCCAGTTGTGCCAGGTACCTGCGCACGGTCACAGCTGACACACCGAGGGAGGCGCTGAGCTCCGCCACCGTGGCGAAGCGAACGCGTCGCACGTGCTCCAGGATCGCCTGGCTCTTGCTGCTGGTGGGCATGACGCTCCGATCCTCCTGGCGGTCTCGTCCTCGACTCTATCATGTTTCGTTACCAATCGGACCCCGCCGCATCGTCCAGTACAGCTGATGGCTACGCACTGGAGCGGAAGTGTCGCGAACTCGTAAAGAATCCGCTCCCAGTAGCCTTCGGTTTTGTTCAAGGTGTCCGCATATCCTGCTAACACATGAAAGGATATGATCGATTCCGAAAGGAATCGGCTCCCCTTACGTCGAATGCCATGCCAGCGTGCCGGGCAAGCCGGGCAAGACCGTCGCCCTGGCCTGGCAGTCCCCAGCCCAGGAGCTGCATCGGAACGAGGAGGTTGGCCTGGTGCCAGGGATGCCCGTGGACCTCGATGATCTCGACGCTCTCAGACGGCTGGATCGAGCAGGTGCCCTTTCCTTGGTGGATGACTATACGCGACAGTTCCGGGAGGCGTGGGGCCGAGTGGAGCAGGCGGACCTGGCAGGCATCCCTATGCCGGACCACGTACTCATTCTCGGTACCGGCGGCGGGTCCGCCACTGCGGCGACCCTGCTGCGAACCTATCTTTACGATCGCTCCGAGGTGCCTATCGAGATCTGCCAAGCCTACCAACCGCCTGCATACCTACGGCGCACCACCCTCGTTGTGGCCGTGAGCTACTCAGGCAATACCCAGGAGACGCTGCAGGCCTACGAACAGGCCGCCGCATCCGGTGTTTCGGCCGTCGTCATCACCGCCGGTGGCGAGCTGGCGGCGCGTGCGCGGAGCTATGGCCACCCGGTGATCCATGTGCCGGGGGGTACGCCGCCCCGCATGGCCATCGGTTACCTTTTTATGGCCCTTCTCGGGGTTTTTCATAAGTTGGGGTTGGCGGGCAACACAGGTGTCGAGCTTGCGGAGCAGCTGGGAGAGCTCTACGCGGTTCTCGCCGAAGGGGCTCGCCGGTGGGGGACGGCCATGCCGGTTACGGATAACGAGGCAAAGCAGCTCGCCCTCGCGTTGCGCGGTCACATTCCCGTCGTCTACGGCTTGAATCCGAATACAGGTGCTGTTGCGGAGCGGTGGAAGCGGCAATTCGGTGAGAACGCTAAGGTCATGGCTTTCGCCAACCTGCTTCCAGACGCCCATCACGACGAGGCCGTCGGGTGGGAGATGGAGCGGGAGTTGTTTGGTCGCTTCTTCTTCATTCTTTTGACCGATGACCAGGCGCCCCGAGTGTTGCAACAGCGTGTCGCCGCTACCGTCGAGGTGCTGCGGGAGCGCGCGGGAGGGGTTCGGGTCGTACAGGCCCGTGGCAGGGGACGGCTGGCCCGGTTGTTCTCTCTCGTCCACCTCGGGGACTACGTGAGCCTGTACCTCGCCCTCCTGCGCGGGATCGATCCCACGCCCGTTCCCATGATCGAGCACTTCAAGGCGGTGCTATCCCGATCATGACGAAAGGCGACGGTGTGCTTGCGGGTGTGGATGTGGGTGGCACCAACTTGCGCGTCGGCTTGGTGTCCACCGACGGCAGGGTACTATGGAGGGACGTTCTGCCCACACCGCGGCGTCGTGGGCCTGACACGATTGCCGATCTCATCGCCCGGCTCATTGAACGAGGTCTGGCGCGGGTTGGGGTCGAGCGGGAGCACCTTCTCGGCGTCGGGGCGGGCGTCACTGGTCCGGTGCGCAGGCGAGACGGGATGGCACGGCTTGCTCCAAACTTTGGCTGGCGTGACGTCCCCTTTGCCGACCTTTTGCAGGCCCGTTTACCGGAAGGAGTCCCGGTGTGGATCGACAATGACGTGCGCGTCGTCATGTATGGCGAGTGGCGATTCGGCGCTGGGCGCGACGCCACCGATCTCCTTTGTGTCACCCTGGGCACCGGCGTAGGCGCTGCCCTCATTCTGGACGGGAAGCCGTACTACGGTAACGACGATGCCGCTGGCGAGATCGGCCACCTCGTCCTTGACCCCGACGGCCCTCCATGCGGTTGCGGCAATCGCGGTTGCATCGAGCAGTATGCTTCCGCATCCGCCGTCGAACGTGCAGCAACACAGGCCGGCCTGTCACGGGAAGGTGGGGGGCCACCATCGGCAGCCGACGTAGCCGAGGCGGCCCGCGCCGGTGAACCTCGGGCCCGGGAGATCTTGGAGCAAGCGGCGCACGCCCTCGCTCAAGGACTCGCCGCTGCGGTGAACCTGGTGGCCCCGGAACGGGTTGTGATCGGTGGGGGATTGTCACGGGCGGGCGAGGCCTTTTGGGACCCCTTGCTGCGTGAAGTCTCCCAGCGCGTCATGCCCGTCCATCGCGTCAGGGTGCGGCTGGTACCAGCTGCGCTGGGCGACGATGCGGGAATCC